>NZ_JBFREP010000001.1:2500-971732 GCF_052114365.1 Agrobacterium sp. MCAB5
GGATTGATGTTGCCTGACCGCGCATCACCGGATGATATCTCGAGAAGCTGGTCTTAATGATACGACCTCGAAGTGCACCGGCGTGCCTTCAAAGAGGATTGTATCGAACACGTCGATGTCATCAGGAGATGATCTGGTTGTAAAAGGTAACCGGATTTTGCTGGTTTGCGGCTACCGAGAGGTGACCGTATGGCCGGATTTGGAACCCCTTCGAGCGCAAGCGAGGAGGATCAAGAATTCCAAATCAAGCAAATATGGATGAGCATAGACAATGAGAACGAAGAAGTGAATTAAGGGCATTTGGTGGATGCCTTGGCATGCACAGGCGAAGAAGGACGTGATACGCTGCGAAAAGCCGTGGGGAGCTGCGAATAAGCTTTGATCCATGGATCTCCGAATGGGGCAACCCACCTTAAATGCTTGGAAAATCCAGTCTGTTTTATGAACGGCCTGGGTTTCCAAGCATTGTGATAAGGTATCTTACTTTCGAATACATAGGGGTAAGAAGCGAACGCAGGGAACTGAAACATCTAAGTACCTGCAGGAAAGGACATCAACCGAGACTCCGTAAGTAGTGGCGAGCGAACGCGGACCAGGCCAGTGGCAATGATGAATAAAGCGGAACGATTTGGAAAAGTCGGCCATAGAGGGTGATAGCCCCTTACGCGTAGAACAGTCATTGTCCTTGAGTAGGGCGGGGCACGTGAAATCCTGTCTGAACATGGGGAGACCACTCTCCAAGCCTAAGTACTCGTGCATGACCGATAGCGAACAAGTACCGTGAGGGAAAGGTGAAAAGCACCCCGACGAGGGGAGTGAAATAGAACCTGAAACCGGATGCCTACAAACAGTCGGAGCCCGCAAGGGTGACGGCGTACCTTTTGTATAATGGGTCAACGACTTAGTGTAACTAGCAAGCTTAAGCCGGTAGGTGTAGGCGCAGCGAAAGCGAGTCTGAATAGGGCGATTGAGTTAGTTGCATTAGACCCGAAACCGAGTGATCTAGCCATGAGCAGGCTGAAGGTTGGGTAACACCAACTGGAGGGCCGAACCCGTATCTGTTGCAATAGATTGGGATGACTTGTGGCTAGGGGTGAAAGGCCAATCAAACTCGGAAATAGCTGGTTCTCCGCGAAATCTATTTAGGTAGAGCGTCGACCGAATACCCTCGGGGGTAGAGCACTGGATGGGCTATGGGGACTCACCGTCTTACTGATCCTAACCAAACTCCGAATACCGAGGAGTACTAGTCGGCAGACACACGGCGGGTGCTAACGTCCGTCGTGAAAAGGGCAACAACCCTGACCTCCAGCTAAGGTCCCCAAGTCATGGCTAAGTGGGAAAGGATGTGAGGATCCCAAAACAACCAGGATGTTGGCTTAGAAGCAGCCATCATTTAAAGAAAGCGTAACAGCTCACTGGTCTAAATAAGGGTCTTTGCGCCGAAAATGTAACGGGGCTAAAGCCATGCACCGAAGCTGAGGATGTGACAGTTGTAGTGACTGTTGCGTGGTAGCGGAGCGTTCCGTAAGTCTGTGAAGGCGGACCCGTGAGGGCTGCTGGAGATATCGGAAGTGCGAATGTTGACATGAGTAACGATAAAGGGAGTGAGAGACTCCCTCGCCGAAAGACCAAGGGTTCCTGCTTAAAGTTAATCTGAGCAGGGTTAGCCGGCCCCTAAGACGAGGCGGACACGCGTAGTCGATGGGAACCACGTTAATATTCGTGGGCCTGGTGGTAGTGACGGATCTCGTGTGTTGTACATTCTTACTGGATTGAATGTGCGGCGAAGAGGTTCCAGGAAATAGCTCCACCGTATAGACCGTACCCGAAACCGACACAGGTGGTCAGGTAGAGTATACCAAGGCGCTTGAGAGAACTATGTTGAAGGAACTCGGCAAATTGCACGCGTAACTTCGGAAGAAGCGTGACCCCATTTTACGCAAGTATGATGGGGTGGCACAGACCAGGGGGTAGCGACTGTTTATCAAAAACACAGGGCTCTGCGAAGTAGCAATACGACGTATAGGGTCTGACGCCTGCCCGGTGCTGGAAGGTTAAAGGGAGGGGTGCAAGCTCTGAACTGAAGCCCCAGTAAACGGCGGCCGTAACTATAACGGTCCTAAGGTAGCGAAATTCCTTGTCGGGTAAGTTCCGACCTGCACGAATGGCGTAACGACTTCCCCGCTGTCTCCAACATAGACTCAGTGAAATTGAATTCCCCGTGAAGATGCGGGGTTCCTGCGGTCAGACGGAAAGACCCCGTGCACCTTTACTATAGCTTTACACTGGCATTCGCCAAGGCATGTGTAGGATAGGTGGTAGGCTTTGAAGCAGGGACGCCAGTTCTTGTGGAGCCATCCTTGAAATACCACCCTTATCTTCGTGGATGTCTAACCGCGGTCCGTTATCCGGATCCGGGACAGTGTATGGTGGGTAGTTTGACTGGGGCGGTCGCCTCCGAAAGAGTAACGGAGGCGCGCGATGGTGGGCTCAGACCGGTCGGAAATCGGTCGTCGAGTGCAATGGCATAAGCCCGCCTGACTGCGAGACTGACAAGTCGAGCAGAGACGAAAGTCGGTCATAGTGATCCGGTGGTCCCGTGTGGAAGGGCCATCGCTCAACGGATAAAAGGTACGCCGGGGATAACAGGCTGATGACCCCCAAGAGTCCATATCGACGGGGTTGTTTGGCACCTCGATGTCGACTCATCGCATCCTGGGGCTGGAGCAGGTCCCAAGGGTATGGCTGTTCGCCATTTAAAGCGGTACGTGAGTTGGGTTCAGAACGTCGTGAGACAGTTCGGTCCCTATCTGCCGTGGGTGTAGGAATATTGACAGGATCTGTCCCTAGTACGAGAGGACCGGGATGGACGTATCTCTGGTGGATCTGTTGTCCTGCCAAGGGCATAGCAGAGTAGCTATATACGGAATGGATAACCGCTGAAGGCATCTAAGCGGGAAACCAACCTGAAAACGAGTGTTCCCTATCAGAGCCGTGGAAGACGACCACGTTGATAGGACGGGTGTGGAAGCATGGCAACATGTGAAGCTTACCGTTACTAATAGCTCGATCGACTTCTTCGTTCCCATTGTTCATGCTCATCAAAGATGAACATCATCTGTTCTGTCCTGACGCGCATAGCGCTCCGGACGGGCCGCGCCACAGGGCGCGACGACCTCTGGTCTGTATGGCAAACATACGGGAAGGGTCGCAGAAAGACGTGTTAAATTAAATGAAGCGCAAGCTTCCCAGCTTCTCGAAACAACACTCATGTGAAAACATGAACTGTGTTGCGTTTTGCCGACCTGGTGGTTATCGCGGGGCGGCTGCACCCGTTCCCATTCCGAACACGGCCGTGAAACGCCCCAGCGCCAATGGTACTCCGTCTCAAGACGCGGGAGAGTAGGTCGCTGCCAGGTCTGCAAAACGCAACAAATATCTTCTCAATACATCACAGCGTCCCTGTGATGCAGTCGCGATAAATCCAATACGGATTTACGCTGGTCGCGATAAATCCCATAGGGATTTACGCTGGTAACGCGGGGTGGAGCAGCCCGGTAGCTCGTCAGGCTCATAACCTGAAGGCCGCAGGTTCAAATCCTGCCCCCGCAACCATCTTCTCAAAAACCCCGTAGCTTAAGCTGCGGGGTTTTCCTTTTGCGAAATACCCCAAATAACATCCAAATCTATATAAGTTCGCATCGTCCACAATTGGCGCTCTTTTTTATGGGACTGATTCAGCCTTTCTGCGTTGCGATAGCCCCTGATTTGGCCATGATGCGTAAACCGTCCAGCTCATAAGAAAGCCAACGTGACCACCGATCCCTTGCAGATTCTCAAGACCGTCTATGGATACGATACGTTTCGTGGACAGCAGGCCGAAATCATCCGGCATGTGATGGCAGGCAACAATGCATTTGTATTGATGCCAACAGGAGGCGGGAAGTCGCTTTGTTACCAGATTCCGGCGCTCGCCCGTAAGGGAATGGGGCTGGTTGTTTCGCCCCTGATCGCGCTGATGGTCGATCAGGTCGCCGCCTTGCGTCAGGCAGGTGTGCGGGCAGAAGCTCTCAACTCCGATCTTTCCCCAGAAGAGCGGCGGGCACTCTGGCAGGATATGCGGGCTGGCAAGGTCGATATTCTCTATGCCGCGCCTGAGACCCTTCTCAAGCCGGACGTTCTGGATGCGCTTCAACCTATCAGCCTGTCGCTGATCGCGATCGACGAAGCTCATTGTCTATCGCAGTGGGGGCACGATTTCCGTCCCCCGTACCGCCAGCTAGACACGTTGATCGAGCGCTTTCCGGATACGCCACGCATGGCGCTCACGGCGACTGCGGACGAGCCAACCCGCGCCGAAATTCTGGGTCATCTCGGGATCAACGGAAGCGACGCCTTCATAGCCGGATTCGATCGGCCAAATATCCGCTATGCGATCATGGAAAAGGATAATCCACGTACGCAGCTGAAGCGCTTCCTGACGGGTCGCGAGGACGAAAGCGGCATCGTCTATTGCCTTTCCAAACGCAAGGTCGATGAGACGGCAGCCTGGCTGCGCGAGGAGGGGCGCGATGCGCTGCCCTATCACGCCGGCATGGACAAGGCCGCCCGCGAGGCGAACCAGACCCACTTCCAGCATGGTGAAGCTGTCATCATGGTTGCAACCGTGGCTTTCGGCATGGGCATCGACAAACCGGATGTGCGCTTCGTCGTGCATATCGATCTGCCCAGCAGCATCGAAGCCTATTATCAGGAAACCGGCCGTGCCGGCCGTGATGGTCTGCCGTCCGACGTGCTTATGCTTTACGGTTATGAAGACATCGCATTGCGCAACCGCTTCATCGAAGAGTCGGATGCGGGCGACCAGCGCAAAAACATGGAGCGCCGGAAGCTCGATGCGTTGCTTGGCCTCGCGGAAACAGCCGGTTGCCGTCGGCGGGTGCTTTTGTCTTATTTCGGCGACTATTGCGAGCCCTGCGGCAATTGCGACACCTGTGCGGAACCACCGGACCTGTTTGATGGTGCCATTGCCGCGCAAAAGTTGCTGTCCTGCATTTACCGCACGGGAGAACGTTTCGGCCAGGCCTATGTCATCCGCGTATTGCTGGGCATGGAAGATGAACGGATATCGAGCTTTGGTCACGATCGGATCACGACCTACGGCATCGGCAAAGAGCACGACAATCGCACCTGGCGGGCCATCCTGCGCCAGATGGTTGCGCTGCGGCTGATCGAGGTTGATCTGGCCGGTCACGGGGGATTGTCCATTTCCGAAGAAGGGAGGTGGTTCCTGCGCGAAAAGCCGTCCCTGATGTTGAGGATACCGACCGCTCCCCGTTCGGCGCGACAACAGGCGACTCGCAAGCCCGCCGCCACTATTATACCGGAGGCCGATCGCAGTCTCTTTGAGGCGCTGCGTGCGAAGCGCATGGAAATTGCCCGCGCGCAGAACGTTCCGCCCTATGTGATTTTCCACGACAAGACACTCATTGAGCTTACGGCAGCAAGACCGGCCTCTGTGGGAGAAATGGCGCAGATACCTGGAGTGGGAGACACAAAGCTGGAACGATACGGCCCTGCTTTTCTGGCAGCGATCATGGAACATGCCGCCAGCGAGTGACCATTTGAATCCGGCAAAGAGTCCCACCAGGAAATTTCGGTAGGGCCTGAAACCTCAGCCTGTCGTGTCCTTGAACAGAACATTCTGGTCGATGAGATAACGGGAAAACAGGGGCAGGCTCGCTCCACCGATAGCCCGGGCCTGGCTGCCGACCGCTCCCTCGATGATTTCCGGCAGCGTAACACCCTGAAGATCGTGATGTTTGAGGGCAAGACGGGTGGCGGAGACTATTCTTGCTCTGACCCAATCCGGAAAACCGCCATCGATGATGACGCTGGAAAAATCGATGATGGAGGCTGCAGCGATGACGGCCTGCGCAAGGGCCGCGGCCGTTTTTCCGATCCAGCTTTCCAGCGGCTCGCCGAAATCGATCCATTCATCCGGCGAGAACCACAGGGGACGGGGATCGATGCCCCGTTCGCGCAACATGTTTTCCAGAACGAAGATGGAGGCGATTTTCAGAAGCTGGACCGTGTTGCCGTCCTGCCCCTGAACCGGAAGGGGGCCGATTGCACCGGCGGTGCCCGTCTTTCCGGAAAACAGTGCGGAGTTTAAAACGACACCGCCACCGATGAAGGATCCGATGAAGATATAGAGAAAATCGGGGTAGTTCTGGCCTGCACCAAAAACCAGTTCTGCACCGCAGGCACTGGTCGCATCGTTCTGCAGGAAAACCGGATAGCTGACGCCATCCGCAATTTCGGAACGGATATCGACGTCGCGCCAGCGCTCCATCTCATTCTGCGGGGCGCCGACCTCCTGCGCCCAGTTCCACAATTCGAACGGCGCGGCAATGCCGACACCGGCAATTTTTTGCCGTTCGGCCGGAGAGAGCTTGGACTCGAGTTCCGTGATACCCTCGACGACGAATGGCAAAATCCATTCCGGCATAGGATAGGGGTAAGTTCTGCGGAGCTTCAGCTTGATCCGGCCGACGAAATCCATCAGCACCAGATCGACGCTGCGACGGCCGATTTTTACGCCAAACGAGAAGACGGCATCGGGATTGAGGCGCATCGGCGTCGAAGGCTGCCCGACTTTGCCGCGCAGTCTTTCGCCACGAATAAGAAGACCGTCACTTTCGAGCGAGCGCATGATGACCGAGACAGTCTGCGCCGAGAGACCGCAAAGCCTGGATATTTCGGCTTTCGACAAGCCGCCGTGGCGGCGAACCAGCGACAGCACAAGCCGCTCGTTATAGGCACGCACCCCAATCTGGTTGGCGCCGCCGCTCATATCCATGTTGGTGGACGGCGCGGGCGGCGCCGTCTCGACAGATTGTCTCATAGTTTCATCCTCCCGCCCGCCATATCCGCCGCGACCGATACATGCAGGCTTTATGGCAATCTTGCTATCGCAACGTTAAACGACGCCGCGATATTCCTCCCTGCCGCTTGTTAGAATGCCATACGGAATTAATAATTCAATCGGATTTATTTATTGACAGCCGTTTCCTTTGGTGGTTCCATCTGTGTCAACGGTCGCTGTTCTCGGAGGAGACGAGATCGTCGGGTAACCGTCACGGTACTCAAACATTCAATGGGAGGATTACAATGAAGACGACTGTTTCCGCTCTTCTGGGCGCGCTTGCGCTCGGCGTTTCTTTCGCGTCCGTCGCGTCCGCCGCCGATACTTCGGTTTGCCTGATTACCAAAACCGACACCAATCCCTTTTTCGTCAAGATGAAGGAAGGCGCAACCGCCAAGGCTAAAGAACTTGGCGTGACGCTGAAGTCCTATGCCGGCAAGATCGATGGCGATTCCGAAAGCCAGGTTGCCGCGATCGAGACATGCATTGCCGATGGCTCCAAGGGTATCTTGATTACCGCATCGGACACCAAGGGCATCGTTCCGGCCGTGCAGAAGGCGCGCGATGCCGGTCTTCTGGTCATCGCCCTCGATACGCCTCTCGAACCCGTTGATGCCGCTGACTCCACTTTCGCTACCGA
The DNA here is from genome assembly GCF_052114365.1 of Agrobacterium sp. MCAB5. NCBI lineage: Bacteria > Pseudomonadati > Pseudomonadota > Alphaproteobacteria > Hyphomicrobiales > Rhizobiaceae > Agrobacterium > Agrobacterium sp. MCAB5. The sequence continues at coordinate 10,072 of NZ_JBFREP010000001.1, forward strand.
CAATCTTCTGGCCGGCGAGCTGATCGGCAAATGGGCTGCTGGCACCCTCGGCGACAAGGCCAAGGATGCGAAAATCGCCTTCCTCAACCTCACGCCTTCCCAGCCAACCGTTGATGTTTTGCGCAACCAGGGCTTCATGAAGGGCTTCGGCATCGACGTGAAGGACATCAACAAGATTGGTGATGAAGACGACAAGCGTATCGTTGGTCATGATGTTACCAACGGTAACGAAGAAGGCGGCCGCTCTGCGATGGAAAATCTGCTGCAGAAGGATCCGACCATCAACGTCGTTCACACCATCAACGAACCTGCAGCTGCCGGTGCTTACGAAGCGCTGAAAGCCGTCGGACGCGAAAAGGATGTTCTGATCGTTTCCGTCGACGGCGGTTGCCCTGGTGTCAAGAACGTTGCGGAAGGCGTGATCGGCGCAACGTCTCAGCAATACCCGCTGCTGATGGCGGCACTCGGCGTGGAAGCCGTCAAGAAGTTTGCCGATACCGGTGAAAAGCCGAAGCCGACGGCAGGCAAGAACTTCTTCGACACCGGCGTAACGCTGGTAACCGACAAGCCGGTCAAGGGTCTCGATTCGATCGACACCAAGGAAGGCCTGAAGAAGTGCTGGGGCTGATACATCACCGTTGAAATCGGCGGGGGCAATTTGCCCCCGCCCTTGAACCGGAATGGTTTAAAAGAACGATCTGGGTGATCGGACAGGAACAAACGAGCGCGCCCGGCGTCCGTGGACGTAACTGAGGCACGCTTCTCAACAGTTTGAATCTACGCATTGTCCCCTCTGGAAAATAATCCCGGGTTCGGGGCTGATGCGATGGAGCGATCGGGAGGAAAATCCATGAGCGATCAGCCAGTGCGGGCTCAACCGCATAATGAATTTGAAAAAGTGCTGTCGGGAAGTTCGACCCAGGTCGCTGCTTTCGATACGCACAACAAGAGTTTGCTTGAAAAATTCCAGCACTTTCTGCATTCCAGCCCGGCGGCCGTACCGCTGATCGTTCTGGTGTTGTCGCTGGCTGTCTTCGGCATGACCCTGGGCGGCAAGTTTTTCTCGGCCTTTTCGCTGACGCTTATCCTTCAGCAGGTGGCAATCGTCGGCATCGTCGGCGCGGCACAGTCGCTGGTCATTCTGACTGCGGGCATCGATCTTTCGGTCGGTGCGATCATGGTCCTGTCCTCCGTCGTCATGGGACAGTTTACGTTCCGCTATGGTTTGCCTGCCGAACTCTCGATTATCTGCGGTCTCGCAGTCGGCGCATTTTGTGGCTTTATCAATGGCGTGCTGGTTTCGCGCATGCGGCTACCACCCTTCATCGTTACACTGGGCATGTGGCAGATCGTGTTGGCCACCAATTTCCTCTATTCGGCCAACGAAACGATCCGCTCACAGGATATCGTCCAACAGGCGCCCATTCTCCAGTTTTTCGGCAACAATGTCCGCATCGGCAGCGCCGTCTTCACCTATGGCGTCATTGCGATGGTTCTGCTGGTTGCCCTGCTCTGGTATGTGCTGAACCGCACCGCCTGGGGTCGACATCTCTATGCAGTGGGTGATGATCCCGACGCAGCCGAACTTGCCGGCGTTAACGTCAAGCGCATGCTGACGACCGTCTACACACTTTCCGGGCTTATCTGCGCCTTCGCGGGCTGGGCTCTCATCGGCCGCATCGGCTCGGTATCGCCGACCGCCGGTCAGTTCGCCAACATCGAATCCATCACCGCAGTGGTCATCGGCGGCATATCGCTGTTTGGCGGACGCGGCTCGATCATGGGCATGATCTTCGGCGCGCTGATCGTCGGTGTCTTCTCTCTCGGCCTGCGACTTATCGGAACAGACCCACAATGGACCTATCTGTTGATCGGCGTCCTTATCATCTTGGCTGTCGCAATCGACCAGTGGATCAGAAAGGTAGCAGGCTGATGGCAAAAGAACCTATCCTCACAGCACGCAATCTCGTTAAACGCTACGGTCGTGTGACTGCGCTCGACAATGCCGATTTTGACCTTTATCCGGGCGAAATCCTCGCCGTCATCGGTGATAACGGTGCTGGAAAATCCTCTCTCATCAAGGCGATTTCCGGTGCGGTGACACCCGATGAAGGGGAGATCAGGCTTGAAGGCAAGCCGGTACAGTTCCGCTCGCCGATCGAGGCGCGCAAGGCTGGTATCGAAACCGTTTATCAGAACCTTGCGCTGTCTCCCGCATTGTCCATAGCCGACAATATGTTTCTCGGCCGTGAAATCCGCAAACCCGGTATTCAGGGAAGCCTGTTCAGGGCACTGGACCGTCCGGCGATGGAAAAGTTTGCCCGTGAGAAACTCTCTGAACTCGGCCTGATGACGATCCAGAACATCAATCAGGCGGTGGAAACCCTCTCCGGCGGCCAGCGCCAGGGTGTTGCGGTGGCGCGTGCAGCCGCCTTCGGCTCCAAGGTCGTCATCCTTGACGAACCGACGGCGGCGCTCGGCGTCAAGGAAAGCCGCCGCGTTCTCGAGCTTATTCTGGATGTACGCGCGCGAGGGCTACCGATCGTTCTCATCTCGCACAACATGCCGCATGTTTTCGAGGTTGCTGACCGGATTCATATTCATCGGCTGGGCAAGCGTTTGTGCGTCATCAATCCGAAGGACTATACCATGTCCGACGCCGTCGCCTTCATGACGGGCGCCAAGGAAGCGCCAAAGGAAACGCTGGCCGCATGACGTTGAAGCTTGAAACGATCGTCGAAGACGTTCTTCGGCGGGCTGAGGATAAATCTCGTTTTATCATGGCCATTGCCGGTCCCCCTGGGGCCGGCAAATCCACGCTGGCGGATGCCCTGTGCGGTGCCCTCGTGGCGCGCGGCGAGGCTGCGGCTGTCCTACCCATGGACGGCTTCCATATGGATAACGGTATTCTCGAAGAACGGGGGCTCTTGCCGCGAAAAGGCGCACCGGAGACCTTCGACGTGCGCGGCTTTCTTGATATCGTCTCCGCAGTTCGTCAGGGCGGGCAGGAAGTTCTTGTCCCGGTTTTTGACCGCTCCCGCGAAATAGCCATTGCCTCCGCTCGCGCCATCGCGCCAGAAACACGCTTCATCCTTGCCGAAGGCAACTATCTGCTGTTGAACGAGGCGCCGTGGACGAAGCTTTCCGGCAGCTTCGATCTTGCCGTCTTCGTAGGCCCATCCGTTGCGGTGCTCGAGGAACGCCTGCGGGATAGATGGCAGGGCTATGGTCTCGATGCGACCGAGATTCACGCCAAACTGTTCGAAAATGATCTTCCCAACGGAAAGCGGGTGATTGAGAACTCACGCCCCGCCGACATTCGTATCGATATCTGGGAATAACCCGCCGCTTCCGTCCGTAGGCGGCATCGAGCATTCGCCGTTAAGCCTTTGTTGACCATGTGTTGAATCTTTTTGATCCACAGGGTGGGGCTTTCGCATGTCTAATTATTGACGAAAAAAATTCCTCATATACTATATGTGGTGTTCAAGGTTCTTTCGATTCGCAAGCGTCGGGAGCTAAGACGGGAATTCGGTGCGTAACACCATTATGGTGAAGCAATGCCGAAACTGCCCCCGCAACTGTAAGCGGTGAGCATCATTCCGATTTGAGCCACTGGCGCTAAAAGCTCCGGGAAGGTGGGAATGGATGTTTTGACCCGCAAGTCAGGAGACCTGCCTTGAGCGAAAACGTCCACGGGCGGGGTGTCCGGAAGGAAGGTGTATGACGCAAATGAATTGCGTGCGCCCTTTTCTGCCCCCTCCAGAACAAGCTTCGGGGTGAAGTCATGCCAGTGCATTTTTATGAGTTTCTACGCTCGTCGGCGTAGACAGCGATCTTACGCGGCCTGACCCGCGCGCCTCGCCAGAATGACAGAACCATCGCCACCCGCTTGCGATTGCAGGCGGGCAATGTTGAGCCGTGCGTAAAAGCGGCTTGGAAAGAGGAAACAATGACCGTCACCGTTTACAGCAAACCCGCCTGCGTCCAGTGCACTGCCACCTATCGTGCGCTTGACCGCATCGGTGTCAGCTACGAGATCGTCGATATCTCCGAAGATGCGGATGCCCTCGATCGCGTTCGCGGCCTTGGTTACATGCAGGTTCCCGTTGTCGTTGCCGGCGAACGCCATTGGGCTGGTTTCCGTCCGGACATGATTGGCTCGATCAGCTGAAGAGGCGATGCGATGGGGCTGATCGTCTATTATTCCAGCCGGTCTGAGAACACTCATCGCTTCCTTCAGAAACTGGGGCGACGATTGCTTCGCCTGCCGCTCGGCGCCGAGGAAGACGTTCCTCACGTGTCGGAGCCCTATGTTCTCGTCACCCCCACCTATGGGGGCGGCGGCATGAAAGGAGCGGTACCGAAACCGGTTATCCGGTTTTTGAACGAGCCCTCAAACCGAAATCTCATTCGCGGCGTCATCGCGGCGGGAAATACGAATTTTGGCGCAGCTTTCGCATCCGCCGGAGATATCGTGTCGCGTAAATGCGCGGTGCCGTTTCTCTACCGCTTCGAGCTTCTCGGCACGGAGGAAGATGTCGCCAACGTCAATCATGGATTGGAACGATTTTGGACACGCTGACCTCGAGCGCGGTGCGCAACACGGATGCCAAACAACAAGTAACCGCCGCGCAGAAACACCTGGACGCGGGACTGGACTATCACGCGCTGAACGCGATGCTGAACCTCTACGATGAAAACGGGAAGATCCAGCTCGACAAGGACCGCCTTGCGGCACGGCAATATTTCCTTCAGCACGTCAACCAGAACACGGTGTTTTTCCATAATCTCAGGGAAAAGCTCGATTATCTCGTGACCGAGGGATATTACGAACAGGAGGTGCTGGACCAGTATTCCTTCAATTTCGTCCGTGACCTCTACGACGAGGCCTATGCCAGAAAGTTCCGTTTTCCGACATTTCTCGGCGCCTTCAAATATTATACGTCCTATACGCTGAAGACCTTCGACGGAAAGCGTTACCTGGAGCGTTATGAGGACCGCGTCTGCATGGTGGCGCTGGCTCTGGCGCGTGGCGACGAGCAACTTGCCCGCGATCTGATGGATGAAATCATTTCCGGCCGCTTCCAGCCGGCAACCCCGACCTTTCTCAACGCCGGCAAGAAAAGCCGCGGTGAGCTGGTTTCGTGTTTTCTGCTGCGTGTGGAAGACAATATGGAAAGCATCGGCCGGTCCATCAATTCAGCATTGCAGCTTTCCAAGCGTGGCGGTGGCGTAGCACTGTCCCTGACCAATATTCGCGAAGCCGGCGCGCCGATCAAACAGATCGAAAACCAGTCCTCTGGCGTCATTCCTGTCATGAAGCTGCTGGAAGATTCGTTCTCCTACGCCAACCAGCTTGGCGCGCGCCAGGGCGCTGGCGCGGTCTATCTGCATGCCCACCACCCGGACATCATGCGTTTCCTCGATACCAAGCGCGAAAACGCCGACGAAAAAATCCGCATCAAAACCCTTTCGCTCGGCGTGGTGATCCCTGATATCACCTTCGAACTCGCGAGAAACAACGAGGATATGTACCTGTTCTCGCCGTATGATGTTGAGCGGGTCTATGGCGTGCCGTTTACCGAGATTTCCGTCAGCGAAAAATATCAGGAAATGGTCGCCGACAGCCGCATCCGCAAGAAGAAGATAAAGGCACGCGAGTTCTTCCAAGTCATCGCAGAAATCCAGTTCGAAAGCGGTTATCCCTATATCATGTTCGAGGATACGGTGAACCGCGCCAATCCGATCGCCGGCCGTATCAGCATGAGCAATCTTTGCTCGGAAATCCTACAGGTCAGCGAGGCGAGCGAGTTCAACGACGATCTCTCTTACAGCCATATGGGCAAGGATATTTCCTGCAATCTCGGCTCGCTCAACATTGCTTCAGCAATGGATTCGGCTGATTTCGGCAAGACGATCGAAACCTCCATCCGGGCGCTGACGGCCGTTTCTGACATGAGCCACATCTCGTCTGTCCCTTCCGTGGAAAAGGGCAATGATGCGAGCCACGCCATCGGGCTTGGTCAGATGAACCTGCATGGCTATCTGGCGCGCGAGCGCATCTTCTACGGCTCCGAAGAGGGCATCGATTTCACCAATATCTATTTCTACACGGTGACCTATCACGCCATCCGCGCCAGCAATCGCCTTGCCACGGAAAGGGGGCAGAGCTTCAAGGGCTTTGAAAACTCCAAATATGCCTCGGGCGACTACTTCGATAAATATACCGACCGGGAATGGCTGCCCGCGACGGAAAAGGTCCGCGACCTTTTTGAGAAAGCTGGCATTTCCATTCCGACACAGGAGGACTGGAAAGCGTTGAAGCAGGCTGTCATGGAGACCGGCCTCTATAACCAGAACCTTCAGGCCGTGCCGCCCACAGGCTCGATCTCCTATATCAACCACTCGACCTCCTCGATCCATCCCATCGTCTCGAAGATTGAAATTCGCAAGGAAGGCAAGATCGGCCGTGTTTATTATCCGGCTTCCTACCTTTCGAACGACAATCTCGAATATTATCAGGATGCCTACGAAATCGGTCCGGAAAAGATCATAGATACCTATGCGGCGGCCACCCAGCATGTCGATCAGGGCCTGTCGCTGACATTGTTCTTCCGCGATACGGCAACGACGCGCGATATCAACCGGGCGCAGATCTACGCCTGGAAAAAAGGCATCAAGACCATCTACTACATCCGTTTGCGCCAGATGGCGCTGGAAGGCACGCAGGTTCAGGGCTGCGTATCCTGCACGCTCTGAATTGAGGGACAAGACAATGAATATTGCCGTAAAACCCGCGTCCCGTATTCGCGCGGTCAACTGGAACCGCATCGAGGATGACAAGGATCTCGAAGTCTGGAATCGCCTGACATCGAATTTCTGGCTACCGGAAAAGGTGCCGCTCTCCAACGATATCCCGTCCTGGGGAACGCTGAAGCCGGAAGAGCAGACCCTGACGATCCGCGTCTTCACCGGGCTGACATTGCTGGACACGATCCAGAATGGCGTCGGTTCCGTGCGCCTGATGGCGGATTCGGCGACGCCGCACGAGGAGGCGGTGCTTTCCAACATCTCCTTCATGGAGGCGGTCCACGCCCGCTCTTATTCCTCGATCTTCTCGACGCTCTGCTCCACGCCTGACGTCGATGACGCCTATCGCTGGTCGGAGGAGAACGAATTCCTGCAACGCAAATCCGCGCTCATCATGCGCGAATATGATAGCGGAAATCCGTTGAAAATGAAGGTCGCCAGCGTGTTTCTGGAGAGCTTCCTGTTCTATTCCGGCTTCTACCTGCCAATGTTCTGGTCAAGTCGCGCCAAGCTTACCAACACGGCCGATTTGATCCGTCTCATCATTCGCGATGAGGCCGTGCATGGCTATTACATCGGCTACAAGTTCCAGCGCGCGCTCGAACGTCTGGGCGAAGCGGAAAAACAGGAGATCAAGGATTTCGCCTTCGATCTTTTGCTCGAGCTTTACGACAACGAGGCCAAATATACCCAAGACCTCTATGACGGCGTTGGCCTGACGGAGGACGTCAAGCAGTTCCTGCATTACAACGCCAACAAGGCCTTGATGAATCTGGGTTACGAGGCGCTGTTTCCGCCCGAGGCCTGCCGGGTCAATCCTGCGATCCTCTCGGCGCTGTCTCCCAATGCCGACGAGAACCACGACTTCTTCTCCGGCTCCGGCTCTTCCTATGTCATCGGCAAGGCGGTCGCCACAGAAGACGAAGACTGGGATTTCTGAACCGGTTGTCGCCAAGAACCCGCAAAAGTTATTGCGGGTTCACGACCTGGCTCGCAAGCCGGAAGGGGCTGGATACTGTTGCCCCGATAGCATCGAACACAAAGGCACCCGCGCGGCCTATGCCGTTTTCGCCGTTGCCGTTCCGGCTCGCCTCCAGTTGTGGCACCAGCGACGCGAGTGCCGCATATCGGTCGTGGTTGAGCGGATCCGATGCCTTGAGCTTGGAGATGTCAACGAACTGAACGCCCTCTTTCAGGGCGGCTTCCTGCACTTGAGGATCGGTCACATCCAGCGCGCCTATGCGGGTGACGTCCGCCCCGAGGATGGAGGAAGCCTTCAGGGCGCGGTCGTCCTTGGAGACGAGAATGGTGAGCGGCGGATTGAGCCTTCCCACCACCTCGATCTGCTTGCGGAAAACATCGGCGTCGATATCCGGCGCGGCCAGTACTACCTGTAGTTTGGAGAGCACATCGTTCCTGCCTTCGAAGCGCAATTGTCGCAGCGCTTCCATGACCAGCCAGCCGCCCATGCTGTGACCGAACACGACAATGCTTTTTTTCGGTGTTTGCCTGGTAAGGTCGGTCAGCACCGTGGCCAGCGCGTCTCGCGAATAGGTCGCTGATTCCTTGTCGGCCACGTAACCGGTGACGCTCGCCTGAGACGGCCATGAAAAGACCAGTGGCACACCATCCATATTGGCATCGGCTGCCATTTGTGCCGCACGGAACAAGGCTTCCTGATAGCTGTAATTATAGCCATGCACAAAAAGGGCGATCTGCTTGCCGGAGCGGGTGACGTCGCCAAGATCGGAATTGAAACGCGTTTTCGTCAGCATATCGGCTTTGGTGACGACAAAATCCTTGCTCGGGTTCGGCTTACCTTTGGACCATTCGATATTTCCGCTTTTATGGCTGGGAGGAATGGAAATGTCGAAGCGCGCATAATTCAGCTCAGCCGCCCGCCCAGCGCTAAAGCCCTTTTTGGCCTCGTTGTTTTTCTCCCGCGTGCTAGCCACATAGGCTGTCACGATTTTCGTATCGGTGGTCTTGGTGTTTATGGCCTGCAACACATCCGCCCCCGGCCTGCCCGCGCAGGATGAAAGAAGGCTGAAAGCGAGGAGGAGCGAAAAAATCAGGCGCATGGATGGGGTTACCGATAATGAGGGACCACGCATAAATAACCGGCCGCTCAAAAAGTTGCTACTGGAGACTGGATTGCGGTGTGGTTGCATTATGTTCAATGCGGACGACGCATTCCCCACCTTGCTATCCAGCTATGTTCGTTTTAGGCCGTACAGATGACGAATAAGGTGTCGCTTTTACGGCTGAAACTCACGGACTTCCGCAACTATGCGGCGGCGTCGCTCGCGCTGGATGACCGCCACGTGGTGCTGACGGGTGACAACGGTTCCGGCAAGACCAATCTCCTGGAGGCCGTTTCGTTTTTGTCGCCCGGAAGGGGCCTGCGCCGCGCCACCCTGTCCGATGTGACGCGGGTGGGGGCGGAGGCCGCCGGTTTTTCGATTTTTGCGGATGTCGACGGCATGGACGGCGAGGTCGCCATCGGAACCGGGATCGAAGGCGACGGCGAGGTAGTGTCGCGCCGCCTGAGGCTGAACGGGACATCGGTGAAGTCGGTCGATGAATTGACGGATCATCTGCGGGTGCTGTGGCTGACGCCTGCCATGGATGGGCTTTTTACCGGTTCATCCTCGGATCGCCGGCGTTTTCTTGATCGGTTGGTGCTCTCGCTCGATCCCGCGCATGGACGGCGGGCAAGCGACTTCGAAAAGGCCATGCGCGGCCGCAACCGTCTGCTTTCGGAAGGCCGTTTCGATCCGGTCTGGCTGGACGGTATCGAGAAGCAGATGGCGGAACTCGGCATTTCCATGGCGCTCGCGCGCTATGAAATGTTGGGTCTTTTGAAGAGCCTCATCGAAGGCCGTTCCGGCAATGCTGCCTTCCCCTCTGCAGCGCTGGCGCTCTCGGGTTTCATGGACGACACGCTCAACCGGCCGGCTGTCGATCTGGAAGACGAGTATAGGCTTATGCTGCGCGAAGGCCGGTATCGAGACGCGGCGGCGGGCCGCACGCTTGATGGACCGCACCGTGTCGATCTGTTCGTGCGCCATGCGGAAAAGAACATGGAGGCAGAGCGTTGCTCGACCGGAGAACAGAAGGCGCTGCTGGTGGGATTGGTGCTTGCGCATGCCCAGCTCACCGCCAATATGACCGGCCATGCGCCGGTTCTGCTGCTCGACGAAATTGCTGCGCATCTGGATGAGGGCAGGCGGGCGGCTCTGTTCGATCTCATTCACGCGCTCGGTGGTCAGAGTTTCATGACCGGAACGGATGCGGCAATGTTCTCCGCCCTTGGCAACAGGGCGCAATTCTTCAATGTTTCCCACGGGGGCATCACGGCATGACAGCGAAAAAATGGAGTGCGACATGGACCCGCTGAGCCCGGACGAAATCGAACGCTACAAGCGCCATATTCTCTTGCCGGAAATCGGCGGTGCCGGGCAGCAGCGTCTGAAGGCCGCGCGGGTGCTGGTAATCGGGGCTGGTGGCCTCGGCGCGCCTGTCCTTCATTATCTCGCTGCGGCCGGTGTCGGCACGCTTGGCCTGATCGATGACGACGTGGTCTCCCTGTCCAATCTCCAGCGGCAGGTGATCCACGATACCGGCACGATCGGTGAGCTGAAAACGGCAAGCGCCCGCGCAGCCATCGCCCGGCTCAACCCGCATGTGCGTACCCTAGTTTTTGAGGAGCGTTTTTCGCAGGTCTGGGCGCACACCCATCTGCCATCCTTCGATCTCCTTATCGACGGTTCTGATAATTTCGACACACGTTATGCCGCTGCCGATGCCGCAGAGGCTTCTAGAAGGCCGCTGGTAACGGGCGCTGTCGGCCGTTTCGATGGTTCGGTAACGGTGCTGAAACCCTATGAGGCGGGTGCCGATGGTAATCTGCTGCCGGGGTATCGCGATCTGTTTCCCGAGCCACCGCCGCAGGGGCTTATTCCGAATTGCGCGGAAACGGGCATCGTCGGCGCTTTGACTGGCGTGATCGGGACGATCATGGCCATGGAGGCCATCAAGGTGATCACCGCTGCCGGCGAGCCATTGGTCGGCCGCCTGCTTCTCTATGACGCCCTGTCGGCCCGCTTCGAAACCGTGCGTTACAAGCGCCGCCCTGCTGGAAAAAAACATGACTGAGATCACAAGGATTGGCGAAGAATTCGAGCGCTGGCAGGAGCTGCTTGCGCTTATCATGTCGTCCTTCGCCTATATGGACGGTGTCATCGACCCACCATCGTCCGCTCACCGTTTGACGCTCGAAAATCTCGCGGAGAAGGCGAGAGCGGAGACCGCTTTCGTGGCGCTGGATGGGGATGAGATTGTTGGCTGCCTGTTTTGCCGGCAGGAACCACCGGCGTGCCTTTACGTCGGCAAGCTGTGCGTCTCCCTGAGAGCGCAGGGCAAAGGCATCGGCAAAATGCTTCTGGAACGGGCCGAAGCATTGGCCCGCGAATTGGCGTTACCGGCACTGCGGCTGGAAACGCGCATCGAGCTTGTCGGCAACCACGCGAAATTCGCCGCCTGGGGTTTCATCAAAACCGCTGAAAACGCCCATCCGGGTTACGACCGTACGACCTCGATTGAAATGACGAAATTCCTCGGCTGAGACGGCTCAATTTGTGATCCGCTCAAAAGCCTGCTTCTCCCTCCCACGTCACGAGCAGACACGGCTTGTCTGAACCGGTTCAGTTCCGCCCCGGCAGCACCCGGTTCGGCGGTCGGTGTCCGTCGAAAAGCGTGCGGATATTGATGATGACCTTGTCACCCATCTCGATGCGTCCCTCGATCGTCGCCGAGCCCATATGCGGAAGCAGCACGACCTTGCCTTCTCTCGCGAGCTTGATGAGCTTGGGATTGATTGCGGGCTCGTTCTCGTAGACATCAAGACCGGCTCCGGCGATCTTTCCGTCGCGCAGGCACTGGATCATTGCCGCCTCATCGATGATATCGCCGCGCGCCGTGTTGACGATGTAGCTTGTCGGCTGCATCAGAGCGAGCCGTCGTGCCGAGATCAGGTGATAGGTTGCAGGTGTGGAGGGGCAATTGACGGAAACAATATCCACCCGCGCCAGCATCTGGTCGAGGCTGTCCCAATAGGTTGCCTCAAGCTCCGCTTCCGTCGCCGGGTTGACGCGTTTGCGGTTGTGATAGTGTATGGAGAGGCCGAAAGCCTTGGCGCGCCGCGCAACTGCCGTACCGATGCGGCCCATGCCGACAATGCCGATGCGTTTGCCGGAAATGCGCCGTCCCAGCATCCAGGTCGGCGACCAGCCCAGCCATTCGTCGGCGCCATTGGCAAGCACACGCGTGCCTTCGATCAGACGGCGCGGCACGGCCAGCACCAGCGCCATGGTGATATCGGCGCTGTCTTCGGTCAGCACATTGGGCGTGTTGGTCACTGTGATGCCCTTTCGGGCGGCCGCGTCCACATCCACATGGTCTATGCCGTTGGAGAAGCTGGCGATCAGCTTCAGTTGCGGCCCTGCTTTCTCGATCATGGCGGCGGTGATGCGGTCCGTGACCGTCGGCACCAGAACGTCGACCCGCTGCATGGCGGCCACAAGCTCTTCCTCGCGGCGCTGCGTATCGTCGATATTCAGTTCGGCATCGAAGAGTTCCCGCATTCTGGTTTCGACGACGTCAGGCAATTTGCGGGTGATATAGACTGTCGGTCTCTTCTTGTGGGTCATCGTTTGCCGCTGCCTTGTTCAGAAGTCATTAACCAGAAAGAGCGATAATTTCTTTCAATCAGGGCGTTTCTACCAGACCCACCGGCGAAGACAAATAAAACTCGCCGAAGCTTGAGGCGTGTGGAAACGAGCCTCCTCGAATTTAATCCGGTTTGCAGAAGGCAGGAAACGGAAATGGGCATGCGCAGTGTGGTTTCTATGGTTTGCATTGCATTGTCTCTGGGCCTCTTTGGTGTGGCGAACGAGGCCATGGCGCAAGGCGCTGCCAAAGGCGCAAGCGGCCTGCCTTTGCCGCGTTTTGTCAGCCTGAAATCCAAGCGCGTCAACATGCGCATCGGACCCAGCACGGATTATGCCGTTTCCTGGATGTATATGAAATCGGGAATGCCGGTTGAAATCATTCAGGAATATGAGAACTGGCGGCGCATCCGCGATGCCGATGGCACGGAAGGCTGGGTTAACCAGGCGCTGCTTTCCGGTGAGCGCACGGCAGTCGCCGCGCCGTGGATGCGCGGCAAGGGCAAGGATGTCTACGTGAACATGCGCCGCGACGCACAGTCGGGCGCCTCCGTCATCGCCCGGCTGGAGCCGGGTGTCGTCTTCAGGATCGGTGAATGCAACGGCGACTGGTGCCGCGCCGAGGCCGGTCAGGCCTCAGGCTGGGTGTCGCAGGGTGAAATCTGGGGTGCTTATCCCGGCGAGGCCTTTAAATAAGGCCGTTTTTCTCGCCCAGCGCCTTGAGCGATGACATCGGACGCGGCCCGACCTGCTGAATGACGGCAGCAGCAGCAAGGCAGCCGAGTTTGCCGCAGTCTTCCAGAGACCGATCCTGCGTGTAACCGAACAGGAAGCCGGCGGCGAAAAGATCGCCGGCACCCGTTGTGTCGACCACGTCATACACTGGATAGGCTTCTACCTTCACGCGTTCCGTGCCGCGCAGGATAACGGCGCCTTCTTCGCTCATCGTTACCGCTGCGATCTTGCAATCGGCAGCGATTTTCGTCAGCGCCAGCTCGAAATCGTCGGTTTCATAGAGCGAGAGAGCTTCCTGCTTGTTGGCGAAAACGATGTCCACGGTGCCGGAACGCATCAGGTCGAGAAATTCTTCGCGGTATCGGCCAACGCAGAAACTGTCTGAAAGCGTCATGGACACTTCACGGCCGTTCTCATGCGCAATGCGGGCGCAATCGCGAATGGCATCCTTGGCGCGCGGCGGATCCCACAGGTAACCTTCGAAATAGGTGACCTTCGTGTTCGCCACGACGTCTTCTTCTACATCTTCCGGACCGAGATCGACGCAGGCGCCGAGATAGGTGTTCATCGAGCGCTCACCGTCTTCCGTGACGAAGATCATCGAGCGGGCAGTCGGCGGAAACGTGCCTTCCGGCTTCGTTTCGAAATAGACGCCCTGCGCGCGGATATCGTGCTGGAAGATTTCGCCGAGCTGATCTTCGGCCACCTTGCCGAAATAAGCCGCCCTGCCACCGAAATTCGCCACGCCCGCCGCCGTGTTGCCCGCACTTCCGCCGGAGGCCTCGAGCGCGGGTCCCATCAGCGAATAGAGCAGTTCGGCCCGCTCCGCGTCGATGAGGTTCATCGCGCCCTTGGTGATGGCGTTATCATTGAGGAAGCGATCATCACAACGGGAAATGATGTCGACGATGGCATTGCCGACAGTCAGTACGTCGAATTTCGTCATAGGCCCTATCCGGTTTGCAGGGTGCACATTTTCGAACGGTCTTAAACAATTCTGGCGGCAAGAAAAGCCCAAAGGGAAAATATGCGGTTCTCCACCAGAGACAGAAACGCGTCATGTGCCTGTAATGTGGTTAAGCTATCACTCCGATCAGAGCAAACGGTGCGTGAATACGTACCAGAATAGAAGACATGAGGTCTTCTGGCTCACCCGTTATCTCCGTCACGGATGTACTGACGGCGTATAACGGATATGACAAAAGGCGGGGGAAACCCCGCTTTTTCTTTTGGTCCACCTTTGCTGCGCCCCTTTCTAGAGTGCCGCAAGCCGGTTTTAATTATAGACGGTACTCGAAAAACCGACCGCAGCGCCACTTGATCCAGTGACCGGTTTTGAGGGGCTTTCTGCAAAAATACCTGACGGAGCTACGTCGCGTATTGAATGAAACATCTGGGTGCAGCGTTTTCGCGATTCCATTCCCTTGGAAAAGGCTCTAAAGCGGAGTATCTCCCGCAAAAGCCGCGAAAGCTCTCCCTCCATGTCTGCCGTTGCCGCGAACGTCGCTCCGATTTTCATTCTTATCCTGATCGGCTGGCTCACCGTCAAGGCCGGCTTGTTCAGAGCTGATGCCGGTGAGATTCTCAGCGATTTCGTGTTCAAGATCGCCGTGCCGACTTTGATCTTCCGCACTCTTGCGGAGGCGAATTTTCATGGCGCATCGCCCTTCCGGCTGTGGCTGACCTATTTTGCCGGCGTGGCCGTAACCTGGACGGTTGGGCATATCGTCACGCGGTACATCTTCAAGCAGGATAGTCGCATCGCCGTCATAGCCGGTATATCCTCGGCCTTCGCCAACAATATCTTCATCGGCCTGCCGCTCGTCGGGCGGTCCATCGGGGATGAGGGGCTGGTCGCCCTCTCCATTCTGCTGGCCATCCATCTGCCGGTCATGATGATTGCCGGTACCATCCTGATGGAGAACGCCACGCATAAGGCGGTGGGCGGCGAAAAGCGCAGCATGGCTTCTGTCTTCAGGCAGGTCGGCCGCAACCTCATCACAAATCCGCTGGTGATCGGACTTTTCATCGGGCTTTCGACCAATGTTTCAGGCGTGACGCTCACGCCCATCCTCAAGACCGTGGTTGATCAGATCGCGTCCATGGCGGGACCGGCAGCGCTCATCTCGCTCGGTATGGCGCTGACGAAATACACCATTCGCGGTAATCTGGGGATTGCCGTCACCATGACGGTTTTCAAACTGCTGCTTCTGCCCGCCTGCGTGTGGGCCATGGGCCATGCTCTCGGCCTCAGCCGGGAATGGACAGCTGCCCTCGTGCTCACCTCGTCGGTGCCGACAGGGGTGAATGCATGGCTGATCGCCAACCGCTTCGGCATCGGCCACAGCGTTGCGGCCTCCACTATCAGCATTTCCACGGCGACCGGTGTTCTTTCCGTGTCGCTGTGGGCATGGCTGTTGAGCTGATGATGCTCGAATTGCTTACTTCTGGGCGCTCAGGATCTTGAAGCGCGCGTTGCGGCATACCTCGGCGCTGGTGCGGAATTCCGCCGCCAGAACCGGCTCATAGGGCATGCCGCGATTGGCGACCATCAGCAGCTTTCCACCGTTGCGAAGCGCGCCGGCAGCCGTCTTGATAAAGGCCTGACCGAGAGCGGGTTCTGCCGCCTGTCCTGCCGCGTGGAAAGGCGGGTTCATGATGATGAGGTCGTATTTTTCTTTCGGCGGCTCGTTTGCAAGGTCCTGCCAGAAGAAGCGCGCCGTCAGTCGCGGATTGTTTTCAAGAAGATTGGTCTTGGCGAATTCGAGCGCGTTCCAGTCCGCTTCGAAAAGATCGATACGCGCCGTGCGCGGCGATTTTTCCGCTAGCATGACCGAGAGATAACCCCAGCCTGCGCCGAAATCGGCGGCGTTGCCGTCGAAGTCGGTCGGCAGGCGCGACGCGAGCAGCTCCGAGCCATCGTCCACGCGGTCATGCGAGAACATGCCGGGCATGGCGGTGAAACGGCCAGCAACCGTAACGGAATGTTGCGCGAGTTTCGACACGGCAGATGCAACGTCTTCCGGCCGTTTGAACCAGAGGGCGACGCCGTGGTACTTCGGCGTCGATTCCGCCTCGATGCCAAGCTTTGCCAGCGTCTTGCGCAGCGTCAGGATGCCGTCTTCCTTCGATCCCGCCGCCACGATCAACCCACCCGCCTTGACACGAGAGAGCGCTTCAGCGACGCGGTTTTCGTTCTCGCCGCGATGTTTGCCGCAAAGCAGCAACGCCGCATCGTAGTCCTCGCCGGAAATATCCGGCGTGACCTCTGCGTTCTGCGCCTGAAGAGCCCGGTAAAGCGGTCGAAAATTCTGAACCGAGACGATGTCAGCGTTAAAACCGTCTAGCCGCGGGCCGGCTTCCGCTCCCAGAAACAGAACGCGCTCGCCCTCTTTCGGCAAGTCGAGCATCTCTGCGGCAAAGGGATGGAAAAGGGTTTTAACAGCATCACGGCTCATTGGAGCGTCCTCAAGATGGAATAGAAAAAAGGCGCGGGCAAAACCCGCGCCTCGATAGGGTCTGGCGAGGCTGCCTTATTCGGCAGCGGCTTCGCCATCTTCCTTCTTCTTGTCTGCGGCAACTTCCTTGCCGGTTGCCTGGTCGACAACCTTCATGGACAGGCGAACCTTGCCACGCTCGTCGAAGCCCATCAGCTTGACCCAGACCTTGTCGCCTTCCTTGACGACGTCGGAGGTCTTGGCGACACGCTCGGAAGCGAGCTGCGAGATGTGAACGAGGCCGTCGCGGGCGCCGAAGAAGTTGACGAAAGCGCCGAAGTCAGCGGTTTTGACGACCGTACCTTCGTAGATCTGGCCGACCTCCGGTTCTGCAACGATCGAATGGATCCACTTGCGGGCCGCTTCGATTTCCTTGCCGGAAGCAGAAGCGATCTTGACGGTGCCATCGTCTTCGATGTTGATCTTGGCGCCGGTCTTTTCGACGATTTCGCGGATGACCTTGCCGCCCGAACCGATGACTTCACGGATCTTGTCGA
The DNA here is from genome assembly GCF_052114365.1 of Agrobacterium sp. MCAB5. Taxonomy (NCBI): domain Bacteria; kingdom Pseudomonadati; phylum Pseudomonadota; class Alphaproteobacteria; order Hyphomicrobiales; family Rhizobiaceae; genus Agrobacterium; species Agrobacterium sp. MCAB5. Next base: position 27,343 of record NZ_JBFREP010000001.1, read on the forward strand.
CCGGAATGTTCATCACTTCGATGCGCGGTGCGAATTCGCCAAGCTGGCCGCGGCTCTCGGTGATGGCATTCGCCATCTCGCCGAGGATGTGCTTGCGGCCACCCTGTGCCTGCTCCAGAGCGATCTTCATGATCTCTTCGGTGATACCGGCGATCTTGATGTCCATCTGCAGCGAGGTGATGCCGTCGGCAGTACCTGCAACCTTGAAGTCCATATCGCCGAGGTGATCTTCGTCACCCAGGATGTCGGAGAGAACCGCAAAGCGCTCGCCTTCAAGGATAAGGCCCATGGCGATACCGGCAACTGGCTTGGCCAGCGGTACGCCAGCGTCCATCAGTGCAAGCGAGGTGCCGCAAACCGTTGCCATCGACGAAGAGCCGTTGGACTCGGTGATTTCGGAAACGACGCGCAGCGTGTAGGGGAACTGTTCCGCAGTCGGCAGCATCGGACGGATAGCGCGCCATGCGAGCTTGCCGTGACCGATTTCGCGACGGCCCGGGGAACCCATACGGCCCGTTTCACCGACCGAGTAGGGCGGGAAGTTGTAATGCAGAAGGAAACGTTCCTTGTACATGCCGGTCAGGCTGTCGACATACTGTTCGTCTTCGCCGGTGCCGAGCGTCGCAACAACGATCGCCTGGGTTTCACCACGGGTGAACAGCGCCGAGCCGTGCGTACGCGGCAGGATGCCAACTTCCGAAACGATCGGACGAACGGTCGACAGGTCGCGGCCATCGATGCGGCTCTTGGTGTCGAGAACATTCCAGCGAACGATCTTCGCCTGAAGGTGCTTGAAAACAGCGCCGATTTCTTCAGGGCTATACTTCGCTTCGCCTTCTTCCGGCAGGAAGTGAGCCTTGACCTTCGCCTTTACGGCGTCGACGGCGGCGTAACGGGCAGCCTTTTCGGTGATCTTGTAGGCGGTGCGCAGTTCGGTTTCGGCAAGGCCGAGCATTTCGTTTTCGAGCGCGGAGAAATCTTCCGGTTCGAATTCGCGCGGTTCCTTGGCGGCAACTTCAGCGAGCTTGATGATCGCGTCGATAACCGGCTGGAAGCCGCGATGGCCGAACATGACGGCGCCGAGCATGACGTCTTCGTTGAGTTCCTTGGCTTCCGACTCCACCATCAGGACGGCGTCCTGAGTGCCGGCAACAACCAGATCCAGAACCGATTCATCCATCTCATCAAGATGCGGGTTCAGAACATATTCGCCGTTGATGTAACCAACGCGCGCGCCGCCGACCGGGCCCATGAAAGGAATGCCTGACAGTGTGAGCGCAGCGGATGCGGCAACCATCGACAGAACGTCCGGGTCATTTTCGAGGTCGTGCTGAATGACCGTTACGACAACCTGCGTGTCGTTCTTGTAGCCTTCAGGAAACAGCGGGCGGATCGGGCGGTCGATCAGGCGGGAAACCAGCGTTTCCTTTTCCGACGGACGGCCTTCGCGCTTGAAATAGCCGCCGGGGATCTTGCCGGCTGCGTAGGTCTTTTCCTGGTAGTTCACGGTGAGCGGGAAGAAGTCCTGTCCAGGCTTCGGAGACTTTGCGGAAACCACCGTCGCAAGAACCATCGTCTCGCCGTAGGTTGCGATGACGGCGCCGTCAGCCTGACGGGCAACCTTGCCTGTCTCGAGCTTCAGCGGGCGGCCAGCCCATTCGATTTCCACGGAGTGTTTATTGAACATATCTTGTCCTTGTTTGTGTATGCCCGCCTTGCGAGGGGGCAACGAACGACTCAATCACGGGCAAGACAGCCGGAGGCTTTCAAGGTGCAAGCATCCGGCAATCCTGCCCCATGACAGGTCTGCGGTTGAAAAGGCTGCACCGGCCCATCCGGGGCTGCCTTATCGTCCGGGGGCCACATCTATGGCGAACGCCCGGAAATTGAAGATGACCTTCAAACGGCCAGATATAAAAACCGGCGGGTATCGTTGCGAAACCCGCCGGATAAGGTTTTAGCGGCGAATGCCGAGAGCACCGATCAGCTTGCTGTAACGGGCTTCGTCCTTCTTCTTCAGATAGTCGAGAAGCGAACGGCGGCTCGAAACCAGCGTCAGAAGGCCACGACGGGAGTGGTTGTCCTTCTTGTGGTCCTTGAAGTGACCGGTCAGGTTGTTGATCCGCTCGGTCAGAATAGCGACCTGAACTTCCGGAGAACCGGTGTCGCCTTCGTTCGTTGCATATTCCTTGATGAGGGCGGCTTTGCGCTCTGCAGTAATCGACATCGGACGATCCTTTCTATTTTAAGGAAAAATGGGACGCCTAGAGCCGGGATGTCGTCCAGCTCTGGCCATTCGGCAGCATAGGCAAAGCCCAAGCTGGCGCTGCCTATAAACTATTCCGGGTACAATTGAAAGAGGCGATTGACGGCGCCCCTCAAGGCTCGTCTCAACCGAAAACGCGCTTCGGCCGGAATTCGCCCTCGCCGATCTCGCCGATGGCAATGAGTTTGCCATGCGCAGTGGCATAGGCCTCCGGGTGATTGGCCGGCGCATCACGCCCGCGCAGCAGGATCGGATTGCCCATCTTCAGCCGGTGTGCCTGATCATCATTGATGATGAGGTGGGGAAGGGATGAAAGCGCTTCCGCCGTGTCGATCAGAAAAGCATCGAGCGCTTCAAGCCGCTCGTCGCGGTCTTCGATGGCTTCGAGCGCCGTCAAGCTTTCGAGCGGTACCATCATGTCCTCGCCGAATGGCGCGACCATGGTACGGCGCAATTGCGAAATATGACCGAAACAGCCGAGATCCCGGCCCATGTCGCGCGCAAGCGCCCGCACATAGGTACCTTTGCCGCATTCCACTTCGAAATGAGCGGTGTCAGCGTCGGGGCAGGCGAGCAGCGTCAGGCGGTGAATTTCCACCTCGCGCGCGGGAATCTCCACCGTTTCGCCTTCACGCGCCAGATCATAGGCCCGCTCACCGGCAATCTTGATGGCGGAAAACTGCGGCGGCGTCTGCATGATCATGCCGGTATAATTGGGCAGAATATCGCGGATCGCCTGTTCGTCCGGGCGCTGGTCGGAGGAGTTGACAACCTCGCCTTCCAGATCGTCGGTTGCGCGTTCTTCACCCCAGGTGACGGTAAACTCGTAGATTTTCCGGCCGTCCATGACGTAAGGTACGGTCTTTGTGGCGTCACCGAGGGCAATCGGCAACATGCCGGACGCCAAGGGGTCGAGTGTTCCGGCGTGACCTGCCTTCTGGGCGTTGAACAGCCATTTGATCTTGGAAACGGCTTCGGTTGAGCCGAAATCGAGCGGCTTGTCGAGAATGAGCCATCCCGAAATCGGGCGGCCCTTGGGTTTGCGGTTCTGCTGTTTGCGTGGTTTGGACATGCTTCAGGTCTGTTCGTCGTCTTTTTCGTTCGAAGGTCCCAGATCGCGCTGCACCTCCGGTGACCGCAGGAGTGCGTCGATCTTCTGGTAGTTGTCGAAACTCGTATCGTCGCGGAAACGCAGTTCCGGCATGTACTTCATCTGCCGCAGCTGCGGGCCGAGGCGGCCGCGCATGAACTTGGCATGGCGGTTGAGCGCCGTGATGATGTCGGTATGATCCGCAACGCCAAGCGGCGTCACGTAAGCGGTCGCGATCTTGAGATCGGGTGACATGCGCACTTCCGAGATGGAAATGACGGTGCCTTCGATCAGATCGTCGCGGACTTCGCCGCGCTGGAGAATTTGGGTCAGTGCGGCGCGCACCTGTTCGCCAACACGCAGCATGCGTTGCGAAGGGGCCGATGATGTTGCTTTTGCCATGGGTAATGCCTCAAACGGAGCGAGCGCCGGTGAAGCCGGCGCCCGACAGAAAAGTCCTGTTTTGCGGCGAGACGCTTAGAGCGTTCTCGTGATGTGTTCGACGCGGAAGCACTCGATGGTGTCGCCGGCGCGAATGTCTTCGTAATTCTCGAAGGCCATACCGCACTCCTGACCAACAGGCACTTCGTTGACTTCGTCCTTGAAGCGCTTGAGGGTCTTGAGCTTGCCTTCGTGGATAACGACGTTGTCGCGCACCAGACGCACACCCGCACCACGTTCCACCTTGCCCTCGACGACGCGGCAACCCGCGACCTTACCGACCTTGGTGATGTTGAACACCTCGAGGATTTCGGCATTGCCGAGGAAGGTCTCGCGACGTTCCGGCGAAAGCAGACCCGACATCGCCGCCTTCACGTCATCCACCAGATCGTAGATGATGTTGTAGTACCGGATTTCGATACCGGCGCGTTCGGACGCCGTACGCGCCTGTGCGTTGGCGCGAACGTTGAAGCCGATGATCGCGGCGTTCGATGCCTCGGCAAGAGAGATATCCGATTCCGTGATGGCACCAGCACCAGAGTGAACGACACGAGCGCGGACTTCGTCTGTGCCGAGCTTGTCGAGCGAAGCGATAATGGCTTCGACCGAACCTTGCACGTCCGCCTTGATGACCAGCGGGAATTCCTTCAATCCCGAAGTCTGCAACTGGCTCATCATCTGTTCCAGCGAGCCGCGCTGACCGGTCTGGCGGGCGACAGCCTTGTCGCGAGCCAGACGCTGGCGGTATTCGGAGATCTCGCGAGCACGACCTTCGTTTTCGACAACCGCAAAACGGTCACCGGCCGACGGCGTACCGGAAAGGCCGAGGATTTCGACCGGCATGGCCGGACCGGCTTCCTTGACATGGTCGCCCTTGTCGTTGACGAGCGCGCGCACACGGCCCCACTGATCGCCGGCAACGATGATCTGGCCGGGCTTCAGTGTACCCTTCTGCACGAGAACGGTCGCGACGGCACCACGTCCACGGTCCAGCTCGGCTTCGATGACCGTGCCTTCCGCAGTGCGGCTTGGATCCGCCTTGAGATCGAGGATTTCCGCCTGAAGCAGGATCGCTTCGAGCAGCTTGTCGAGGTTGAGCTTGTTCTTGGCCGACACTTCGACATCAAGAACTTCACCACCCATCGATTCCACGAACACTTCGTGCTGCAGCAGCTGCTGGCGAACCTTTTCAGGGTTTGCCTCGTGCTTGTCGATCTTGTTGATCGCAACGACGATCGGAACACCGGCCGCCTTCGCATGGTTGATTGACTCGATCGTCTGCGGCATCACGCTGTCGTCGGCTGCGACAACCAGCACGGCGATGTCGGTTGCCTGCGCACCACGGGCACGCATTGCTGTAAAGGCGGCGTGGCCGGGGGTGTCGATGAAGGTGATCTTCTGACCGTTCTTTTCGACCTGATAGGCGCCGATATGCTGGGTGATGCCACCGGCCTCGCCAGCAACGACATTTGCCTGACGGATAGCGTCGAGCAGCGAGGTCTTGCCGTGGTCGACGTGGCCCATGATGGTCACGACCGGCGGACGGGAAACCATCTCGCCTTCATCGTCAGCCTTGTTGAAGAGACCCTCTTCAACGTCGGATTCGGAAACGCGCTTGACCGTATGGCCGAATTCGACCGCGATCAGTTCCGCCAGATCGGCGTCGATCACGTCGCCCGGCTTCAGCATCTGGCCTTCCTTCATCAGGAACTTGATGACGTCAACGGCGCGCTCGGACATACGCTGCGACAGTTCCTGAATGGTGATGGTTTCCGGCAGGATGACTTCGCGCAGAACCTTTTCGCGGGTTTCCTGCATCTGGCTGCGACGGAATTTCTCCTGGCGGCGGCGCATGGATGCCATGGAGCGGCCACGCGGCGTACCATCTTCTTCCAGATTGGCGGCGGTCACGGTCAGCTTGCCACGACGGCGCTCTTCTTCGGTCTTCAGGCGGGCTGCAGGCTTGGCCGGAACCGGAGCCACGACCTTGCCACGAGCCGGAAGGCTGCTGCCACGACGGACTGCGCCGCGATCGTCCTCGTCGTCGCCACCGGTGCGGCGTCCGCGGGGAGCGGCGGCATCGGGCGTGGCGGGAGCGGAACGGGGAGCAACAGGCTGGGGACGGGCGTCAGCGCGTGGCGCCGGCGCAGCGGTCGCAGCCGGCTTTTCGCCGGACAGATCGGATTTCGCTTCCGTAACAGGCTGGCTCGCAGCGATCTTTGCCGCAGCAGCCTCTTCGGCAGCGCGGTTTTCGGCTTCGATTTTTTCAGCGGCGATGCGTTGTTCTTCTTCCACCTTGCGGCGGGCTTCGTCTTCGGCGCGCTGCTTGGCTTCGATAACATCGCGAGCCTGCGCTTCTATCAGCGCACGGCGGCGGGCTTCCATCTCGCCTGCGGACAGGTCGTGCAGAACGTTGCCGCGCGGACGGTCAGGCTGACGCTGCTGCGGTGCGGACGAGCCGGGGCGCTGCTGCGAATGGGAAGAACCCGGACGCTGCTGTTGGTTGCTCGGCTGTTGAATGCGTTGCTGTGGGGCCTGCGGACGCGGTGCCGAAGGGGCAGGCGCTGCCGGCTTCGGCGCCGGAGCTGCCGCCACGACAGGCTGAACCGGCTTCTCGTCTTCGGGACGCAGGGGGCGGCGCTTGCGTGTTTCCACGACAACCGCGTTGGTGCGACCTCGACCCATGTCCTGCCGCACGGTGCCCTGATTCATCCCGCCCGGTTTCAGGGTAAGAGTCTTCTTGGCCGGCGCATTGAGTGTCTTGTCGTCGTTGTTGTCGGTCATTCCGTTCCCGTTCCTACGGACGAGAACCGGATGACATCCATCAGGTCTCGTCGTTCAATTGCTGCATCGGAACGCGGCGGCCGTTCATGTTTGGCAACCGCGTCATTGTACTGTCCGGGCAGCGTCGCGTTCCGCCTCAGGCTGACCGCCAAGGCGGTACTGCTTAAGCATCTTTGCGCGCTTCACTACACCCTCACCCGCCTGCCCCGCAAGCGCGCAAGCATGGATAAAAGCATTCTGGCCCATCAACTCGTCCATTTCGGCTTCGCTAAAGAGCCGGAAGGACGGAATTTCATTGCCGGCATCGCTGCCGAGCTCCCAGGCCTTGCGGGCCTGGTCCAGTTTTCGCACGCCGTCTGCCGCGGCATCAGTTGCGTGGAACACGGCAATCGCATTCCCCGAACGGACGGCGGCATCGACTTTCGTCGCGCCGCTGATGAACTGACCCGCCTTGCGCGCCATGTTCATCATTCCGGCAAGCTGCTGCGACATCAGCCGGTCGAGAAGAGCGAGAAGCTCCGGCCCGGCCTTGACGTCGCGTTTGAGTGCCCGTGCGAAGATCTTCTTCGCGATGGCTTTCTCTATCAGGGCGCGCTCCGGTTTTACCCAGCATCCGCGCCCCGGCAATTGGCGTTTCAGGTCCGGAACGACGTTGCCGTCCGGCCCTGCGACGAAGCGGATCAACTCGTCTGGAGATCCGCTCTGCCTTGTCACAATGCACATACGTCCATTGACGTTGCCTTCCAGCCGCCCGTCCTCATCGGTTTCGGGCAGCTCGTCCGGCTCATGCACCTGCGATGTCATTCCTGTTCGGCGGTATCCGCCTCCTCAGTAGCTTCCGCATCGACTTCTTCTTCGGAAGCCAGATCCTCAGCCGTGATCCAGCCTGCCAGAAGACGGGCCTGCACAACCATGTTCTCAGCTTCGACGCGCGATACGTCGAGCTTGGAGAAGATGCCTTCGAACTTCTTCGTCTCGCCGTCCTTGCGTTCGCTCCAGCCGACCAGATCGTCTGCGGCGCAACCGGCAAAGTCCTCGATGGTCTTGATACCGTCTTCCCCAAGGGCAACCATCATCTGCGAGGTCAGGCCTTCGATCTGGCGCAGCTCGTCGGCAACGCCGAGTTCCTTGCGCTTGGCGTCCATTTCGGCTTCCAGGCGTTCCAGATATTCGCGGGCGCGGGTCTGGATTTCATCGGCGGTGTCATCGTCGAAGCCGTCGATCGAGGAAATTTCGCCAAGATCGACATAGGCAAGTTCTTCAACCTGCGCGAAGCCTTCGGAAGCCAGAACCTGACCAACCATCTCGTCAACATCGAGGGCGTCCATGAAGAGTGCCGTGCGCTCGTTGAATTCCTTCTGGCGACGCTCGGATTCTTCCTGCTCGGTCATGATGTCGATATCCCAGCCGGTCAGCTGCGATGCCAGACGTACGTTCTGGCCGCGGCGGCCGATGGCGAGCGAAAGCTGCTCGTCGGGAACCACAACTTCGATGCGTTCGGATTCTTCGTCCAGAACGACCTTGGCCACTTCAGCGGGCTGCAGGGCATTGACGATAAAGGATGCCGGCTCCTGGCTCCACGGAATGATGTCGATCTTTTCGCCCTGCAATTCGCCAACAACGGCCTGAACGCGAGAACCGCGCATACCGACGCAGGCGCCGACCGGATCGATCGACGAGTCGTTCGAGATGACGGCGATCTTGGCGCGCGAACCGGGGTCACGGGCAACCGACTTGATCTGGATGATGCCGTCGTAGATTTCAGGAACTTCCATGGTGAACAGCTTCACCATGAACTGCGGATGTGTACGCGACAGGAAAATCTGCGGGCCACGCTGCTCGCGGCGAACGTCGTAGACGTAAGCGCGTACACGGTCGCCATAACGCATGTTTTCCCGCGGAATCATCTCGTCGCGACGGATGATGCCTTCGCCACGGCCCAGATCGACGATGACATTGCCGTACTCGACGCGCTTGACGGTGCCGTTGACGATTTCGCCGATGCGATCCTTGAACTCGTCATACTGACGGTCGCGTTCTGCTTCGCGCACCTTCTGAACGATGACCTGCTTGGCGGACTGTGCGGCGATACGGCCGAAATCCATCGGCGGCAGCGGATCGGCGATGAAATCGCCGAGCTTGGCGTCCGGGTTGCGGTCGCGGGCAAGTTCGAGCGGAATCTGGGTCGAATAGTCTTCGGCCGTCTCTACCACTTCCAGAAGACGCTGCAGGCGGATTTCGCCGGTCTTGGAGTTGATGTCGGCGCGAATGTTGGTTTCCGAACCATAGCGCGAGCGGGCGGCTTTCTGGATAGCGTCGGCCATTGCGGCAAGCACGATTTCGCGGTCGATGACCTTTTCGCGCGCCACAGCATCGGCGATCTGCAGAAGCTCAAGCCGGTTAGCACTCACTGCCATTTTTTTGTCTCCGTAAGTCGCATAATTGCGGGGATCACCCGTTTTCCGGGCTTTTACGTTGGAATTAGTCTTCGTCTGCTTCGTTTTCGTCGTTCTGGTTTGCGGCGGCGGCCTTTGCCGCCTTGTCTGCCCGCAGCGCATCACGAATAAGGTCGTCCGTCAGAATGAGCTTCGCGTCGGAAAGCGCGCTGAACGGAATGGTGACTGTCGGTTCGTCGCCATAGGCGATCTGGTCGCGTTCCAGCTTGAAGCCGTCCGCATCCACCTCGACGATCTTGCCGCGAAACCGCTTGCGGTTTTCGACCAGGATGGAGGTTTCGGCCTTCACCAGATGGCCCTGCCAACGGGTGAAATCCGACTTGCGAACCATCGGCCGGTCGATGCCGGGCGAGGAAACTTCGAGATGATACGCCTTATCGACCGGATCTTCCACATCAAGAACCGGTGAAATCGCCATTGACACGGCTTCGCAGCCCTCGACGGTCATGGTGCCGTCTTCCCGCTCGGCCATCACCTGCAGGGTCATGCCGTTCTGGTTGGAGAGCCGCACGCGCACCAGAAGATATCCCATGCCCGTCAAAACAGGCTCGATGATTTCGGCGATGCGCTGGTCGATTCCCGTTTCGGTTATCAGTCGCGGTTCATGTACGGTGTCTGCCATCTGGCCTTCCGGTCTTTAGATTTTCACCGGGCGCTCAGCCCGTGGTTTCCGGTTCGCCTAACGAAAAAGAGCGGAGCCTTGCGGCCCCACTCTTCATCAAGCGATCAAGAATTTCAAAGGTCATATAGACCCATCAGGGCAGGATTGCAAGGTTTTCGCGGGCAGGGCGCTTCAGTCACGGCTGCGGCCACATTTTCACCTTCACCGTGTCGGAAAGGGTGGCATGATTTCCGGCACTGTCTATAGTTGCCGTTTGACAAATCGCAGTTGCATCAAGTGGACTGATCGTGCCTGACCGTAAATCGCCACTCGCGCCTTTAAGGCATTTGACTTACAGACGAATCTGGATCGCGAGCCTTGCCTCGAATTTCGGCGGTCTGATCCAGGCGGTTGGCGCCGCGTGGATGATGACCTCGCTGTCGAGTTCCGAAAACATGATCGCGCTGGTACAGGCCTCCACCTCGCTGCCGATCATGATGTTTTCGCTGATTTCAGGCGCACTGGCCGATAGTTTCGACCGCCGCCGCATCATGATTTCCGCTCAGATCCTGATGCTGACGGCTTCCGTGCTGCTGACGGTTTTTGCCTGGTCCGGCTGGCTCACTCCGTGGTTGCTGCTCTTCTTCACCTTCATGATCGGCTGTGGCACGGCGCTCAACAATCCGTCCTGGCAGGCGTCCGTCGGCGAAATGGTGCCGCGTGAGGATTTGCCCGCCGCCGTGACGCTGAACAGCGTGGGCTTCAACATCACCCGCAGCGTCGGTCCTGCGATCGGCGGCATCATCGTCGCTGCCGCTGGCGCTGCGGCTGCGTTTTTCGTGAACGCGCTGAGCTATTTTGCCCTCATCTACGCGCTGGTTCGCTGGCAGCCGCCCAAATATGCCTCGACCTTGCCGCGCGAGCAGCTTCTTGCCGCCATATCGGCCGGGATGCGTTATGTGGCGATGTCGCCGAATATCGGCAAGGTTCTGGTGCGTGGCTTTCTCTTCGGCCTTTCCGCCAGCGCCATCCTGGCGCTGATGCCGATCGTTGCCCGCGATCTGGTCGAGGGTGGTCCGCTGACCTACGGCGTCATGCTCGGTGCGTTCGGCGTCGGCGCTATCGGCGGCGCGCTCGTCAGCGCCAGACTTCGCGAGGTTCTATCCAGCGAATGGATCGTGCGCGTCGCCTTTTTGGGCTTCGCCTTCAGTTCCGGCGTGACGGCGGTCAGCACGAACGCGATCGTAACCTCGCTTGTTTTGACTATTGCCGGTGCCTGCTGGGTTCTGGCGCTTTCCCTGTTCAATACCATCGTCCAGCTTTCTGCCCCGCGCTGGGTGGTGGGCCGGGCGCTGTCGCTTTACCAGACGCTGACCTTCGGCGGCATCGCCGTCGGCAGTTGGCTGTGGGGCGAGCTGGCGGAAGATTACGGTATTTCCTATTCGCTTCTCGGTTCGTGCGTGCTGATGCTGCTGGGCGTCGTCGTCGGCCTCAAACTCGCCATGCCCGCTTTTGCTTCACTCAATCTCGATCCGCTCAACCGTTTCGTCGAGCCGCCGCTAAGGCTCGATATCAAGCCGCGCAGCGGGCCGATTGCCATTCTCATAGACTATGAAATTCATGACGAGGATCTCGGCGAATTCCTGCCTTTGATGGCCGAGCGTCGCCGCATCCGTCTGCGCGACGGCGCGCGCAACTGGAACCTGATGCGTGATCTGGAAAATCCAGATATCTGGACGGAAAGCTACCATGTACTGACATGGGTGGAATATGTCCGCCACAACCACCGCCGCACCCAGGCGGATGCGGAAGCCTGGGACCGGCTGCTGGCCCTTCATCGCGGCAAGACACGGCCCCGCGTGCACCGGATGATCGAGCGGCAGACCATTCCGCCGACAGATGACATCTTCCACAAGCCACATACGGACCAGCATTGAGAGACGATAGGGCTAAGTAGTGGCGATGTCATGCTCGGGACAAGCCCGCGCATGACGGAGGAGAGGTTTTCACACGTCGCCAGTATGCTGCTATTTCAGCTTCGCTTTCAGCGTAGCATCGGGAAAGCAAGTCGGTGACAGACCGTTTTTCGCCTGCCAGTCGCCCAGTGACCGGCGTGTCTTGAAGCCGGCCAGCCCGTCCGCTTTGCCGACATCATAGCCCTTGGCGACGAGTGCCTTCTGCATGGCAAGAACGTCGGAGCGCAACATCGATCCGACATTGCCCCATTCGCCCTTGAACGGCCCCGCCCCATGGGAGATGCGGTCGGCGAGATTGCCGATGAACAGCGCGTAGAGATCGGAATTATTGTATTCCTTGATGACGTAGAAGTTCGGCGTGACCACGAATTCCGGCCCGTGCCGCCCGGCCGGCACAAGCATCATGCCGTCGGCGGAGAGGTCGTTGGATGGAAAGGCCTTTCCGGAAATGCGGGTGATCCCCATCTTCGCCCACGCACTCACCGGCCGGGCAAGATCCGGGCCTTCCTGGGCGCAGGAGACGTTGCCGGGTATAGACACTTCGAAGCCCCAGTCGCGATCCCTCTGCCAGCCGCGCTGCGAAAGATAGTTCGCTATGGATGCCAATGCGTCCGGCACGGAGTTCCAGATATCGCGGTGGCCGTCGCCATCGAAATCAACGGCATATTTGAGATAGCTCGACGGCATGAATTGCGGCTGACCGAGCGCGCCTGCCCAGGACCCCATCATGCGCGAGGCCGCAATATCGCCGCTTTCGACGATCTTCAGCGCATCGATCAGCTCAGTGCGGAACATCTCCTTGCGGGTCGACATATAGGCTTTCGTCGCCAGCACATCGACAACCGAATGCGGCAGTTTCGCACGGCCGAAACCGGATTCGCGGCCCCAGATCGCCACGACGACATCGCCGGGCACGCCATATTTGGCTTCGATCCTGCGAAGGGTGGCGGCATGCGTCGCGGCCAGAGAGCGGCCGGTGGCGGCAAGCCCCTGCAATCGTTTTTCGGAGAAATAAGCGCCGGGCGATGAAAATTCGGCCTGGCTCTGGCTCTGTTCCTTCGGCGGCTTCTGGCCGGGGATGACGAGATCAGGCAGACTCCAGTTGATGGAAAGGCCGCTCAGCGCAGCCTCCAGCGTCTTTTGAGAAATTCCCGCCTTGCGCGCTTCCGGCCAGATTTCCTTTTTCAGCCACGCATTGAAATCGGCATCGTACCGGGCAGCAGCGGCACCTGTCGGCGCGGATTGCGCCAGAGCGGCCGTTGCTGAAAAAACGGAAAGAATGGCGGCCAATGCCTTGAGGCTTTTCCAGGAAAAGTGGAGGCCGGTTTTCCGTCTGGAAATGCGCCAAAACAAAGAATCAAATCGGTTTCGCATTCGGTCTCCTCTTCGAGTTACGGACAGGGAAAGAAGGCGTCAGATCGTTGTGCGAGCGCGCAGCGCCGCCGTCAATGTGCCCTCGTCGAGATAGTCCAGCTCGCCGCCAACAGGCACGCCATGTGCAAGGCGGGTGATCTTGATGCCGAGATCGGCCAGGCGGTCGGTGATGTAATGGGCTGTTGCCTGTCCCTCCACCGTCGCATTGACGGCGATGATGAGCTCGCGAATACCGCCGGCGCTGACGCGATCGATCAGTCCCTTGATGTTCAAATCTTCCGGCCCGACGCCATCGAGCGGCGACAGCGTGCCACCAAGCACATGATAGGCGGTATTCATGGCGCCTGCTCGCTCCAGCGCCCACAGATCCGACACGTCTTCCACCACGATGATGACCGACTGGTCACGTCTATCATCGGCGCAGACCGTGCAGGGATCGATGGTATCGACATTGCCGCAGCACGAGCAGATCTTCACCTTGTCATAGGCTTCACCCATCGCGTGGCCCAGCGGTCCAAGAAGCTGTTCCTTCTTCTTGATGAGATGCAGCGCCGCCCGCCGCGCCGAGCGAGGCCCAAGCCCCGGTACTTTTGCAAGCAGCTGGATCAGTTTTTCGATTTCGGGACCGGTGACTCGTTTTGCCATGAGCGCTTTCTACTGCATAAATCGGGAAACGGGAATCATGAAGCGCGAAGGGCAGTCCATGAAAATACGGGCAGTGTGCCGGGGCGAGGCGAAGGCCTTGCCGGGAAAGACGGCGAAGACGGGTATTTTCAAACATGCCGTGCAGGGCGCGGTGATGGTCGATGCGCAAGGCATCGTCAGCGACGCTGTCTGCAATCGTAAACATCACGGCGGGCCGGATCAGGCGATCTACGCCATGGGCTCTGCCGATCTCGATTTCTGGTCGCGTACGCTGGGTTTTGTGGTTGAGCCCGGATTTTTTGGGGAAAATCTGGTTCTGGAAGGTGTCGATAGTGCAAAACTGCATGTCGGCGACAGGTTTTCAGCCGAGGAAGTGGTGCTGGAAGTGACCGCCGCCCGCATTCCCTGCGCCACCCTGTCAGCCCGGCTCGGCGATCCCGGCTTCGCGCCGCGTTTTCGGCAGGCGGGGCAGCCGGGCTTTTATTGCCGGGTTCTGAAAGGTGGAATGCTCAGCGCCGGCGAAGGCATCGCTTTCGAACCCTATCAGGGAACGAAACTGCCCATACCGGTCATTCTCCAGCGCTTCCGCCCCATGCAGCTTACCAGGGACGAACGTGCCGCATATCTCGGCACCCCGCTTGCGAGCCGGTTCCGCGCCATGCTGGAAGTCTGAATTCGTAAGAATATCAGAACGGCAGCTTCATGCCGGGCGGGATCGGCAGGCCAGCCGTGATTTCCTTGGTCTTTTCAGCGGTGATGGCCTCGGCGCGCTCCTTGGCGTCATTGTGGGCGGCGACGATCAGGTCTTCGAGAATTTCGACGTCGTCTTCCTTGAAGAGAGACGGATCGATCTTCAGGCCCAGCAGGCTGCCCTTGCCATTCAGCTTCACGGTGACGAGACCGCCGCCGGACTTGCCTTCGACTTCAAGCGCGGCGATATCCGCCTGCATCTTTTCCATCTTGGCCTGCATTTCCTTGACCTTGCCCATCATGCCCATGATGTCGCGCATGTGCCAAACTCCTGTTTTTGTTATGTATTAAAATTCGATGTCGTCGCCGGGAAGGATGTCGCCCTCGCTCGATTCGGCAACCGAAGGCGGCGGGGCGATCTCGTCCGGCTCGTCCTGCTGGGTGACGCGAATGCGCACGTCGGTGATTTTAGCACCTGGAAACTGTTGAAGAATGGCTGCAACGTCAGGGTCCTGCCTCGCATCCACGAGGCGGGCGTCGCGCGCACTGCCCTCTGCTTCAACCAGCGTCGGCTGACCCTGTTCCTTGCTAAGGCTGACGATCCAGTGGATACCGGTCCACTCTTTCAGCTTCACACCAAGCTCGCCGGGGAGCGATCCGGGTGCGCCATCGCCGAGGCGCATGTCGAGCCGGCCCGGCTCCAGCCGCACCAGCCGCACGAAGTTGCGAACCTTCGCCCGCATGACGGGATCGCGATTTTTCTGGCACAGGTCGGCAATGTCCTGAAGAGAGTTGACGGGAACCTTCGGCTCCGGCCGTTCTTCGGTTTTTGGTGCCGCGACCTGCATTTCCTGCGGGCGGCTGTCAGGCACGGCGCGCAGCATGGTCGAAGGCTGCGAGCTTGCCGGCCTCTGGGCGGAAAGCTCCACAGGTCTTCCTGCGGCCACTGTCTGTCCTGAGGAATAGGCGCGAGTGCCGCCGCCATTGCCGCCACCCGAAGGCGCGCCATTGGAATAGCCGCCATCGCTGTTGGAAAGTTCGAGCAGGCGTCGCGCCGCGTCTTCCGGTGCCGGAAGATTGGCGGCGTGCGAAAGGCGGATCAACACCATTTCGGCCGCACCCGCAGGACGTGAGGCATTTTCAGTTTCCGGAATACCCTTGAGCAGCATCTGCCAGATACGCGACAGCGCAGTCACGGCGATTGTCTCGGCAAATTCCGCGCCACGCACGCGTTCGATCTCGGACAGCGAGGGATCTTCCGCCGCATCCGGCACATATTTCATGCGGGTGACGAGGTGAGTGAAATCGGCAAGGTCGTTCAGCACGACGACGGGGTTGGCGCCTGCCTCGTATTGACCGTTGAATTCCGAAAGTGCCGCCGCGACATCACCTTTAATGATGTGCTGGAAAAGATCGACGATGCGCGCCCGGTCGGCAAGACCCAGCATGCCGCGCACCGCCTCGGCTTCCACGTGTCCGCCGCCATGGGCGATCGCCTGATCGAGCAGGGAAAGACCGTCACGGGCGGAACCCTCAGCCGCGCGGGCAATCATTGAGAGCGCCTGCGGTTCGGCCTCGAAACCTTCCTTGCCGGCAATGGCAGTGAACAGGCCGACGAGATCGGCGGCGCTGATGCGGCGCAGGTCGAAGCGCTGGCACCGCGACAGCACGGTGATCGGAACCTTGCGGATTTCAGTGGTTGCGAAGATGAATTTCACATGCTCCGGCGGCTCTTCCAACGTCTTCAGAAGACCGTTGAAGGCCTGCGTCGAGAGCATGTGCACTTCGTCGATGATATAGACTTTATAGCGCGCCGAAACCGGGCGGTAACGCACCTGCTCGATGATCTCGCGAATGTCGTCAATACCGGTATGGGAGGCAGCGTCCATCTCGATCACGTCGACATGACGGCCTTCCATGATCGCCTGACAATGTTCGCCGGGGATACGCAGGTCGATGGTCGGTTTGTCGATGGTGTCGGTCTTGTAGTTCAGCGCGCGTGCAAGAATACGCGCGGTGGTCGTCTTGCCCACACCGCGAACGCCGGTCAGCATATAGGCCTGCGCGATGCGGCCGGTCTCGAACGCATTCGTCAGCGTGCGGACCATCGGCTCCTGGCCGACCATCAGATCGGAAAAATCCTTCGGACGATATTTGCGTGCCAGTACCCGGTAGCCGGTCCCGCCCGGGGATTCGCTTGATGTGGTGGGTAAGGTGTCGCTCATCGCCTCGCCAGTTTATTTTGCCAGTTTGTCCTAGAGCGCCGTGCGTCCCATTGGACGCATCAGGCACGCTCTATTCCTCTAAAGTCTGCACATCATGCCGATACGCAGGGGCCGCTTTCAGGCTGAACCGGCCCGGCGAAAGCTGAGCGGAATTTAAAAAGGGTGGGAGGCTGGCACGGCGACCCGTGCCTGGCTCGTTAGGGCTGCTTCCTTCCGGACCTGACCCGGTTGGCGAGTGGCTCGTCCACCACCAACCTCCCGGGGCCACATATCGGCAATATCGAAAGCAAATGCAAGCCAAGCCTTCAAAAAACTGCTATCACAATGAAAACAAACATGGAGGACGCCTTGGAGACATTCCGGCTGGACGACAGGCTGGCGCGCGACAGTGCGCTTGTAATGCGTTTGGGACTATGCGAGCTGCGTTTGCAGAACGACAGCCGCTGGCCCTGGCTGGTGCTGGTGCCACAGAGAGGCGGCGCCAGCGAGCTGTTCGATCTTACTCCGCTCGATCAGGCCGTGCTGACGTTCGAGACCAATCTCGTCGCCTCCGCGCTGAAGGACGTTACCGGGGCCACCAAGATCAATGTCGGCGCGCTGGGCAATATCGTCCGGCAACTTCACGTCCATATTATCGCCCGCAACGAAGGCGACACCTGCTGGCCCGGCCCAATCTGGGGTCACGGGACGCCAGTGCCCTATGGCCCGGGCGAAAAGGAATCCTTGATGAAAAAAATATCCGGCGCGCTCTGATGATCTCAATGACTATTTTCGAAACCACTGCTCCCCATCCCGAAGCAAGCCTGCTGACAGCCTTTTCCAAGAACGCCCTCAACCGATTCGCCGAGAAGCGGACGGAAGACTGCGTTGCCGATGCGCTGAAAGTCGATGGCACCCATATTTTTGCCTTCTCCGGCAACCGGCTTGTCCTGAAACATGACGAGCAGGTCATAGATCCCCTGTTTTCCGCCTATGAGCTGGCGGAATTGCAGCCGGATTTCGACAATGCCGTTCTGCTTGGATACCGCGAAACCGGCGAACCGAGAATTGCGGTGCCGGTGGCCGTCACGGAAGACACGCTCGCGAGCCACTACAAGCTGGCCGATGCCCGCACCCTTTATCGCGATCATCTTCTCGATGAGGAATTGTTGAGCGAGGTTGCCCAGGCCGTCAGCCTTACGCACTGGAATGCCGACAACCGCTTCTGCGGACGGTGCGGCGGCACGATGGAATTGCGTATCGGCGGCTACAAGCGCATATGCGCCGCCTGCAATCACACCATTTTTCCCCGAACCGATCCCGTTGTCATCATGATGACGATCGATATCGAGCGCGATCTTTGCCTGCTCGGACGCGGCGCGCATTTTGCGCCGGGCATGTATTCCTGCCTCGCCGGTTTCGTGGAGCCGGGCGAAACGATCGAGCAGGCCGTGCGCCGCGAGACGCATGAAGAATCCGGCGTCGAAATCGGCCGCGTGCGCTATCACGCTTCCCAGCCCTGGCCGATGCCGCACACGCTGATGATCGGCTGTTATGCCGAGGCTCTCTCGTTCGATATTTCCCGCGATGAGATCGAGCTGGAGGATTGCCGCTGGTTCACGCGGGCGGAGGTGGCCACGATGCTGGAGGCTGCTGCGGGCGAGGACTTTTCCGCGCCTCCGGGCGGTGCCATCGCGCACCGGCTGATGCGCGACTGGGTGGAATGGACGAAATGAAGATTTGCGGCAGGCTCAGCTCTGGTTGAGCTTGCCGCGCATCGCATGACCCTTGTAGACGCCGAGAATTCGGACCTTCTCGGAAAAGAAGCGCAGCTCGTCCAGCGCGTGCCGCACCGGCTCGTCATCCGGATGGCCTTCGATATCGGCATAGAACTGCGTTGCCACGAACCTTCCGCCGAGCTGGTAGCTTTCCAGCTTCGTCATGTTGATGCCATTCGTCGCGAAACCGCCCATTGCCTTATAAAGCGCCGCCGGAATGTTGCGGACATTGAACACGAAGGTCGTGACGATGGTTTCATCTGGTGCTTCGCCTTCGGACTGGCGTTTGGCCCAGTTCTCATCGCGCGAAAGAATAACGAAACGGGTAATGTTGTTTTCTGAATCCTCGACATTTTCAGCCATGATATCAAGGCCGTAGAGACCGGCGGCAAGACGCGGTGCAAGCGCTGCCATGCTGCGATCACCCTTTTCAGAAACCAGTCTCGCCGCTCCAGCCGTATCGCCGGCAACGACTGGCTTCCAGCCGTTGGAACGGATGATCTTGCGGCACTGGCCAAGCGCGTGGATGTGGCTGTGAACGGTGCGGATCTCGTCTTTCTTCACGCCCGGTATAACCATCAGCTGGAAGCGGATCGGCATGAAATATTCACCGATGAGGTGAAGGCGTGATTCCGGCAGCAGATGATGGATATCGGCAACGCGACCGGCCAGCGTGTTCTCGATCGGGATCATGCCGAGATCGGCTTCGCCGTTTTCGACGGCGTTGAAAGCATCCTCGAATGTCGGGCACGGCAAAGGCTCCATATCCGGGAACATGTCGCGGCATGCCATGTCGGAATTCGCGCCAAATTCGCCCTGAAAGGCAATGCGGTTTGTGCTCAAGGTCATGGAATTATCCATCAGAGGGTTCGGTTTGCGAGAATAGTGCGGGCTTTTTCGAGATCGTGCGGCGTATCAACGCCAAGCGGCACGGAGTGAACGATTTCGGCATCAATACGCATGCCCGCTTCCAGCGCGCGCAATTGTTCCAGCCTTTCGCGCTTTTCGAGTGGCGAAGGCTGAAGCCTCACGAACGTTTCAAGGGCGGCGCGGCGATAGGTATAAAGGCCGATGTGATGATAAAGCGGTCCGTCGCCATAGGGCGCAGTCGCGCGGGTAAAATAAAGCGCGCGCAATCGCGTCTCGGAAAGCGGGCTGCCAACCACTTTCACCACGTTCGGATTGGTCTTTTCTTCCTCGTCGGTGATCTCAACCGTCAGCGTGGCAATGTCGACGGCGACATTTTCCAACGGGCGCAACGAGGCGCGGATCGTTTCCGCTTCGATGGTCGGAAGGTCGCCCTGAACATTGATGACATATTCGGCGTTGCCATAGGGGTCGGCCTTCTGCAGCGCCTCGAAAATGCGGTCCGAACCGGATTGGTGATCATCTCGCGTCATCATTACGTCGAAACCGGCATTTTTTACGGCTGAAAATACCTGTTCGTCATCGACTGCAACGACGATGCGCGTCGCGCCAGCTTCACGCGCCCTGAGTGCAACCTGCACAATCATCGGTTTGCCGCCAATATCCGCGAGAGGCTTGCCCGGAAGCCGTGTCGATGCCATCCGCGCCGGTATAAGGACGACAGCTTTCTCGAATTCCCGATTCTTCATCCGACACCCTTCAAATCCCAACCGAAAAGTGTCAAAACGTCACGGAGTGGGGAATATTATTCAAGTTGCGCAGGCTGTGCAAAAGCCATAGCTTTTGAATAATTTCAAGATGCCCGGTTATATGGAGCGGATGCGAGGGAGCGCATATAGATGAATTCTTATGTAAATATGGGCGTTGGGGCGTTGCTGGGCACGGTTTTCGTTCTGATGTCGGTGTCAATTGCGTCTGAGGGCATTTTTCATGCGCCCACCCCGGAAAAGGAAGGTTACGCCATCGTCGCGGAAGCGAGCGGCGGCGAGGCTGCAGGCGAACCCGCTGCAGCGGCAACCCCGATCGCGAAATTGCTCGCTAGCGCGGATGCTGCCAAGGGTGAGGCGGTCTTCAAGAAGTGTACGAGCTGTCATACCGGAGAGAGTGGTGGTGCAAACAAGGTCGGCCCCAATCTCTTCGATATCGTCAACCGGCCGATCGCCAGCCATGCGGGTTTCAGCTACTCCGCAGCAATGAAGGATTTCTCCAAGGGCGGTTCCGTGCACTGGGATTACGATCATCTCAGCTACTTCATCGAAGCTCCCAAGAAACACGTTCCCGGCACGGCCATGGGCTTTGCGGGTGTGAAGAAGGAGACGGAACGCGCCGATCTCATCGCTTATCTGCGCACGCTGTCGGCAAACCCGGCGCCGCTGCCGGATCCGGCTGCGGCTCCCGTGCCGATAAACTGACGGAATATGGTGATTTCATAAGAAAAGCCCGGCATCGCTGCCGGGCTTTTTTGATTCTATCTGTCTGATTTCTGAAAGATCAGAAACCCTTGCCGCCGCGCAATTCGGAAATGACCGTTCCGATCATGATCTTGATATCCAGCCAGACGGAAAAATTGTCGACGTAATAAAGATCGGACACGATGCGGGCACGCGCCTTGTCACTGCGATCCGTCGGGCCGCGCAAACCCCGCATCTGGGCAAGACCGGTAATGCCTGGCCGCATCCGGTGCCGCAGGTGGTAGTGGGGAACAAGTTCCTCATAAAGACGGCCGGCGGCCAGCATGCCGATGGCATGGCAGCGCGGACCCACCAGCGACATGTCGCCTTTCAAGACGTTGATGAGTTGTGGCAGTTCGTCGACATTTGTGCGGCGAAGCACGGCGCCGATCCGGGTTATCCTCGGATCGTTCTTTACCGTTTGCGCCACGCCGGTGGCATCGCCCAGTTCGGTCCGCATCGAGCGAAATTTATAGACCCTTATCTTTCGCCCGTTCATGCCCCAACGGACTTGTGAGAACAGGACCGGCCCTTTGCTGTCGAGTTTGACCAGCGCCGCGACGGTCAGCAATACGGGCGCGAGTGCGACAAGGGCGATGGACGCCCCTGCAATGTCGATCGTTCTTTTGAGCACAAACTGGCTGCGCAGGAACACCGACGTGTTGGTTTCTGAAATGGAAGGTTGTGTTTCCGCCGCGTCGAAAGTGACAGCCGCAGGATAAGGGGCGCCGTAAAACACGGCATGCGATGAGCTTTTAGTACCCAGCATAATATGAAGCCCTGAAAAGTTATTTTGAAACAAGAAAATTAATTTATATGAACGATTAATAATTCATTTACCGTAAAAAGTCATCCGAAATGTAATCGTTTTTGCGCAAATAGCAATCTACGGTTAACGTGGATGCACGCATATGTTGCAAACACGAGTGTGGTCTCCGCTCTTGGCTGCGTTGGCTGCCCATTCGGTGTAATCAAGTCTTTGGAAAATTGAGTATTTGCGGGAAAGGCGACAGGATCGTTGCCGGCCCATCGCTTGCCGGGTAACCGGCGAGCCGATTACCCAAAAGGCAATTAATTTCCCATCAGAATATCAAGAAGGGTCGTCTGCTTCGGCCCGGAAGTTGCCGGCGCCCGGCCGCCGATATCGGCTGGCGGCACAGGTCCATTGTCGGCTGAATAGCCGGGTTCGATATCGCGGGAAGGGATGTTTCCAGGCGGCATGGGGACGCCCGGCTGACCAGCGTTTGGCGAGACGGGCGCTTCGGGATAGGCTCGAGTGTTTGTCGTTCCGCCGCCGCCGAGAGCATTGGAAATGATGTCGCCGATGGAGGAAGGCGCGCTCTCGGGCGCCGGTTGCTGTATTTCCCCAAGCGGCGGCACGCCGCCTGCGCCGAGACCGAAGAGTGGCGAAGGCGAGAGCCCGGAATGGGCGGCGGTCATGAAATCTTTCCAGGCCTTCGCAGGCAAGCCACCGCCGGTGACCTTTTTCATCGATGTGCCGTCGTCATTGCCGAACCAGACGCCCGTTGTCAGATTGCTTGTGTAGCCGACAAAAAGCGCGTCGCGGAAAGACTGTGTCGTGCCGGATTTTCCCGCTGCCTGCCAACCCTGGAGGCGGGCGGCTTTCCCTGTTCCTTCGGTGATGACGCGCGACAACATGCCGTTCATCGTCGCGGCGATCTCCTCGCTCAGCACGCGCGGCGGGTTGTCGTATCTGTTTTCATAAAGCACCTTGCCGTCGGCATCGGAGATGCGTTTGACGATATGCGGCGTCGCCTTGTAGCCGCCATTCATGAAGGGAGCGTAGGAGGCGGTCAGCTCCATCAGTGACACTTCCGAGGTGCCGAGTGCGATGGAGGCGTTGTTCTGAAGCTCCGATTCGATACCCATGCGATGCGCCACCTGCGTCACCCGCTCAGGACCGACTTCCATCACCAGCTGCGCAGCGATCGTGTTCAGTGAATTGGCAAGCGCAGTGGCAAGCGTCACTTCGCCACGATATTTCTTCTCATAATTTTCCGGTGTCCAGTTTCCGATACGGACCGGCCCGTCATTGCGAATGGTACTGGGGGTCAGACCCGATTCGAGCGCGGCGACGTATACGAAGGGTTTGAACGCCGATCCGGGTTGCCGTTTCGCCTTGGCGGCCCGGTTGAACTGGCTTTCGGCATAATCCGCCCCGCCGACCACGGCCCGGATTGCGCCTGTACCATCGATGGAAACGAGAGCCGCTTGCGAGGCGCCCTGCTTTTTACCATCACCCTGGAGAACATGGGTCAGTGCTTTTTCGGCGTCGCGTTCAAGATTGGGGTCGATGGTCGTATCGACGACGATGTCCTGCTTGACGTCGCCAATCAGGCCACGAACTTCCTCCATCACCATATCGGCAGCGTAATGTTCGGCACCGGACCAGAAACGTTTGGCCTTGGTCGGCGGCTGCGACATCGCGGTCTTGATCTCGTCATCGGTGATGAACCCGACATCGCGCATGGATCTCAGAACGACCTGCGCCCGCTCCTCCGCCGCCTGCGGGTCGCGCGCCGGTGAAAGGCGCGAGGGGGCCTTGAGAAGTCCGGCAAGCGTTGCCGCCTCGCCAAGATTGACGTCGCGCGCGGACTTGTTGAAGTAGCGTCTGGAAGCGGCTTCGACGCCAAAGGCGTTGGAACCGAAATAAACGCGGTTGAGATACATCGCGAGGATCTGGTCCTTGGTGTATTTATGCTCCAGCCAGAAGGCCAGCAGCACTTCCTGCACCTTGCGCTCCAGCGTCCGGTCCTGTGAGAGGAACAGGTTTTTTGCCAGCTGCTGCGTCAGCGTCGAGCCGCCCTGCACTGTTCGTCCCGTCATCACATTGGTTACGATGGCGCGGGCCAGGCCGAGCGGATCCACACCGAAATGGGAATAGAACCGCCGGTCTTCGATCGCCATGACCGCTTGTGGAAGGTAGGGCGACATGTCTTCAAGCGCGAGAGCCTCGCCACCCGTGGTGCCGCGATTGGCAAGCACGCTGCCGTTCACCGAAACGATCTTCACATTCGGAGGGCGTTCGGGAATGGTCCAACTGCTGGCGCTCGGCATGCGCGCGCCGTAATAAAGGACAAGACCGGCAACGCCAATACCACCCCAGATGCCGAGCACGATGCACCAGTAAACGAGGGACCGGATAAAGCCTGTTGCGCCACCGCCGGAACTGCGTGTGCGCTTTTCCTTTTTTTGCGGTTTGGCGCGGCCGGATGTGGACTTCGGTTTTCTGGCGGGCTGCTTTGCGGTTCCGCCAATGCGCTCGCTGGCATCAAGACGCAGATCGTCACCGGATTCGTGGAAATCCCCGAAGGAAGGCTCTACCCGATCGCGTGATTTACCCTTGCCTGCCATCCAGCCGAAGTCGCTCCTTATATTCCCGAAACCGTTCGCACTTCAGGCCTCTATGCCTGCGCGATCCTTAATCCAGGATGAAGAGTTTAAATGCGGCAATTTAAGGCGGGGTTAAGTCCTTGCCGGATCAAATCGGCGTCATTGGCAGACGTCGACCCATTCCGCTCCCGTCAGTCGCGCCATCATGTCAGGCGAAATCCTTACCGCCGCATTGGTGGCACCCGCTGCCGGAACCACCTCGGGATAGTTTTTCAGGGATATGTCGCAAAACACCGGAAGGGGAGAAGGCAATCCGAAAGGACACACGCCGCCGACGGGATGGCTGGTAACCGCAACGACTTCTTCCGCCCCCAGCATGCGCGGCTTGGCGCCGAAGTGATCGCGGAATTTACGATTGTCGAGCCGCTTCGTGCCGGCGGCAACGACGAGAAGAATTGTGTCGCCCGCCTTCAGGCAGATCGTTTTGGCAATCTGGCCGGGATCGACGCCGTGCGCTTCGGCAGCCAAAGCGACTGTCGCCGAACTCGTTTCCGTTTCGATAACGGTCACTTCGGGGGAATTCTCGGTGAAAAACGCTCTGACGGATTCGATGGTCATGCGTATTTATTAGGCGGTATGCCAAGAGGCTTCAAGGTGTCGCGAAATAGCTATGCATTTTATGCAATGCTGCGCTGCGATGAAACGTCTGTTTTTTGAGCGGAGATCCTGTATCTTCAAATCATCGAAGCGACGCACTCCTCCTCCCAGCGTCGCCCGATTGGACTGACAATACTCCTCCTCCCAATTGTCAGTCAGTTTCAAGAACCCGGCGCACCTCCTCCCGCGCCGGGTTTTTGCTGTTTAAGGCCTTGTTTCCGGCGACTTTCATTTGCCGACGCTTCACAAAAATCACCGGGCTTTTTCAAAGAAACTTGACTTTCAGGCCCTTCCAACCTAGGTGTTCGCGCATCGATATTTGTTTGACGACCAGAGCTTCGGCGCCTTTTTTAGGTGCACACGACGATCTTTCCTTCAAATTCGACCCAAGACCGCACTGCGCGCAGTGCAAATACAATTTGCCAACGGAAGGAAATCGTTATGGCGACTGGTACAGTAAAGTGGTTCAACGCAACCAAGGGCTACGGCTTCATTCAGCCTGACGACGGTTCGCAGGACGTATTCGTTCACATCTCCGCCGTTGAGCGCGCTGGTATGACCTCCCTCAACGACGGTCAGAAGCTCTCCTACGAGCTGACGCAGGACCGTCGCTCGGGCAAGATGTCTGCAGGCGAGCTCGTCGCTTCCTGATAAGCGGCTTGGCCTGAACGGGTCATTCGTATGAATATGAAAGGCCGGATTTTTCCGGCCTTTTTCTTTTGGAAGGTGCACCGGGTCCGGCCGCTCTTGAAAAAGCTGGAGTGCATACCAATATAGGGTTCAACAGTGCTCCGCACGGAATTGTCAGGCTGGTGCTTTTAAAGTGCTGCTGTTGTTGCGTTAACCAAAGATTAACCAAAGCAGCCGATCCTGATCGTGAAAAGCAGCGTCGACTTTGTTGGCGCGCTCTGGAGCATCGGACCGTTTGAACGCTTTGACCACGGATGTACTGGCACTGACGAAAAACGGGTGGAAAGGTCGGGCTTGCCCGGCCTTTTTGTTTTGAACCACCAAAATATAAGAGAACGAGGAGGCATCGGGTAACCGGCGCCTCCTTTCTTTTTGACTACTTCGCGGAAAGGGCGTCGAGAATGCGGATCCAGGAGCGGATACCTTTGTGGAACGACTGCAGGTCATATTTTTCATTCGGCGAATGAATGCGGTCATCGGTAAGGCCGAAACCGACGAGCAGCGAATCCATGCCCAGCATCTTCTGGAAATCGCCGACGATGGGGATCGAGCCCCCCATGCCGATCACGACGGCAGGTTTGGGCCACTCTTCCGAAAGCGCGTTTTTCGCCTTCGTTAGCACTGGCGAATCATAGGAAAGCTGGATAGCCGGCGATGCACCATGCTCGTGAAATTCCACCGAGCAATCGGCTGGAATTTTGGAGCGGACATAGTTCCGGAAGCTCTCGCGAACCGCTTTCGGGTCTTGCTCTCCGACGAGACGGAAGGACACTTTAGCAGAGGCCTTTGCGGCGATAACTGTCTTGAAGCCGTCGCCGGTATAGCCGCCGATGATGCCGTTGACTTCCGCCGTTGGACGAGCCCAGGTCTGCTCCAGCACGGAGCGGCCCTTTTCGCCCGATGGAATCGAGAGGCCGACTTCGCCGAGGAAGGCTTCGGCGGTGCGGCCCAACGTTTCCCAGGAAGCCTTGATGTTGGCGGGGGTTTCTTCCACGCCGTCATAGAAGCCGGCAAGTGTCACGCGGCCGGTCTCGTCATGCAGGCCGGCGAGAATATCTGTCAGGATGTGAATGGGATTTGCGGCCGCACCACCGAAAAGGCCCGAATGCAGGTCGCGGTCGGCGGCAGTGATTGTGATTTCCTCGCCGACCAGGCCGCGAAGGGCGGCGGCGATGGCGGGCGTATCGCGGTCCCACATGCTGGTATCGCATACCAGTGCATAATCGGCCTTCAGCTCATCGGCATTGGCGTCGAGGAACGGCTTCAGCGAGGGCGAACCGGATTCTTCCTCGCCCTCGAAAAGAATGGTGACGCGCACGGGCAGACTGCCATTGACTGCCTTATAGGCCCGGCAGGCTTCCACGAAGGTCATCAGCTGACCCTTGTCGTCAGCCGTTCCACGCCCGGTGATCACCTGCCGGTCGCCGCCGATATCTTTCACGGCGGGTTCGAACGGATCGTTTTCCCAGAGATTGAGCGGATCGACCGGCTGCACATCGTAATGGCCGTAGAAAAGCACATGCGGCGCGTCTTTTGTCGCGGCGTCGTGATGCGCCACCACCATTGGATGACCGGCCGTGTCGCGAACGGAAGCCGCAAAGCCCAGTGATTCAAGCGTTCTGACCAGCCATTCCGCCGCCTTGCGGCACTCCGCCTTGTAGGCGGGGTCCGTGGAAATGGACGGGATGCGCACCAGTTCGAACAATCGCTCGAGGCTGGAGGTGAGGTTGTCGTCGGCCGTGGAAAGAATGGGGGAAACGTCTGTCATCGCTGATCCTGTCATGTCTGTCGCAACCCGGCGATGGACGAAACATCCTGGTATCGCGCATCGCGTGGGAACAAGGGGCTGACGTGTCGTTGAATCGGCAAGCGCGCAGCCGCCGGAACGATAGAGCAGTTCAGGAAAAGTGCGAAGTGATTTTCCGTCCTAAACTGCGCGGAAACAAAACCTTGGAGGCTGCAGGCGATAGAAGCCAGGAGCAAAGAAAGCGTTTCGAGTTGTAAATGCTATTTCGCTTTTTTGGCGCGGTCGATCGCCCGGCGCATATATTCCAGCAGAAGCTGCTTTTCGAAACGGCGGAAATCCGCCAGCAGCGTATCTTCCGTGGCTTCGGAAGCGGCAATGGCGTTCGCCTCGAGATCCCTGCCGCGCTGGGTAAGTTCGATGATCTGCGCGCGGCGGTCGCTTGGGTGGGATTTGCGCACGATCAGCCCGTCGCGCTCCATGCGGGACAGCGTATTGGCAAGCGTCGCCTGCTCCACGTCGATTCTATCCAGCAATTGCCGTTGCGTCAGTCCCTCCTCATGCCACAGTTCGATGAGGATGGGGAATTGTCCAGGAGAAAACCCCAGCGCGGCAGCTCTCTTCTGGAGCGCCATGGTGAATTCCCTCGCCATTTTTGCGGCGAGATAGATCGCCGATTCGTCCCGGGAAAAACCCATTCATCAATCCGTCTGGCATCTGGTCGGCGCAATCGCGCAATTTCGATAGTGGGATATATATCGCATGATATGTTTATGCCAGTCAGAAACCCGGCACAAATAAAAACCGCCATGGCCGGGAGGGGACGGCCATGGCGGTCATATAAGAGGACAAAGGCCCGGAGAGGGGGGGGAAGGCCTTTGTCCGGTCTGATGCGGCGGGGGACGAGCCTACAATCAGACTACGGCGTGATCAGGCGCCGTCCCCTAAGAAATGTGTGTGCAAATGCGGCTTTTCAAGGGAAAATCTATTACAAATTCGTAAGGTTCACGCGAATTTCGCCGGTGCCTCCAGCGGCTTAGCCCCGTGCGCTTTGCGGTGCGTTGTTTGAACTTTCTGTGGACGTCAAAACGGCCCCGCGCTATCCATATC
This sequence comes from Agrobacterium sp. MCAB5, assembly GCF_052114365.1. Taxonomy (NCBI): domain Bacteria; kingdom Pseudomonadati; phylum Pseudomonadota; class Alphaproteobacteria; order Hyphomicrobiales; family Rhizobiaceae; genus Agrobacterium; species Agrobacterium sp. MCAB5. Next base: position 55,581 of record NZ_JBFREP010000001.1, read on the forward strand.
GCCATGAAAAAAGGCGATCATCTCTTCCTCGTTGACGGCTCCGGTTTCATTTTCCGGGCGTTCCATGCCATTCCCCCGCTGAACCGCAAGTCGGATGGGCTGCCGGTCAACGCCGTTTCCGGCTTCTGCAACATGTTGTGGAAGCTCCTGAAGGATGCGCGCAATACTGATGTCGGCGTCACGCCCACGCATTTTGCCGTGATTTTCGACTATTCGTCGAAAACCTTCCGCAACGAGCTGTACGATCTATACAAGGCCAACCGCACCGCACCGCCGGAAGATCTGGTGCCGCAGTTTGGCCTGATCCGCGAGGCGACACGGGCCTTCAACCTTCCCTGCATCGAGACGGAAGGCTTCGAGGCGGATGACATCATCGCCACTTACGCCCGTCAGGCGGAGGCGATTGGCGCCGATGTCACCATCATTTCTTCCGACAAGGATCTGATGCAGCTCGTCACGGCCAATGTGCATATGTACGACGCCATGAAGGACAAGCAGATCGGCGTTCCCGATGTCGTCGAAAAATGGGGTGTAGCCCCGGAAAAGATGATCGACCTTCAGGCGATGACCGGCGATTCCACCGATAATGTTCCGGGTATTCCTGGTATCGGGCCGAAAACGGCCGCGCAATTGCTGGAAGAATACGGCGATCTCGACACGCTGCTGGCGCGGGCAGGAGAAATCAAGCAGCAGAAACGCCGCGAGAATATCATCGCCAATGCCGATCTTGCCCGCCTTTCCAGACAGCTCGTGGCGCTCAGAACCGATGTGCCGCTGGAGCAGTCTCTGGAAGAACTGGTGCTCGAACCGCAGAACGGCCCGAAACTCATCGCTTTCCTCAAGGCGATGGAGTTCACGACGCTGACGCGCCGGGTGGCTGAAGCCACCGATAGCGACGCCTCGGCCATCGAAGCCGCCAATGTGCCGGTGCAATGGGGCGCTGATGCCCATGGACCAGACCTCGATGCCGCGCCTGCAGTTGCCGCAGCTGATGACAAGACCGCTGTGCCAGCGTCAACCAACGCTCCGGCACGGAAGGTGACAGGGGAGGGCAGTGCGCCCACCGATCTCGCCACCGCACGGCAGACGGTTTTCTCCGCCGCCAAGATCGACACGACCGCCTATACGACGATCAGGGATCTGGCGGAGCTGGATCGTTGGGTTGCCGCTGCCCGCGAAACAGGTGTCGTCGCCTTCGACACGGAAACGACCTCGCTCGACCCCATGCAGGCGGAACTCGTCGGTTTTTCGCTGGCGATTGCCGATAACGGCAAGGATGCCTCAGGCACCGATATCCGCGCTGCCTATGTGCCATTGACGCACAAGACCGGCTCCGGTGGCGATCTTTTCAGCGATGGCATCAGGCTTGCTGAAGGACAGGTGCCGTTTGCCGAGGCGCTGGCACGTTTAAAGGATCTTCTTGAGGACGACGCCGTTCTGAAAATCGCGCAGAACCTCAAATATGACTACCTGCTGATGAAGCGCCACGGCGTCGTCATGCAGAGTTTCGACGATACCATGCTGATTTCCTACGTTCTTGAGGCGGGAAAAACCACGCATGGCATGGATACGCTTTCCGAACGCTGGCTCGGCCACACGCCGATCGCCTACAAGGACGTGGCGGGATCGGGCAAGTCGAGCATCACCTTCGATTTCGTCGATATTGACAAGGCGACCGCTTACGCCGCCGAAGACGCGGATGTCACCCTGCGGCTGTGGATGGTGCTGAAGCCCCGGCTTGCCGCAGAGCGGCTGACCAGTGTGTATGAGCGGCTGGAGCGCCCTCTGGTGCCTGTACTGGCGCATATGGAGGAGCGTGGCATCACCGTGGACCGACAGATCCTGTCGCGTCTCTCCGGTGAACTCGCCCAGAAGGCGGCTGCTTTCGAAGAGGAAGTCTACCAACTGGCAGGCGAGCGTTTCAACATCGGATCGCCAAAGCAGCTCGGCGATATCCTGTTCGGCAGGATGGGCCTGCCTGGCGGCTCCAAGACCAAGACGGGCCAATGGTCGACATCGGCGCAGGTTCTCGAAGATTTGGCGGCGGAAGGTGCCGAATTACCGCGAAAGATCGTCGACTGGCGGCAGCTGACCAAGCTGAAATCGACCTATACGGATGCGCTTCCCGGATATGTCCATCCGCAGACGAAACGGGTTCACACGTCCTACGCGCTGGCCTCCACCACCACGGGGCGCCTGTCGTCCTCGGAGCCGAACCTTCAGAACATTCCGGTGCGCACGGCGGAAGGTCGCAAGATCCGCACGGCCTTCATCTCCACCCCCGGACACAAGCTTCTTTCCGCCGATTACAGCCAGATCGAGCTACGTGTGCTTGCCCATGTCGCCGACATTCCGCAGCTTCGCAGCGCATTCGAAAACGGCATCGACATTCATGCGATGACCGCATCGGAAATGTTCGGGGTGCCGGTGGAAGGCATGCCGTCTGAAGTGCGCCGACGTGCCAAGGCCATCAACTTCGGCATCATCTACGGTATTTCCGCTTTCGGCCTTGCCAACCAGCTCAGCATCGCGCGCTCCGAAGCGGGCGAATATATCAAGAAATATTTCGAGCGTTTTCCTGGCATTCGCGATTACATGGAAGCGACCAAGGCTTTCGCCCGCGAGAACGGCTATGTCGAGACGATTTTCGGCCGCCGCGCGCATTATCCGGAAATCCGCTCCTCCAACCCTTCCATGAAGGCCTTCAACGAGCGTGCAGCCATCAACGCACCAATCCAGGGGTCTGCAGCCGATATCATCCGCCGTGCGATGGTCCGTATCGAGCCGGTGCTGGAGGCGGAGAAGCTTTCCGCCCGCATGCTGCTGCAGGTACATGACGAACTCATCTTCGAAGTCGAGGAAGGGGAAATCGAAAAGACCCTGCCCATCGTCGTCTCGGTGATGGAAAATGCAGCCATGCCGGCTATTTCCATGAGGGTTCCGCTCAAGGTGGATGCCCGCGCGGCCGACAACTGGGACGAGGCGCATTGACGGGAATTGACCGGCCATTGACCGATTGGTGTCATTGGTTTGTTGCGTGCGCAGATTAGGGGAAACGTCTCAAAAGGAGTTCCCCATGCACGCCCCGCTCGTTTCAAAAGATCTGGAATCTTTTTCCGCTGCCAGCCACGATCAGCCGCCGCGCCATTTGGGTCGCCGCTATAATACGGATGGTGAATTCCTGCTCGAGCCGGGCAATACCGTGGTCTGCCATCTCGTTGAAGGGTCGAAAACCGAAAGCGCGATCATCGGGACACGCCAGCGTCTTCTGGATATGCCCGAGGCATCGCAGCTGGCCTGCACACCGGTTTCCAGCCTGCATATGACGGTATTTCAGGGCATTATCGAATATCGCCGTGCATTTCCCTACTGGCCGGAAGACATGCGACTCGATACTCCGATCGACACGATGACGGAGTATTATTGCGATCGTCTGGCGGATTTTCCGGGCCTGCCTGGTTTCAATATGCAGGTGACTGGTCTCAAGCCGACGGGGCTGGTGCTGAAGGGTGCCAGCGCCGAAGACGACCGGATCATTGCGCTGTGGCGGGATAGCTTTGCCGAAGCTTTCGGTTATCGGCATCCCGATCACGACACCTATCAATTCCATATTACGCTGGCTTATGTCACGCGCTGGTTCGATCCGGAGTGCCTGCCGCGATGGCAGGCGATGCTGGATGAAGAGCTGGAAAAACTGCGTGCGGCAGCGCCGATAATCGAGATGCGCGCGCCAGCTTTTTGTGAATTCAGGGACATGAACCACTTTAGGGAACTCGTGGTTTTTGATAGGAAGTGAAGCATGATTTGCAAAGGCCTGCCGCCCGCTCGTCGCAGCAAACCGGCTTAATCGGAAAAAATGCGCGTCAGGGCTGGTCAAAGCCCGTTTGGGCATGTATAAGCGCGCCAAATTTCCGATATCGAGACACCCGACATTCGGCCTTTGGTTATGGCCGGTTACGTTGTTTCGCCGCTAAAGTGGAGTAACAAAAATGGCTGTACCAAAAAGAAAAACAAGCCCGTCCAAGCGCGGCATGCGCCGCTCGGCTGACGGTCTCAAGGCTTCGACCTACGTTGAAGACAAGAACTCCGGCGAACTGCGCCGTCCGCACCATATCGATCTGAAGACCGGTATGTATCGCGGTCGTCAGGTTCTGACGCCGAAGGAAAGCGCATAAGCTTTCTGAAATAATCTTTACGGAAAACCGGCCCTCGTGGCCGGTTTTTTGTTTTCAGGTCGTTTAGCTGCTTTTTTCGGTTACTTGGAAAATCCGATCACTCCTCCTACACTCTGTTCGGGAGAGCAGGTCTGATGCCTGCAACGGGGAGGGGCGCTTCGGTGAAATATCGCTGGATTTTATTGACGCTGCTCAGCCTCGGCCTCGGTTACGGCGCCGTGACCAAGGGCAGCGGCATCATTGCGGAAAGCTATTTCGGCGAAGTCTCCGATCAGGGCCGCACCACCCTCAGGCTGGCCGTCTCGGCTCTTGGCGGGCTTTTGAGCCGTTTCGAGCCGCTGCCCGCCCTGATCGCCGATCACGACGACATTGAGGAGCTTGTCGCGCATCCACAGGATGAGGCGATGCGCCAGCGCGCCAATATCTATCTCAAATCCATCAATACATTGCTGGAATCCTCTGACATCTACATCATCACGCTGGACGGAGTGACCATCGCCGCCAGTAACTATGATGGACCCACGAGCTTCGTCGGTGAGAATTTCAGCTACCGTCCCTATTTTCAGGATGCCGCCAAGGGCTTCCCGTCGCGTTTCTTTGCGCTAGGCACCACCTCCCACAAGCGCGGTTATTATTTTTCCGCGCCTATTCTCTTCAACGAGGAGATCAAGGGCGTCATCGTCTTCAAGGTCGATATTGAAGGCATAGAGGCGTCGTTCGGCGATGGTGAAAACCGCATTCTCGTATCGGACCCGGAAGGCATCATCTTTATGACCGGAACGCCGCAGTGGCTTTATTCCGGCCTGATGCCGCTGACACCGGAAAGGCTTGCGCGCACGGCGGCATCCCGGCGTTACGCCAATGCCGACCTGAAGGAACTGCCGCTGAAAAACGGCAATTTCGGCTCTCATCAGTTGATGACGATCAGCCAGAACGACGGTGACAGGGAATATCTCGTCTTGTCGCAGCCGATGCCCGACGCGGGCTGGACGGTCAGCGTGCTGATGGATACCGGCTCACTCAGGACGCAGGTCAAGACGGCGATGATCGCGATCATCCTCTGCCTGTGTCTTGCGGCTGCCGTGGTCGCCGCCATGCTGCAAAGACGGCGGCGCCTGCGCGAACGCCTGACCCACCAGGCCGAAGCTCAGGCGGAGCTGGAGCGGCGGGTGGAGGAGCGCACAGCCGATCTCGCGCGGGTGAACCGTGAGATCGAACACGAAATCGCCGAGCGCCGCCAGACGGAGAAACAATTGCGCAAGATGCAGAATGACCTGGTTCAGGCGGGCAAGCTTGCAGCGCTCGGGCAAATGTCGGCAGCACTTTCGCACGAGTTCAACCAGCCGCTCGCAGCCGCCAAGAATTATGCGGAAAACGCCTCTCTTCTCGTGGAACGTGGACGTCTGGAAGAGGTGACGGAAAACCTCAGGCGTATTTCGGGCCTTATCGATCGCATGGCTTCTATCAGCAGGCATCTGAGAAATTTTGCCCGCAAACCCAATGAGAAAATGGCTGCGGTCGCGCTGGATGCCGTCCTTCGCGATACGCTGGAAATTGTTGGAGCACGGCTGAAGGCCGCCGATGCGGTGCTGGATGTTGATCTTGGTCCGGTGCCGCTTGCGGTGAAGGCCGGGCCGGTGCGGCTGCAGCAGGTGCTGGTCAACATCATCTCCAATGCCGCCGATGCGGTGGAAGGGCGCGAGGATCGTCGCATCGCTTTGAAAGCCGTGCTGCACGGTCAGACGGTTTCGATTTTCATTCGTGACCGAGGTCCGGGCGTTCCTCCGGCGATTTCGGAGCGCATCTTCGATCCCTTCTTCACCACCAAGGGCGTGGGCCGTGGCCTTGGTCTCGGCCTTTCCATCACCTACAACATCATCAAGGATTTTGGCGGCCAGCTGCGTGTCAGAAACCATGAAGACGGCGGCGCGGAATTCGAGATCGAATTACCGGCAGCAGCCTATCGTGTGGAGGTGGCGGCGGAATGACCATGTCGCGGGTTCTGTTGATTGATGACGAGGAGGAACTGCGCTTTTCCACCGCGCAGGCGCTGGAACTTTCCGGTTTTGCGGTCACCATGCTGGCGAGCGCCGAACATGCGCTTGAACTCATCGGCTACAGCTTCGATGGCGTCGTGGTCAGCGATATCAGGATGCCCGGCATGGATGGCATGACGCTGCTGCAGAAGGTGCGGGAGCTTGACCCGGAAATACCTGTCATCCTGATGACGGGCCATGGCGATGTGCAGCTTGCCGTCAATGCCATGCGCAACGGTGCTTATGACTTCATCGAAAAGCCCTTCACCCCCCAATATCTCGCCGGCATCATAAAAAGAGCCAACGACCGGCGGGCACTGGTACTGGAAAACCGCCGCCTGAAGGCGGTGGCGGGCAAGCATGACGATCTCGAAACGCGTCTGCCCGGCAGAACCCAGGTCATGGTCGATCTGCGTTACCGCATTCGCGCCATCGGTGCGACGGATGCCGATACGCTCATTGTCGGCGATACCGGTGCGGGCAAGGAAGTGGTGGCGCGCGCACTTCACGATATCAGCGCCAGAGCCAACCGGCCCTTTGTCGCCATCAATTGTGCCGCCCTTCCGCAAACGCTGATCGAAAGCGAGCTGTTCGGCCACGAGGCTGGCGCTTTTCCCGGCGCACTGCGCCCGCGCTACGGCAAGTTCGAGCACGCCCGCGGCGGCACCATATTGCTGGACGAGATCGGTTCCATGCCCTTTGAATTGCAGGGCCGGTTCCTGCGCGTGTTGCAGGAACGGGTGATCACCCGTCTCGGCTCCAATGAAACAGTCGAGCTCGACGTCCGCTTCATCGCCACCAGCAAGGTCGATCTGGAGCAGGAAGTCGCGGCAGGGCGGTTCCGTGCCGATCTTCTCTACCGCCTGAACGTGGCGACGATTCTCGTGCCGTCCCTCTCGCAGCGCAGTGCCGACATACCGCTGCTTTTCCTGCATCTGGTGCGGGAGGCTGCTGCCCGTTACGGTCGGGAAGATATGGACGTTCCGCAGCATCTGCTCTCAGTCATTTCCCTGCGTGAGTGGCCGGGCAATGTCCGGGAATTGCGCAATGCGGCGGACCGTTTCGTTCTCGGTCTGGAAAGCGATGTCTCCGAAACCTCGCTGCCATTTGAGGGCGATGGCAAGGCGGCGCTTGCCGCAAGGGTCGCCGCTTATGAAAAAAGCCTTATTGCGCGCGCGATCGCCGCCCACGGCGGAAATCTGAAATCCGTCTATGAGAGCCTCGGCATTTCACGCAAAACGCTTTACGAGAAAATGCAGAAATATGAGCTGCACCGGCACATGACCGAGGTGTGATGGGTGGATTTCCACCCATGGATGAGCCCGTATGGGTAGAAATCCACCCATTGCTGCCCATGATGGCGATAAAAGCGCGCCTTGCCGCAAGACCGCCGTTGCTGAACGGCAATCCCGGATCGCAAATGGCTCACCCCGGTCGCCATGGAGGAGCATGCGCGGCTGAAGTGGCGAACATTTTCATCCGGGAGGAATCGATGAAAATACTGAAGACAGTTACCGGCCTTGCTGCCGCCGCTGCCGTTTCCCTTTTTGCGCTTTCTGCATCCGCTCAGAACTACCCCGAGCGCAACATCACCATGGTCGTGCCCTTTGCCGCCGGTGGCCCGACAGATACGGTCGCGCGTCTTGTCGCTGAATCCATGTCGAAGGATCTCGGCCAGCAGATCATCGTCGAAAATGTCGGCGGCGCTGGTGGCACGCTGGGCGCTGGCCGCGTGGCGGCGTCGGATCCGGACGGTTACACCGTTCTGCTGCATCACATCGGCATGGCGACGAGCGCCACGCTTTATCGCAAGCTCGCCTATGATACCCTGAACGCTTTCGAATATGTCGGACTGGTCACGGAAGTGCCGATGACCATTCTGTCGCGTAAGACGCTCGAGACCAAGGATCTCAAGGGTTTGATCGACTACGCCAAGGCGAACAAGGACAAGGTCACCGTTGCCAATGCCGGCATCGGTGCTGCTTCGCATCTGTGCGGCATGTTGTTCATGAGCGCGATCGAGACACCGCTGGTCACTGTTCCCTACAAGGGCACAGGCCCGGCCATGACCGACCTGCTCGGCGGACAGGTCGATATCATGTGCGACCAGACCACCAACACCACCAAGCAAATCCAGGGCGGGACCGTTAAAGCCTATGCCGTAACCTCGGCCAAACGGCTCGACGTGCTGCCGGACGTACCGACAGTTGCCGAATCGGGCCTGCCGAAGCTTGAGGTGGGTATCTGGCACGGTATCTACACGCCGAAGGGTACACCGGCCGAGATCAACGAAAAGCTCTCCAAGTCGCTGCAGGTCGCGCTGAAGGACAAGAACGTGGCGGCCCGTTTTGCTGAACTCGGCACCACGCCTTCCCCGGAAGCCGATGCGACGCCCGCAGCGCTCAAGACCAAGCTTGAAAGCGAAATCGCCCGCTGGAAGCCTGTGATCGAGGGCGCCGGCCAATATGCCGACTGATGGTTGGAGCAATTGCCGGCGGCACCCTGCCGCCGGCTTCTTGCCGTCAATTTAACGCGCGGAACGGTGTGTGACCGGCCGCAGTGGAGGGGCATCTTTCATGAAGTCGTTTTTCATTGACCCTGCCGAGGCAGCCTGTGGGGCAATTTTCATCGGTTTTGGCGCTTTTTTCGCGTTGCAGTCTTTCGGGCTGGATATCGGAACCGCCTTCCGCATGGGGCCGGGTTATTTTCCGCTTGTTCTGGCAATCGTGCTGATCCTGCTTGGCGGGGTAATATTCATTCGCGCCACCCGTGTGCAGGGCGATGCCCTCGGTGCAATCGCCTGGCGGGGGATTTTTTTCATCCTGCCCGCGCCGATCTTTTTCGGTTTCACGGTCCGGGGTCTTGGTTTCGTACCGGCGCTTTTTTTCAGCGCCCTTATCGCAGCCTTCGCCTCGCACAAGATGAGCCCGCTCATGGCCGTCATTATTTCCGCCGCCATCACGGTCTTTTCCGTTGCTGTGTTCAATTATGGTCTCGGCCTGCCATTCCAGCGCTTCGGCCCCTGGCTTAAATTTTGAGGTGCCGTAATGGAATTGCTTGATAATCTTGCTCTCGGTTTCGTCACGGCCACGTCGCTGGCAAACCTGTTTTTCTGCCTGATTGGCGTGCTGCTCGGCACGCTCATTGGCGTGCTGCCGGGCATCGGCGCAACCGCAACCATCGCCATGCTGTTGCCGATCACCTTTCAGCTTGAGCCCGTCTCATCGCTCATCATGCTCGCAGGCATCTATTACGGCGCGCAATATGGCGGCTCCACCACGGCGATCCTCATCAACATGCCGGGAGAATCCTCATCCGCCGTTACCGCCATTGACGGCTACCAGATGGCGCGCAAGGGCAAGGCGGGTGCCGCACTTGCAATTGCCGCCATCGGCTCGTTTTTCGCCGGCACGGTTTCCACCTTTCTCGTGGCAGTCTTTGCACCGCCTTTGACGGCGATTGCGCTGGAATTCGGCGCGGCGGAATATTTCTCGCTGATGGTCGTCGGCCTCGTCTCATCCATCGCGCTTGCCCATGGTTCCATCGTCAAGGCGCTGGCCATGGTCGTGCTTGGCCTGCTGCTCGGTCTGGTCGGCACGGATATCTACAGCGGCGCGCCACGCTTCACTCTCGGCATCCGTGAATATGCCGATGGGCTGAATTTCGTTGCGGTGGCGGTGGGTGTATTCGGTATCGCCGAAATCCTGCGCAATCTCGAAAACGAGCGCACGCGCTCGGTGCTGATCGCCAAGGTCAGCAGCCTGATGCCGTCGAAGGAAGACTTCAAGGCCATGGTTGGCCCGGTGCTGCGCGGTACGGTCATCGGTTCGGCACTGGGCATCCTGCCCGGCGGCGGTGCAATTCTCGCTGCCTTCGCATCCTACACCGTCGAGAAACGCGTCTCCAAGCATCCTGAGGAGTTTGGACACGGTGCGGTCGCCGGTGTTGCCGGTCCGGAATCCGCCAATAATGCCGGTGCCCAGACATCGTTCATCCCGCTTCTGACGCTCGGTATTCCCGCAAACCCGGTGATGGCGCTGATGATCGGTGCGATGATCATTCAGGGCATCGTGCCCGGCCCGAACGTTGCGACCGAGCAGCCGGCGCTGTTCTGGGGCATCATCGCCTCGATGTGGATTGGCAATCTGATGCTCGTCATCCTCAACCTGCCCCTGATCGGGCTTTGGGTGAAGCTGCTGACGGTGCCTTATTACGTGCTTTTCCCCATCATCATGGCCTTCTGCGCCATCGGAGTTTACAGCGTTAATTCCAACGTCTTCGATCTCTACGCCGTCGCCTTCTTCGGCTTCATTGGTTATGTGCTCGTGAAGCTGCGCTGCGAGCCGGCGCCGCTGCTGCTGGGCTTCGTGCTTGGGCCACTGCTGGAGGAAAACCTGCGACGCGCCATGATCCTGTCACGTGGCGATCCGACGACCTTCGTCACCCGACCGATCAGCGCTACCCTGCTGTTTATTGCTCTGGCGGTGCTGATCATCGTCTTCCTGCCCAGCGTGAAGAAAAAGCGCGAAGAGGTTTTCGTAGAAGAAGACTGAGCAGGTCTCGAAATATTCGGAACGCCGGTGATGGAAATGTCGCCGGCGTTTCTGCGTTGATGGGATCGCTGTGAGGAATCCGGTTCACCGAAGCGGCATATGGTTGACTTGAAGCTTTTTAGGGCCAAGGAAGGGCGGGAAAGAGAGGTCGATATGACGTCGGAAACCGAAAAACGGATCATTGCGCTTGAGGAAACGATCGCGCATCAGGCCAAGACTATAGAGGAACTGTCCGACCAGCTGACGGAACAGTGGAAGGTGGTGGAACAGACCCGCGCCAAGCTCGACCGGTTGACGGAAAGGTTCCTGAGCCTTGAGGAGCAGTCGCTGGACGCACCCGCAATCACCCGGCCGCCGCATTATTGATGAGGGAGACCCCATGACGAGCGATACAGCCGCACTTGCCGCCGAAATTGTGGATTTCTGGAAGCAGGCAGGACCGGACAAGTGGTTCGACAAGGACGCCACCTTCGACGATCACTTTCATGACCGTTTCCGCGATGCCCATTTTGCCGCTGCAAGGCGCGAATTGGATGGCTGGCTGGACGGTGCGGAAAGCAGCCTCGCGCTGATGCTTCTGCTGGATCAGTTCCCGCGTAACTGCTTTCGCGAGACAGCGCATATGTATGCGACCGATCCGCTGGCACGCATGTTCGCCAGCGAGGCCATCCGTCGCGGCCACGATCAGGCGGTGACCGAGGATTTGCGGGTCTTTTTCTATCTGCCCTTTTCCCATTCGGAAAGCATCGAGGATCAGGAGCGTGCCTGCACGCTCAACCGGCCGCTTGGCGGGCTTTATCTCCACCATGCCGAAGAGCATCGCGATATCGTCGCGCGTTTTGGCCGCTTTCCGCATCGCAACGACATATTGCTGCGGGAAACGACGCCGGAGGAACGGCAATATCTTGATGCGGGCGGTTTTACTGGCTGATATCAACGAAAAACGCCGCCAGTCCCGAAAGACGGCGGCGCTTTTTTTTAGTGGGTAACGGCCGCAGATCAGCCGTCGAAGAATTCCTTCATCCGGGCAAAGAAGCCGGTCGATTCCGGATTATTCTCCTGGGACGAGAGTTGCTCGAACTCCTGCAACAGCTCGCGCTGGCGCTTGCTGAGCTTCTGCGGTGTCTCGATCTGGATCTGGATGTAGAGATCGCCAGTCTGCGCCGAACGCAGCACCGGCATGCCCTTGCCCTTCAGGCGGAACTGCTTGCCTGGCTGGGTGCCTTCCGGAACCGTGACGCGAGACTTCGTGCCGTCGAGCGTCGTCACATCGAAGGTGCCGCCAAGAGCGGCCGTCGTCATGGAGATCGGCACGGTGCAATAGAGATCGGCGCCGTCGCGCTGGAAGAACTCATGCGGACGCACGGACAGGAAGATGTAGAGATCGCCCGCCGGGCCGCCACGCATGCCGGCTTCGCCTTCGCCCTGCAGGCGAATGCGGGTGCCATCCTCGATACCCGAGGGAATGTTGACCGAAAGCGAACGCTCTTCCGTCACGCGGCCCTGGCCGTGGCACTTGCTGCACGGATCGGAAATCGTCTGTCCACGCCCGTGGCAGGTGGGGCAGGTGCGTTCTACCGAGAAGAAGCCCTGGGCTGCGCGCACGCGACCGGAACCCTGACAGGTGCCGCAGGTTTTGGGTTGCGTGCCGGGTTTTGCGCCGGAACCGGAACAGACATCGCAGGTTATCGAGGTTGGAACCCTGATCTGCGCCGTCTTGCCGGCAAAGGCTTCTTCCAGCGTGATTTCCATGTTGTAGCGAAGGTCGGCGCCGCGCTCGCGACCGCCGGAAGAGCGGCGTGCGCGTCCGCCGCCCATCATCTCGCCGAAGATGTCTTCGAAGATATCCGAGAAGCCGCCATTGGCGAAACCGCCGCCGCCCATACCACCGCCGCCCATGCCGCCATTTTCAAAGGCGGCGTGGCCAAAGCGGTCATAGGCCGCGCGTTTTTGCGGGTCCTTCAGCGTTTCATAGGCTTCGTTGATTTCCTTGAACTTCCGTTCGGAATCAGCATCATCCGGGTTCTTGTCCGGATGGTATTTCATCGCGAGTTTGCGGAAGGCGCTTTTCAGCTCTTTTTCGTCCGCGGTCTTGCTGACGCCGAGTGTTTCGTAAAAGTCTGCTTTCGCCATTAAGATAACAAGCCTCGCAAATGGATTTCCGGCTGCACTTCGGCAGCCGGATGTCTTGCATGTATCGACAGGAGACGGGAAGCCACGCTATTACGCGGACTTCTTGTCGTCCTTGATTTCCTCATAGTCGGCGTCGACGACGTCGTCCTTGCCGCCTTCTCCGTTAGCGCCGGCTTCAGCCTGCTGCGCTTCGTAGATGGCCTGACCGAGCTTCATGGAAACTTCCATGAGGGTCTGGGTCTTTGCCTGAATGTCGTCGGCATCCGGTTCGGAAGCCTCAACGGCCGTCTTCAGGCTGGCAATGGCGTCTTCGATAGCCTTGCGGTCGGTTTCGGAAACCTTGTCGCCATATTCCTTCACCGATTTCTCGGTGGAGTGAACGAGGCTTTCGGCCTGGTTCTTGGCTTCGACACCCGCACGACGCTTCTTGTCGGCTTCGGCATTGGCTTCAGCGTCCTTGACCATCTTCTCGATGTCGGCGTCGGAAAGACCACCGGAAGCCTGGATACGGATCTGCTGTTCCTTGCCGGTGCCCTTGTCTTTCGCCGAAACCTGCACGATGCCGTTGGCGTCGATATCGAAGGTCACTTCGATCTGCGGAACGCCGCGGGGTGCCGGCGGCAGGCCTACGAGGTCGAACTGGCCGAGCAGCTTGTTATCCTGTGCCATTTCGCGCTCGCCCTGCGAGACACGGATCGTCACGGCCGACTGGCTGTCTTCGGCGGTCGAGAAGGTCTGGCTCTTCTTCGTCGGGATCGTCGTGTTGCGATCGATCAGACGGGTGAAGACGCCACCCAGCGTTTCGATGCCGAGCGACAGCGGCGTCACGTCGAGAAGCAGAACGTCCTTGACGTCGCCCTGCAGAACGCCGGCCTGAATGGCGGCGCCCATGGCAACCACTTCATCAGGGTTCACGCCCTTGTGCGGCTCCTTGCCGAACAGCTGCTTGACGACTTCCTGTACCTTCGGCATGCGGCTCATGCCACCAACGAGAACGACTTCATCGATCTCGGCAGCGGTAACGCCGGCATCCTTAAGGGCAGCCTTGCAAGGGGCGACGGTGCGCTGCACCAGATCGTCCACCAGGCTTTCGAACTTGGCGCGGGTCAGCTTCAGCGTCAGGTGCTTCGGACCGGAAGCATCAGCCGTGATGAACGGCAGGTTGATTTCGGTCTGCTGCGAGGACGAAAGTTCGATCTTGGCCTTTTCGGCAGCTTCCTTGAGGCGCTGCAGAGCGAGCTTGTCGTTCTTCAGGTCGATGCCCTGATCCTTCTTGAACTCGCCGGCCAGATATTCGACCAGACGCATGTCGAAGTCTTCACCGCCGAGGAAGGTGTCGCCGTTGGTGGACTTCACTTCGAAAACGCCGTCGCCGATTTCCAGAACGGAAATATCGAAGGTGCCGCCGCCAAGGTCGTAAACGGCGATGGTCTTGCCGTCCTTCTTGTCGAGGCCGTAAGCGAGGGCTGCTGCGGTCGGCTCGTTGATGATGCGCAGGACGTCCAGACCGGCGATGCGGCCGGCATCCTTGGTGGCCTGGCGCTGGGCGTCGTTAAAGTATGCCGGAACGGTGATGACGGCCTTCTCGACCTTTTCGCCGAGGTAGGATTCAGCCGTTTCCTTCATCTTCTGAAGGATCATCGCGGAAATCTGCGAAGGGGAATAGTTCTTGTCCTGAGCCTTCACCCATGCGTCGCCATTATCGCCCTTGACGATTTCAAAGGGAACGAGAGCCTTGTCCTTTTCGACGGTCGGGTCTTCATAACGGCGACCGATGAGGCGCTTGACCGCAAACAGAGTGTTGGTCGGGTTGGTGACCGCCTGGCGCTTAGCCGGCTGGCCGACAAGGCGTTCGCCATCGTCGGAAAATGCCACCATGGATGGCGTAGTGCGCGCGCCTTCCGCGTTTTCAATAACTTTCGTGTCCTTGCCGTCCATCACTGCAACGCAGGAATTGGTTGTGCCAAGGTCGATACCGATTACTTTTGCCATGCTCTTCTCTCCTTGAAGCGAGCTGTCGGAACCCCGTGAGGCATTCCATGGACAACTCCTTGACTTGGATTTGCAGTATTCGCTGCTGTTATGCGGCGTATATAAGGAGCGATTTTTCCTGCTGCAAGGCGCAAGAGAGGGTGAAGCGCTGCAAAAAAGCGGATGAAACCCCTGTCAGTGCAGAAGCATAGCCATCAAGGCTTGCAGAAGGGCAAAAACGTGACTTTGACTGCCACGGTCATGGCGATGCGGAGGCGCGTTTATAAAGTCATTGAGGTGAGGTGAAATGGCGGACAGGGTGGGATTCGAACCCACGGTACGCTTTCACGCACACACGCGTTCCAGGCGTGCGCCTTAAACCACTCGGCCACCTGTCCTTTTTTCAAATCTGCATGTTTTGAGGAATGCAAATCACTGGAACGGCGCGATATATACCGATGAATTCGCTGGGATCAACACGAATCTGACAGTTTTTTGAATTGTCGGCAATTTCCTGCCTTCCGATGCGATTGCAAACCGGTTTTCCCGCCTTTATCGATGCAATATATCTTTCAAAACATGGCTGTCGAAACGACGGGCCGCAACCGAGGTATCCTGATGAAAGCTTTTTTGCGGTTTTTGAGCTTTCTTCTTCTCATTGCAGCTGTTTTTCTTGGCGTACTCGATTCGATCCGCTCGGTTTCCACATCCTCGGTCAATATCACCGGCATCCTGTCCGTCTGGGACTATCTTCTTCCTGCCTCGCGCACCATGGTGGAAACGGCCTTGGCTCACTATATTCACCCTGAAGCGTGGCGCTTCATTGAAAATGCCCTGTCGGGACTGCCGGCATTTGCTTTTTTCCTCGCGCTATCCCTGCTTTGCTGGATGGCCGGTTACAGGAAGCGCAAAGTGATGAGGCGTTCGTCAGTCTGAATTTATCAACTGACAGCGCGCGCGCCCCGCAGATGTGAACCCTGAGAAGCGGCATAATCGGCCGCACGGAGGACCGAATGTTCCTGTTCGATACGCTTTCAAAAAAGACGACGATGCCGACCGAAGAGACGGCTTTGCCCGGCCGTGAAGAGGCGCTTGCCGTGCCCGAGACCCATTTCGTCAATGGCCGGCCCTTGAAGGGGCCTTATCCCGATGGTTTGGAAATCATCTATCTGGGTATGGGTTGCTTCTGGGGTGCGGAGCGCCTGTTCTGGCAGACGCCGGGTGTGTGGGTGACGGCGGTGGGTTATGCCGGCGGTTTTACCCGCAATCCCACCTATCAGGAGACAACGACGGGCCAGACGGGCCACGCCGAAGTGGTCAAGGTCGTCTACGATCCGGCCGTCATCTCGCTGTCAGGCCTGCTTAAGATATTCTTCGAGGAGCATGATCCGACGCAAGGGATGCGGCAGGGCAACGACGTCGGCACGACCTATCGTTCCGCCATCTATGCCAATACCGAAGGCCAGTTGCAGCAGGCGCAGAAGGCGCACGACGCTTTTCAGCAGGCTTTGGACGAGGCGGGGCATGGCCGCGCCATCACCACCGAAATTGGACCGCTTGAAACATTTTATTACGCGGAAGACTATCACCAGCAATATCTTGCCAAGAATCCGGGCGGCTACTGCGGGCTCAGGGGAACCGGCGTAAGCTGCAATATCGACTAGATTTTTTGCACGTTGCCCAGGTGGAAAGACCAAAAAAACGCCAGAATAAAGTTTTTCCACCGGGTCAAAAAAACCGGATGAATTTTTCATTGAGCCATGCAAGGATATGAGCCAAGCACAGCCGGGATAACGGCTGGCGGTTCCGCAGACATTCCCGGTCAACGGGTTTGCGGGAGGACCCTTAAAATATCAATTGCAACAACAGGGCTGCACAATGAAAAAATCCCTTCTGACGCTTTTTGCGCTCGCCGCCATGTCGGCTTCCGCGCTTGCTGCCGATATCAAGCCGGCATTGGTTTATGGTACGGGCGGCAAGTTCGACAAGTCGTTCAACGAAGCCGCCGCGGCTGGCGCTGAAAAGTTCAAGGCAGAAACGGGCATCGAGTTCCGCGATTTTGAACCGACCAGCGATACGCAGGGTGAGCAGGCTATCCGCAACTTCGCCAGCAAGGGCTTTAACCCGGTTGTTGCCGTGTCCTTCGCCTGGACGTCGGCCATGGAAAAGGTTGCAGCCGAATTCCCTGACACCAAGTTCGTCATCGTCGACTCCGTCGTCGAGCTGCCGAATGTCCGCTCGGTCGTCTACAAGGAGCACGAAGGCTCTTATCTCGTCGGTCTTCTGGCAGGCATGGCCTCCAAGACCGGTAAGGTCGGCTTCATCGGCGGCATGGATATTCCGCTGATCCGTAAATTCGCCTGTGGTTATGCGCAGGGCGCCAAGGCTGCCAACGACAAGATCGAAGTCTTCCAGAACATGACCGGCACCACGGGTGCGGCCTGGAATGATCCGGTGCGCGGTGGCGAACTGACCAAGAACCAGATCGACCAGGGCGCTGACGTGATCTACGCGGCAGCCGGTGCGACCGGTATCGGCGTGTTGCAGACCGCTGCCGACAACAAGAAATTCTCGATCGGCGTCGATTCCAACCAGAACCACCTGCACCCCGGCTCGGTTCTGACCTCGATGGTCAAGCGCGTCGATCTGGCCGTCTACAACGCCTACAAGGATGCCAAGGACGACAAGTTCACCCCCGGCATCGTTGCTCTCGGCGTCAAGGAAGACGGCGTTGCCTATGCTCTCGACGACAACAACAAGGCCCTGATCACGCCGGAAATGACCGCCGCCGTGGACAAGGCGAAGGCCGACATCATTGCCGGCACCATCAAGGTTCATGACTATATGGCGGACAATTCCTGCCCGAAATGATATGATATGTGTCTGGGGCGCATGGTGATTTTTCACCTTGCGCCCTTTTCATATCCAGCCTTCGGAGAGGTTTCGGTTTGAGTATGGACCCAGCAATCGAACTCGTGGGCATCGATAAAAAATTCGGTGCCGTTCACGCCAATAAGAATATCAACCTGACCGTTGCCAAGGGTACGATCCACGGCATCATCGGGGAAAACGGTGCCGGAAAATCGACCCTGATGTCGATCCTCTACGGTTTTTACCAGGCTGATGCCGGTGAAATCCGGGTAAACGGCGCGCCGGTATCGATCCGCGACAGCCAGGCTGCGATCAGTGCGGGCATCGGCATGGTGCATCAGCATTTCATGCTGGTGGAAAATTTCACCGTGCTGGAAAACGTCATGCTGGGCGCGGAAGGCGGCGCATCGCTTGCCAAGGGCAGGGCGGCTGCGCGCAAGGAGTTGAAGCGCCTTGAAGACGACTACGGGCTGGAAGTAGATCCGGATGCTGTGATCGAAGAACTGCCGGTCGGCCTGCAACAGCGCGTCGAAATCCTGAAAGCCATGTATCGTGGCGCCGAAATCCTGATCCTCGACGAGCCGACCGGCGTTCTCACGCCTGCGGAAGCCGATCATCTTTTCAAGATCCTCGGTGTCCTGCGTGAGCAGGGCAAAACCGTCATCCTCATCACCCACAAGCTGCGCGAGATCATGGCGATCACGGATTCCGTCTCCGTCATGCGCCGCGGCGAAATGGTGGCGACCCGCAAAACCTCCGAAACCAGCGTTGAGGAACTGGCCGAACTGATGGTCGGCCGTCGCGTGCTGCTGCGGGTGGAAAAAGGCGAGACGACGCCGGGCGAGGTTCTCCTTTCCATCCGTAATCTGACCGTCAAGGACAGCCGGGGCGTCACCATGGTGGACGATGTCTCGCTGGATGTCCGCGCCGGCGAAATCGTCGGCATCGCCGGTGTGGCCGGCAATGGCCAGTCCGAACTTCTCGAAGCGATCGCAGGCATCCGCAAGCCTTACTCGGGAGAGATATGGGTGGCCGGGCAGAAGGTTGACCGACCCGATCCGTCCATTCTGCGCGAACTCGGTCTCGCACATATTCCGGAAGACCGGCACCATATGGGGCTGGTGCTGAAATTCGAGGAATATGAAAATTCCATCCTCGGCTATCACCATGACGAGCGATACGGCAAAGGCCCTTTCCTCAACCCCGAGGCCATCCGCAAGGATGCAGTCGAAAAGATCGAGAAATACGATATCCGCCCGTCGAACCCGCAGCTGAAGACCGCCAATTTTTCCGGCGGCAACCAGCAGAAGATCGTCGTTGCCCGCGAAATCGAGCGTGACCCCAAGATGCTGATCATCGGCCAGCCGACCCGCGGTGTGGATATCGGCGCCATCGAATTCATCCATCGCCGCATCATCGAAATGCGCGATGCCGGCAAGGCGATCTTGCTGGTTTCGGTTGAACTCGATGAAATCCGTTCCCTTTCGGACCGGATCATGGTCATGTTCGCCGGGCGTGTCGTTGGAGAAAAAACGGCGGAAGCCGAAGAACAGACGCTGGGCCTGATGATGGCCGGCATCGCCGCATGAGGCATGAATGAGCACCGCTTCCGTACCCCTGCCAAACTGGATCACCTACGGCCTCCTGCCGTTTTTAAATGTAGTTACCGCATTTCTGATTTCCGGCCTCGTCGTCTGGTCGATCGGTGAAAATCCGCTCGCGGCGCTTCGCCTGCTCATCGAAGGTGCGCTAGGTCGTGGCGATGCCATCGGCTTCACGCTGTTTTATACGACGAGTTTCATCTTCACCGGCCTATCTGTGGCGGTCGCCTTCCATGCCGGTCTGTTCAACATCGGTTCTGAAGGCCAGGCCTATATTGGCGGACTGGGCGCGGCGCTGGTGGCGCTGGCGCTCGACCGTTATGTGCCCTGGTATGTGACGATGCCCTTCGCCATCATCGGCGCTGCGGTTTTCGGCGCGGCCTGGGCGTTTATTCCAGCATGGCTGCAGGCAAAACGCGGTAGCCACGTCGTCATAACCACCATCATGTTCAACTTCATCGCTGCGGCGTTGATGGTCTATCTGCTGGTGAACGTGCTGATCGTGCCGGGCAAGATGGCGCCGGAAACGCGCACCTTTCTGCCAGGTGGGCAATTGCCGAAGCTCGACTGGCTGATGGCGCTGTTCGGCCTGAAGCTCGGGCCGGCGCCGTTCAACGTCTCCTTCATCATCGCACTGGTCATGTGTTTTCTCGTCTGGGTGCTGATCTGGCGCACCAAGCTCGGTTATGAGATGCGCACGCTCGGCGTCAGCCCCTCGGCCGCCGTCTATGCCGGCATTCCCTATGCGCGCACCGTCATCATCGCCATGCTCATTTCCGGCGGTCTGGCAGGTATGATGGCGCTGAACCCGGTCATGGGCGCGTCCGCCCGCTTGCAGGTGGAATTTGTCGGCGGTGCGGGTTTCGTCGGCATCGCCGTCTCGCTGATGGGGCGAAGCCACCCGCTCGGCATTCTGTTTTCGGCGCTGCTGTTCGGCATTCTCTATCAGGGCGGTGCAGACCTCTCTTTCGAGATGCCGAATATTACCCGTGAGATGATCGTCGTCATCCAGGGTCTGGTTATCCTGTTTGCCGGCGCGCTCGAATACATGTACCGGCCGGCGATCGTCCGCATCTACCAGCGCTTGGCAAAGGGGTGAGCTGATATGGATTTCTTCGATATGCTGGTCAGCATTCTCGGCTCGACCGTCCGTCTCACCATCCCGCTTCTGTTTACGGCGCTTGCCGGGCTGTTTTCCGAACGCGCGGGCGTGTTCGATATCGGCCTTGAAGGCAAGATGCTGGCGGCAGCCTTTGCTTCGGCTTGTGTCGCCTATCTCACCGCAAATCCCTGGGCAGGCCTGCTTGCGGGCATCGCCGTCTCCATCCTGTTTTCGCTGATCCACGGCTTTGCCGTCATCACAAATCGCGGCAACCAGATCGTTTCGGGCGTGGCGCTTAACTTCATTGCCGCCGGTCTGACGGTGGTTCTGGGGCAGGCGTGGTTCGGGCAGGGCGGGCGCACGCCGCAATTGCCGGGCGAAGGCCGTTTCGCACCGATCATCCTGCCTGGTGCGGATGCGATGCGCGAAGTGCCTTTCATCGGCCCGCTCTACGCCAATGTCATTTCCGGCAACAATATCCTGACCTATCTCGCCTTTCTGGCAGTGCCGCTGTCCTGGTGGGTGCTTTACCGCACCCGTTTCGGCCTTCGCCTGCGCGCGGTGGGTGAAAATCCGGGCGCGGTCGATACGGCGGGCATTTCGGTGACATGGATGCGTTACCGCGCCGTCATCGTTGCCGGCTTCCTCTGCGGTTTCTCGGGCGCCTATCTCGCCGTTGCGCAATCGGCGGCCTTCATCGCCAACATGTCGGCCGGCAAGGGCTATATCGCACTAGCCGCGCTGATCTTCGCGAAATGGAAGCCGGTGCCGGTCATGTTCGCATGCCTGCTCTTCGGTTTCCTGGATGCTTTCGCCAACTTCATGCAGGGCAAATCCGTGCCGGGTATCGGTGAAGTGCCGGTGCAGATTTTCCAGGCCATGCCCTATATTCTGACCTGCATCCTGCTTGCCGGTTTCATCGGCGTCGCCAAGCCCCCCAAGGCCGGTGGCGTTGCCTATGCGAAGGAGCGTTAAATCCATGTCCCGTGAACCAATGTCCCATCAGTTGTTCGAGGCAGCGGTGGAGGCCATGGCCTTTGCCCATGCGCCCTATTCGAAATTCCCTGTCGGTGCGGCAATCCGCGCTGAAGACGGTAAGATCTACAAGGGCGCCAATATCGAGAACCTCTCCTTCCCTCAAGGCTGGTGCGCCGAGCCTTCGGCCATCAGCGCCATGATCATGGGTGGAGCAAAGAAGATAAGCGAGATCGCCGTCATCGCGGAAAAGCTTGCTCTTTGCCCGCCCTGCGGCGGCTGCCGGCAGAAGATCGCCGAATTCGCCTCGCCAGACACCAAGGTCTATCTCTGTGACGAAACCGGTGTTCAGAAGGTCATGACCATGGATGAACTTTTGCCCTTCAGCTTCAAGACCGAGCTGCCCTGATGCCGGATACGCTGATCGATATTCTGGTGGAGCGTCTGAATGGCCTGATGCCGCGCATCGCCATCGTGCTGGGCTCAGGCCTGGGGTCGCTTGTGGACGAGGTCAGCGATGCGATCCGCGTGCCCTATGCCGAACTTCCCGGTTTCCCTGCAAGCGGCGTTTCTGGCCATGCGGGCGAGTTGGTGGCCGGATATCTCGGTGGCGAGCCGGTGATGATGCTGTCCGGCCGGGTGCACTATTACGAAAAAGGCGATCCGGCCGCCATGCGCGCGGTCATTGAGGCGCTCGCCGGTCTTGGCGTGCAGTCGCTCATCCTCACCAATTCTGCAGGCTCGGTCAGGCAGGACATACCGCCCGGCTCGGTCATGCAGATCACCGATCATATCAATTATTCCGGCATGAACCCGCTGATTGGCGAAGAGAGCGACAACCGCTTCGTCGGCATGACCACGGCTTATGATCCGGACCTGATGCTCGCGATGCGTAATGCCGCGATCCGCGCGACGGTGCCCTTGTTCGGCGGCGTCTATATGTGGTTTTCCGGCCCGAGTTTCGAAACGCCGGCGGAAATCCGCATGGCGCGGCTGCTGGGTGCGGATGCCGTCGGCATGTCCACCGTGCCGGAAGTCATCCTCGCCCGCTTTTTCGGGATGCGCGTTGCCGCCGCATCGGTTATTACCAATTACGGTGCCGGCATGACTGGCGCTGAACTGAGCCATGAGGAAACCAAGGACATGGCTCCGGTAGGCGGCAAGAGGCTTGCCGCCATCTTGAAAGAAATGATCGCAGGAGGAGCGTGACCATGGAACTCCAGCGTCCGCGCGAAGCGGCTGCCCTGACACTATCCTTGCTGGACCTGACCAACCTCAAGGAAGACTGCACGCCCGAGCAGATTGCTGCTTTGTGCCAGAGGGCTCATACCGAATACGGCAATACCGCCGCGATCTGCATCTGGCCGCGTTTCGTCGCCCAGGCGCGTGCCGCTTTCGGAAAAGACCATGCGATCCGTATCGCCACGGTCGTCAATTTTCCTTCGGGCGATCTGGATGTTGCGACCGTGGTGGCGGAGACCGAGGCGGCTATCCGCGACGGTGCCGACGAAATCGATCTGGTCATCCCCTATCGTAAGTTCATAGCAGGCGATGAAACGGCTGTTTCCGAGATGGTGGCTGCCGTACGCAAGGTCTGCGTCGCACCCGTTCTTCTCAAGGTCATTCTCGAAACCGGCGAGCTGAAGGACAAGGCTCTTATTCGTCGTGCTTCCGAACTCGCCATTGCCGAAGGGGCCGATTTCATCAAGACCTCAACAGGTAAGGTCGCCATCAACGCCACGCTGGAAGCCGCCGATATCATGTTGCAGGCGATCCGCGACAGTAGGCAGAAGGTGGGCTTCAAGCCTGCCGGCGGTGTCGGCACGGTGGAAGACGCCACGCTTTATCTGCGGCTGGCGGAAACCATCATGGCGCCCGACTGGGCCATGCCGTCCACGTTCCGCTTCGGCGCTTCCGGCGTTCTCGATGATGTCCTGAACGTGCTGGCCGGTGGCGAACCGGCCAAGGCCGCCAGCGGGTATTGAGCTTGATCCCGCAGGAAATCATCCGCCGCAAACGTGATGGCCTGTCTCTTGCGCCGCAGGAGATTGCCGCTTTCATCGAGGCGCTGTCCAAGGACGGCATATCGGAAGGCCAAGCCGCTGCCTTTGCCATGGCGGTGTTTTTCCGGGGTATGAACCGCGACGAGATGGTGGCGTTGACACTCGCCATGCGCGACAGCGGTGATGTCCTGTCCTGGAACGATATTGGCAGGCCGGTGGCGGACAAGCACTCGACCGGTGGCGTCGGCGACAACGTCTCCCTGATGCTCGCCCCGATCGTTGCCGCCTGCGGTCTTGCGGTGCCGATGATTTCCGGCAGGGGTCTTGGCCATACCGGCGGCACGCTCGACAAGCTGGAAGCGATCCCCGGTTACGATGTGATGCCGGACGAAGCCCTGTTCCGCCGGACGGTCAAGACGGTCGGCTGTGCCATCATCGGCCAGACGGGCGATCTCGCCCCCGCAGACAAGCGCCTCTATGCTATCAGGGACGTGACTGCGACGGTGGATTCCATCCCGTTGATCACCGCCTCCATTCTGTCTAAGAAGCTTGCGGCCGGACTTCAGACGCTGGTTCTGGATGTGAAGGTCGGCAACGGCGCTTTCATGCAGAGTGTGGAGGATGCCCGTAATCTCGCCGTCGCGCTGGTCGATGTGGCAAATGGCGCAGGCCTGCCGACGACGGCTCTTATAACCGACATGAACCAGCCGCTTGGCGATGCCGCAGGCAATGCGGTCGAAATCGTCAATTGCCTGGACTTTCTGGCTGGCCGCAAGGCGGGAACGCGTCTCGAAAAGGTGGTTCTTGCCTTTGCTGCGGAAATGCTGGTGCAAGCGGGCAGCGCGGCCACTCTGGATGAAGGCGAGGCGCTGGCTGAGGCCGCCCTTTCCTCCGGGCGTGCCATGGAAGTCTTTGCGAAAATGGTCGCAGCACTTGGCGGGCCTGCGGACTTTGTCGATCATCCATCGCGTTACCTGCCATCGGCGCCGGTCATTCTCCCGGTTTCGGCTGAGCGCAGCGGCTGGCTGGCATCCTGTGCGACGCGCGATCTCGGCATGGTCGTTGTCGAGCTTGGCGGCGGCAGAAGAATGCCGTCAGACAAGATCGACCCCTCGGTCGGGATCTCCGATATCCTGCCGCTCGGCACAAAAGTGGAAAAAGGCGAACCAATCGCCTGCGTCCATGCGGCCTCTAAGCAAGAAGCGGAACTTGCCGTCAAAAGGATTACGGCCTGCTATGGGGTTGCTGACACTGCGATGGAAACCAGCACTGTGGTCCTCGAGCGAATTACCTGACCAGCCTCATTTCGCCACCCGATACCTTGAATGACGATAGTTGTTTCAGGAAGCTCATGCCAACAAGCATGTTGCTCAACGCATTATCTTTCAGCACCATGGCGTCGACATTCTGAACGCGGATCGTGCCGATTTCCACCCGGTCGAGCTTCAGATAGGCCGCCATGGTCTGGCCGTTGGCGGTTGAGATCGGATATTTGAAATCGAGGCTGTTGACGCCGAAACCGAGCCGCCGGGCGATCGTCTCATTGATGGCAACCATGGAGGCGCCGGTATCGACAAGCCCGTCGAAAGATTTGCCGTTGATACGGAAAGCGGCGTTGAAGTGGCCGCGTGCGTCCGCTTTCAGATTGACGCCACCAAGCGAAACGGGTTCCGGTTTGACGGCTTCCGATTTGACTTCGGCTTTTTCCACCTTGGCTTCCGGGCGCGGCTGAAATTTTTCCACCAGCGCCGGAATCTGCGTGGCGCTGACCGAAAGACCGATAAGCAGAAAAATCGTACGCGCCAGCAAGTCGTCGCTCCTGAGAAAGCAGGGTTATCCCTATGCAGAATAGACGCAAAACATGCTGAAATCTTAAAAGAAAAAGCCATTCGCCGCTTGTTGGTCGGCGAATGGCTCAAACGGTTAAGCGATGATGAACGGTGTTATTTCGTGCCGTACATGCGGTCGCCCGCATCGCCGAGGCCGGGAACGATATAACCCTTTTCATTCAGTTGCTTGTCGATTGCGGCAGTATAGATCGGCACATCGGGATGCGCTTCACGGAAATTCTTGATGCCTTCGGGTGCAGCCAGCAGACACAGGAAGCGGATGTTCTTCGCGCCCCGCTCTTTCAGCTTTTCAACCGCAGCGATGGAGGAGTTGCCGGTCGCCAGCATTGGATCGACGACGATGATAAGGCGGGCATCGAGGCTTTCAGGAGCCTTGAAGTAATATTCGACCGCCTCCAGCGTATCGTGATCGCGATACACACCGATATGCGCAACACGCGCCGAAGGCACGAGCTCGAGCATGCCTTCCAGAAGGCCGTTACCGGCACGCAGGATGGAGGCGAAAACCAGCTTCTTGCCCTCCAGCACCGGAGCCTCGATGGTTTCGAGCGGCGTATCGATGGTTTCCATCGTCATTTCAAGGTCGCGCGTCACTTCATAGCAGAGCAGCGTCGAGATTTCCCTGAGCAGGCGGCGGAAGCCGGCTGTCGAGGTTTCCTTCTTGCGCATGATGGTAAGTTTGTGCCGCACCAGCGGATGTTCGATGACTGTGACGCCGTCCATGAAACTGGCCTTCCTTTTTTATCCTGTGCCCCTGTAATTCACCGAAAGCAGGCTTTTCGCAAGCCTTCTTCGCGGTTTTACCCCGCCAACCGATGCCTAGTGGCTATCGAGTTTCGCAAGCAGCCGGGCGCGTGTGACTTCATCCACAAAGGCGCTTTCCAGTGCGGTTCGGGTCATGCGGTTGATCTCGGCATCGCTGAAACCGAAAGCATCCGCAGCCAGCGCATATTCCCGGGCAAGCGAGGTAAAGAAGAATGGCGGATCGTCGGAACTGATGCAGACGCGCACCCCGGCATCGCGCAACGCCCTCAGCGGATGGCTGCCGAAATCGGGATAAACGTTGAGCGCGATATTTGATCCGGGGCAGACCTCAAGCACTGTTCCCGCCTCAACCAGCCGGGCGACGAGAGCGGCGTCTTCGATGGCGCGCACGCCATGCCCGATGCGCGACGGCTTTACGAGGTCGAGCGCATCGACGACGCTTTCCGGTCCGCAGACCTCACCCGCATGGATGGTCAGCCCAAGGCCGGCATCGCGGGCAATGTCGAAGGCGCGTGCATAATCGGCGACGCGGCCCATGCGCTCCTCGCCCGCCATGTTGAAACCGGTCACCAGCGGGTGTTTCGTCCGTGCTGCATATTCAGCCGCCGCGATGACCCGTTCAGGACCGAAATGCCGCTCGCCGGTCACGATGATGCGGGTTTCGATACCGGTCTTTTCTTTCGCGATCCGGATGCCCTCGGCGATACCGGAGAGATAGGCGTCAGCGCCGAGCCCGATGCGGTCGCCATGATCGGGCGAGATGATGAGCTCGCTATAGATCGTATTGGCCTCGGCAAGTTCGGTCAGATAGGTTTGCGTCAGAACCGCATAATCCTCATCGGTCTTGAACACCTGCGCCACCGCATCGTAGCACTGGATGAATTGCGCAAAATCCGACCAGACGTACTGGCCGTCGCGCAGAAAGCTACTGGTGTCTATGCCGTATTTCTCGGCCTGTTTTGCGACGAGGGCAGGGGGTGCCGCACCTTCCAGGTGGCAGTGAATTTCCGCTTTCAGCAAATGCGATGTCAAATGAAGCTCCTGCCGTGCGAACCGGCCTCGATTCCTAGATGGTGGGCGATGCTTTCGCCGATGTCGGCGTAGCTTGAACGAATGCCGACATCGCGGGAGCGGATGCCCGGCCCGAATGCCATGATCGGCACTCTTTCCCGTGTATGGTCCGTGCCCCGCCATGTGGGATCGCAACCATGGTCAGCGGTAAGAATGGCGATGTCGCCCGGCGCCATTTTGCGATGGATTTCCGGAATGCGCGCATCGAAGGCTTCAAGCGCCGCTGCATAACCGGCAACATCGCGGCGATGGCCGTAGAGCATGTCGAAATCGACGAAATTGGTGAAGACAAGATCGCCGTTTTCGGCTTCGTCAATAGCGTGCAGCGTTGCATCCATCAGGGCGCTGTTGCCATTTGCCTTGATGATGCGCGACACACCCTTGTGAGCATAGATATCGCCGATCTTGCCGATCGCGTGCACTTTCCTGCCAGCCTCCACAAGGCGGTCGAGCAACGTCGGTTCGGGCGGCGGAACGGAGAAGTCGCGGCGGTTGCCGGTGCGTTCGAAGGTTGCGACCGTCTCGCCGATGAAGGGACGGGCAATGACACGGCCGATATTCAGCGGATCGAGCAGCTTGCGCACCGTCTCGCAGAGCGTGACGAGCCGCTGCAATCCGAAATGGGTCTCGTGCGCTGCGATCTGGAACACGGAATCGGATGAGGTGTAGCAGATCGGCTTGCCGCTCCTGATATGCTCTTCGCCAAACTTCGCGATGATCTCGGTGCCGGAAGCGTGGCAATTGCCGAGAATGCCTGGAATATCCGCTTGCGTGCAGATGGCTTCCACCAGTTCGGGAGAAAAGGCGTCGCCCTCTGTCGGGAAGTAGCCCCAGTCGAAGGTGACGGGCGTGCCCGCGATCTCCCAATGGCCTGAGGGCGTATCCTTGCCCTTCGATATTTCGCTGGCAGAGCCATGCAGGCCGAAAATACGCTCCGGCGGCTCCATGCCGGCGGGAGTGTCGCCGCTTGATTGTCGTGCAATCTCCAGAAGACCAAGCGAAGACATGTTGGGCAGCTTCAGCGGACCCGCCCGAAGGCCCGGCCTGTCGGCAGCACCTGCCGCGCAGAATTCGGCGATATGACCGAGCGTATTGGCGCCGAGGTCGCCATAATGCTCCGCGTCAGGCGCACCGCCGACACCGAAGGAATCCAGAACGAGAAGAAATGCTCTTGCCATAACTCACCGAAACGAAAATGCGCCGACGGGCAATGTCAGGCCGAACTGTCGTTATAGATCAGCAAAACGTGAAGAAGGAAGTGATTTTATGAACCATCCGGTAAAACCGGCTGTTCAATCCTCTTCCCGTTTCGATTTCGGCGCGTTGAGATTGCGCAGCACGTACCATCCAGCGGCAATTACCATGGCCGCCAGAATGTACCATGTGATGGCGTAGGACAGGTGGTTGTTGGGGAAGGTGAGCATGGTCTTGCCGCCGACCGGTAGGCCACCCGGATTGGGCGTCGCATCGGCATCGACATAAAAGGGCGCCACGCCGGAAAGGCCGGATGCCTGCGATATCTGCGGGATATTGCGGGAGTACCAGCGCCGATTTGCCGGATCGTTGGTTCGAAGGAAAAGCCCGCCGGTTTCTGACGCGCGCATCAGCCCGACGATCTCGACATGCCCGGTTGGCTCCCCTTCCCGGCGCGAGGATGGATCGCGTTTGTCGGAAGGCACGAAGCCGCGATTGACGATGATATTCGATCCGTCATCGCGTCTCAGCGGCGTCATCACCCAGTAGCCGGGCCCGAGATCACTGACCGTATAGACCTGGGCCTCCTTGTCGTTGAGGAAGGTGCCGGACAGTTTCACGCGGCGATATTCATACTCTGCGGGATCGGCAAGGGCCGGCCATTCGCTGGCTGCCGGTGCATCCACAGGTGCGGCATGGGCGCGAGCTTCGACGCGTTCGATGAGATCGAGCTTCCAGAAGAGACGTTGAACCTGCCATGTTCCAAGCGCCAGCAGGAAGCCTGTCAGTAAAATAGTCAGAAGCAGGACGACGATTGCTGCGGGGCGGATGCGTCGCGTGTGCGGGGCGGTTGTCGACGGATCGGTCATGGTTTCACAGTCCTTGCAAGGCCATGCGGTTTGCTGCGGCAACACTGTCGGCTGTCGGCATCCGGGTCTTCCAGCAAATAACCCCATAAATCGCGCCGACGATTCATGGGGTTATGCGCTGCGGGGTCGTGTGCTGGCGCAGAAAGCGGCCCGCCGGAAATCCGGCAGGCCGTTGATCTATGGCTGCTCAGGGCAGGTTTTTCACATCCTCGATGTGCAGTGGCATCATGTTCTTGTTCATGTTGTACATGACCCAGAGTGAGCCGGAGAGCGTGATCAGCAGCACCACGACGGTGAAGATCAGCGCCATGAAGGTCCAGCCGCCTTCGGACTTGGTGTCCATGTGCAGGAAATAGATCATGTGCACGAAGATCTGGATGACGCCGAGACCCATGATCGCGATGACCAGCAGCGTCTTGTTTTCAAGAACGTCGCCCATGACCAGCCAGAACGGGATCGCCGTCAGGATGACCGACAGGACGAAGCCGATCATGTAGCTTTTGAACGTGCCGTGGCTGGCGCCATCATGGTGATGATGGTCGTCGCCATGCGCGTCGTGGTGTGCGTGTGCTTCGGAACTCATCAAAGAACTCCCATGAGATAAACGAAGGAGAAGACGCCGATCCAGATGACGTCAAGGAAGTGCCAGAACATCGACAGGCACATCAGGCGACGCTTGTTTGCGGCGATCAGACCATGTTTTGCGACCTGGAACATCAGTGTGACGAGCCAGATCACGCCGAAGGTGACGTGCAGACCGTGCGTACCAACCAGCGCGAAGAAGGCGGAAAGGAACGCTGAACGCTGTGGACCTGCACCTTCTTCGATCAGGTGATGGAACTCGTAAAGTTCCACGGCGAGGAAGGCGAGACCGAAGAGACCGGTGATGCCGAGCCAGATCAGCGTCGTCTTCACCTTCTGCTTTTCCATTTCCAGCATGGCGAAGCCATAGGTGATGGAAGAGAAAAGCAGGAAGGCCGTGTTGATCGCCACAAGCTTCAGATCGAACAGATCTGCGCCCGAAGGGCCGGCCGCGTAGTTGCGGCCGACAACGGCATAGGTGGCAAACAGCGTTGCGAAGATGAGGCAGTCGCTCATCAGATAGAGCCAGAAGCCCAGCGAGGTGCCGTTCTCCGGATGGTGGTCTTCCTTGAGGTAGAAGACCGGTGTTTCCGCGCCCGCGGCGCTTTGTGCAGGTGTATGAGCCATATTCGTTACGCCTGTTCCGCAAGCAGCTTCGTACGTTCCGCCTCGACTGTCGAAACATCGGAGGCAGGAATGTAGTATTCGCGGTTGTAGTTGAAGGTATGGGCGATCGAGACCGCGATGATTGCGAGCATGGACAGAGCCGCCAGCCACCAGATGTGCCACACCAAGGCAAAGCCAAGCACGACGCTGATGGCGCTGATGATTACGCCCGCACCGGTGTTCTTCGGCATATGGATCGGTATGAAGCCTTCCTTGGGACGGTCGTAACCGCGCTTCTTCATATCCGCCCAGGCGTCGACGTCATGCACAACCGGCGTGAAAGCGAAGTTGTAGGCAGGCGGAGGCGACGAGGTCGACCACTCCAGCGTACGCCCATGATAGGGATCGCCGGTCACGTCACGGAGCTGATCGCGCTTCAAGAAGCTGACGATGAGCTGGATGACGAAGGAAGCGATGCCAAGCGCGATCAGGAAGGCGCCGAAGGCTGCGATCAGGAACCAGATCTGGAGCGAATTGTCTTCGAACTGGCTGATACGGCGGGTCACACCCATCAGGCCGAGAATGTAGAGCGGCATGAAGGCGAAGTAGAAGCCGATGAACCAGAACCAGAAGGACAGCTTGCCCCAGAACGGATCGAGGCGGTAGCCGAAGGCCTTCGGGAACCAGTAAACGATACCCGCAAGCACACCGAACACCACGCCACCGATGATGGTGTTGTGGAAGTGGGCGATGAGGAACAGCGAGTTGTGGAGCACGAAGTCCGCCGGCGGAACAGCGAGAAGAACGCCGGTCATGCCGCCGATGACGAAGGTGATCATGAAACCGATCGTCCACAGCATCGGAACGTCGAACTTGATGCGGCCCTTGTACATGGTGAAGAGCCAGTTGAAGATCTTCGCACCGGTCGGGATCGATATGATCATCGTGGTGATGCCGAAGAAAGCGTTGACGCTTGCGCCGGAACCCATGGTGAAGAAGTGGTGCAGCCACACGATATAGGCGAGGATGGTGATGACACCCGTCGCATAGACCATCGAGGCGTAACCGAAAAGACGCTTGTTGGAGAAGGTCGAGACGATTTCCGAGAAGACGCCGAAGGCCGGCAGCACCAGGATGTAAACTTCGGGATGGCCCCAGATCCAGATGAGGTTGACATACATCATCGGGTTGCCGCCGAGATCGTTGGTGAAGAAATTCGTGCCAACGTAACGGTCAAGGGTCAGAAGGGCGAGCGTGCCGGTCAGGATCGGGAAGGATGCCACGATCAGGATGTTCGAACACAGCGACGTCCAGACGAAGATCGGCAGCCGCATCATGGTCATGCCGGGTGCGCGCATCTTGATGATCGTGACGATCAGGTTGATACCCGAGAGCGTCGTGCCCACACCGGCGATCTGCAGACCCCAGATGTAATAATCCACACCCACGCCCGGACTTCCATCAATGCCGGAAAGCGGCGGATAGGCAAGCCAGCCAGTCTGCGCATATTCACCGATGAATAGCGAGATCATGGTGATGACGGCGCCGGCCGTGGTCATCCAGAACGAGAAGTTGTTGAGGAAGGGGAACGAAACGTCGCGGGCGCCGATTTGCAGCGGCACGACGAAGTTCATGAGACCGGTGATCATCGGCATGGCCATGAAGAAGATCATGATGACGCCATGGGCCGTGAAAATCTGGTCGTAATGGTGCGGCGGAAGATAGCCTTCCGATCCACCAGAGGCGATCGCCTGCTGGACGCGCATCATGATGGCATCTGCGAAACCGCGCAGCAGCATGACGAGTGCCAGAATGATGTACATGATACCGATCTTCTTGTGATCGATGCTCGTGAACCATTCATTCCAGAGATAACCCCACAGCCGGAAATAGGTGAGGGCGCCGACGACGGCGATGCCGCCCAGAGCCACTGCCGCGAAGGTCGCGACGAGAATGGGCTCGTGAAGCGGGATGGACTCCCATGTCAGCTTCCCGAACAGGAATGACGTTTGATCGGAATTGACGATCATTTTTAGCCTCTTGCGATTCTAAGACATAAGATCGGCGCAGCCATTGGCCGCGCCGCATAATGCCGGGACTTATCCGTCAGCCAGCGACTTGTTTCGTTTCCGGCAGCGCCGCGGGTTCGAAAGTCTGTCCTTCGATCGCAGCCGGAGTGGATTGGGGTCCGCTGGCGACACCGTAAGGAGAAAGCGGTGTACAGACGACGGAGTTCAGCGCCTTGGCGATATCGATGCCTTCCTTGCCGCCGCCGCCCTTGGCGTCGATATGCATCATGTCACGCATGCAGAGCTTGTTGGGCTCGACACAGCGGTTGAGGATGGCATCGTAAAGCTGCGGATCGACGGAGGCGAAATATTGCACCGGCTCACGTTCCGAAGGCTTGGCAAAGTCGAGATATTCCTGGCGGCCGAAGCCTTTGCCGCCATCCTTGATCTTCGCAACCCACTGATCGAAGCCTTGCTGGCTGAGACCATGGAACTTGAAGCGCATATGCGAGAAGCCGGGGCCGGAGAAGTTGGCCGAGAAGCCGTCATAAACGCCTTCCTTGTTGATGACCGCGTGCAGCTTGGTCTGCATGCCACCCATGGCGTAGATCTGGCCGGCGAGTGCCGGAACGAAGAACGAATTCATCGCGGTCGTGCCGGTGATCTTGAAGTTGATCGGAACATCGACCGGAGCTGCAAATTCATTGACGCTGCCAATGCCGAGCTCGGGGTAGAAGAACAGCCACTTCCAGTCCATGGCCACCACTTCCACCGTAAGCGGCTTGGTCTCGGCGGTAACCTGACGGTTTTCGTCGATACGCTCCAGCGGGCGGTAGGGGTCGAGACGGTGGGTGGAAATCCAGGTCACCGTGCCTAGCATCAGGATGATGGCGACCGGGGCGGACCAGATCACCATTTCAAGGCGCGTCGAGTGATGCCATTCGGGATCGTAATCCTCGGCCTTCGCCGATTCGCGATACTTCCATGCGAAGAATAGCGTCAGGGCGATAACCGGGACGATGATGAGCAGCATCAGAACCGTGGACGTGATG
This sequence comes from Agrobacterium sp. MCAB5, assembly GCF_052114365.1. NCBI lineage: Bacteria > Pseudomonadati > Pseudomonadota > Alphaproteobacteria > Hyphomicrobiales > Rhizobiaceae > Agrobacterium > Agrobacterium sp. MCAB5. The sequence goes on from NZ_JBFREP010000001.1 coordinate 88,999, forward strand.
ATGAGGTCGCGCTGCTGGATGGCGACGTCGCCCGAAGGGTTCATCACCACGAGGTTACAGCCGCTAAGCAGCAGCAGTGCGGGGATTGCCAGAAGGGCAGATGTGATTTTCTTGATCATGCGCACGTTCTTTGAACTCGTACAGTTTGGATTATGCCGCGATTAATTGCCGAACATCATTTTTGAAATGAGGTATATTGTCGCGGTGCAGCGAAACCTTCGCGATGCACCATAGGCTTAGCGGAGCCGCGTTTGAAGGCGGAGCGGCTGCATTATCGCATAGGGAGCTTGCGGAGCAAGCCTTTCTTATCAAACTTCAATTGACGTTACGTAGGGTGCGTGTGACAATCCGTCGCATCGTAACGCTAAGGAAGAGGAGCCGGCGCGTTACAGGAAATGGTTCGTCCATGACGCAGGAGGGATATTATGAGTTATACTGATGCTGCTCCATCTTTTGGGCAGGCGCCGGAAGCGAAGGGACATGGGACCGATCCGGTCAAGGTCGATCCGGATCGCATTACAATTGCTGTCATTCTTGCGAGAATGACGGAGTTTTTCGACTTTTTCATCTACGCCATCGCCTCCGCGCTCGTTTTTCCGCATGTCTTCTTTTCCTTCGTCGATCCGCTGACGGCGACGCTTTATTCCTTCGCGGTCTTCTCGCTGGCCTTCATCGCAAGGCCGATCGGTTCATTGATCTTCCTCCAGATCGACCGAAAGTTCGGGCGTGCCGTCAAGCTGATGGCGGCCCTGTTCACGCTTTGCGGTTCCACCATGGCGATCAGCTTTCTTCCGTCCTATGCGGAAGCCGGCATGCTTGCCCCCTGTCTTCTGGCGGTATTCCGTATCGGTCAGGGACTTGGCCTCGGCGGTGCCTGGGATGGTCTTGTCTCGCTCCTCGCCATGAATGCACCGCCGAAGCAGCGCGGCTGGTACGCCATGATGCCGCAAATTGGTGCGGCGATGGGCTTTGGTCTTGCCAGCGCATTCTTCATCGTGTTCGTGACGCAGCTCTCCAGCGCGGAATTCCTGGCCTGGGGCTGGCGCTTCCCGTTCTTCGTTGCACTCGCGCTCAATGTTCTCGCGCTCTTTGCCCGCCTGCGCATGATTGTCACGCCGGAATTCCAGTCCATGCTTGCACAGCATGAGCTGGAGCCGCGCCCCGTGTTCAAGATGCTGCGCTCGCAGTTTCCGGTCGTGCTGACTGGCGCTTTCGTGCCGCTGGCAAGCTTCGCGCTCTTCCATCTCGTCACGGTCTTCCCGCTGAGCTGGGTTTCCCTCAATACCACCCAGCGGGTTTCGGACTTTCTGTTCGTGCAATTCGTCAGCGCCATCATCGCCGGCGGCATGATCGTCGTGTCTGGTATTCTCGCCGACAAAATCGGCCGACGGAAGCTGCTGGCTTTCGCCGCAGTGCTGATCGGTCTTTTCAGCCTCGTGGCGCCGCTCCTGCTGAGTTCGGGCGATATAGGGCGTTATCTTTTCGTCTTGGTCGGCTTTGCATTGCTTGGCCTGTCCTTCGGCCAGGCGGGCGGTGCGCTTGCCTCCCGCTTCAGCCGCGAATACCGTTATACCGGCGCTTCGCTCACCTCGGATATTTCCTGGCTGATCGGCGCTGGTTTTGCACCGCTCGTGGCGCTCGGATTTTCGTCCAAATTCGGACTGTTTGCCGTCGGCATTTACCTGATGTCGGGTGCAGTCTGTACACTGGTCGCACTGTGGTTCAGCCGAACACTGGACATGCCCTCGGAGTGAACAGGGCAATATAAACATCTCTGCAGCCATCGCGCCGCGGAATCCTGTCGGATTTCGCGGCGTTTTTGTTTTTTTATTGCGTGAGGCCGATTTTAATCTTGACTCGGTCCGTCATGAAATATTATGTAAGCAATACTGACGTAATTCAATGTGTCTCACTGCCGGAAATGCCGGCCATCAGGGAACGCAATGCGAACGATGACGATCATTATTTGCGAGAAAGCGGCCAATGCCGCCACGCCGTTTGGCGGCCGCAAAACGACCGTTCGCGCCATTAAACGCCGATAAGCAGAAAAGAAGAGGAGCAGCCAGGTCGCCTGCGGCTCCGCCCGCAGAGTGCCGGCTGACGCGCCGGGTTTCGGGAAAAGGGCGATGCCGCGCGGAATGCGCAACGAGAGGAGAGAGCCTTGAGCGTGACGGAGCAAAAATTCGGCCTTTACGATGCGGCTTTTGAGAAAAGCAGCTGTGGCGTCGGTTTCATCACCCGCAAGGACGGCGTGCAGACGCATGATGTGCTGAAGCGCGGTCACGAGGCGCTCTGTGCCGTGCCGCATCGCGGCGGCATGTCGGCGGAGGGCGTGGGCGATGGTGCTGGCGTGTCGCTCGATCTTTCACTCTCATTTTTCCGGAAGCTGACGGGCAACGATTCCTTGCAAGCCGGCCGGTTCGGCGTCGGCAATTTTTTCCTGCCGCAGAACCCTGCTTTTCATGACCAGGCGATCGGCATCATCGGCAGTGCTCTGGAGGAACAGGGCTTCTCGATCCTGCTCGTCCGCAATATACCGGTGAATGACGCGGCCATCCGCGCGGCCGCCATTTCCTATCAATTGCCGATCCGGCAATGGGTCTTTTCGGCGCCAGCGGAATGCGCAACCCTTGCCGAGTTCGACTGGCGTATTCACAAGGCGCTGCTCGCTATCGAGGCGCTTGCCTATACCGCGCCGGAACTTGCCGGTTTTTATCCGCTGTCGCTCAGCGCGCGCACGCAGGTTCTGAAAGGGCGTTTGAACTCGCATGAGGTCATGCCCTATTTCTGCGACCTGACCGATCCGCGCCATGAAGTGCATACGATGTATTTCCACACGCGGTTTTCCACCAATACGGATCCGCACCCCTCCATGGCGCAGCCCTTTCGGCTAATGGCGCATAATGGCGAACTCAACACCGACAAGAAGAACCGGCTATCGGAAGCGGCCGTGGCGCTGGCGAAAAATGCCAGCATCATCCGGCCGAAGGGCCAGTCTGATAGCTGCCGTCTGGACCAGACATTGCAGGCGCGGGTGATGGAAGACGGTCTCGACCTCGTCACCGCCGTCGTCTCGATGATGCCGCCCGCCTGGGAAAACGACGACACGCTCTCGCCCGGCGTCAAGGCGATGCTGGAATATTTCTCGCTCTACGAGGAGAAGAATGACGGCCCGGCTGCGCTGATTTTCGGCGACGGCACCATCATCGGCGCACGGCTTGATCGCCTCGGCTTGCGCCCGCTGCGGACCGTCGAGACAGACGATTATCTCTGCGTCATGTCGGAGGCGGGGCAGATCGCCTTTCCGGCCGAAAGCGTCATTCGTCGCGGTCGCATCGAGGCCGGCGGCATGCTTTATTACGACCACGCCGAACGGCGCGCCTTTTCCACCGTCGAGGCGCTGGAGCTTCTGGCGGCGCGGAGGGACTACCCGTCGCTATTGTCTGAAGCGCGCGTCATGCTTGCGGATTTGCCGGAGGTGCCCGCCGAAAAGCAGGGATCGCCGCTTCGATACAATGGCGATTTGGAACGCCATCAGCGTTATGTCGCCTATTCGCACAATCAGGAAAGCTTCAAGTTCCTGATGGATCCGATGCTGGCGTCGGGTGCTGAAAAAATCTCGGCCATGGGTTATGGCAATGCCATCAACGCGCTCTCCGATCAGGAAGGCGGGGTTGCCAAATATTTCTCGCAACGCTTTGCGCAGGTCACCAACCCCCCGCTCGACAGCATTCGTGAGGCCGATGGCATGACGCTGCGCGTGGCGCTCGGCGCAAAGCCGAATAGCGGTGCGAAAGCGGCCCGCCAGATTGTCGTGCGCTCCCCGATCCTGACCCATCTCGACATGCTGCGCATTCGCGAGCAGTCGGAGACGCCAGTTCGTCGTTTCGAGATGCTTTATACGCCGATCTTTGATGCTGCGAGTGCCAACGAAGCGGCCTTGCGTCAGGCGATAGATGGCCTCTGCGGTGAGGTTGTGGCTTTCGCGGCTGGGGAGGGCGGTATTGCCGTCGTCACTGACCGGCACGTTTCGGCAGGTCGTGCAGCCTTGCCTATGATCATGGTCGTCTCCGCCATCAACCAGCGGCTGATCGAGGAGGGTCTGCGGTTACGCGTGTCCCTGATCGTTGAAAGTGGGCAGTTTTCCTCCTCGCATCACATCGCAGCGGGCCTTGGTTTCGGGGCTTCGGCTGTCTACCCACTCGGCGTGCAGTTCCGTGCCGAGGAGAAATTCGGTGCCGATGCTGACAAGGCCTTCAAGCGTTTTGCCAAGGCGGCTGAAAAGTCGCTGATGAAGACCATGGGCAAGGTCGGGCTGTGCACGGCGGAAAGCTATATTGGCGGCGAGTTCTTCGAACCGAACTTCCTCGACACCAACGATCCTGTGCTGAAGCGTTATTTCCCCAATGTTAAGACCCCGGTCGGTGGCGTTACCTTCGCTGTCATCGCGCAGGCGGTGTCGGACTGGCATCGAAAGGCGCTGTCGGTAAAGAGTGAAAACGACATTCCGCTGCTCGGTCTCTTCAAGGAGCGCGCCGAAGGTGCTGGCCATTCCTATGGCACGACGGCGGTTCGCGGTTTCGTCGATATGACGGAGGAAAAGATCGGTTTCGACAAGGGAACCGACAACGAAGAGGCGCTACGTCTCCTGCCGCTCAACCGGCTGGAGGATGCTTTCGGCCTCAACGATGCGGCCTATTATCACAACAGCTTCGACCGGCTGACGCCCGAAGCAATCGACGCTTTCGAGGTAACGCCGGGTTACCGCGCCTTCGCACGCATGATGGCCGAAGAAAGGGCCCGCCGTCCCGCAGCCCTGCGTGATGTTCTGGAATTGCCGGCTGATGTGACCTTTGCCGGTTCGGCCGAAGAATTCCGCCGCGAGATGGGGCGCTTTTCCAGACGTGGCAACAACAGCTTCATGGTGCGCGGATTGCTCTGCGAAGGTGCGGGCGAAGGCGCGTTCCGGCTGCAATTGACCGGCCCGCACGGTCATGAGCTTTCCCGGCTTGCCGCACTCGGACAGTCGCTGCTCGATCGTTTCGGTGAGGATATTGCCGGCCATTGGCTAGAGGGCGGCGCGCTTCTGGTTCAGGCAAAGGGTGAAGCATTCACCTATCTGTCGCTGATCCGCACCGCACCTGACAGCATTGCGCTCGACGCTGTGCAAAAGGCGAGTGCGATCACCAAGACCCTCGCTTCGGGTGCGATGAGCCATGGCGCGCTGGTCGCAGCCGCCCATGAGGCGGTGGCGCATGGCACCAATATGGTTGGCGGCATGTCGAATTCGGGGGAAGGCGGCGAGCATATTTCCCGTTACGGCACCATCCGCGCCTCGCGCATCAAGCAGTTCGCGTCTGGCCGTTTTGGTGTCTGGGCGGGTTATCTTGCCGACCCGATGCTGGAGGAAATAGAGATCAAGATCGGCCAGGGTGCAAAGCCCGGCGAGGGCGGGCAATTGCCGTCCCCCAAGGTAACGGTGGAAATAGCCGCGGCCCGTGGCGGCACCCCAGGCGTCGAGCTGGTTTCGCCGCCGCCGCACCATGATACCTATTCGATCGAGGATCTGGCCCAGCTAATCCACGACGCCAAGGCGGCGCGCGTGCGCGTCATCGTCAAGCTCGTTTCGTCGGAAGGCATCGGCACGATTGCAGTCGGTGTTGCGAAAGCGGGTGCGGACGTCATCAATGTTGCCGGCAATACCGGTGGCACGGGTGCGGCCGCTGTCACCAGCCTCAAATATACCGGCCGCGCGGCGGAAATCGGCATCGCCGAGGTGCATCAGGCGCTTTGTGCCACAGGCCTTCGTGCCAAGGTGCTGCTACGCTGCTCCGGCGCGCACCAGACGGCGAGCGACGTGGTGAAATCGGCCCTTCTCGGCGGCGACAGCTTCGAGTTCGGCACCACGGCGCTGATGATGCTGAAATGCGTCATGGCGAAGAACTGCAACATCAAGTGCCCCGCCGGCCTCACCACCAATCAGGAAGCCTTCAACGGCGATCCACGCGCGCTGGCGCAGTACCTCATGAACATCGCCCATGAAACCCGCGAGATCTTGGCCGCACTCGGGCTGCGCTCGCTGCGCGAAGCTCGGGGCCGTTCCGATCTTCTTCACCTCCTCGATCATCCGGCGAGTGTCGGCCAGCTTGACCTGCGGGCGATGCTTTCGGTGGTGGAGGAAGTGAAGATCGACAGCCCGGTCTATATGGAAAAGGACTTCGCGCTGGACGATGCCTTCATTGAACTCGTGCGCTCGGCTCTGATCGACAGCAGACGGGAAAACATCGAGCTTGGCGGCAACCGCTTCCTCAACAATTGCAACAAGAGTGTTGGCGGCCAGCTCGCCGTCGATATCGAGCGCATGCTGAACCACGAACTTTCCGACGAAGAGGCGGATGCGCTTCCGGCTGTGAAGCGGGATAGCCGTGGCCGCCGTTTTCTGGAGGCGGGTTCGGTGCGCATCGACACATCAGGTTCAGCCGGGCAGTCCTTCGGCGCTTTCTGCAATGACGGCATGGTCATGGTCCATACCGGTACCTGCAATGATGGCGTCGGCAAAAGCGCCTGCGGCGGCACCATTGTAGTGCGCTCCCCCGGTGGCGGTTCGCAAGATGCTGATGGCAATGTGCTGGTCGGCAATTTTGCATTGTTCGGCGCCACCGGCGGTCGCACTTTCGTGGAAGGGCAGGCGGGCGACCGTTTCGCGGTGCGCAATTCGGGTGCGACAGCCGTTGTCGAAGGTGTGGGCGACTTCGCCTGCGAATATATGACCAATGGCGCTGTGCTTAACCTCGGCAGTTTCGGCAAGGGTTTCGGCAACGGCATGAGCGGCGGCTTCGTCTATCAATATGACCCTTACGGCGATCTGCCGAAGAAGGTGAGCCATGATTCCATCCTGCTCGGCTCCATCACCGGCGAGGACGAACAGGCATCTATCCACAATCAGGCCGTTCACCAGCTTTTGACCTGGCATGTCGACGAAACAGGGTCCGCCAAGGCCGCATGGATTCTGGAAAACTGGGAAAGCGAACAGCACAATTTCGTCTACGGCATGCCGCGCGCCCTGCTGCTTTATCAGGACAGCGACGAAATTCTGAAAGCCAAGCCCCGCAAGGAGCTGCTGGAGGAACTGGCGTCCGCGCTTGCCGCCCATCAGGTGCGGAAGTTCAAGCTGGCTTATCGCGACCGCAAGGCCGTGTTGAACGGAACCGTCCCTGGTTATGGGGAGACGGATACGGAAGACATGTATGCGCTCATCAACAACTACACGGTTTTGAGTATGGCGCAGGCCATTGCTCTCCAACGGTTGCCGATGGCATCCGGTCCTTCCGATCCCGCCATCGAAAAAGCCGTGCGCAATCTCGTCCTCACGGAGGACTATGCGCTGATGCAGCGGCTGCTGAAATATGCGCGCGAGGCGCTTTCCGATCATGATGACGAGCAGCTTGCGGTGATGATCGCCGCCAAGCGGCTCGACGATTACAAGCAGGCGCTCGCGCGCCGCAACATCTGGTCGGTGGATAGTCCCGGCACCTATGGCTGGATCATTCAGCAGGACCGCAAAAACATCGAGAAGATTGGTCGTCTGCCGGGCTTTGAGGAGCTTTTCGCGGCGCGTGCCATTCCCGACCTTGCCACCGCATCCAGCCAGAACAGGGCAGCATGATGAAGATACCTTACATTCCTCAAGATGCCCCTTTCAATGGCGACCAGCGCGCCTGGCTATCCGGCTTCCTGGCCGGGCTTCATTCCCGCGCAGCAATGGGTATGGACACATCGGTTGCCGCTGCCGCTCCCAAGGCGGCGGCCAGCGTGCTGAACATTCTCTTTGGCACCCAGACCGGCAATGCCGAGGCGCTGGCGATGGATATAGCCGACGCCGCCCGTGCCCAGGGCATGCAGCCTGTGGTAACTGCCTTGGATGATGTGTCCATGGATAGTCTGGGCGCCATGAAGCGCGTCATTGTCGTCACCTCCACCTACGGCGAAGGTGAAATGCCTGACAATGCCCAGCTTTTCTGGGAGGCCCTTTCCAAGGAGGCCGCACCCCGGCTGGATGAGATGAACTTTGCCGTGCTTGCGCTTGGCGACACCGGTTACGATGGCTTCTGCCAGGCGGGCAAGCTCATCGATACCCGCTTCGAGCAGCTTGGCGGCAAACGGATGAAGACGCGTATCGATTGCGATATCGATTTCGAAGATGTCGCCGCCAACTGGATCGGCGAGACCCTGCCACTCGCGCTCGCCATCGATGGTGGCAATAAGGTGGCGGTTGTGCCGGCGATCGCCGAGGCGCCCGCGCGGGCAAAACAGGGCTGGAGCCGCAAGAATCCCTATGCCGCGCAGGTGAGCGTCAATCGCCTTCTTTCCGGGCCTGCTTCGTCCAAGGAAATTCGCCACTACGAATTTGATCTTGGCGAAAGTGGTCTCGACTATGAGGCGGGGGATGCTCTGGGCGTCGTTCCCCTAAACGACCCGAAACTGGTAGGCGCGCTGCTCGAACGCTTCGGAGTGAGCGCGGATGGCGAAGTCGTCGGACTCGACCGTCCGGTCGGCGATGCGCTTCTCAATATGTTCGAGATATCGACACCGTCGCGTGAACTGGTCGCCGAGATCGGCAAGCGCGCAGGGCACGATGAACTCAGCCACATCCTTGCGAATGGAGACAGGGAACAGCTTGCCGCCTTTCTCTGGAGCAAGGATATTCTCGACCTGCTTAGTCTCGGTGAAAAACCCGTATTCGAGCTTGCTGAATTCGTGACTTTCCTGAAGCCGTTACAGCATCGCGCCTATTCTATCTCTTCCAGCCCTCTGGCCGCGCACAACAGCGTGCATCTGACAGTCGCCAGCGTGCGTTATCGCGCCGAAGGTCGCGAGCGTGGCGGCGTGTGCTCCACTTATCTCGCGGACCGGGTAGAAGCGGGGCAGAGTGCCGGGATTTTCGTCTCTCCGAACAAGGCGTTTCGCGTGCCTCAGGATAATGACGCACCTGTTATCATGGTGGGACCCGGCACGGGCATTGCGCCATTCCGGGCATTTTTGCAGGAACGGCAGGCGCGGGGCGCAAAGGGCTGGAACTGGCTGTTTTTCGGCGATCAGCACCGGCAGTCGGATTTCATCTACGAAGACGAACTTGGAAAGATGAGTCGCGATGGCGTGCTGACCCGTCTCGATCTCGCTTTCTCGAGGGATCAGGCCGAAAAGATCTATGTTCAGACCCGTATGCGCCAAAACGGCAAGGCACTCTATCAATGGCTTGAAGAGGGCGGCCATTTCTATGTTTGCGGCGACGCGACCCGCATGGCGAAGGATGTTGACGATGCCCTGCACCGGATCGTTATTGACGAGGCGGGCATCTCTGCGGAAGCGGCAAGCGACTATGTAAACCGGCTGAAGCGCGAAAAACGGTATCTGCGCGATGTTTATTAGAGCAAAGCGCTGAGGCGCATCAGCAATTGGAGCAGGTTATCTCAGCGTCGCGCTGCTTGAAGAAATAATCGCGTGCGATCGTGATCGATCTTACGCCGGACGAAGAAATATCTGGCATGAACATCAACAATTCATGCGGCACGGAAAGCTCGACGTGGATGAGGAAACTGTCCGCTACAAGCAAACGTGTGGGAACGGAGACTGGCGATCCCACCACATAGGGCCGCGCGTTTTTCTCGTTCCAGGACCAGGCGATAGTCGCCTGTTTCTGCTTGTCGATCTTGATGCCGCTGATCTTCAGCTGCAGACCCTTGGTGCTGTAAGGCGCAAAGACGGCAGCCGTTACGTCCTGCATGCTTGTCAGATAAGCCTTGTCGACGGAATTTGTTTTGGAGATCAGGTCGTTGATCGTTGCGGAGGCGCTGCTTGCCCGCTTGTAGGTATTATAGCCGATGGTGAGTTCGAAGGACGTCAGATAAAGCGCAAGCAATATCGGGAAGACGATTGCAAATTCTACCGCACCCACGCCACGGCGATCCCTTGCGAAGCGTGCAACGAGCGCGATAAAACGAAGTCGGCCGTTCGTGATGGTGGAAACAAGCCCTGCCATCATGAGCCCCCGCTCGTGGTGTATTTCTCATTCATGAAAGCATCGGTCGCGACAATGAGGAAATGCGACGGCATCGACCCGTCGGCTGGGCGTATTTTGGTAAGATATGGTCGGATGATATCTGCGACTACACGCCAGCGATAATAGACGCGCAGCATGTTGATCGTGTCCGGCCCACCCGGCTTGAAGCCGAATTGCGCCGTGTCGAGATCGTAATATTCGCCGTTAGCTTTCAAGGGTATCGTAGTTGGAATATCCTTGAAGGCGGTGAAGGAGCGAAGGTCTATATAAAGCTTCTGTTCTTTTTTGATCTCATCATCGCAGGTGATAATCACCGAAACTTCGTTGCAGAAACTCTTCCGAAAATCCTCTTTGGAAATCGAACTGCTGATCTGCCCGGTGCGCAGACGCCTCGCCATTGTGTCGGTAGCATTGACGACCACTTGCTCCGCCATCAAGGCGATGAAAGTTTCGATGATCGCAAAGACGACGAGGAAATAGGGAAGCGCCAGGATCGCGAATTCGATGGCTGCTGTCCCGTCACGCGAGAGCCCGAATTTTTCCAGCAATGGCTTCAATTTGGCCAGTCGCATATGTCGGTGTCGATCTTTAGAATATGCGGCAAGCGCAACCGTTGAATTTGTTGCGGACCATAACCAGCCGGTGTTTAAATTCAGTTACCCCGACGAGTTATACTTTATCAGTTCGCAAAAATGGTACAGGCTATAAACGCAAAAAGCCCGGCATATCGCCGGGCTTTTACTTACTGGAAAAACGATAGCTTATTCCGCATCCGCTTTTGAGAGAACCTCAAGGGTGGGTGTGGAGGTGATGTTGTAGCCGCAATCCACATAGTGGCACTCGCCGGTAACGCCGCGCGACATGTTGGAGAGCAGATAAAGTGCCGATCCGCCGATATCGTCGATATCCGCTGTCCGCCGCAGCGGTGCGTTTTTCTGGTTCCACGCATAAATTGCGCGCGCATCGGAAATGCCGGCGCCCGCCAGTGTGCGGACCGGTCCGGCCGAGATGGCGTTGACGCGAATATCGCGCGGGCCATAGTCGGCAGCGAGATAACGCACGGACGCTTCGAGAGCTGCCTTGGCAACGCCCATGACGTTGTAGTTGGGGATGACCCGCTGCGAACCGTTATAGGTCAGCGTCAGCATGGATCCGCCATTCGTCATCAGTTCGGCGGCACGCTTGGCGATTTCCGTGAACGAGAAACAGGAGATGACCATAGTGCGGCTGAAATTCTCGCGGGTCGTATCCGCGTAAAGACCCTTCAGCTCGTTCTTGTCGGAAAAGCCGATCGCGTGCACGACGAAATCCAGCGTACCCCATTTTTCTCGGATTGCCGCAAAAAGCGCGTCAACCGAGGCGATATCCTCGACATCGCAAGGCACGATAAAGTCGGATCCGAGCTCGGCGGCGAGCGGCTTTACCCGCTTGCCGAGCGCCTCACCCTGATAGGTGAAGGCGAGCTCTGCGCCCTGCGCCGCAAGAGCCTTGGAGATACCCCAGGCGATAGAGTGATTGTTTGCGACGCCCATGATGAGGCCGCGTTTACCCTGCATGATGCCGTTCATGGCAATTATCCGTTATGACGCTGGAAGACCAGCGTGGCGTTGGTGCCGCCGAAGCCGAAGGAATTGGAAAGAATCGTGTCGATCTTGGCATTGTCGATGCGGCTGCGAACAATCGGGACGCCCGCAAATTCCGGATCGAGTTCGGAAATATGCGCGCTCTCGCCGATGAAGCGTTCCTGCATCATCAACAGGCCGTAGATCGATTCCTGAACGCCTGCAGCGCCCAGCGAGTGGCCGGTGAGGGACTTGGTCGACTGGATATGCGGGATCTTGTCGCCGAAGACTTCCCGGATCGCGCCGATTTCCTTGCTGTCGCCAACCGGCGTCGAGGTGCCGTGGGTGTTGATGTAGTCGATATCGCCCTTGACGGTGGAAAGGGCCTGACGCATGCAGCGGATCGCGCCCTCGCCGGAAGGAGCCACCATGTCGTAACCATCCGAGGTTGCGCCATAACCGACGATCTCGGCGTAAATCTTGGCGCCGCGCGCCTTCGCATGTTCCAGCTCTTCAAGAACCAGTACGCCAGCACCGCCGGCGATCACGAAACCGTCGCGGTTGACGTCATAGGCGCGGGAAGCGAGGTTTGGCGTCTCGTTATATTTGGACGACATCGCGCCCATGGCGTCGAAGAGGTTGGACATGGACCAATCGAGGTCTTCATGGCCGCCAGCAAACATCACGTCCTGCTTGCCCCACTGGATCATCTCGGCGGCGTTGCCGATGCAATGCGCCGATGTGGAGCAGGCCGAAGAGATCGAATAGTTGACGCCGTGGATCTTGAACCAGGTCGCAAGTGTGGCCGATGCGGTCGAGGACATGGCCTTCGGCACGGCAAACGGGCCAATACGCTTCGGGCTGTTGTTCTTCAGCGTGATATCGGCGGCTTCGACGATGGTGCGGGTGGAAGGACCGCCCGAACCCATGATGATGCCGGTGCGCTCGTTGCCGCTGATGTCGCTTTCCTCGAGACCGGAATCGGCAATCGCCTGCTTCATGGCAACGTGGTTCCATGCGCCGCCCTGCGAAAGGAAGCGCATGGCGCGACGGTCGACCAGCTCGGTCGGATCGAGAGACGGCTTGCCCCATACCTGGCACTTGAAACCGTGTTCAGCAAAATCCGGTGAAAATGAAATGCCGGATTTGGCGTCGCGCAGTGATGCGGTGACTTCGGCGGCATCACCACCGATGGAAGAAACAATGCCGAGGCCGGTGACAACAACTCGTCTCATGAAATGGACCTTTTCTTAAGATTTCGGCTGGACGACCGAAGCCGCCCGGCGTTTGCCAGGACTATTCCGTCCGCTTCAGGCGGTCTTTTCCTTCGACAGCCCCACACGAAGGTCCGTCGCTTGATAAATGGTTTCGCCGTCTGCCTTCAGCCATCCGTCTGCGGTACCCAGGACGAGACGTCCGCGCATCACACGCTTGAAGTCTATGCCGTACTGGAGGAGCTTCGTCTCCGGGCGAACCATGCCCTTAAACTTGACTTCGCCGGTGGAGAGCGCCATGCCGCGGCCTTCTTCGCCCAGCCAGCCGAGGAAGAAGCCGGTCAGCTGCCACATGCCGTCAAGGCCGAGGCAACCCGGCATGATCGGGTTGCCCTGGAAATGGCAGGGGAAATACCAGTCGTCTGGGCTGACATCGTATTCAGCGCGGATGAAACCCTTGTCGAACGCGCCGCCGGTTTCGGAAATTTCGGTGATGCGGTGAACCATGAGCATGGGAGGCAACGGAAGCTGGGCATTTCCCGGGCCGAACAATTCGCCGCGTCCGCAGGAAAGGATCTCCTCGTAATTGTAACTTGATTGCCTCGTTGCCATACCGCTTTCACTTCCTCAATCACTGGTGTTTATCGACTTCACTAGAGCAAGTTAGGTTCAAAATGAAGCGCTGCAAGGGCAGAGGCCATTATGCCCCCATTCTTTGTCTTCGAACCTTCTTTAGAGAAGTCATTACCTCAATATGCCGTCCGCATACAGGAACCATCCGGCAGGAACCAGAGGAAATTTGCAAGAATGGCCGGTTTGCAGCCATTTGCGACACTCGGCGACGCTGAAACTATTGAAAGCATTCACCGCAAAAGATATATGCTATTGCAATTGACGGGTTTCACCCCTGTGTTTGGAATGGGATTGCATGGCATTTGACGCCACATTGGATATCGGGACGAGGCTGCGGCGCTCGGGGCTGCGGCCCACGCGCCAGCGCGTTGCTTTGGGCGATCTTCTTTTCGCAAAGGGTGATCGCCACCTGACGGTCGAGGAACTTCATGACGAGGCGGTGACCGCCGGCGTGCCCGTTTCTCTCGCGACGGTATACAACACGCTGCATCAGTTTACCGAAGCCGGCCTGATCCGCGTTCTGGCTGTCGAGGGTGCGCGCACGTATTTCGACACCAACGTGTCCGATCACCATCACTTCTTCGTGGAAGGAGAGAACGAGGTTCTCGACATTCCCGTCAACAATCTCCAGATCGACAATCTGCCAGAGGCGCCCGAAGGCATGGAAATCGCCCATGTGGATGTGGTCATTCGCCTGCGTCGCAAGCGCGGTTGAAGCTTTTACCCTATCACGGAATGTAAATGGCGCCCATGGGTGCCATTTCTGTTTTCAGCGCTCATTTCTGTGGAATGTTTCGATGGCTTATGCTTTCGGCTGAGGCAGAACTTCGCGCCGAAAGTATTAATTCTTCTTCGATTCACAACGTTCCCGTGCGATCAATTTTTTCCGTAAATTATCTTATGTAGTTGTGTTGAGTTTCAAAGTATTTTATAAGAAATTTTCTCTATTAATGGCTTATTTTTTGGATTTGTATTTTATGAAAAATAACAAAAAAAATTCTACTTTAGAAAAAAGAGAAAAAGACACAACAAATTACTATAAATTATTCAATGGTGGAGAGAAAATAAAAGGAGTTTTTAATAGAATTAATTTAATATTGTCGCTTTTCATTAAAAAAAACAAAAATAATACTGATGAATAAATATAATAAAATGCAAATCTAGGGATGTAAACTACGAACTGGGTAGCGTACGCCGTAGTCATGTGCTGTCTTGTAGAGACGATGAAAATGATGCTTAATTTATGGGTTTGGTATTCTCAGCGCTGGAGTTGTTTCCTATCTAGAATTTAAAGGGTCACCGCAAGAGTTGGCGCGACCGCCATAGGCGTAAGTTATATTACTTCAATATATCTTCAGGCCGTCTGCCGGGCTTGCCCTTGTAGGGCGGAAAGGTCCATCCGAAGATCAACGCTCCGGACCGGACACCGAAAGCCGTCAATACGCCGATGCCCGACGCGACATAAAGCGGCGCTCCGAGGAAATAAGCGCCGGTGAAGATGGAGGCGCCCAAAAGCGCGCAGGTGATGTAGATTTCCGGGCGCAGCAGCACGGAGGGTTCTCCCGCGAGAACATCGCGCAATACGCCGCCGAACGTCGCTGTCAAAACGCCTGTCACGATCGCCACGGTTGCGGAGCCGCTTGCAGCCAGACCCTTGGCGGCTCCCATGACGCAATAGGCTGAGAGGCCGACGGCATCGAGCCAGATGAGCACCCGATACCGGGATTCGAACAGGTAGGCGGTGAAGAAAAGCAGAACCGCAACCGATACGCAGACCAGGATATAGGTCGGGTTCAACACCCAGAACACGGGCGCCCTGCCCAGCACGAGATCGCGCACCGTGCCGCCGCCGATCCCGGTCGCGGCGGCGAAAAACAGGAAGCCGATCAGGTCGAGCTGCTTGCGTGAGGCGGCCAATGCGCCGGTTGCGGCAAACACGGCAACGCCGGCATAATCGAGAAAACCCAGCAGTGTCATGGAAAAAGGTCCCCCCGGAAATTTGGATGCGTTTGCGTCAGTGTCGCGCAAGCACGGAACTCTAGGCTGGCCGCCCGGATGATCGCAACATCCATAAACGAAACGGATGCAAAGGAAAATGCCGTGCGAATCGCTATCGTTGCCGCTCTTCAGGCGCTGGTCCTCTTGATGTTTCCGGTCGCGCTGGCGGCACAGCAGCAGCTGGTGAACGATCCCGAGATCTATGAAAAGGATCATTTTCGGAAGGAGTGCAAGACGGCTGGCTTCGGCGATGATTTCATCACCAGACTGGATATCAACAATGATGGCCTGATGGATGCCGTCGTCAATCACGGCGTGCTGGATTGCGATGGCGAAAAAGGCCTCAGCTGCGATGACGAAGGTTGCCCTTACAATTTTTACGTCCAGGTCAAAGAGGGCGGATATCTGATGATCGCGACGGCCCGGATTTACGGCTACGATTTCATCAAACGTTTCGGCAACATGGTCTTCGTACTGAAGATGCACCCGCGTTATTGCGATCGAACCGACAAGGAAGCCTGCCTGATGACGGTGCGGGTGCGCGGCACGAAATTCGTCACCATCTCACGCAAGTGACGACGCAGTCCGTCAGGGCGCGATGCGCCTGATCCGGACCCTTTGGTTATAGCGGTGGCGAAGCGAACGCGGAATGACGAGTGTGGCGATGGCGACCGCAAAAACGGTTGCCGCAACCACCCACAGGGCATCGTACTGCAGCGTGGCGCCCAACACCGCCCCGCAGATTGCGCCGCTTATCATACCGAGCCAGGGCACGATCTGGATGCCCCAATCGAGGCTTCGCTCCCCCAGAAGATAGCGACCGATGCCACGGCCAAAACGGGAAAGGGCGCCGGTCACGTAGGTGAGGCCAATAGGCAGCCCCTCAATATGTTCGACGGCAGCGTTGACCATCCCCATGGCGAAAACGACAAGATAAAACTGCGCCAGGGCGGAACCATCGCCACGCAGCAATGCGGCAATCGCCACCAGCGACCCGACGGCCACGAGAACGGCAAAGATGCTCCGGTCGAATTTATGCGC
Organism: Agrobacterium sp. MCAB5; assembly: GCF_052114365.1. Taxonomy (NCBI): domain Bacteria; kingdom Pseudomonadati; phylum Pseudomonadota; class Alphaproteobacteria; order Hyphomicrobiales; family Rhizobiaceae; genus Agrobacterium; species Agrobacterium sp. MCAB5. The sequence continues at coordinate 105,507 of NZ_JBFREP010000001.1, forward strand.
GACCACGATACCGCCAGCATTGCCCGCCACGAAAGCGATGATCGCGAAGAGTAGTTTCGCCGCATGGGAATAAACGCCAGCTTCCACCGAAATGGCCGCGCGGGTGGTGTTGCCGGTCATGAAGGAAACGAAATCGCCGGAAAGATGAAGACCCACCGCATCTGTCATTCCGGCGATGAATGAAATGGCGGCGACGAGCGCAATGCCGGTGCCGGTGCGCCTTGCCCTGATGATGTTACGGCGTCTCTGTCTGGTCATGGAAAAGCTCGATATGGAAAACAGCGGGCCGATGCGCCGGGCTGTGCTATCCTATGTCTAGAATGCCGGGCGGCTTGTTTGCAATCTTTCTGGAAGCGTTTGAGCGCCTCTATTTTGTCTAGACAAATGTAAAATCCCTGCCTAGCATGCCTCAAATAAAGCGAAAAAATATCGCACAAAAATAAATCAAAAGGGGTTCCGATCATGAAAAAGACATGGGTTATCGCCGCAATCGCGACGCTTGTTTCATCTGCTTCCGCCTATGCCGAAACATCGGTTACAATAGGCATGTCCGGCTGGACCGGCTTTGCGCCACTGACGCTTGCCAAGCAGGCCGGCATTTTCGAAAAGAATGGCCTCAAGGTCGATATCAAGAAGATTCCGCAGGCAAGCCGGCATCTGGCGCTTGCTTCCGGTGACATCCAGTGCGCCGCCACCACGGTCGAAACATGGATCGCGTGGAATGCCAACGGCGTGAAGTCCACCCAGATTTTCCAGATGGACAAGTCGCACGGCGCCGACGGCATTGCGGTGCGCAATGATGTTGCAAAGGTGTCGGACCTCAAAGGCAAGACGGTTGCCGCTTCTGCACCGGGCACATCCCCCTATTTCTTCCTTGCCTGGATACTGAAGGAAAACGGCCTGACCCTGAAGGACGTGAAGGTCGTCAACCTTGAGCCGGGACCGGCCGCGCAGGCATTCGTCGCCGGCCAGAATGAAGCCGCCATGACCTATGAGCCTTATCTGTCCACAGTGCGCGCCGCACCGGACAAGGGGAAAATCCTTGCGACGACGCTGGATTATCCCGCCGTCATGGACACGTTCGGCTGCACGCCGGATTTCTTGAAGGCCAATCCGCAGGCGGCAAAAGCCCTTGCGGACAGCTATTTCCAGGCGCTCGAGCTCATCAAGACGGACCCTGCAAAATCCTATGAGACCATGGGAGCGGACGTAAAACAGACGGGCGAGGCATTCGCAGCTTCGGCGAAATTCCTAGAATGGCAGGACAAGACCGCCAACCAGAAGTTCTTCGACGGTGAATTCAAGACATTCTCCGAAAAATCGGCTGATCTGCTTCTGGAAATCGGCGTGATAAAATCGAAACCCGATCTTTCGACACTCGCGGACACGTCCTTCATCAAGTAACAGAATCAAACTGCTGCTTTTCCTTCGGGGATTATTGCAGCCAGTGAGAAGCCTTACAGCGCCTGTGCGTCACGGACGACGTACGGCGCTTAGATGGTGCGGCGATAGAGTGCCGCGCCCGTTTTCCGGACAGGCGACAGAATGCAACCTCTTCAACCCATAAAGAACAGCACGCGGATTTTTCTCGGCATTCTGTTCTTCGTGCTTTTTTTCTCCGCCTGGGGCTTTGCCACGCTCGGCGGTTTCGTATCGCCGACCTTTCTGGCTGACCCGATCACCATGCTGAAGGACGGCATCTATCTGCTGACCGATCAGGGATTTGCCAGCGATATCGGCATGACGATCTGGCGTGTTGTCGGCGGCTTCGTGCTGGCCTCGCTCGTTGCCGTACCGGTCGGCATCGCCATGGGCGCTTACAAGCCGGTCGAGGCGCTGCTTGAACCCTTCGTCTCCTTCGCGCGCTATCTTCCGGCTTCTGCCTTCGTGCCGCTACTTATTCTTTGGGCCGGCATCGGCGAGATGCAGAAGCTGCTGGTGATCTTCATCGGCGCAGTTTTCCAGATCATTCTCATGGTTGCCGTGGCGGTTGCCGGCACAAGACGCGATCTGGTGGAGGCTGCCTATACACTTGGCGCAAAAGACCGGGGCGTGGTCCGCCGCGTTCTCATTCCCGCCAATGCGCCCGATATTGCGGAAATTCTCCGTCTCGTCCTCGGCTGGGCCTGGACCTATGTGATTGTTGCCGAGTTGATCGGCGCGTCGTCGGGCATCGGCTATATGATCATCAACAGCCAGGCGCTGATGGCGACCGGGCAGATCATCTTCGGCATCATCGTCATCGGTGTCATCGGACTTATTTCTGACTTCGCGTTCAAATCGCTGAACCGGAAGCTTTTCGCCTGGAGGCTTGCCTGATGAGCGAACTCGTTATCAAGGGCGTCAGCCGCACTTTCCCCGGCGTTCAGGGCGGCCAGCCAACGCTGGCCTTGCAGCCCACGGATCTGGAAATCTCCCGCAACGATTTCGTCACCATTCTCGGCCCGTCCGGATGCGGAAAGTCGACCTTGCTGCGCATCATCGCCGGTCTTGACCGTCCAACGACGGGTGAAGTCCTTTTGTCCGGCCGGGCAGTGACAGGGCCGGGGGCGGATCGCGGCATGGTGTTCCAGTCCTACACGCTGTTTCCGTGGCTAACGATCCGGGAAAATGTCGCCTTCGGTCTGCGCGAGCGTGGTGTGGCCGAGAAGGAAAAATGGCAGATCGTCGACAGCTATATCGACAAGGTTGGCCTGCGCGGCTTCGAGAACCATTGGCCGAAACAGCTGTCCGGCGGCATGCAGCAGAGAACAGCCATCGCGCGCGCTCTGGCAAACGGCCCGAAGATCCTGCTGCTCGACGAGCCTTTCGGCGCACTCGACAACCAGACGCGCGGGCTGATGCAGGAATTGCTGCTCGGCATATGGGAGCGCGAGCAGAAGACCGTCATTTTTGTGACGCATGACATCGAGGAGGCGGTGTTCATGGCGTCGCGGGTTGTGACGATGTCAGCGCGGCCGGGGCGCATCAAGTCGATCATGCCGGTCGACCTGCCGCATCCGCGTCACTACACCGTCAAGGCCAGCCCGGAGTTTTCGCAGCTACGCGCCAAGTTGACGGAGGAAATTCGCAGCGAGGCGATTGCCGCCGCTGCCCATGGATAGTTGATCCATAGAATCGGGAGGAAGGAAGCATCGGTATGAGGAGTACAGGCGCCGATCTTCAGGAAAAATCACTGCACGAGCGCATCCGCAACGATGTCGAGCGCCACATCATGTCGGGCGAGTGGCCGCCGGGGTACCGTATTCCCTACGAACACGAGATGACCCGGCAATATGCCTGCTCGCGCATGACGGTGAACAAGGCGCTCGGCGAACTGGTGCAGCGCGGCCTTATCGAGCGCCGCCGGCGTCTCGGCACCTTCGTTCGCCAGCCCCATGCGCAATCGGCCGTTCTGGAAATCCACGATATCGAGCGGGAGGTGCAGGCCCTCGGCCTCGTTTACGGTTACCGTCTCGACAGACGGCGACTGCGCCCTGCGGGGGAAGAAGACGGCGCGGCCATGGCGCTTGCCGCGGATGCCCCGGTTCTGGAACTCACCTGCACGCATTTTGCCGGCGGCGTTCCCTTTTGCCTTGAAGAACGCATCATCAATGTCACCGCCGTTCCGGAGGCGGAGGCAGCGGATTTTTCACAGATCGGGCCGGGCACTTGGCTGCTGAAAATGGTTCCCTGGAGTGCCGCGGAACATCGCATCAGCGCAGTTTCCGCTGATCGCAAAAATGCGACCGCGCTCGGCATTGCTTCCGGTGCGGCGTGTCTGGTCATCCACCGCCGCACCTGGCACGGAGCGGATTATGTCACCAGTGTCCGGGTCACCTATCCCGGCGACCGACACGCGCTGGTGGCGCAGTTTTCGCCTTCGCAAAACACCTGAAGACCGCAGGTCGGTCAATTTTTTGTAAAGAAGAGTTTACGGGTCGTCTTTTGGCAATATAATAGTTGTCAAAAGAACTCAGGTTTATTATCGGAACGTCAAGCTTTCACGACGGCATCCGTTCATGGCCCCGGTTTTAATGAACCGGTCAATCTGCGGATGAGTTCATCGACGGAAATCCGGGATAAAAATTATGTCAGCTGAGACCTCAACTTCTTCCGCGTGCTTCACCAAGGCAAACAAAACACGGCATATCTCACTTGCCATGACGGTCACTTTGCTGGCCGGCTTGAGTGCCGGAGCGGTTTTTGCTCAGTCGGCATCCGAGACCCCGATCCAACCAGCACCTGCACCGGCAACGGAAACGATGCAGCCCGCGCAGTCGCCGGCTGAGACGCCGAGCGCTCCGGCAGTCCAGCCTGTGCCGCCTTCCGCTGCCGCGCCCACACAGCCCGCGCCGGCCCAGCCTGCGCCCGCCGCAAGTAATCCCACGCCGGCAGCCGAAGGTGTTTCACCGCAGCCGACACAGACGGAGCAACCCGCTCCGACGAACGGTACGGCAGCGCCGAACGAGGTCTCCACCCCGGTTGAACCGGTAGTCGCCGAACCCGCAAGTGCCGGACATCGTGCGGACATTCCGCACAACCTGTCTCCCTGGGGCATGTTCATGGCGGCAGACTGGGTCGTGAAGGGCGTGATGATCGGTCTCGCTTTCGCATCGCTCGTCACCTGGACGGTCTGGGTGGCGAAGTCTATCGAGCTTGCCGGTGCACGGGTGCGCGCCGGTGCGACACTCAAGGTTATTCGCAGGGCGAAAACCCTGAACGAGGCGACTGAGGCCGTCGAAAAGAAGGGCGGGCCGGCAGCGCTCATGTTGCGCATGGCAACTCACGAAATGCAGCTTTCCGACGCGGTGGTCGAACACACCGACGGCGGCGGGATCAAGGAGCGTGTATCCTCGGCCCTGTCACGCATTGAAACCCACGCCGGTCGCCGCATGTCGCGCGGAACGGGCGCCTTGGCGACCATCGGCTCCACCGCTCCCTTTGTCGGTCTGTTCGGTACCGTCTGGGGCATCATGAATTCCTTCATCAGCATCTCGGAATCGCAGACCACCAATCTCGCCGTCGTGGCACCCGGCATTGCCGAGGCGCTGCTTGCCACGGCAATCGGCCTTGTTGCTGCTATTCCAGCGGTGGTGATCTACAACGTCTTCGCCCGCTCGATCACGGGATACCGGCATTTGCTGGCGGATGCCGCAGCCGGCGTGGAACGCCTCGTCAGCCGCGACCTCGATTTCCGCCGCATTCCGCCGGGCAGCAGCAAGCCCGCAGTGTCGTTGGTTGGGCGGTGATCGGTCATGGCTGGCGGTATTCGCGAAAATAGCGGAGACGATCTCTCCGAAAACCACGAAATCAACGTCACGCCTTTCATCGACGTGATGCTGGTTCTGCTCATCATCTTCATGGTGGCCGCACCGCTGGCGACCGTGGATGTGAATGTCGATCTGCCCGCATCCACTGCCAAGCCGGCGGAGCGCCCGGAAGAGCCGCTTTATCTGACCGTCAAGGACGATCTGTCGCTAAATCTCGGCAATGATGCGGTTGCCCGCGAATCCCTGGCAGCGGCGATCGACCGGCAGACGGGCGGCAAGAAAGATACGCGAATTTTCCTGCGCGCCGACAAAGCCGTCGACTATGGCCACTTCATGGAAATCATGAACCTGCTTCGCGATGCCGGATATCTGAAAATCGCTCTGGTAGGGCTGGAAAATGCCGCTGCGGCAACGCAGCCAGCCGGTGCCGTTCCGCCCGCCGCGCCCGCAGTGCCAGGAACCGCGCCATGACTGAAAACGGCTACCCGCAGTCCCGACATTCCCGCCTCGGGGAAGCGGCGTTGTGGTCCGCCGCAGCACTGCTCATGCTGGGCGTTCATGCGGGTTTTGCCTATTACCTGATGCAGGAACCAGAAGAACTGGATGCCGGCGGGCCGCCGCCTGCCGCGATCATGATCGAAATGGCAGCCATACCGGAAGCCGTGAACACCGAGGAAACGACGCCTGCGCAGGACGTTGAAGATGCCGAAGAGGTAAAGAGCGACAACAGCCAGCCGGTAGAGGAAGTCACCCCGGAGGAGCCGCCGCCGCCAGAGCCGGTTGTGGAAACGCCGCCGCCGGAACCCGTGCAGCCGCCGGAACCGCCGGTCGAGGAGATCGTCGAACCGCAGGAAATCCCTGAACCGGTGGAGCCGATCGATCCCGTGCAGGAACAGATGATGGCGGAACTCGAAAATGTCGAGGTTCCCTTGCCCGTCATCCGGCCACCGCCGCCGCCGGTCGAAAAGAAGGTGGAGAAGAAAGAACCGGACGACAAGAAGAAGGTCGAGCGCCAGCGTCCCAAACCGCAACTGGCATCGGAACTGCGCGAAACGGCCAAGGCCGAGACACAGCAATCCGACCGGACGGCGGCATCGCGCAACAATGCCGGTTTCTTCTCTTCATCCTCCGCCTCGCCGGCAAAATGGGGATCGAAGGTTCGCTCGCATATCCAGCGGCGTAAGCCCCGCTCGCTTCGCAGCGATGCGATGACAGCGACCGTGCGGTTCCGGGTTAACGATACAGGCGCCATCAGCGGTGTCAGTGTGGTGCAGTCCACTGGTGATTCCTCCATCGACCAGCAGATTGCGGCCTGGATCCAGAGCGCGTCACCCGTGCCCGCGCCGCCACCGGACGCAAACAAGACAATCACCTTGCCGATCAGCATCCGCTAGATCAATTCCAAGGCCACGTCGCGGTTATGCTGGAATAAGTTCTTGCCTGGCATGACGCCCTGCCGAAGGGCGAATGCGTGCCCGACCGGTATTCTCGATAAGATATCCATTTCGGCCTGAATTGCATTTCGCGAATGTTTTCGATGGTGTAGGTCTTGTCGACTTAACACGCAGAGGCATTCCGGAATGAAATTCTCAATCGCAGAGGCGGAGGATCTCGTATCCTCTATCTTTGAGCGTAACGGCGTTCTGCCGCAAAACGCCCGCTCCGTGGCGAAGGCGCTCGTGGCATCCGAGGCTGCAGGCCAGGGCGGCCACGGTTTTCGGCGTATCCCCGTTTATGTCCGTCAGGCGCGGGTTGGCAAGGTCAATGGCAATGCGCGGCCGGTGGCAAGTCGTGTCAAACCGGGTGTGCTTTCAATCGACGCTAACAACGGTTACGCCTATCCCGCGATCGACTGCGCCGTAGACGAGTTGCCGGACATGGCCCGGCAGCAGGGCATCGCGCTTGCCGCGATCCATCGCTCCCATCATGCAGGCGTCATGGCACTTACAGTCGAGCGTTTCGCGGAAATGGGCCTCGTGGCGCTGATGTTCGCCAATGCGCCTGCATCCATGGCGCCTTGGGGTGGCACCAAACCGCTCTATGGCACCAATCCGATTGCTTTCGCCAGCCCTGTTGGCGAGGCAGATCCGCTGGTGATCGATCTGGCGCTTTCCAAGGTTGCGCGCGGAAAGATTATGGCGGCCCGCCAGAAGGGCGAAACCATTCCGGGCGACTGGGCGCTTGATACGAATGGCCGGCCCACGACCGATCCCGAAGAAGCCCTAGCCGGAACGATGGTGCCTGCGGGCGAGGCCAAGGGTGCTGCCCTGGCGCTGATGGTGGAGATCATGGCCGCTGCGCTCACCGGTGGAAGCTTCGCCTTCGAGGCCTCTTCCCTTCTGGACGACAAGGGTGCGCCACCCTCTCTCGGCCATACGATCATCGCCATAGACCCCGTATCGTCGGGCGGTGCGGCCTTTACCGAGCGACTGGCGCTTATCGCCGGAGAGATAGAGAAGCAGGAAAACGTGCGTTTGCCAGGTCGGCGAAGCCAGGGCATTCGAAGGCAGGCGCTGGAAAGCGGTATCATCGTCGAAAGCGATATTCTTGCCGAGATTCAGTCACTGTGAGGAACTGAAAATGAAAACCCGGCGGACCGGAAAGTCCGCCGGGTAAACCGTGTTTGGCTGCCTTACAGTTGCGCCGATAGGCCGGAAGTCATTTCCGACCCGCCTTTTGGTCCGCCGTCCCGCCATCGAAATGGTGGGTTTTTGGCGCAGAAAGCAACACATCCGGTTTTGGCTTACGGGAAGGGGACGATTTCGCGTAAGCTTTTGGAGCGAGAGGGAAGCTCTAAATATCCTGTTCGATCAGTCCACGCAGCAGGGCGATGCTGACGGCATTCAGCAGATTGGCCGCACCCAGCCTTAGGCGGACCCGTTCCAGAGTATCTTTAACATCCGCTTCGTCCGCTCCCGTTATCAAGGCAATGTGAGAAGGATGTCGGCCCCGCGCAACGAGCCCCAGATATTGCCGCTCACGATCCGAAAGGACGATTTCACGCGCCTGATGACGTTCATGCTGCGTTTTTGACGACATAGTCTTTCAGCCTCAAAAGAGATTGACCTTCCCAAAGCGGGATGTGGCCTCAGGACCCAGGCAATAAGCAGCTGATCTCGCAGCCAGCCGGTCCCGGCATGGGCATATCCTCGGCGATGAAAGAATGACTGCATCGTCTTTCCCAAAAACCTGAAATCGGTTCTTGTCCAGAACAATGTAAAATTCAAAGCTTTGGAATATTTTCCGTCATGCCCGAAGGCATATTGCGGCGTTCTATTAGGCGGTCTGCCATCTCAAGAGAATAACATCTCACGCCAAGTTTTGCGTTTTTATTGTTATGTTTCGATACATAACCCAATGAACGCCGACATATTTCCCAATTTTATTTTGGATATATGGAATATTGATGCTGGGAATGCGCCCTATACGGCGGAATGATGCGCGTGTTTCTTGCGAATATCCGTGGGCGTTGCCCCGAACCAGCGGGAAACGGAACGCGAAAACGCACCCGGCGTGGAATAGCCGAGCCTGTAGCTGATATCGGAAACCGGAAGATCGCTTTCCACGAGGAGCTTGAAGCCGGCATTCTTGCGAATGGCGTCCTTTATCTCGTTGAGATTAGTCCCAAGCTCGGCAAGCCGTCTTTGAAAACTGCGTTCCGACAGGTTGAAATAGGGGGCGATCTCGCTCAGCGAAAGCTCGGCATCCGACAGCCGCACCTGCATGTAACGCTTCACCTGATCGATGAAATGCGTGGCGTCTGCCGATGTCTCCGGCCGCAGCATCCGGCATTGCAAGTTCATCAGCTCGAACAGCCGCTCATCTGCATTTGGGTTGACCACGTCCAGAAGCGATGTGGGAAGACGCATGGTATGGATGGGTTGCGAAAAGCTGACGCGCTTGGTCATTCTTTCTTTAAATAGCTGAATATTAACCGGTTTCGGCCGTTCCAGACCGATCTCGATCAGGTTCACGCGCTCCCCCAGAATATCGCGAAGGCGCTGGATCAGAGCTGTCAGCGACAAATCCACATATTGATCGCGTTTGGCGATGACAGGCGCAAAGGACCACGACAGGGTTACGTGCGCGGCATCCGTGACCATTGTGAAATTGCTGTTATTGGTCGCGTAATAAACGTGATCCTGAAGAAAACGCAGAAAAGCCCGCACTGTCGGCGCGCTGATCAGGCCATATCCGAACGCGCCGGATGCGCCGGCGGGAAAGGTGGACGCGCATTGCAGACCAAAGGCGTCGTCGCCGGAAATCAACGCACAAGTCTCGAGCAGGCGGCAAAATCGGTCGAGGCTGATGCGCTCCGTCACGCTGCCGAAAGTGGCGGGATCGATATCGAGAGCCTTGCAGATGGGGGCGATATCGATGCCCCGCGACCGTGCATAATTGGCGACGCCGGCGGCCAGACCGGCCACCACTGTTATCTCGTCGCTGACCCTCTTTTCAGGCATCCCTCTCCTTGGCGTACCATGTTTGGAAATTGTCGCCTGATGGTAAGCGTTGGGAAGCCATTTGTCGAGCAGTTCGGCCTGTGGAGTTTAAATGTGGCGACGGCAGGCGCTCTGCTCCAGCACCTCCATGATGGTTTTGCCCGCATCTTCCATGGCACCGCTATTGTCCACGGTCGTCACATCAAAATCCCCGACGACCGTGAGCGAACTGCGTTCCAGCCGCCGGAGAATATCCTCCCGGCTTTCCCGCCCTCGCTGCTCCAGCCGCTTCGCCAGCACGTCCGGCCGTGCAACGATGTTCACGACCTTGAGGCGCGCAAAGGCGGTGCCGAACTGGGGCAGAGCCGAGCGGGAGCCGTTGGCGATGACCACGTCTCCCGCATTAAGATGACGATAGACGGCGGCCGGAATGCCATATTTCAACCCGTGCGCCTGCCAGGAAACGGCAAAAGCACCTTCGTCTTCCAGCCGGTTGAACTCGTGCATGGAAACCGCATCGTGATTTTCGCCGCCGGCATCGCCGCTGCGGGTAATGACCCGGCGTGTGAAATGAAAGCCCGGCCGCCCGGACAGCTGCGCTGCCGCATAATCCATCAGCGTGTCCTTGCCGGCCCCACTCGGGCCGACAATTACGATCATGGTTCCGGGCACCGTACCCAGCGTCTGGCCGTCAAGCCGACTATCCTGTCCGTTGCCGGTCATGCCACACGTTTGCCCTGACGCCAGACCGAGCGGGCGACGGGAACGCCGTCCTCACGGTGAACTCGGACCAGATCGGCCCGCAATCCCGTTGCGATGCTGCCGCGATCGCGAAGGCCCACCGTTCGTGCTGGTGTGGAGGTAACCATGCGCAACGCTTCCGGCAGAGTGATGGCTTCCACCTGGTCGGCGAGCAGGAACGGCGCGTAAAGCAGGCTGAACGGCACATAGTCGGAAGAGAGAACATCCAGCACGCCAAGTTCGGCAAGATCACGCGCGGCGATGTTGCCGGAATGGGACTTGCCGCGAACGATGTTCGGTGCGCCCATCAGCACGCTCATGCCGGCGCTGTGCGAAGCCTTTGCCGCCTCGATGCTGGTGGGGAACTCCGCGAGTTTCACGCCGTGTCCGATCGCTTCGCCCACATGCGCTTCTGTAGCGTCGTCATGGCTTGCAACGGTTATGCCGCGCTCGGCGCAGCGGGCCGCCAGGTAATCCCGGTGCTTGGCGGAAAACTCCGCCGATGCCGTCTGCCGGCGTCTGACGAACTCGGCGAAAGCCTCGTCGCTCAGTCCGCGCTTCTTCTGGTAATAGAAGATATATTGGTCCATCGACTGGAACTGGCGCTGTCCCGGGGAGTGATCCATCATCGAAATCAGCCGTACACGCGGATCGGTCTCAAAATCTTCGAAATGCTCGAGCACATCGGCGGAGGCGACTTCACAGCGCAGGTGCAGCAGGTGATCTGCCCGCAGGCGGTTCTGATCGGCAGCGGTTTCAATGGCATCCGCCATTTCCCGCATCTCGCCCTTCTTGAACCCGCCATCTTCGTCGGAGCCCAGCCGCAGGCAGTCGAAAACAGTGGTAATGCCTGATGACGCGACCTGCGCATCGTGAGCCTGAATGGCGGCGATCTTATCCCAGATAACCCCGGGACGCGGCGAATAGTGCTGTTCTAGATGGTCGGTGTGCAGTTCCACCAGACCCGGGATGAGGAAATCGCCTTCGAGATCCTCGTCGGTCTTGGAGGCGCCTTCGCTGATATCGGCGATCTTGCCGTCACGGATCAGAACGGATCCCAGAATAATATCGTCTTCCAGAACGATACGGGCGTTGGAAAGGGCATGCTCGGTCATGGGTCAGCATCTTTCTTTGGCGGCTGGCCAAGCGGGTGCCAGCGATGAACGGTAAATGGTGCGCCGCGCGTTTCCTCAACGAACAAAGCGAGGCCGGAAATGGTGAGAGGCCGGTCGACGAACTCGGAAAACTTGGTCGAAAGCACATCCTGGATAGCGGGCGCGTCGCTTTCGTCGATGCGGCCCGTCAGCGTCATATGAAAGCGGAAGTCGTCCATGACATGCGGATAACCCCAGAGCGACAGATTTTGCCGCTGGCTTTCGGTCAGGTTTTGCGGGCGGCGGCGGGCAATGTCGGTCTCGGACAGGGGCGCGCGAAACCGGTCGAAATGGTCGACGATCTCAGCGGCAAAATCCTGCAGCGGCTGGTAGGTGCGATCCGGAACGAGCGCGAAAAACGGCCCGAGTGCTCCGATGACAACACGCGGAATATCGAAGACGGACTGGCTGGCCGCAAACTGTTCGAGGGCGGCGACGAGATCCGCTTCGCTGTATTTTTCGGAAAGCTCGAAGGGGGCTTTCAGCGTCGCGTGGAAACCGTAACGGCGCGGCTCCTCAGTCATCTCCGCATAAGCGGCATGGTCATCATGTTGCGCGCCGGAAAAGGCATTGCGTCCCAGCCAGCGCGACGCCGCTTCAGTCAGTGGATGATCTTTAGCCGGAGAAAAATAGATGGCGTAGCGCACGGCAAGCACTCTTCGGTGTCATGGAAAACCTGGATGAAAAGCTATTTGGCGTGACTCGCCCGCTTCCCGCAAGGTCAGGAGTGCGAGGTAATCGCTTTCCGTGACAGAATGATGATGCCCCAGGAAAAAAAGCGCTTGAAACGCCGCGTGTCTCTCGAATGTCCGCAAGACGGATGCTGGCGCATTGAGGGGATGTATCTGACTTTGCAAAGAGGTTCCGGTTTTGCGCACGTCTCGGGAAGCGGGATAGCCAAACCCCGCTCCTGCTTTATGAATTAATGCTGGGTTTTCCCGATCAGGCGCGACCGCAGGGAATTCGAGATGTGGTCGAACAGGAAAACCACGAAGAGAATGAGCAGCACCATATAAGCGACCTTGTCCCAGTCGGCATTAGTACCCATCGCTTCCAGCAGTTTCAAACCGATGCCGCCAGCGCCAACCGCACCGATGATCGTGGCTGAACGGGTGTTGCTTTCCCAGAAATAAAGCGACTGGGAAATGAAGACCGGCAGGACCTGCGGAAGCACGCCGAAACGATTGACGGCAATGGGGGAAGCGCCAACCGATTTGACGCCCTCGCGCTGCTTGTCGTCAACATTCTCCAGCGCCTCGGCATAGACCTTGCCGAGCGCACCGGTATCGGTGAAGAAGATCGCGGCAATGCCGGGGATCGGCCCCGGACCGAAGCTGCGGGTGAAAAACAGCGCCCAGATCAGCATGTCGATCGAGCGCAGGAAGTCGAACAGACGCTTCATGCCCCAGTTGGCGGCCCTGTTGGCGGTGATATTGCGTGCAGCGAGAAAAGCGAGCGGCAGGGCAACGAGCGTGCCGAACAGCGTGCCCACAAAGGCCATCACCAGCGTCTGCATCAGCTTGGAAAGAATATCGGCGTGCTGCCAGACACCATTGTCGAGGAAATCATCGACCATGTGGCTGATGTTGGAGCGCGTGGGATCGAGCCTTTCCCCCCACAGCGCCAGTGCGGCAAGGTCGCCGCAGCCCTTGCCCCAGAATTCCGATTTGGTATCGAACAGGAAGTTCGCCCATCCGAGGAACCGCCGCTGCACGTAAACCTGGCTGGTGCGGATTTCCGCCTGTCCGGCAAAACCGTAATGCACGAGAACCTTGTTGCCGTCCTGCGTGATCTCTTGCGGCAGGACCTCAGGGGCCAGAGCCTTGTCGCCATTGATGATGACGGGATAGTTCTTGCCGTCCACATAGACGTCCACCCGGGTCGGCGTTACGTCGAGACGGTTTTGCGTGCCCGCGTAAACGACGCTGTAGCCGCCATCCGGCAAGGGTTGCAGCCAGTCGATCGGCGCATCGGCGGGATATTGCATCCGGCTTGACCACTGCGGGTTCACCTTGCCGTCTTCAAAACGAAGGCGTGGCTGGGCCCGCCAGGAATACCAGTCCTGAATGTAGCTCGAAGCGCGATCCCATCGGCCCTGCATGAAAGCGGGGCCGACATTGAAGAAGAAAAAGCAGGCGGTGAGATAGACGAGGACGGCGACAATACCGGTCAGCAAGCCGTATCGCTGCATGAAGCCGCGATTGAAAATTGCGGGATGTGCGGCCGTCAGCCTCTCGCGGTCTGCGGTATTGAGAATGAAGCTGGACGACATCAGGCCGCTCCCCGTCCGAATTCGAAGGATTGATGGCCGATCAGCCTGCGGCGCAACCAGCTGGAAAACTGGTCTACGGCGATGATGGTGATCAGCAGCAGGATGATGATGGCATAGGTCTTGGAGGCGTGATCGTTACCGATCGACAGCCGGAAGACCTCGCCAATGCCGCCACCACCAACGGCGCCGATGATGGTTGAGGCGCGTACGTTGATTTCGGCACGCAGCAATGCATAGGACACGAAATTGGGCAGGACCTGCGGCACGATGGCAAAGCGAACCCGCTCCAGCCAGTTGGCACCCGCGGCACGCAGGCCTTCATCCGCCTTCATGTCGGCATTTTCCACGACTTCGAAGAATAGCTTCCCCAGAGCCCCGATGGTGTGCACGGAAATCGCGATGATCGCCGCGATCGGCCCGATCGATAAGATGGCAGTCAGCAATCCCGCGACGACGATCTCCGGAAAAGCGCGCAGGATCTCCATTACCCGGCGTACAACCCAGCGCACGAGGCCGGCACCGATAAGGTTGGTGGAGGCAAAGAAGCACAGCACAAATGCGAAGGTCGTGCCTATTATCGTCGAGACCAGCGCGATGTTGAGCGTGATGATCAGCTGATAGATGAAATGCGGTATGTAGAAACCGTTGGTGATGTAAACGCGATCCGCGACATAGTTGTATTTCAGCGAACCGTTGTCATAGGGCGACGGCAGGTCGAACATCGCCCGGAAGACCTCGAGCGGACTATCCGGCACGAATGTTTTCATGAAGTCGAAAAAATATGGCAGGCGCTCGAAGAACTTGCCCGAATTGGCCTCATTGGCGAAATTCAGTGAGGCGGCAAGGACGATGAGGAAGATAACGAGCGACATAACGGTATAAATCCGCCGTGTCCTAAGCTGCTGTTGATAATGACGCATCACCGTTCGGGACGATGTGCTCAATCCCTCGGGCGTGAGGGTACCATGTTGCAGTGTGGTCGCCATGCCGCTTTCCTTTATTGGCAAAAGCGGCGATGCCGCAAGGCACCGCCGCTTCCGGATATGATCTGAGGATCAGCCGCCGATAACGGACTTACGGGCGTCGATGATCGTCTGGTAGAAAGCCGGGTCGACCTTGATGTAGGCAGTGTTCTTGCCCTGGGTGTAACCCTGGAAGCAGGCGAGATCCTTCTTCGGCAGTTCCATGAAGAAGTCTTCGACCTTCTGCTTCATGCTGTCACCGATCTTGTTGGCAACGAGAAGCGGACCGTTCGGGATCAGCGGGGATTTCCAGACCTGAACGATATCGTCCATGTCGAGGTTGCCCTTCTTGACCATCTGGTGAAGGTTGCCGCCGGAGTAGCCTTCTTCCCACTTGCCGACGCCCGAACCGAATGTCGTGCCGACGTCGAACTTTTTGTCGAGAACGGCGAGAACGAGGTTCTCATGGCCGCCGCCGAAGCCGGTTTCGGAGAAATATTCCTTGACCGGAACGCCGGTTTCCTTCGGGATCGATACGTTCGGGACGAGGAAGCCCGAGGTGGAGTCAGGGTCGGCGAAGCCGATCTTCTTGCCCTTGGCGTCAGCCAGAGACTTGATGCCGCTGTCCTTGCGGGCAACCATGATCGTGTAGTAGCCGCTGGAACCGTCAGAGCCGGTATAGGTCAGGATCGGATCGACGGCCTTGGGATCGGCAATGGCGATCTTGGCGTAGGAAGAAGCGCCCATGGATGCAATGTCGATGGTGCCGCCGAGCAGGCCCTGGATAACGCCGTTATAGTCCGGCGACGGGAAAACCTGAACTTCGGAAACGCCGGTTGCAGCCTTGAGGCCATCCGCAACGCACTTCGTGTTGCGGATCTGGTCGGCTTCATTTTCCGAACCGTCGAGACCGATACGCAGGACCTTGACGTCCTGAGCCATGGCCGAACCGGCCAGAACGCCAAGGGCGACTGCCGAAAGAAGGATTTTCTTCAACATGGACTTTCTCCTGTTTCCCGGCGAGCCGGAGTTTGTTGTGAAGTATCGGCCCTTGACGCGGGCGCAAACGATGCTGAGCGGTTCCTCAGAGCCCGGCGAGAGCCAGCGGTTCGGGACCGGCAGATTGCTGAACCGGACGCGCGGCAAGCTGCGCGCCGGGAATATTGATGCTGGTCGAGGTCATGGTCTCGTCGATGCCGGCGCCGTGTGAATCCGTGCCGTAAATCTCCGTGACCGCCGCAGCCGTTAGTTCGGCGGGTGTTCCGTCGAAAACGACTCGACCCTGCGACATGCCGATAATGCGTTCGCAATAATTGCGCGCCGTATCCAGCGTATGCAGATTGGTGATGACGGTGATGCCTTCACGCTCGTTGATGTCGCGCAGGGCGTCCATGACGATCTTGGCGTTCAGGGGATCGAGAGAGGCGATCGGCTCGTCGGCGAGAACCATCTTCGGAGACTGCATTAGTGCCCGGGCGATAGCGACGCGCTGCTGCTGGCCGCCGGAAAGCGTGCCCGCCGCCTGCATGGCTACGTGCTCGATGCCGAGCCGCTCGAGGGCGGCAATCGCCATCAGGCGCTCTTCATCCGTGAAAATGTTGAACAGGCTGAGCACGGTCGAACGGTGGTTCAGGCGGCCGAGCATGACATTGGTGAGCACGTCGAGACGCGGCACCAGATTGAACTGCTGGAAGATCATCGCGCAGTCGCGCTGCCAGTTGCGCAGGGCGGCACCCTTCAGCGAAGAGACTTCCGTGTCGTTGAAATGAATGGAACCCGAGGAGGGATCGACGAGGCGGTTGATCATGCGCAGCAGCGTTGACTTTCCTGCGCCAGAACGTCCAATCACGCCAACCATCTGGCCTTGCGGAATTTCCACATTCACGGAATCGACCGCAGTGTGGTTGCCGAAACGGCGCGTGACTTGCTTCAGGTGAAAGCTCATTTCCCCGTCCAATCTTCTTCTGATGGGGTTCGACCTAACAGCGGTGCGTGAAGCGTGAATGTCAGTTTGATGAAGAAAATATTACAGAATGCGCAGATAAGGCGTGCGCGTGGTCGCCTGCGAACCTTTTAGTAGTCGTGCCACCGGATTGAGGCCGGCGGGTGTCTCGCAGACATGGTTAGGGAGACCCCGGAGCACGACCCCCGGAATCTGCAGTTTCTTCGGTGTGGGGCGATTTTACCCGGCGTATTTCGCCACGAAATCCTCGGCGGCGAGGGTGCGGAAATCGTCCAGTGCGCCGCGCAGCGTTGCGTGGTCCCAGTCCCACCATTTGAGATCGTCCATGCGCTGGCCAAGGTCCGCCGGGAAGCGGTTCCTGATCAGCCGGGCGGGTACGCCGCCGACGATGGTATAGGGCGCAACGTCTTTCGACACGACCGCACCGGCCCCGATTACCGCACCGTTTCCGATTGTGACGCCAGGCAGGATGGTCGCGCCATGGCCGATCCAGACATCGTGGCCGATCACCACGCGCTTGGCGCGGCGGGCGGCGAAGAAGTCATTTTCATCATCGGCGTCGTCCCAATAATTGCGGGCACGGTAGGTGAAATGGTGAAGTGTGGCGCGCGACATCGGATGATTGGTCGCGTTGATGCGGACGGATGCGGCGATGTTGACGAATTTGCCGATGGTGGCGCACCAGATCGCACCGTCCTGCATGACATAGGAATAGTCGCCCATCTCCACTTCCTCGATGCGGCAGCGTTCCGAGATTTCGGTATAGCGGCCGATCGACGAATTGGTGACGCGGGCACTTTCGTGGACAACAGGTTCGAGACCGACCTTCACACTCATGCCGCTGCCTTCCGGGGGGAGAATTGCGAGACATCCAGAACGCGATCGGCCACGGCTTCCCGCACTTCCTCGTCATGGAAAATACCGAGCAAGGCGGTCCCTTTGCGCTTCTTTTCCGCGATCATCTCCACGACCACCCGTCGGTTGGCGGCATCCAGGGATGCGGTCGGTTCATCGAGAAGCAGGATCGCGTGATCGGTGATGAAACCGCGTGCGATGTTGACGCGCTGCTGCTCGCCGCCGGAAAAGGTTGCTGGCGGCAGCGACCACAGTTCCCGTGGCAGGTTGAGTTTCGAAAGCAGAACGGCTGCCTGCTCGCGGGCCTCTTCCGCGGCAATCTTGCGCGCAAAAAGCGGCTCGGCGACGACGTCGATCGCCGGAACGCGCGGCACGGTGCGCAGAAACTGGCTGACATACCCGATGGTGCAATGGCGAATCTCGAGGATGGTGCGAGGCGAGGCGCTGCCCATGTCGATGACCTGATCCTCGTGGCGGATGAGGATCTGGCCGCTGTCGATGGCATAATTGCCATAGAGCATTTTCAGGATCGAGCTTTTGCCGATGCCGGACGGGCCGCCGAGCACGACACATTCTCCGCCGGACACGGAGAAACTGACATCGCGGACAACAGGCAGTTCGATGCCATCGCGAAGATGCATGGTGAAGCTTTTGAAGACTTCCGAAACGATGAGGGGTGTCGGCATGGCATCAAACCTGCAAAATGGAGGAAACAAGCAATTGCGTGTAGGGTTCGCGCGGATCATCCAGCACCCGGTCTGTCAGACCGTGTTCGATGACGTCACCACCCTTCATCACCATCATGCGATGGGAAAGCAGCCGCGCGACCGCCAGATCATGGGTGACGACGATAACGGCGAGGCCGAGATCGTTGACGAGACCCCGCACGAGATCGAGCAGGCGTGCCTGCACCGAGACATCGAGGCCGCCGGTCGGTTCGTCCATGAAGACGAGGCGCGGTGAGGTCACCAGGTTGCGGGCGATCTGCAGACGCTGACGCATGCCGCCGGAAAAGGCGCGCGGCTGGTCGTCAATGCGGTCTGTGCCGATTTCCACCCGCTCCAGCCACTCGCTGGCCGATTGCCGGATGTTGCCGTAATGCCGGTTACCGACAGCCATAAGCCGCTCGCCGACATTGGCGCCCGCCGAAACCGCCATGCGCAGTCCATCCGCTGGGTTCTGGTGCACGAAACCCCAGTCTGTCCGCATCAGAAAACGCCGTTCGGCCTCGCCCATATGATAGAGGTCTCGCACCGAGCCATCGCGCATGCGATATTCCACGCTGCCAGCCGTCGGCACGAGCCGTGTGGAAATGCAGTTGAGAAGCGTGGTCTTGCCGGACCCGGATTCACCGACGATTGCCAGAACCTCGCCCGGATAAAGCTCGAAGGAGACGTTGCGGCAACCGGCGCGGTCGCCGTAATATTTCGAAACGTCCCTGACTTTCAGAAGCGGTGCGTCGCTCATTCTGCGGCCTCCTTCACATCCGCCAGCAAATGGCCCTTGTGGCCATGGGCGCGGCGGTCTTCGCAATGGTCGGTATCGGAGCAGACGAACATCCGCCCGCCCTTGTCGTCCAGCACCACCTCGTCCAGATAGACATTCTCCCCGCCGCACAGCGCGCAGGGCTTGTCGAAGCTTTGGATTTCAAACGGATGGTCCTCGAAATCCAGGCTGACGACATCCGTGTAGGGTGGCACGGCATAGATGCGCTTTTCGCGCCCGGCCCCGAACAATTGCAGGGCGTCCGACAGGTGCATTTTCGGATTGTCGAACTTCGGGGTTGGCGAGGGGTCCATCACATAGCGCCCCGCAACCTTCACCGGATAGGCATAGGTGGTGGAGATACGGCCGTTGCGAGCGATGTCCTCATAAAGCTTGACGTGCATCAGACCGTATTCCTCCAGCGCATGCATGACGCGGGTTTCGGTCTCGCGCGGCTCGAGGAACCGCAAGGGTTCAGGAATGGGAACCTGATAGACAAGCACCTGCCCCGAATGCAGTTCTTCTTCGGGAATGCGGTGCCGCGTCTGGATGATGGTTGCATCCTTGGTGCGGGTGGTGACGGCGACATCAGCGACTTTCTGGAAGAAGGCGCGGATGGAAACGGCGTTGGTGGTGTCGTCGGCGCCCTGGTCGATAACCTTCAGGACATCGTCTGGACCGAGGATGGCGGCGGTCACCTGCACGCCGCCGGTGCCCCAGCCGTAAGGCATGGGCATTTCACGGGAAGCGAAGGGAACCTGATAACCGGGAATGGCAATTGCCTTCAGGATCGCCCGGCGGATCATCCGCTTGGTCTGTTCGTCCAGATAGGCGAAGTTGTAGGCAGCCAGCCCGTCGTCGAATGAAACTTCTTTAAGCATTGCGCGTTAACCTTGCGAAAAAAGGAGTACAAGCTCATGGAGATTGGAATTCTTGCAGCCGTGTTCTTTGCCGCTTTTGCAGCATTGACCGTCTTTTGCGCCTATTGGTTCGGCGAGCAGCACAGTCGCTGATTTATTCGGCTGCATCGCTCATCCATTCCCCGGCATCGGTGTCGGTCGCGTCGAAATCTGCGCGCATTTTGCGCACCAAGCCCAGTTCGGCCTGAAAATCCACGTAATGCGGTAATTTCAGATGTTCGACAAAGCCCGTCGCCTGCACATTGTCGGCGTGCGAGATGACGAATTCCTCGTCCTGCGCCGGGGCAACCACATCCTCACCGAATTCAGCGGCGCGTAGCGCCCGGTCGACCAGTGACATGGCCATCGCCTTGCGCTCGCTCTGGCCGAACACCAGACCGTAACCGCGGGTGAATTGCGGAGGTGCCTTGGCAGAACCCTTGAATTGGTTGACCATTTGGCATTCGGTGACCTTGATGTCGCCGAGCGAGACAGCAAAACCGAGCTCCGGCACATCCAGTTCGACCTCCACCTCGCCGATGCGGATTTCACCGACGAACGGGTGTGTGCGTCCGTAACCGCGCTGCGTCGAATAGGCGAGCGCCAGAAGAAAGCCCTCGTCGCCGCGTGCAAGCGATTGCAGGCGCAGGTCGCGCGCCATCGGAAACTCTATTGGTTCGCGTGTCAGATCGCCGGCAACGTGGTCATCCGGCATGTCGCCGTCACTTTCGATCAAGCCTTCTTCGGCGAGAATGTCGGATACGCGCATGACGTATTCTGTCTCGCCCTCACGGATGGCAGGGATCTCGACAGCTCCGTCCTCCAGCAGCGAGGGATCGAGCAGGCGGTGGGTGTAATCGAAGGTCGGTCCCAGCAATTGCCCGCCCGGCAAATCCTTGTAGGTCGCCGAAACGCGCCGTTGGACCGTCATCTTCGCAGTATCCACGGGAACAGAGTAGCCGAAACGGGGCAGGGTCGTGCGGTAGGCGCGCAGCAGGAAAATCGCTTCTATCATGTCGCCGCGAGACTGCTTGACGGCAAGGGCGGCCAGCGACTGGTCGTAAAGCGAAGCCTCCGCCATGACCCGGTCAACGGCGAGCGAAAGCTGCGAAACGATCTGCGCCACCGTCATGGCGGGCAGGTCGCGGTCTCCGCGCCGCTTGTCGGCCAGAAGCCGGTGGGCGTTGGCGATGGCGGTTTCCCCGCCTTTGACAGCAACATACATCTTATGCCTCCACGGGTTGAATGCGCGTCGTGCGCGGCAGGCAGACGAATTTGTCGCCAGCCGTCAGGATGATGTCGATGCCGCGCGGGAAGATGGCGTTGTTTTCCGCCCATAGCCTCGGGAATATGTCCGGCAGGCCGGATGGGCTAATGATGTTGATATGGCGGATGCCGGGGCCGGACAGCAGCAGTTCCCGTCCGCCGTCAAGATCGGGCAATTCGATGATGACCGTCGTGGAACGGTCGGGGTATTCCTGACTGCCCTGGGAAAAGAGACCGAAGGAGGCAATTGCGCTTCCCGCCTCAATGACGGCGAAATGCGCCGCGCTTTTTTCCTCTGTTGTAACCGCCCCGGTGTGAAACCCGATCCATCCCGGCACCGTGGTTTTGCGTAGCGCGCCGCTCAGCCAGACCGGCGTGTCATGGTCGCAAAGTGCAAGAAGAACGGCGCCGCTGGCCGCACCAAGCGGCAGCGGCGGGGCAACTGTTGTTTCAATGGTTTGCGCTGTGCCTGGCCGGGCCATGCCGTCCATGAGCTTCTTGAAGATTCGCTGTGAATCGAAAACGGCGTCGGAAAAACCGCCCGTCAATGCTTCGGCTTTCACGCCCATCAATCCTCTCCTCGAACCATGGTGAAGAAATCCACACGAGTTGCGGCTGTTTCTTTCGTTTTCCGATCTTTCTCCTCGGCCAGTCTTTTTTCGACCGGTGAAAGAAGCTCGGTCTCGATGAAGCCGCGTGTCGGGTTTTCCTGCCAGAGCGCATCGAAAACCGCAGCGTACCAGGCCTTCTTGCGACCGGTGCCGAGCACATGCGCATGGCCGACGGTGCCGGATGCGAGCTTCACGGTTGCCCGGGTCACGGTGGTTTCGCCGAGATTAAAGGGCGCACCGCCGCCGCCGATGCGGCCCTTGACCATCACGAGGCCGGTTTCAGGCCCCCGCACGTTTTCCGTCTGCGGGCTGGCATCCTGCCGGCTCCAGACGGCCTCAAGTTCCTGAACGGTGGCGCGGGCAAGAAGTGCTGCCACCCGTTTCCTTTCCGCATGTGAATTCGCAGCTTCGTTATTCATCGCTTGACCTCTAATGTCTATTGATATAGATAACTATACAATATAAGTTACAATTAACGTCGATGAATGACAAGCGTGTGACATGAGCCCTTCGGCAGCGATGAAAAGAAAGAACGGCGTGGCGCTCTGGCGACAGATCGCCGACAGGATCAGGGGCGAGATCGCAGCGGGCGATCACGACGAAACCGGCATGTTGCCGCCAGAAATGACGCTGGCCGAAAAATTCGGTGTCAACCGCCATACCGTCAGGAGCGCCATTGCCGCGCTGGCAAGCGAAGGCATTCTCGAGGCGAGGCAAGGGCGCGGCACGATGATTGCGCGCAAGGAACGACTGAGCTTTCCGATTTCACTGCGCACACGGTTCACGGCCGGTATCAGCGATCAGGTGAAGGATATGCAGGCGCTGCTTCTTTCCCACACCACCGAGCCGGCAAATGCCGACCTGGCGGCACGGCTGCAATTACAGCCGGGTGCACCGCTTGTGCGTCTGGAAACCCTGCGAAAGGCCGACAGCCGGCCGGTTTCGCGCTCGACCACGTGGTTTCCGGCGGACCGTTTTTCAGGGATAGGGGAAGCCTATCAAAAAAGTGGGTCGATCACCGCCGCCTTCGAAATGCTGGGCGTCGCGGATTATGTGCGCATCTCTACCGTCATTTCCGCGAGCCACGCTGATATGCAGGATCTGGCCGATCTCGAATTGTCGCCGGGCGCAATACTGCTCGTCACTCAGGCGCTGAACGCGGATATGGACGGCATTCCCGTGCAATATGCCATCAGCCGGTTCTCGGCAGATACGGTTGAGTTTACCGTGGAAAATTGAGGCGCAGACATAGACTGAAGCGTTATTCTGCCTGCGAAAGGCCGAGAACATCCAGCATCGAGTAGAAGCCCGGCTTCTTGTCGAAGGCCCAGACCGCCGCCGCAATCGCGCCGCGTGCGAAGATAGAGCGGTCGCCTGCGTAGTGGGAAAGCTCGACGCGCTCTCCCTCGCCAGCGAAGATCACCGAATGTTCGCCGATCACCGAGCCGCCGCGCAGGGTCGCAAAACCGATTGTGCCTGCTTCGCGCGCACCCGTATGCCCGTCACGCACGCGAACGGAGGAGGTGGCGAGATCTACCTTGCGGCCCGCTGCCGCCGCTTCGCCGAGCAGCAGCGCTGTTCCGGAGGGCGCGTCCACCTTGTGTTTGTGGTGCATTTCAAGGATTTCGATATCCCAGTTCTGCGCATCCAGTGCCTTGGCGGCCTGCTGCGTCAAAACGCTGAGCAGATTGACGCCAAGGCTCATATTGCCTGATTTGACGATGCGGGCATGGCGTGACGCTGCCTTGAATCTTTCCTCGTCGCCCAGTGAGCAACCGGTGGTGCCGATGACGTGTACGATGCGTGCCTGCGCGGCGAGACCGGCGAAAGTGACGCTGGTTGCAGGCGAGGTGAAGTCGATCACCCCTTCCGCATGCAGGAATGCCTGCAAGGGATCGCTGGTGATCTCGATGCCGATTGGTCCGAGACCGGCAATCTCGCCGGCATCGCGGCCAACAAAAGCAGACCCTTCGCGCGCCACGGCGGCATGCAGCGTTACACCCGGTGTCTGGTGAATAAGGCGGATCAGCGCCTGTCCCATGCGGCCCGCCGCACCAACCACCACCAGTTTCATATCGCTGCCGCTCATGCCTTCACTCACTTTTCACGTCCTGCCGTTCAAGGTCGCCATTCAATTGACTGACCCATACCTCACCGACGTTAAAGACCGCCCGCCCGCTTCGCAAGCCTGTCCCAAGCGCAGATCAGGCTCTCCAGCGCCGCCCGTCGAGTGAAAGGCCGAAATCCGAAGGGGTGCGCGCGTAGGTGGCGAGACCGGAAAGGGCCGCCTGTGGATGGGTAACGACGAAGGTGGGAATGCTGCGCATCAGGGCACTGTGCGGCGCCTTGTCTTCGAACGCCGCCCGGAATTCAGGGCTTTTCAGCGCGGGAACGATTTTCTGCGAAATGCCACCTGCGAGATAGACACCGCCCTTGGCCATGAAGATCAGGGCAAGGTCACCCGCCACACGACCGAGATAGGTGCTGAAAAGCGAAAGCGTCTCTTTCGCCTGCGGGTTCTGGCCCGAAAGCCCCTGCGAGGTTATGTCGGCCGGATCGGAAAAGATCGGCTCGATGCCATCGGCGGTGCAGATGGCCCGGTAAAGATTGACCAGCCCGCGCCCGCAAAGGATCTGTTCGCCGGCGACACGGCCCTCGATGGTCTCGATATGCGGAAAGACCGCATAGTCACGCGCGCTTCTGGGGCCGATATCGATGTGGCCGCCTTCGCCGGGTACGGGAAACCACATATGTCGGGCGTAAACCAGACCGGCAACGCCAAGGCCCGTGCCTGGTCCGAGAACGACGCGCGATGCCAGCATGTCTTTTTTGCCGGAGCCGATAGACTCGCGGTTGTCGTCGTCGAGCGCGGCAATAGCCAGTGCCTGCGCCTCGAAATCGTTGATGACGATGACGTCCTTCAGGCCGAGTTTGGCCAGCATATCCTTCGGCTTAACGACCCAATGGCAGTTGGTCAGCGGAATCTCGTCGCCTTCGATGGGGCCGGCGATCGCAAGGATGGTCGACACGGGCTGAAGCGAGGTCTTGTCCAGAACCGCCTGCTGGATGGCGTCGTCAATTGTCGGATATTCTGCTGTTTTCACGGTGGTGAGGTGCACCGGTTCCGCAAAGGAATCGATCAGAATGGAAAAGCGGGCATTGGTGCCGCCGATGTCGCCAAGAAGGATCGGAAAGGAAAGATATTCGGTATCGGACGTCTTCGGCATTACCTGTTCCATGTTGGCGCGTCATTCGGCGAGGTTGAAGTCGATCAGGTTTTCTGCGGTGGCGCGATTGAGCGCCATGGGAATATCGTAAACCGTGGCAAGCCGCGTCAGCGCCTTCACATCCACATCATGCGGCATCGCCGTCAGCGGGTCGGTGAAGAAGATAAGCATATCGACCTCACCGGTGGCGATCATCGCACCGATCTGCTGGTCACCGCCAAGCGGGCCGCTTTTGAGGCGAATGACGCTGAGGCCGGGGCATGCTTCCTGAACGCGACCGCCGGTGGTGCCGGTGGCGACGATCTTGAAGCCGGAAAGCGCCTTTTGGTGATGACGCGCAAAATCCGCCATATCGTCTTTTTTCTCGTCGTGAGCGATGAGTGCGATACAGCGTTGTCCTGCCATGTCCCCAGCCTGTTCCCATAAAGAATTAAATCGATTTGAAGCCTTCTATAACAGCTTGTCCCCATTTGAAAAGGGAAGCTGTTTAATGCCGCATTTCTGTTTCAGTTCAATGTCGGGCGCTGGGTCGGAAGCGGAATATCCGCAGGTGGCTGAATGGCTGGAGCGTTCTGGATGATCTGTTCCACGCCTTGCTGGCGCACGGCCTGCGCCGGGGAATATGCCTGGGCAGCAAAACCTTCCGTATTGGCGGATGGGGCGGCGGCCACGGCGGCACAGGCTGCGGGCAGATCGGAGACCATGACCTGACGGGGTTTCACCGGCTTGGCATTGGGGTCTTTCTTCGGCGGCGCCCATGGTTCTTTGGTGAACCACCAGGCCAGCGACTTGTCGCAACCATCACCTTTGCCAACTTCTGCCTGAGGTTTGCAGTTGGGCGCGCCGGGCGGGCATTCCAGCCGGATGTGGAAATGTTCGTCGTGACCGTAGATTGGCCTGATCTTGCCCATGAAGGTGCGGTCGCCGGTCCATGTCTGGCAGAGTTTCTGCTTGATTGCCGGGTTCACGAAGACCCGCTCCACCTGCGGATAGCTCGCTGCCATCATTACCAGCCGTGCATTGAGCGGCGACCATTTGCGGTCATCGACCGTGAGGAACTTGGACTTATCAAGCATGGAAATGAAAGGCAGCGTCTCGCGCTGCTGCACCGTCAGCCTCGGATTCGGCATGGGCCGCCACCACACATCGACATCGAGGCCGATCTGGTGCGAGGCATGGCCTGTCAGCATCGGTCCACCGCGCGGCTGTGAGATATCGCCAAGCAACAGGCCCGGCCAGCCGATTTTCTGTGCATCCTGCGAAAACCGTTCGAGGAAGGAAATGAGCTGCGGTTGGCCCCAGTTGCGATTGCGGGAAAGGCGCATGGCTTGCCACGTCGGGCCATCTGCGGGCATGGCGATGGCGCCGGACTGACATCCCTTTGCATAGGAGCCGATCGGCTGGGAGCTATTCGCAGATGGCAGGTCGATGTGGCCGAATACCTCTTTCGCGGGCCTGTCCTCGGCCGATGCGATTTGCGTCTGCAACTGGAGCGCCGAAACGACCGAAATCGCCAGCATGGCCGCTTTGAAAACTCTGGATGATCCCGCCGTCATATATTCGTGCCCGTTCCGACTAAATGATTCTCTCGCCCCTCAGGATAAACTGGATCGGGATTTTGTTGAAACCATGTTTCAAGCCGCCCGCACCAAGGCATGCGAATAAAGGCCTCAATAAAGAGCTTGTGAGCCGGAGCATCTGTTTTTTGCCAATGTTTGTTTTATGCTCTCTTCAACAAACACGAAAACAGGGAACGTCCCGAATGAAATTGGCACCGCTGAAATCCCGGCTCCTCGTCGCTCTTGCGGCCTCCGCCATGCTGATGCCGGCGGCCGCCTCCGCACAGTCTGCGGATGTGTGGCGAAAGGGAATCTCGACGGTCGGTGAATTGAAGCATCCCGATGGTTTTGATCATTTTGACTATGTGAACACCAAGGCGCCGAAAGGCGGCACGCTACGCCTGTCGACGTCGGGAACCTTCGACACGCTCAATCCGCTGCTCGCCAAGGGTGAGGCGGCCACAGGTCTTTCACTGGTTTTCGACACTCTGATGAAATCGACGGAAGAGGAACTCTCGGCCTCCTACGGTCTCCTGGCAGAGGGCGTGAGCTATCCCGACGATATCTCCAAAGCCACCTTCCGGCTGCGCGCGGAAGCGAAATGGGCCGACGGCAAGCCGGTGACGCCGGAAGATGTCGTCTTCAGCTTTGAAAAGGCCAAAGATTTCAGCCCGCAGCTTGCGACCTATTACACCCATGTCACCAAGGCAGAGGTGAGCGGCGAAAAGGACATTACCTTCACTTTCGATGAAAAGAACAATCGCGAATTGCCGCAGATCGTCGGCCAATTGCTGATCGTTCCCAAGCACTGGTGGGAAGCCGCCGGTCCAGACGCCAAGCCGCGCGACATCTCGCGCGGCACGCTGGAGCCGGTCATGGGCTCGGGCCCCTACAAAATTGCGTCAGTCTCTCCCGGCTCCACAATCACCTATGAACGCCGCGACGACTACTGGGGCAAGGACGTCAATGTGAATGTCGGCCAGCACAATTTCAAAACAATCACCTATACCTTCTTTGCCGATCAGGACGTCGAGTTCCAGGCTTTCAAATCAGGCACAGTCGATTTCCGGCAGGAAGCTTCTTCCAGCCGCTGGGTCACTGGTTATGATTTTCCGGCCGCCAAGGAAGGCCGCGTCACAAAGGAAGAATTGCCGAACATCTATCGCGCCGTCGGCATCATGCAGGCCTTCGTGCCGAACATGCGGCGGGAGAAGTTCCAGAACCCGAAACTGCGCAAGGCGCTTAACTATGCTTTCGACTTCGAAGAGCTGAACAGGACGCTGGCTTACGGTCAGTTTCAGCGCATCAACAGCTTTTTCATGGGCAGCGAGCTCGCCTCTTCCGGCCTGCCGACCGGTCGTGAACTCGAAATTCTTCAGGAGTTGAAGGATCAGGTGCCGCCGGAGGTCTTCACCACCGAATATAGCAATCCCGTCGCGGGTGAACCCGCCAAACAGCGTGACAATCTGCGCGAGGCGGTCAAGCTGATGAAGGAGGCCGGTTATGAGCTTCGCGGCAACCGCATGGTCAATGCGGCGAGCGGGCAGCCGCTGGATATGGAGTTTCTGATCGATTCCTCCGGCATGGAAAGAACCATCCTGCCCTATGTCCAGAACCTGAAGAAGATCGGCGTCAATGCGACCATCCGCACCGTCGATGCCTCGCAATATACCAACCGTACCCGCAGCTTCGATTTCGACGTTGCGGTCAAGCTCTGGGCGACGTCGGCAAATCCCGGAAACGAACAGGCGGATTTCTGGGGTTCGGCGGCGGCCGACCGGCAGGGCTCCAACAATCTCGCCGGCATCAAGAACCCTGCCGTCGACGCTTTGGTCAGGAAGGTCATATTTGCGCCCAACCGGGATGAGCAGGTGGCCGCCGCGCGGGCGCTTGACCGGGTGCTTCTGGCAAACAGCTACGTCATACCGCAATTTTATCGCGGTGAGATGTTCGTCGCTTACTGGAACACGCTCATCCGTCCGGAAAACCTGCCGCAATATGGCATCGGTTTTCCGGAAGCATGGTGGTCCAGCCAGGCCGCGAACTGACGACGCGCTTGCTTTCGCGCCGAAGGCTTGATTCACATAGGGCGAGACGAATCGCTTGGATCGCGCAAGGCAGCGCTTTCAGGAAAGGACCGGGTTTGACAGAAACGAAAACCGCTGACGTATCAGCCGGGAGCAAAGGCTGATGGGCGCCTATATTCTCAGACGTCTGGCGCTGATGATCCCGACCATTATCGGCATTATGGGCATTTCGTTTCTTGTCATCCAGTTCGCGCCGGGCGGGCCGGTGGAACAGGTCGTCGCGCAACTGACTGGGCAGGGCGACAGCGCCTCCGACCGCCTCTCCGGCGGCGGCGATCTTATGGGCCAGTCCGGCGGTTTCGATGAAAGCGGCTCGAAATATCGCGGTGCGCAGGGCCTTGATCCGGAGCTGATCGCCAAGCTTGAGAAACAGTTCGGTTTCGACAAGCCGCCGCTCACCCGTTTTCTCGAAATGATGTGGAATTACATACGCTTCGATTTCGGCGACAGCTTCTTCCGCAATTCCTCGGTCATCGATCTCATCATCGACAAGCTGCCGGTCTCGATGTCGCTCGGCTTCTGGATTCTGATCATCTCCTACATGATCTCCATTCCACTCGGCATCAAGAAAGCCGTTTCCGACGGCTCGACCTTTGATATTTGGACATCAGGCATCATCATCATCGGTTATGCCGTTCCGAGCTTCCTGTTCGGCATTCTTCTCATCGTGCTTTTCGCCGGCGGATCGTTCTTCGACTGGTTCCCGCTGCGCGGTCTGGTATCGGACAATTTTGACCAGCTGAACTGGTGGCAGAAGATCATCGACTATTTCTGGCACCTGACCCTGCCGCTGATCGCGCTATCGCTTTCGGCTTTCGCGACGACGACGCTTCTGACGAAAAATTCCTTCATCGACGAGATCAAGAAGCAATATGTCGTGACCGCCCGCGCCAAGGGCCTTAGCGAACGCAAAGTTCTTTATGGCCACGTCTTCCGCAATGCGATGCTGATCGTGATCGCCGGTTTTCCGGGCGCCTTCATCTCGGCATTCTTCACCGGTTCGCTGCTGATCGAGAACATCTTCTCGCTGGATGGCCTAGGCCGCCTCGGTTATCTCTCGGTCGTCAATCGCGACTACCCGATCGTGTTCGGCACGCTCTTCATCTTTTCGCTGATGGGCCTCGTGGTCAGCCTCCTATCCGACCTAATCTACACATGGATCGATCCGCGAATCGATTTCGAGCGGAGGGACGTGTGATGACGCTTGCCCATACCGCCGCAACGGAAACGTTGGTAAAGCCGAAGCGCCCGTGGTTTTCACCAACCACCAAGCGCCGCTGGCAGAATTTCAAGGCAAACCGGCGCGGTTACTGGTCCTTCTGGCTGTTCCTGATCCTGTTTTTCCTGAGCCTGATTGCGGAATTCATCGCCAATGACAAACCCATTTTCGCTTCCTACAAGGGCGAATTTCTGGTGCCGGTCATGGTCGATTATCCGGAGGAAAAGTTTGGCGGGTTCCTTGCCCAGACTGACTACAAATCCTCCTTCATTCAGGACGAGATCAACGCCAATGGCTGGATGATCTGGCCGCCGATCCGCTATTCCTATCAGACGGTCAATTCCAACATTCCGCATTCCGCCCCCACGGCACCATTCTGGCTGATGGATGAAAAGGACCGCTGCTCGGCCTATCCGCAGGGTAATGCCGATCCCGGCTGTACGCTCGGCAATCTCAATTGGCTCGGAACCGACAATCAAGCGCGCGACGTCACGGCGCGGATGATCTATGGCTTCCGTATTTCCGTGCTTTTCGGCCTGACGCTGACGATCGCTTCCGCCCTAGTTGGGGTGACTGCTGGCGCCATCCAGGGTTACTTCGGCGGCTGGACGGACCTGCTGTTGCAGCGTTTCATTGAAATCTGGTCATCCATGCCAGTGCTTTACATCCTGCTGATCATCGCGGCCATTCTGCCGCCGGGTTTCTTCGTGCTGCTTGGCATCATGCTGCTGTTTTCATGGGTCGGCTTCGTCGGCATCGTGCGGGCGGAATTCCTGCGTGCCAGAAACTTCGAATATGTCCGCGCCGCCCGCGCCCTTGGCGTCGGCAACTGGACAATCATGTTCCGGCATCTTCTGCCAAACGCCATGGTGGCAACACTGACCTTCCTGCCGTTCATCCTCTCCGGCTCGATCACCACTTTGACCTCGCTCGATTTCCTCGGCTTCGGCATGCCGCCGGGATCGCCGTCGCTGGGCGAGATGATCGCGCAGGGCAAGAACAATCTTCAGGCGCCCTGGCTTGGCCTCACGGCCTTCTTCACCATGTCCATCATGCTGTCGCTGCTGATCTTCGTCGGCGAGGCGGTGCGAGACGCCTTCGATCCACGCAAGACGTTCCGGTGATTGCCATGATGGAAACAAAGACCCAGCCGCTTCTCTCCGTCCGTGATCTCTCCGTTGCCTTTCATCAGGGTGGCGCGACCAGCGTCGCCGTAGATCATGTCTCCTTCGACCTGATGCCGGGCGAAGTTGTCGCCCTGGTCGGGGAATCCGGCTCCGGAAAATCGGTCACGGCAAACTCCATTCTCAAATTGCTGCCCTATCCGGCGGCGAGCCATCCTTCGGGCAAAATCCTGTTCGACGGCAAGGATATGCTGACCCTGCCGGAACGCGCGTTGCGCGCTGTTCGCGGCAACGACATCACCATGATTTTCCAGGAGCCGATGACCTCGCTCAACCCGCTCCACACCATCGAGCGGCAGATCGGCGAGATTCTGGAGCTGCATCAGGCAATCACCGGCGCTGAAGCGCGGGCGCGCACGCTGGAACTGTTATTGCAGGTAGGTATCCGCGAGCCGGAAAAGCGCCTGAAGGCCTATCCGCATGAATTGTCCGGCGGCCAGCGGCAGCGCGTGATGATCGCCATGGCGCTTGCCAACCGGCCGAAACTGCTGATCGCAGATGAACCCACGACCGCACTCGATGTAACCGTTCAGGCGCAGATCCTTGAACTGCTGAGCGACCTCAAAAACCGGCACGGCATGTCCATGCTGTTCATCACCCACGATCTCGGCATTGTCCGTAAGTTTGCCGATCGTGTCTGCGTGATGACCAAGGGAAAGATCGTCGAGACCGGCACGGTGGAGCAGGTGTTTACCGATCCGCAGCATGCCTATACCCGCCATCTTCTGGCTGCCGAACCCAAGGGCGAACCGCCGCTTTCCGATGCCAGCAAACCTGTCGTCATGCAGGGCGACGACATAAAAGTCTGGTTCCCGATCAAGGCGGGGCTGATGCGCAAGGTGGTCGACCACGTGAAGGCGGTTGACGGTATCGATATTACCCTGCGCGCAGGACAGACCGTTGGCGTCGTGGGCGAATCCGGCTCCGGCAAAACGACACTCGGTCTCGCCCTATCGCGTCTTATAGCGTCTGAGGGGCGTATCAGTTTCATCGGTCAGTCGATCGACAGCTATTCCTATGAAATGATGAAGCCGCTCAGAAATCGGCTTCAGGTGGTGTTTCAGGATCCTTACGGTTCGCTCAGCCCACGCATGTCGGTGGGCGAAATCGTTGCCGAGGGTCTGAAGGTGCACGAGCGGCAACTTTCCGCCGATGAGCGGGATACCCGTGTCGCCCAGGCGCTGGAAGAAGTCGGGCTCGACCCGGCGACGCGCTGGCGCTATCCGCATGAATTTTCCGGTGGCCAGCGTCAGCGTATCGCCATTGCCCGCGCCATGGTGTTGAAACCCCGCTTCGTCATGTTGGACGAGCCCACATCGGCGCTCGACATGAGCGTGCAGGCACAGGTGGTCGATCTCTTGCGCGATCTTCAGGCCCGCCACGAACTCGCCTATCTCTTCATCAGCCACGACCTGAAGGTAGTTAAAGCGCTTGCCAACGACGTAATCGTCATGCGCAACGGCAAGGTGGTGGAGAGCGGCCCGGCAGCGGAGATATTCGCTGATCCGCAACAGGAATATACCAAGGCCCTGCTGGCTGCTGCTTTCAATATCGAGGCAGTCGAAACTAAAGCGGTGAGCCAGTAGCAGGCGCATTGCTGTTTCTATTAAGACGATGATTTTTCTGTTGCTTTGCGCAAAATGCCGACCCATGTTGCGGGGACGAGATACGCAATCGGATTGAATGCCATGGCAGCGGATGTGATCGTTTTGGGGGCGGGGATCATCGGGGTCTCCGTCGCTTTGCAACTGGCCCGCAGGGGCAAATCGGTGGTGCTGGTGGACCGGCGGGGACCGGGTGAGGAAACGTCCTTCGGCAATGCCGGACTGATCCAGAGAGAGGGTGTCGTTCCCTACGCCTTCCCGCAGGAAGTTAGCCGGCTTCTCCGCTATTCCCTGAACAACAGCATCGATGCCCGTTATCATCTCTCGGCCCTGCCGAAGATCGCGCCTTTTCTTGGCCGCTACTGGTATTATTCCGCAGCCACGCGCCACGCAGCAATTGCCCGCGCCTACGCGCCGCTGATCGAGCACTCGGTCTCCGAACACAGCATCCTGATCGATGAAGCCAGGGCCGGCGATCTAATCGTGAAAAACGGTTGGATGGAGGCCTACAGGACCGCCGAAAGGCGGGATGCAGACTTTGCTTTCGCCGAACGTCTGGCGCGCGACCACGGCATCTCCCACACGAAACTCGATGGGGCGGAACTCGCCGCGGCGGAGCCGCATCTCAGCCGGGATTTCGTCGGCGGTTTGAAATGGAACGATCCATGGTCGGTGCGCGATCCACATGCGCTGACGCTCGCCTATGTCAAACTGTTCGAGAGCCTTGGCGGAACCTTTGTCCGGGGTGATGCATCCACGCTCAGCCAGACGACAAGTGGTTGGACGTTACGCACCGAAACCGGGGCAGTGGAAGCTGAACATGCCGTTGTCGCACTAGGCCCCTGGGCGGATACGGTGACGGAACGGCTCGGTTACCGCTTTCCGCTCGGTGTGAAACGCGGCTATCACATGCACTATGCGCCGCAGGAGGGCACCAAGCTCAACAACTGGTTGATCGACGCCGAGCGCGGTTATTTCCTCGCGCCAATGCGCAAAGGCATCCGCCTGACGACCGGCGCGGAATTTGCCGAACGCGATGCGCCGAGATCCCCCGTGCAGATCGAGCGGGCGGAACGGGTGGCCCGCACCGTCTTTCCTCTGGGCGGCAGGCTGGATGCGGAACCCTGGATGGGCGCGCGTCCCTGCACACCGGATATGATGCCGATCATCGGCAAGGCGCCGCGCCACAGGACATTGTGGTTCTCGTTCGGTCACGCCCATCACGGCCTGACACTCGGGCCTATCACTGGCCGTGTGCTGGCGGAAACCATGCTGGGAGAAACGCCGGTCATCGCCATCGATGCCTATCGACCCGAAAGGTTCAATCCCTAGATCCTGATGAACTGAAGTCATCTCTGGCGAAAACCGTGTACACTTTTCGCCATCCCGCTCTGATGGCCGAATCCGCTGGCCTTCCCGCGGCGGGCCACGTAACATGGGCTTATAAAAAGGGAAAAGGGGCAAGCGTCATCATGACGGCGAGGTTTCTCATCTATCAACAGCAGGACGATTTTCGTTAGCGAAGCGCTTCTGCGCGCGAAACAGAAGAGAAACAGCCTGCTGGTGCATGATGGATGATATTGAAAAAGCAAAGAAATTTTTCGACGATAACCCCGATATCGAAATTCTCGAAGCCTTCGTCATAGATGCAAATGGCGTGCCGCGCGGCAAATGGATTCCGCGCGAAAGGGCGATCGATGTCCTTGAAAAGGGAATGGCGATCCCACGCTCGGTCTATGCGCTGGATATCTGGGGCCGCGATGTGCATGCCGCAGGCCTCGCCGAAGGGACGGGCGATCCGGACGGGTTCTGCTTTCCTGTTCCCGGCACGCTGTCTCGGGTGACATGGCTTGGCCGGCCGACCGCGCAAGTCCTGCTCGCGATGAAAAATCCTGATGGAACCGGGTTTTATGGCGATCCGCGCAATGTTCTGGCAAGGGTGCTGGAAGCCTACAAAAAGGCCGGCCTCACGCCGGTCGTGGCGACCGAACTTGAATTTTACCTGATCGACCCGGTTCGCTCTGCGCTCGATCCGGTGCGTCCGCCGCACAGCCGCGAAGGCCGGTGGCACACGGGCCAGACACAGGTTCTGTCGATTTCCGAATTGCAGGATTTCGAGGATGTCTTCCATGATATCGCAACCGCATGCAGGGCGCAGGGTGTTCTTGCCGACACGACGCTGCGGGAAAACGGCCCCGGCCAATATGAAATCAACCTCAATCATGTGCCGGACGCGTTGCGGGCCGCCGATTTCGCTGTTTTCCTGAAACGTATCGTCAAGGGTGTGGCGCGGCGGCACGATCTCGACGCCACCTTCATGGCGAAGCCGTACGGGTTACAGGCCGGCAATGGCATGCATGTGCATTTTTCCGTTCTCGATAGTTACGGCAGGAATATCTACGCCGGGGAAAACGGCCCATCGGACGCGCTGATGCATTCGGTCGGCGGCCTTCTGGAAAACATGGGGGAGAGCATGGCGATCTTCGCTCCCCATGCTAATTCCTATCGCCGCCTGACGCCCAGCGAACATGCGCCCACCTATGCCTCCTGGGGCATAGACAACCGCTCGGCGGCGGTGCGTGTTATCACTGCCAGCAAGGCCGCAACCCGCATCGAACATCGTGTCGCCGGCGCCGATACCAATCCCTATCTTGTTGTGGCGATGATCCTGAGTGCTGCCCTTGCCGGCATGAAGGAAAAACGCCAGCCGGGCGGCGCGATTTCCGGGGACAGCCACGCCATCAATCACGAACCTTTGCCCACCAACTGGGATTATGCATTGCAGCGTTTCACGCGTTCGAGTTTCGCCTATGCGACGCTTGGCCAGCGTTATCGCACGCTGTTTTCTGCCTGCAAACAGCAGGAACTTTCCGAATTTTCCCTGCGTGTAACCGACGTCGAATATGACGCCTATATCAGGACGGTGTGAGATGGCTGAGGTGACGACTATTCCCAATCCCGGCCACACATCCTCCTGGTATGCGGCCTCCGCCAATGTCAAATCCGTGCGGCCAACGCTTGAAGGCGCAATGGAAGCGGATGTCTGCGTCATCGGTGGCGGGTTTACCGGCATTTCCGCAGCACTCGAACTTTCCGAACGCGGCTATTCCGTTATCGTGCTGGAAGGCGTACGGGTTGGCTTCGGCGCCTCGGGGCGCAATGGCGGCCAGATCGTCAATGGCTATAGCCGCGACCTCGAAACAATCGCCAGTCGTTACGGCCACGACAAGGCGGTGAAACTCGGCGAAATGTCGCTGGAAGGCGGGGAGATCATCCGCAGCCGCATTTCGAAATACGCTATCGATTGCGATCTCGTCGATGGCGGTTTCTTTGCGGCCTTCACGACGAAACAGATTCGCGAGATGGAGGCCCACAAGGCCCATTGGGAAAAACACGGCCATGGCGGGCTTGAGATGGTCTCCAAAGCCGATGTCGGAAAATACGTGCGGACCGATCGTTATGCCGGCGGCATGATCGACCGTTTCGGCGGCCACATCCATCCGCTCAATCTGGTGCAGGGGGAAGCCGCGGCGGCCGAAAGTCTCGGTGCGCGCATATTCGAAAATTCGAGGGTCATTTCGCTGGAGCAGGGCGTAAACCCTGTCGTGCGCACGGCGACGGGCAGCGTGAAGGCGAAATATGTTCTCGTCTGCGGCAATGCCTATCTCGGCAAGCTGCTGCCGGAAATCGGCGACCGGATGATGCCGGTCTCAAGCCAGGTCATGGCGACAGAGCCGCTTGATGCCGATCTGATCGAGCAACTCCTGCCAGCCAATTATTGCGTCGAGGATGCCAATTATATTCTCGATTATTATCGCCGCACCTCCGACAACCGCCTGCTTTATGGCGGCGGTATCGGTTATGGCGGCAGCGATCCGGCGGATCTGACCGGGGTGATCCGTCCGAATATGCTGAAGACTTTCCCGCAACTGGAAAAAACGAAGATCGATTTTGCCTGGAGCGGCAATTTCGCGCTGACGCTGACGCGCATCCCGCATATGGGCAAACTGTCGGACAATGTCTATTTTTCGCATGGCGACAGCGGCCACGGTGTCACCACCACGCATCTGCTCGGCAAGATATTGGGCGAGGCCGTTGCAGGCCACGCCGAGCGTTTCGATGTCTGGAGTTCCCTGCCGAATTATCCGTTCCCGGGCGGTAAGACGTTCCGCGTGCCGCTGACCGTGCTTGGTGCATGGTGGTACGGCCTGCGCGACAGGCTCGGATTTTAAAAAATCACCGCTTTCAGGCCCGAAAGTGCGTTTGCGGTAATTTCCTCCGGCGTGGCGTCGATGCTGACGGTTACGACGCCGGGTTCGCCGGTCGGCACTTCCAGCGTGGCAAGCTGGGTCTGGAGCAGCGAGAGCGGCATGAAGTGCCCCTTGCGTTCGCCCATACGCCTGCTGAGAAGTTCCAGGCTGCCGTCCAAATAGACGAAAGCGAGCGGGCCACCGGTAGCCTCGCGAAGGCGGTCGCGATAGATTTTCTTCAGCGCCGAGCAGGAAACGACGACACCGCTATTTTCGTTTCCCTTGCGCAGTTCTGCGCCAATCAGATCGAGCCAGGGCCAGCGATCTTCGTCGGTCAGCGGAATGCCCTCTGACATTTTGTCGACATTGGATTTCGGGTGAAGCTTGTCGCCCTCAATAAAGGCAATGCCCAGTTTTTCCGCCAGTTCCTCTGCGACCGTGGACTTGCCAGAGCCGCTCACTCCCATCACGACGATTGCCTTTGTCACCCGAACCTCGAATGTTTCTGTTTCGACGGTCAGCCCCTAACATGCGCGGCGGATGTCGGGAACATAAAAATGAGGAGCTTGCATTTGTCAGTGCCCGGTTTTGCGGGCCGCTGCCTTTTCCAGTGCAGAAAAGCTGGCGTGGATCAGGATTGCCAGCACAGCGACGATCAATCCGCCCTGAAGGATGAAGGCGAGATTGTTGGATTGCAGGCCGGCGATGATCACCTCTCCGAGCGTGCGGGCCGCGACCGTGGAACCGATGGTTGCTGTTGAAAGGCTGATCACCGCCGAAAGCCTGATGCCTGCGAGGATCGCCGGAAGGGCAAGTGGCAGCTCCACTTTGACAAGTCTTTGCCAGCCGGTCATGCCGGCGCCCTTTGCGGCATCCATGACGGTTGGCGGCAGCGTGGTCAGCCCTGTCAGCGTATTTTCGAAAACCGGTAGAAGCGCATAGAGAAACAGCGCAATGAGCGTCGGTTTCTCGCCAAAACCGATCATCGGCACGGCAAGCGCCAGCACCGCCACCGGCGGAAAGGTCTGGCCGATATTGACGATGCTGCGCGATAGCGGCAGAAAATCCGCGCCGAAAGGGCGGGTGACGAGAACCGCAAGGGCTCCCGCCACCAGCGTGGCCAGCCCCGTTGCGATTGCGACAATGGTCAGATGCGACAGTGTCAGGGAAAGCAGATTGGCCTGCGTGTAGATCGCCGGCGCATTGGTCTGCACAAGAGGGCGGAATATCGGTGCGAAAACCTGCGGCGCCGCGAGAAAGGCCATCAGCGCCAGCACCAGAAGCCCGGGGGCGAAAAACGAAGCGGCATTTTTCATGGGGTTCCGGCAGCCCGCTGGAGCAGAACATCGCGCCGCACGATACCTGCGGGTTTGCCATCGTCTTTCAGCACCGGCAAGGTATCGCAGCCCGCCCACAACATTGCAGACAGGGCGTCGCGCTGGCTGGTATGTTCATTCAAAGGTTCGCCTTCAGCGCTTCCCGGCTCCACGACGTCTGCAACCGACAGGACGGATAGCAGTTTCAGGGCGCGCTCGTTTTCGCCGATCATGGTGCGGACGAAATTCGTTGCCGGTTTCAGCACCAGCTCGGCCGGCGGGCAGTCCTGAACGATACGGCCCTTGTCCATGACGGCAATACGATCTGCCAGGTGAAAGGCCTCGTCCATATCATGCGTGACAAGAACGATGGTGACACCGAGCTTCTTCTGGATATCGAGAAGATCGTTCTGGGCCTTGGCGCGGATAACCGGGTCCAGTGCACCGAAAGGTTCGTCCATCAGAAGAATGTTCGGTTCTGCTGCAAGCGCGCGCGCCACGCCGACACGCTGTTGCTGGCCGCCTGAAAGCTCATGCGGAAAGCGGTTGGCATAAAGCGCCGGATCCAGCTGGAAGAGCTGCATCAGCGCGTCTATTTTCGCATCGATTCGCTTGCGGTCCCAGCCGATGAGCTGCGGAACCGTCGCGATATTGTCCGCCACGGTGCGATGCGGAAACAACCCATGGCCCTGAATGGCATAGCCGATCTGACGGCGCAGCTTGTAGCCCGGCATGGTGCTCACATCGTCTCCGTCGATGCGGATAGTGCCGGAGGTCGGCTCCACCAGCCGGTTTATCATGCGCAGCAGCGTGGTTTTTCCCGACCCGGAAGTGCCGACGATGACGGTGACGGTGCGCGGCGCCACAGTCAGGGAGACCTGGTCGACCACGACCGTATCGCCATATCGTTTCGTGATGGTGTCGATCTCGATCATGCCTTTTGCCTTCCGCCTGCGCTGAAGAGATTGCTGTCGATAAGGGCGTCGAGCGTAATCGCGGCGGCGAAGCCGAGCAGAACGGTCGGCACGGTGCCGAGCAGTACGAGGTCCATCGCGGTCTGCCCTATGCCCTGAAACACGAAAACGCCAAATCCACCGCCGCCGATCAGCGCTGCGATGGTCGCAAGACCGATATTCTGCACCAGCACGATACGGATGCCGGTGAGGATGACGGGCATGGCGAGTGGAAACTCCACCCGCAGCAGCCTTTGCAGTGGCGTCATGCCAAGCCCGCGCGCGGCTTCCCGCACTGCCTGCGAAACGCCGGACAGGCCGACCACCGTATTGGAGACAACGGGCAGCAGCGAATAGAGAAATAGCGCCACGAAGGCCGGCGCCATGCCGATGCCGGCGATGCCGATCTTCGCCGCACCCGGCACATTGGCTGCCATCCATCCGAGCGGCGCGATCAAAAGGCCGAAAAGCGCGATGGAGGGAATGGTCTGGACGATATTGAGAGCGTTCAGTAGACCGGAGCGCAAACGCTCGACCTTGTAACAGAGAATGCCGAGCGGGATACCGGCGAGGGTGGCTGCAACCAGCGACCCGATGGCAAGTTCCACATGCCGCAGTGCTTCGGTCCAGAAGATATCTGCCCGGCCGGTATATTCCTTGATGATGGAGAGATCGTCCCAGAGGCCGCTTGTCAGGACCGCCGCAAGCGTCCCGGTTGCCACCAGCAACAGCAAAATCCGCAAAGTGGGTTTCGGCTGGAGACGTGCAATGCAATCGGCGGCAAGCAATGCAAGCCCTGCAAACATCAACCAGAAACCGCTGGCGGGCGAAACGCGGGCAAAACTGTTGCCCTCAGGTGTCAGCGCAGACGCCGCCTGCCCGACGAAGATCGCCAGTGCCGCGAGACCGACCAGCGCAGCGGCGAGTTTCAGGCGCGCCGGAAACCGGAAAAAGGCGATGAAGGCGGCGACAACAATGATGGCGACGAGGAGGGTAGCAGCAGCAACCGGAAGCGCTTCGAAGATCGTTCGCGTTTCACCCTGAATGATCCGGTTAGCTCGGAATGTCATGAAGGGGGACGCTGCAAGCGCGTAGAGAAGCAGGCACGAAATCAGCACGCCTACCTTGTCAGGCCATTTCGTCAAATTCCGCTCCCCCGGATCATAGGTTCGGACGGGATGGTGAAAACCTCACATGGTTTCCGATATCCCGCCCCAACGGTTCTCTGGCAATTACTTGAGGAAACCGTTCTTCGTCAGGAAGTCGGTCGCAACTGCCTTGGCCTGTTCGCCCCCCACCTGCACGCGGGCGTTCAGCTCCTGCAAGGTTGCCAGATCCAGCTTTTCGAAAACGGGTTTCAGCAATGTCTCGATATTGGGGTTCTTTTTCAGAACTTCCTCGCGAATGATCGGCGCGGGCTGGTAGACGGGCTGCACATGCTTGTCGTCCTCAAGCACGACAAGACCGGACGGCGCTATGCCACCGTCGGTGCCATAGACCATGGCAGCATTGGCATTGTTCGTCTGGTTTGCGGCGGCAGCGATAGTGGCAGCCGTGTCGCCACCGGAAAGCGTGATCAACTGATCCGGCTTCATGGTAAAGCCGTAGGTTGTCTGAAATGCCGGCAGGGCGGCTGCGGAATTGACGAATTCCGAGGAGGCGGCAAGAACCACCTCACCGCCACCGGCAATGTATTTGCCGAAATCCGAAAGCGTCTTCAGATTGTTCTTGTCGGCAACATCCTTGCGCAGCGCAATCGCCCAGGTGTTGTTTGCGGGCGATGGTGTCAGCCAGACGATCTTGTTGGCGTCATAGTCGAGTGTCTTGGCTTCTTGATAGGCCTTGGCGGCATCTTTCCAGAGCGGGTCGTCCGCCTTGGAGAAGAAGAAGGCGGCGTTGCCTGTGTATTCCGGATAAATGTCGATCTCGCCAGCCG
The DNA here is from genome assembly GCF_052114365.1 of Agrobacterium sp. MCAB5. Lineage (NCBI taxonomy): Bacteria > Pseudomonadati > Pseudomonadota > Alphaproteobacteria > Hyphomicrobiales > Rhizobiaceae > Agrobacterium > Agrobacterium sp. MCAB5. The sequence goes on from NZ_JBFREP010000001.1 coordinate 146,744, forward strand.
TGATCGCTTTTCTGACGACCGGGGTAGCGCCAAGCTGGATGCGATCCGTCGTCTCGATATTGTTCTTGTTCAGCACGGCAAGGATGATGTTGCCGAGAACGCCGCCCTCCGTGTCGATCTTAGACGACACCACCACCTGCGCCTGAGCGAAGGAAACAGAAAGGGCGAGCGCAAATCCGGCGCCTGTCAACATCATCAAGCGGTTCATGAATAGTCCTCCGGTGGGTCAGCCTGTCGAACACGCGAAAAATCGCCGCCGCAATTGCGGAGAAACATGAACGGCCAGAGGAACAAATGGTTGCAACGCTATTGGCGTTTTTTACCTGAATGGCGAGGGCACTGGCCCGGCTTAGATTTCGCCGTCCCGCTTGCGTGCATCCTTGCCCATGACGAGCGGCATGAGAACCGACAGGAACAGAAGTCTGAGAACGTGATGTGACCCGACATAGGCGGTATCGGCATGCATCATCACTGCCATCGCCGCCATCGTTTCAAGCCCGCCCGGCGAATAGGCGATCATCACCGCATTGAGCGGAACGCCTGTAATGTTGGAAATCATCCAGGCGATACTTCCGGCGATCACCATCACGGCGATGGTGACGACGAAACCTGCCAGAAAGCCTTTTCGCACATCCATCAGCGACACATTCGAAAAGCGCGTGCCAATGAGACAGCCGATCAGCACATAGACCGGCAGGCTGAGCCAGCTCGGAACGCCGCCCTCGGTAAGGCCGGTAATATGGGTGCCGATGGAAACCGCGACGCCGCCCAGCAGCAGGGCTGCGGGAAATCTCCAGCGAAGGAACAGCCATCCCATCGCAAGCGACGCGCCAATGGTCAGGGCCAGTGTGAACAGGCCCATCGGTGGATTGGCGATGAGCGGTTCCGTGCTGACGAGATCGAAATATTCAACAATCAGCGGCACGGAAAGCGTCAGCGCCAGCACCCGCACGCTTTGCACGATGCTGACGGTCGCAAGGTCGCTTTTCGTCTCGGCGCCGAGGCTGATGATATAGCTGAGGTGCCCGGGCGAAGCGCCCAGCATCGCCGTCGTCCTGTCGTATCCGAAGCCGTAATGCAGGATCCAATAGGCGACATACAGCATGATGACGACTGCAACGAGCACGATAACGAAGCTCAGTGGCCATGTCTTCGCGGCATCGATCACCGACGGCGTTACGCTCGTTCCCATCGAAATGCCGACCACAACGAAACAGGCATTGCGGATGAAGGCGGGAATCCCAAGCTTCACGCCCGCCAGTCCCGTAATCGTCACGGCGAGCGCCGGACCGGACAGAAACGGCGCTGGAACGTTAAGTAGACTGGCAAGCAGCGCACCCATGCTGCCGACGAGCGCGGTAAGTGCAAATGTATGGAATTCAGGCTTGATGATCATTGCGACGCTGGCTGATTGCTTCAAAAAAGCTCGCGACCAAATGCGCCGCTTCGTCTCCTGGCGTCAACACGCTCGACCAAAAATATTGCATTTCCGAAGTGTTCTATAAAAGAAAAGCCCGTGACCTGCGGACACGGGCTAGCGCAATTGTTGCTTGGGCAATGGGATGATCAGGCGGCCGGCAAGGCGGCGATCTTCGGCATTTCCGTGTCGATGCCGAGCAGGAAGTTGATCTGCGGCCGCGCCTTGACGAGATCGTCGATGGAATATTCCGCCAGCACATCGAAGAAGGCATTGAGCGCCTTGCGAAGCGCCGAGTTGAGGCCGCAGCTATCCACAAGCGGACATTCGACAGCACCGTCCTCGAAGCATTCCGCCATGGCAAAACTGTCTTCGGTCACCTTCACCACGTCAAACAGGCTGATTTTCTCAGCGGGTTTACCAAGACGCACGCCGCCGTTACGGCCGCGCACGGTTTCCACCAGACCGGCCTTGTTGAGCGGCTGCAGAATTTTGAAAAGGAACAGCTCAGATACGCCATAAGCCCTGGCGATCTCCGGAATGCGGCTCAACTTGCCTTCATTTGCGGCGCAATACATCAACATGCGAACGGCATAGTTGGTCTGTTTGGTCAAACGCATGCTGGTCTCCTAACTCTCAATGTGGAGTTATATAGTCTCTTTTTCAGTTTAGAACAATTCCAGAAACTGAAAAAACTGGCAGCGATCCGATATTTCTCGGACAGCCTTGTTGACCGCTTTGATGATTCATGAACAAACAAGTCAAGAATCTGAATGTAATGGAGGCATTCTTAATGGCAAGCTTGAAATCGTGTTTTTCCGCTGCCGTTTTTTCGGGTCTGACGATCCTCTGGGCCGCGCCCGCTGCTTTTGCGGACGGCGAGGTTAACGTCTATTCCTACCGGCAGCCCGAGTTGATCCAGCCACTGCTCGATGCCTTCACGAAAGAAACGGGCATAGAGGCCAATGTTCTCTTCCTCGACAAGGGTCTGGTGGAGCGCATTCAGGCAGAAGGCGTCAATTCGCCGGCCGACGTGCTGTTGACGGTCGATATCGCCCGGCTTGTCGAGGCGAAAGAAGGCGGCGTTACACAGCCAGTGCTGAACGATCCCGTCATTGAAAAGGATATCCCGGCCAATCTGCGCGATCCGCAAGGCGAATGGTTCGGCCTGACGACGCGTGGCCGCGTGGTATATGCCTCAAAGGAGCGGGTCACCCAGAAAGACATCACCTATGAGGAGCTTGCCGATCCGAAATGGAAGGGCAAGATCTGCATTCGCGACGGCCAGCATTCCTACAATATCGCGCTGATCGCCTCGATGATCGCCCATCATGGCGTCGATTATACCCGGACATGGCTGACCGGCCTTAAGAACAATCTTGCCCGCAAGCCTGATGGAACAGACCGCAGCCAGGCCAAATCGATCTTTTCCGGCGAATGCGATATCGCGCTCGGCAATACCTATTATGTCGGCCTGATGCTGACCAACGACCGCGAGCCGGAGGAAAAGGTTTGGGCGGGATCGGTGCGGGTGATCTTTCCCAATGCGGGAGATCGCGGAACGCATGTGAATATTTCCGGCATGGCGCTGACCAAATACGCACCCAACAAGGACAATGCGCTGAAGCTGATGGAATTCCTGGCATCGCGCGAGGCGCAGGAAATCTATGCCAAGCAGGTCTTCGAATACCCGGTGCTACCCGGCGCGGAGCCTTCCGATGTCGTGAAGGGCTTCGGCCCCATCAATCCGGACAAGCTGCCACTGACGGATATTGCCGCCCACCGCAAACAGGCATCCGAGCTTGTGGACGAAGTGGGTTTCAACGACGGCCCGACCAATTGATGCCGTTTACACACCTGTGACCGGTTAGGATACCGGCGGGTCAATCGCCCGCCGGTTCATTGTTTAGAGACGCATTGCTTACTTCATCGTCGGCATGACGAATTCGGCACCCGATTTGATGCCGGACGGCCAACGCGAGGTGATCGTCTTGGTCTTCGTCCAGAACTTGATCGAATCCGTTCCATGCTGGTTGAGATCGCCGAAGCTCGAGGCCTTCCAGCCGCCGAAGGAGTGGTAGGCGAGCGGAACAGGGATCGGAACGTTGATGCCGATCATGCCGATATTGATGCGGCTGGCGAAGTCACGCGCAGCATCGCCGTCACGGGTGTAGATCGCAACACCGTTGCCATATTCATGCTTCATCGGCAGTTCCAGCGCGTCTTCGTAGTTCTTGGCGCGAACGACGGAGAGAACAGGTCCGAAGATTTCCGTCTTGTAGATGTCCATGTCAGGGGTGACGTGGTCGAACAGGCAGCCACCGACGAAATAGCCGTCTTCATAACCCTGGAGCTTGAAGTCGCGGCCATCGACCAGCAGTTTCGCGCCCTGCTCGACACCGCTGTCGATCAGACCCTTGACGCGCGTTTGCGCTTCCTTGGTAACGAGCGGGCCCATATCGGCCTTGTCGTCGGTGTAGGGGCCGATCTTCAGTGCTTCGATCTGCGGGATGAGCTTTTCAACGAGACGGTTGGCCGTTTCTTCGCCAACCGGAACCGCAACCGACACAGCCATGCAGCGTTCGCCGGCCGAACCGTAACCGGCGCCCATCAAGGCGTTCACGGCCTGATCGAGATCGGCATCAGGCATGATGATCATGTGGTTCTTCGCGCCGCCGAAGCACTGTGCGCGCTTGCCGTTCATGGCGGCAGTACCGTAGACGTAGCGGGCAATCGGCGTCGAGCCGACGAAGGAAACCGCGCCGATATCCGGATCGGTCAGGATGGCGTCGACAGCGCCCTTGTCACCATTGACGACGTTGAGGATGCCAGCCGGAAGACCTGCCTCGATCATCAGTTCGGCAAGGCGGATCGGCAGGGACGGATCGCGCTCGGAAGGCTTGAGGATAAAGGCGTTGCCGCAGGCGATTGCCGGCGCAAACATCCACATTGGGATCATCCCCGGAAAGTTGAACGGCGTGATGCCCGCACCGATGCCGACCGGCTGGCGGATCGAATACATGTCGATGGCGGGACCTGCGCCCTCGGTGAACTCACCCTTCTGCAGATGCGGAATGCCGCAGACGAATTCGCAGACTTCGAGGCCGCGCACGATATCGCCCTTGGAATCTTCGACGGTCTTTCCGTGCTCGCTGGAGAGCAGCACCGCCAGTTCATTCATGTCGCGGTTCAGAAGTTCGACGAACTTGAAGAAAACGCGGGCGCGGCGCTGCGGGTTGGTGGCGGCCCACTTCGGCTGTGCCGCTTTTGCGCTTTCCACGGCAGCGCGCAGCTCGGCGTCGCTGGCAAGCGCGACAGTCGCCTGCACTTCGCCGGTTGCCGGGTTGTAGACGTTAGATGTGCGGCCACTGGTGCCGGACACATGCTTGCCGTTGATGAAATGACCGATTTCCCTCATGGGGCTTTCCTCCGCGATTTTTTGATGGGTGCAGCATTGCACTTGAATTTGTACAAATCAATGAACTCAGATAAGAAACCGTTGTGCGTAAATTAAAGCAAGGCGAGTATTTTGAGGGTGGCGGCGGATTTCCGACACCCACACGTTCGCCGGTCAACAGAAGGTCAGAAGCTTGATGAGCGATGAACCAGTCGTGCGGATGGCTGAAATCCAAATCGATCCAACCCAGCTGGATGCCTATCGCAGACTGCTTGCAGAAGAGATCGAAGCTTCGGTCAGCCTGGAAATTGGTGTGCTTGCATTAAATGCGGTGGCAATTAAAGGCAGCCCGGAAAAGATTCGCATCCTCGAAGTCTACGCGGACCGGGCGGCATATGAAGCGCATCTGCAAACGCCGCATTTTCTGAAATACAAAGAGAGTGTGGCAGGAATGGTGACGTCGCTGACCTTGCTTGATGTCGAACCCATAATGCTGCGCAGCAAACCATGAATTGGGATGACGTCCGCATCTTCCTCGCCGTTGCCCGCTCCGGGCAGATCCTTGCCGCATCGAAACGGCTCGGCCTCAACCACGCAACGCTTTCGCGACGATTGACGTCGCTGGAGCAGGCACTGAAGACCCAATTATTCATCCGCCGGACGAACGGTTGCGAACTGACCGAAGAAGGTCAGCTGTTTTTGGGCGCCGCCGAGCGCATGGAAACCGAAATGCTGAATGCGCAGGCAAATCTCGGTCGTGTCGATACGGCAGTGGCGGGAACGGTGCGCATCGGCGCGCCCGATGGTCTCGGGGTTTCTTTTCTTGCGCCACGGCTTGGCCGGCTGACCGCGCGTTATCCCGACCTAAAAATCCAGCTCGTGCCGGTTCCGCGCTCCTTTTCCCTGTCGCAGCGAGAGGCCGATATCGCCATCACCATCGAGCGGCCGGAACAGGGTAGGCTGATGTTTTCCAAGCTCACCGACTATTCGCTGGGGCTTTACGCATCGAAGTCCTATCTCTCCGAATATGGAACGCCGGCGGATGTGGAAACACTCAAGCGCCATCGGCGCATCGGCTACGTCGAGGATCTGATCTTCTCGCCTTCTCTGAACTATACCGGCGAGATCATGCGCGACTGGGACGCCGCCTTTGAAATATCCAGCGCCACCGGTCAGACCGAGGCGGTGCGCTCGGGCGCCGGTATCGGCATCCTGCACAATTACATTGCCGGACAATATCCCGAACTTCTGCGGATCATGCCGCATATGAGCATAAGTCGGTCCTATTGGACGGCCTATCACGAATCCGCCCGTCAGTTGGTCCGCGTGCGCACGGTGGTCGATTTTCTCCAGGAACTCGTTGCCGAAGAGAAGCGCATGTTCGCGTGACATCGAAATTGCCGATTTATTAGTACTATTAATACGCGACTCCTCCCGCTTCGGGCTTGACAAACGAGGGCTGGCTGAACGACCAATGCAGCCATTGGGAGAGAACGGAACCTGACATGCCGAATATATTACGAAAGCTTTCGCCGACTGGCCTCGGCGTGGCCGTCATGCTGCTTGGAATGCTGCTTTTCGCGTTGAACGACGCTATGGGAAAATGGCTGGTTTCGACCTACAGCCAGGGGCAGGTGATCCTCATCCGCAGCGTCGCTGCCCTTGTCATTCTGGTTCCGATCGTGTGGAAAGGCGGTCTTTCCGGCCTCATGAAAATCGAGCGACCGTCTCTTCAGGTGGCGCGAGTATTCTTCTCCACCGCCGAGCTTTTCTGTTTCTATTTCGCAGTCGCTGCCCTGCCGCTGGCAGACGTGATGACCTACTGGCTCGCCGCCCCCATTTATGTGGCGGCTCTATCGCCGTTTCTCCTGGGAGAAAAGGTCGGCTGGCGTCGCTGGACGGCCATCGCCATTGGTTTCGTCGGTGTTCTCATTGCCTTGCAGCCAAGCTCGGCAAGCCTCACCTCGGCCGCACTGTTTTCCATTCTCGGCAGCGCCGCCTTCGCCTTCATGATGTTGTCCGGACGCCAGCTACGCAACACGCCTGATACGGTGCTCGCTTTCTGGCAGATCATCGGTGCGGGGCTTGCGGGCCTCGTTGCGGTGTTCGTCACGCCGTCGGGCTGGTTGCCGGTCCAGTCCGGTTTCGATCTCGCTTTCCTCGGCCTGCTCGGCGTGGTCGCCATGGCGGCGCATGTGCTGGTCAACCGCGCTCTGAAGCTCGCGGACGCCGCGACCGTCGCGCCGCTGCAATACACATTGCTGCTCTGGGCGGTGGTCTTTGGCTGGCTGTTCTTTGGTGATGTGCCGCAGACCAGTATCGTCGTCGGTGCGGGCCTGATCGTTCTTTCCGGCCTTTATATTTTCTTCCGTGAAAATACGCTCAAACGCGGTCGCGAAAAGGTGGATATACTGGCTGCGGACTAGGCATTTCCTCTGTTTACCCGTGATGTTGCCGCCGAAATCATCACGGGACTTGACGAAGAGGTGATCTTCGAGGAGTAAGAGAGGGTCCTGCGATCATATGTCTCGCAAGGGCAGAGGAAACAAAGGTGCCGGGCCCCTCTGGCGAGAGTTTTACGGCGCTCTCGTGATGTCGGTACCGCCTGCAAAAATTGGCCGGCGGATTAAAAACTATGAAAAACCTGAATGTGCTTCGCGCGCGTGCTTTCTGCGTGCGGCCCGACGTCCTGCGTCGTTCCGCAATCGCTCTCGTTACCGGAGGTAACCGGACATGAGCGCCGCCCAGAAAACCACACTTTCCTACTTCAAGTGGGCTTTTATCGTCACCATCGTCGGTCTGATCCTTGGCGGCTATCTCGGCTGGGAAATGACCGGAACTGTCAGTGGAACAGCGACGATCTTCTTCATTTGTGCGGTGCTTGCCGTGCTGGAAATTTCGCTTTCCTTCGACAACGCCATCGTCAACGCCAACAAGCTGAAAGAGATGACGCCAGTCTGGCAGCATCGCTTCCTGACCTGGGGTATTCTGATTGCCGTTTTCGGCATGCGTATCGTCTTCCCGCTGCTGATCGTGGTCGTTGCCGCCAATGTCGGCCCCTGGACGGCGCTCGTCATGGCGGCCACGCAGCCGGAACGTTATGCAGAAATCATGCGTGACGCCCATCTGCCGATCGCTGCTTTTGGCGGTACCTTCCTGATGATGGTCGGTCTCAACTTCTTCTTCGACCATGAAAAGGACGTGCACTGGGTGCGCTGGATCGAGGAAAAGGCTGCGGTCTATTCCTCCGTCAAGGGTATCGAGATCGCCTTCGTGCTGGTCGTCATGCTGGCCTTCTCTCGTATCATCGGCGCCAGCGACAATCCGGAGCTTGGTCCGGTTGCGGCCAACACCTTTTTCCATGCGGCAATCTGGGGTCTTTTGACCTTCCTGCTGGTGGAAGTCGTCGGCGGTATTCTCGATCGTAGCCAGGAAGTGCTCGAAGGCGCTGCAAAAGGCGGCTTCGGTGCGTTTCTCTATCTCGAAGTGCTCGATGCAAGCTTCTCCTTCGATGGCGTCATCGGTGCTTTTGCGCTGACGCAGAACCTGTTCATCATCGCCATCGGCCTCGGTATCGGCGCCATGTACGTGCGCTCGATGACGATCATGCTGGTGGAAAAGGGAACGCTCGCCGAATACCGCTATCTGGAACACGGCGCTTTCTACGCGATCCTCATCCTGTCCGTCATCATGTACGTGCAGACGATGTTCCACATTCCAGAGGTCATCACCGGCCTTGGTGGCGCGACCCTGATCGGCATTTCGCTCTGGTCGTCCATCCGACATAACCGGCGGCACAATGCAGATGCGACCGATGCCGCTCGCGGTGCGGAAATCTGACCCATCCCGATCCCAGCCTTCCGCTGTTACGGCGGAAGGCAGTTTTTAAGCACTGAATTGCTGATTGCCTGTTTTTGTTGCTATTTTCGCCTTGCGGAAAATTTGAACATAACATCGGAATTATACCCCAAGCATCTGTTTTTGCTCGTATTTGTGCACTGCGGTAAAACTGGCACGCTTCCTGCATCTCATCTTGCAAGTCCAGAGGGGACATTAAAGGCCCGACAAACGGGTTTAAACAACACCGCCGCGCCGCGCGATCTTTTATGATCTGCGAAGGCGCGGCGGTTCTGTTTGTGCGGTATGCTTCTTGAGTTTTCCGCTCCGTTGAATGAAAACGGTGGGATAACGACTGGAAGGTTACCGGTTTGCCTGCAGAACTTTCGCCTACGGAGGCCTTGGGGCTTTGGCATCGCGTATCTGCTGCGCAGGTCACGGCCGATGCGCCGGATTTGACCTTGCGCCAGACTACAATCCTGCTGCAGATATACCTCGTGCCGCCGCCACATACAGTCCGGGGCCTCGCCGCCTTGCTGGGCGTGACCAAACCGGTCATCACCCGCGCACTCGACAGTCTGGGAGCGCTCGGGCTGGTTGACAGGGTGCGGGACGAACGGGACAAGCGCAATGTCGTGATAAAACGCACCGTGGCAGGTGCGCTCTATCTGGAAAAATTCGGCGATCTGATTATTGATCAGGCACGCAAGATCTAACCTCTGGATGTGAAACCATGATGCTCGACCGCCGCCTGAATGTCTTCCGCTCCGATCTGGCCGATGAGAAACTGCAAGGCGTGGTTCAGGCCGAGCGTTTCGTCAGCGGTTCGCCAGCCCAGATCGCGGTGCCGGTTATTGGCCTGCGGCCAACGCCTGACCTTGCCGCCGGCATCGATACGGAGCTGCTGTTTGGTGAAACCGTGCGCATTTTCGACCGGGCGAATGGCTGGGCCTGGGTGCAGGCGGATGCTGATGGTTATGCCGGTTACGTGCCGGAGACGGCAATCGGCGATGTCGTTGCCGTTACCCACCAGGTGGTTGCGCCACGCACCTTCCTCTATCCTTCCGCCGAATTGCGCAAACCGCCGGTCGCAGCCATTTCCATGGGCAGCATGGTCCGGATCGTTGGTGAGGCCGAGACACGCGGCACCCGCTATCTGCTGACCGAAAGAGGCGAGGGCATAATCGCCGCCCATTGCCGACCAGTCGATGCCGCTCTCGAAGAGGACTATGTTGCGGTGGCCTTGCGCTTTATCGAGACACCTTATCTCTGGGGCGGCCGCTCCGGCTTTGGCATCGATTGCTCGGGCCTCGTGCAATTGTCCATGGCGATGACGGGCCGACGGGTTCTGCGCGATACCGACATGCAGGTTAAATCGCTCGGCGTGGAAATAGAACGCGATGAATTGCGCCGCGGCGATCTGGTTTTCTGGAAGGGCCATGTCGGGCTAATGGAAAACGAAGAGACGCTGCTGCATGCCAATGGCCACACGATGAATGTTGCACGCGAAAATCTCAATGAGGCCATCGAGCGCATCGGCTGGCTTTACGAAAAGCCGACGGCTTTCCGGCGTCTGGAAGGCTGAGGCGGCGGCTTCACGAAATTGTGCCTGCCTCGCCCTTTGTGCGACCACAGCCGAAAGCCTACATCGGTTGAATGATGGTACGGGACCGGCATCGATGAACACAAAAATGGCAACACGATTGGCAGCGATCCTGGCAGCGGTGTTAATGAGCGCTTCCGCGCAGGCGCAGACCGTTTTTCAGAATGGTTTTGCTCCGGCTCCAGATGCCTATGCGAACCTGCCGGGTGTCAAAGACCCGCGAACGCTACAGCCCAAGGTGCGTTACAATTGCCATAGCGAACTTGGTGTAACTGGATATGCCCGCGGCCCATACCGGGATGTTTTCGGTAGTCGCGGTCTGCCGGTTCAAGGCTATCGCTGCACCGATGAGAACGGCATCTCCAGCTTCGGTGGCAGAAATCCCATCTCCAAGGACTGGTATCCCGGCATCAATCCTGTCGACCCGACCTTCTGAAGTAATATGACTTAAAGCGGCGTTTGCGCCGCCCGCACTCTGGACTTGTTGTTGCTTTTTCAGATAAATCTTTGACATGACAGGTTGATAATACCTGCCGAGGTGCGGGGTGACGTCGGCCCTGCCGATGTTCTGGGCCGATGCTGGGGAATGCAAGCATGACGAAGACCGATATAGCAACCCGTGTCCACAATCACACCTGGAAACTCGATCCGATCGTCCGCAGCCTGATCGATACGGATTTCTACAAGCTGCTGATGTTGCAGATGATCTGGAAACTCTATCCGGAAGTCGACGCGACGTTTTCGCTCATCAACCGCACGAAGACGGTGCGGCTGGCGGAAGAGATCGACGAGATGGAACTGCGCGAGCAGCTCGATCACGCGCGTACCCTGCGCCTCTCCAAGAAGGAAAACATCTGGCTTGCGGGTAACACCTTCTACGGCCGCTCGCAAATCTTCGAGCCTGAATTCCTCTCCTGGCTTTCGAGCTACCAACTGCCCGAATACGAGCTTTTCAAGCGCGACGGGCAATATGAGCTGAATTTCCACGGCCGCTGGATGGATACGACACTCTGGGAAATCCCGGCACTGGCGATCATCAATGAGCTACGCTCGCGCAGCGCAATGCGCTCGCTTGGTTATTTCACGCTGGATGTTCTCTACGCCCGCGCAAAGGCCAAGATGTGGGAAAAGGTCGAACGGTTGCGGGAACTGCCGGGCCTGCGAATTTCCGATTTCGGCACCCGTCGCCGCCACAGTTTTCTGTGGCAGCGCTGGTGCGTCGAGGCGCTGAAGGAAGGCATCGGCCCTGCCTTCACCGGCACGAGCAATGTCCTTCTCGCCATGGATTCCGACCTCGAGGCCGTCGGCACCAATGCGCATGAATTGCCGATGGTGGTTGCGGCGCTGGCGCAGACCAACGAGGAATTGGCCGCAGCGCCCTATCAGGTTCTGAAGGACTGGAACCGGCTTTACGGCGGCAATCTGCTGATCGTGCTGCCCGATGCTTTTGGCACGGCGGCCTTTCTGCGCAACGCGCCGGAATGGGTGGCGGACTGGACGGGCTTCCGTCCCGACAGCGCGCCGCCGATCGAAGGCGGGGAAAAGATCATCGAGTGGTGGCAGAAGATGGGCCGTGACCCCCGCAAGAAGATGTTGATTTTCTCAGATGGTCTCGATGTCGATGCCATCGTCGATACATACAGGCATTTCGAAGGCCGGGTGCGCATGAGCTTCGGCTGGGGAACCAATCTGACCAATGATTTCGCCGGTTGCGCGCCGAAGACCATCGCCAGCTTGAAGCCGATTTCCATTGTCTGCAAGGTCAGCGACGCCAATGGTCGGCCAGCCGTGAAACTCTCCGATAATCCGCAAAAAGCGACAGGCGAACGATCCGAGGTGGAGCGTTATCTGAAGTTCTTTGGTGAGGAAGATCTCAAGGAACAGAAGGTTCTGGTTTGATTAAGGCCGGGCGCTCCTCTTAACGAAGCGCCCGTGGGCCGGTCAGATCAACCGTGGTACCGACTTACTTCGCAAACTGGTGTGTGATGTAATGGAAGAGTGCTCTGATACCTTGAGCCTCGCCACCGATCGATGAATGGTGCCTTTCGCTCAAGGACCAGCCGTAAATATCGAAATGTGCCCATTTTTTCGTATTGGTGACGAAACGCTTCAGGAACAAAGCGGCGGTGATCGATCCTGCCATGCCGCCTGATGGCGCGTTGGTGATATCGGCCGCGCGTGAGCGGATATCCTTGTCGTACCCCATGTAGAGCGGCATGCGCCACAGGGGATCGTCGGTATCGATGCTGGCTTCCGCGATATCGTGGGCCAGATCGTCGTCATCGGTATAGAAGGGCGGCAGATCCGGGCCGAGAGCAACGCGGGCGGCACCCGTGAGCGTTGCCATGTCAATCATCAGGTCCGGCGCATCCTCGTCTGCATAGGCCAGCGCATCGGCCAGAACGAGACGGCCTTCTGCATCCGTATTGTCGATCTGTACCGTCAGGCCCTTGCGGCTCCTGTAGATGTCACCGGGACGGAAGGCGTTGGCGGAAATGGAGTTTTCGACGGCGGGCACGAGGACGCGAAGATTGACCGGCAGTTTCGCGTCCATGATCATCAGCGCGAGACCGAGAACATTGGCCGCACCACCCATGTCCTTCTTCATCAGCGCCATGGAGGCGGCTGGCTTGATATCGAGACCACCAGTATCGAAGCAGACACCCTTGCCAACGAGGGTCAGGCGGGGATTTCCCTTCTTGCCCCAGTTCATTTCCAGAAGGCGCGGTGCGCTTTCGCTGGCGCGGCCGACGGCATGGATGAGCGGGAAGTTTTCCTTCAGCAGATCGTCGCCGGTTATGACGCCCACCTTTGCCTTGTAGTGTGCGGCAAGGCTGCGGAAGGCGATCTCAAGCTCGTCCGGTCCCATATCGTTGGCCGGAACATTGATGAGATCGCGGGCGAGGAAGACGCCGGCCAGAACGCGCTTGATCTCGCCATCTTCGGCATCCTGCGGAATGAGAAGCTTGGCCCCGCTGGTTTTGGTTGTCTTGTATTTGTCGAAGCGGTAGCTGCCGAGGCCGAAACCGAGAGCCAGCCGATTGGCCGTCAATGGCGCGGTTTCAATATGCCACTCGCCTTCGGGCAGCTCGCGGGCCAGTTTTCCGGTTATGAACGGGATTTCTGAGGGATTGCCTCCAAGGCCGAGAAGAACGCCACCCAGCGAACCATCGGAAGAGGGAACAAGCAATACGGCGCCTGCTTCGGCCTTGAAACCCGCTTTTTTCGCCCAGTCCAGAGCAACAGGATCTATGGCACCCTGTTCGATATGGGCTGGCGTCACGGCGAAAACCGGCAGGGTGCTGCCAGCCTTGGAGCTGAAAGGTGTCGGGCGTTCGATGAACTGATAGGGCGCCATGGTCTGCTTTCGTAACTGTCGAGAATCGGTGCGATTAACGCTCTGTTAGGGTTAACAGATTATTGCTTAAGCGAAAGTTGCGTCATGTGAGTCTGTCGTATGTCGGGCGCAAGATCGATAATTCTTGGGCGGGAGCACTGCCATGACTGCTTTTTCTTTGAGCGAGACAGGTCGGACAGGCTTACTGCGGGGAGCATGTCTCGCAGCGCTGGTTTTCGCCGTTTCCGGATGTGCGAGCACCAACAAGCCGGATCGCATGTCCACCGGCTCCATTCCTGCGGCAACACGCTCCTATGACCACATGAACATGGACCAGCTCCGGCAGGCGGAAGAGACGGCCGGCAAGGCCTATGAACGCAGCCCCAAGGACAGGTCCGTCGGCATGAATTATGCCAACGTGCTGATGATGACCGGCAAGAACACGCAGGCGCTCGCGGTCATGCAGCAGATCGCCATCGCCAATCCGGCCGACCGCGAGGTGCTTGCCGCCTATGGCAAGGCGCAGGCAGCATCAGGCCAGCTCGAACAGGCCCTTTCAACCATCCAGAGAGCACAGACGCCTGATCGTCCAGACTGGCGGCTGTATTCTGCCGAAGGTGCCGTGCTCGACCAGCTTGGCAGGTCGAACGAGGCCCGCACAAAATACCGACAGGCACTCGATCTCAAACCGAACGATCCAAGTGTGCTCTCGAACCTTGGCATGTCCTATGTCCTGTCGAGCGATCCCCGTACCGCCGAGACGTATCTGCAATCGGCCATCGCCCAGCCGGGCGCCGACAGCCGCGTTCGCCAGAACCTCGCGCTCGTGGTGGGTCTTCAGGGACGGTTTGCCGAGGCTGAGCGCATCGCGGTTCAGGAACTTTCGCCACAGCAGGCACAGGCAAATCTCGGTTATCTGCGTGCAATGCTGTCGCAGCAGAATTCCTGGCAGCAACTGGCGAAGAAGGACAACAAGCCAGCAGGCTGATGCGGGTTCAGGCACGTCCATCAATACCAGATCGCAGATAATATTCACAGCTCCGTCTCATCACTCGCTACCGCCTACAGTGCGGTCGCGTTTAGCGTGTCAGAACGTATCGGCGACGCGAATGCCGGCTGGTCCGAGAATGACTGCGATGAGCACCGGCAGGAAAAATATGATCATCGGCACGGTCAGCTTTGGCGGCAGGGCGGCGGCCTTCTTTTCGGCTTCGTTCATCCGCTCGTCGCGGCCTTCCTGGGCCAGAACGCGCAACGCCTGAGCCAATGGCGTGCCGTATCGTTCCGCCTGGATAAGCGCTTGCACCACGCTTTTGACGCCGTCCAGCTGCGTGCGCATGCCAAAATTCTCAAGTGCGATGCGCCGGTCCTGAAGGAAGGAAAGCTCCGCTGTCGTCAGCATCATTTCCTCCGCCAGTTCGGGCGACTGCTCACCCATTTCTTCCGCAACACGACGCATGGCGGCCTCCATGGACACACCGGATTCGATGCAGATCAGCATCAGATCCAGCGCATCCGGCCAAGCGCGCCTGATCGAGGCCTGCCGCTTGTTCATGGCGTTGGAAACATAGATATTGGGTGCGTAAAAACCCAGATAACCGAAAATGAGCACTGCCATCAGCCGGACGACGAAAGCCTTATCGGCGAGGTTTCCGAGAACGAAAACCCAGGTAAAGGCCAGGGCCAGAAAAACGAATGGCAGCACGAACCGGGCGGCAAGAAATGTGTTGAGCGCATTCTGTGAACGAAAACCCGCAGCGCGCAGCTTGTTCATCGTGTTCTTGTCGGCAAGCGCTTCCTGAAGGTTGAATTTTTCGACGATGCGGCGCGCCGATTTATTATTATTGCCACGCAGGGAGGCCTTCCCGTCCCTGGTGGCGGCGGCCAGGCGCTCACGCTCGCGGCTGCGAATGAGATCGCGCTCCGATGACACGGCTTTCATGCGCTTGGCGAAGTCTTTTCGCTCGAAGAGCGGCATGATGAGCGTATAGAGGGTTGCGAAAACCGCGAGGGTGACGAGAATGGCAATGATCGTTTGCGGGTCCGTCAGGCTGGAAAAGAGGCTTCCTGTCATGGTCGTGCCCTCATATGTCGAAATTGATCATTTGGCGCATAATGAAAATCCCGATCAGCATCCATAATCCCGACACCCCCAGAATGATGTGCCCACGCATGTCGGTGAAGAGCACCGACAGATAGTCGGGCGAGGTGAAATGCACCAGCAGCATGACGATGAAAGGCAGCGCGCCAATAATAACTGCCGAGGCCTTCGCTTCCATCGATAACGCGTTGACTTTGGCACGCATTTTCCTGCGTTCACGCAGAACTTTCGAAAGATTGGAAAGAGCCTCCGAAAGATTGCCGCCCGCCTGCGCCTGAATGTTGATGACGGTGCTGAAGAAGCTCACTTCGAAAAGCGGCACGGTCAGCATCATGCGCTCGATCCCCTGCGGAATGCCGATGCCGACCTGCTGCGCATCGACGACGCGCTGGAACTCCGTCTTCACCGGTTCCTGTCCGTCCGACGCGATCAGTCGCACGGCGTCGTTGAGCGGCAATCCGGATTTGATCGACCGGCACATGACATCCAGCGCATTTGGGAATTCCTCGAGGAATTTTTTCTGCCGGCGCTTGAGTATAAATCCCAATACCCATCGCGGCAGTCCCAAGGCCACGACGGCTCCTATGAGCAGAGCGATAAGCATCGACAGGCCATAAAGAAGCGCAATGACGACGGAGAATGCAGCCGCGCCTGCGCTCAGAAGGTGGAACTGCCGGACAGAAAGTTGCAGTCCCGCCTGAACCAGCTTTTCGCGCAAACCGACATTCTTTGCTTTCTTCGCCTTTTCGCTTTGTTTCTTTTCCATTTCCCGCAGGCTGTCCTGCATGGACTTGCGGCGTTTGCCAAGTTCCTGGACCCGGTCCCGCGCGGCCTTGATGTTTGCGTGATCCGTTTCGGCGGCCTTGACCCGCTTGACGCGACTAGTGGTCTTTTTCTCGACCTCGATCTGCTGGAAGAGGAAGGCATAAGCAAGCGCCCCTGCCGAAATAGCGACAAGTGCGGCCAGTAACAGGATTGTGGGGTCCATGGCAGTCGCCTTCCTTAGAGCATTTCCAGTAAAATTGCGTCGTGGTTTTCCGTCCGGAAAATGCGTAGAAACAAAGAGTTAGAGCACGTTAGACGATTCCGTTTAAACAAGACTTGCTCTAGGATGTCTTTTCCATCTCGTCGAGCGCGGTGGCCAGGCGTTTTTCCTCGCCATAATAGCGCGCGCGATCCCAGAAATGGGGTTTGCTGATGCCCGTGGAGACGTGCTTGCCGATCAGCTTGCCATGCGCGTCTTCGCCGTCAATTTCGTATCGCATCAGATCCTGGGTCACGATGACGTCGCCTTCCATGCCGATCACTTCGGTGATCTGCGTTATCCGGCGCGAGCCGTCGCGAAGGCGCTGGGCCTGAATGACGATATCGATAGAGCCCGAGATGATTTCGCGTACCGTCTTTGCCGGCAGGGTAAACCCGCCCATGGCGATCATCGATTCGATACGGCTGAGGCATTCCCGCGGCGTATTGGCGTGGAGCGTTCCCATCGATCCGTCATGGCCGGTGTTCATCGCCTGAAGAAGGTCGAAAACCTCCGGTCCACGCACTTCGCCGACGATGATACGTTCAGGCCGCATACGAAGGCAGTTCTTGATCAGATCACGCATGGTGATCTCGCCTTCACCTTCGATATTCGGCGGGCGCGTTTCCAGCCTCACCACATGCGGTTGCTGCAGTTGCAGTTCGGCGGTGTCCTCACAGGTAATGACGCGTTCATCCTTGTCGATGAAGCTCGTCAGGCAATTGAGAAGCGTGGTCTTGCCCGAGCCGGTACCACCAGAGATGACGACATTGCAGCGGACGCGGCCGATGATCTTGAGCAGGGTCGCGCCTTCAGGCGTGATCGCGCCGAAACGCACCAGCTGGTCTAGCGTGAGCTTGTCCTTCTTGAATTTTCGGATCGTAAGCGCCGGACCATCGATGGCGAGCGGTGGTGCGATGACGTTGACACGCGATCCATCGGGTAAGCGGGCGTCGCATATCGGGCTCGATTCGTCCACGCGTCGGCCGACCTGGCTGACGATGCGCTGGCAGATGGAAAGTAATTGACCATTGTCACGGAACCGTATGTCGGATTCGATGGTCTTGCCGCCGACTTCGATGAAGGTCTGGCCGGAACCGTTGACCATGATATCGGCAATATCATCGCGTGCGAGAAGCGGCTCCAGCGGCCCATAACCAAGAACGTCGTTGCAAATGTCTTCGAGCAGCTCTTCCTGCTCGGCGATGGACATGGCGAAATTCTTGATCGTTATGATATCGTTGACGATATCACGGATTTCCTCGCGTGCGCTCTCCGCGTCGAGCTTGGCGAGCTGCGAAAGGTCGATCGTATCGATGAGCGCGGAAAAGACTTGGCCCTTGGTATTGTAATAATCTTCCGTGCGGGCACGCTTTTTCTGCGGCGATTGCATGGGAGATTGTGCCTGCCGCGTTGCAGGCGATTGGCCGGGCTCCAAAGTGTCGATCGCCAGAGATCGCGGCTCAGGTGTTGCCTTCACCTGCTGTATGGCAGGCGCGACAAAATCCGGCTTTATGGTTCTGGCTGGGCCTTCTGGCCCGCGTTTTCCGAACATCGGCGTTTCCGTCTAAAGGCCCAGAAAGGGAGCCTATTTGCGCTTGAGAATATTCTTGAGCTTGTCCAGACCGCCGCGCTTGTTTTTGCGCAGAATGGTACGGCCTGTAATGGTATGGGCAATTTGCGAGAACGTTTCCGCGATCTGGGATTTTTCGTCCATCTCGCTGATCATGCGACCGCTGTTGGCGGCATTTCCGAACAGCTGGGTGTCGAACGGAATGATGGCAACCGGCTCGATTTCCAGTGGGTCGAGAAAATCCGCAGGGGCGATCTCCGGGCGTTTCGGCATGCCGACCTGATTGAGAACGAGATGCGGTAACTTGTCGTTGGGTCTCAGTTTTATCAGCGCGTCGAACAGGTTCTTCGTATTGCGCAGGTTTGCGAGATCCGGAACCGCCGTAATGACCACCTCGTCGGCTTCCGCAAGCACCGCTCGCGTCCAGTCACACCATTGATGGGGAAGGTCGAGAACCGCGACGGGCGCACTGCGCTGCAGGACCTCAAGAATCGGCAGAAACGCCTGACGATCGAAATCATAGGTCCTGTCGAGGAGAGAGGGTGCGGCCAAAAGTGAGAGGTGGTCGGAACATTTCGTCAGCAGACGGTCGAGGAACACCTCGTCCAGCCGTTCCGGCGAAAACACCGCTTCCGCCATGCCCTGAGCGGGATCCTGATCGAAATCGATGTTGGCCGTGCCATAGGCAAGATCCATATCCGCCAGAATGGTTTCGGTGGAGAAGAGGGTAGAGATGCCGAAGGCGCAATTATGCGCGATCGTCGACGAGCCCACCCCGCCTTTGGCACCGATAAAGGCGATGTTGCGACCGAGCGGCTCCGCTTCCGGGTCAACGAAGATCGTCGCGATCGAGGCCAATAGATCGGCCATGTTGATCGGTGCGACGAGATATTCGGAAATGCCGTTGCGGATGAGATCGCGATAAAGCGTTATGTCGTTGTGCCGGCCAACGATGATGACACGGGTGGTGGGGTCGCAGACCTCCGCCAGAGGAGCGAGATCATCCAGCAGAGAAGACGGTGAGCTTGCTGTTTCCAGAACGATGAGGTTGGGCGTTGGTGAGGCGGAAAACATCGTCGCCGCCGCGTTGATGTCGCCCTTGGTTACCCGCAGGGTGACCTTGCTCATCCGCCTATCACTGGATAAGGCATCCATCACGCGCTGCATGTTTTCGCTGACGCAAAAGGCATGGACGGATATGCGGGGCAGGGGCCGCAGGCGATCCATATCCGAGGCACGCGGCGCCGGCTGTTCTGCTTCCGCGTCGCCGCTTGACTTGATATCGTATTCTACAGCGCTCATCGTCTTTCCTGCCCTGACAATTGTTGGAACCGCGTCAATTTGGCGTCGCCGTGTTTTTGCCGCTGCGATAGGCGTCAATCACCACTGCTCGGCGCTCCGCGTCGATCGGACTCATGCCACGCGGGCCAACCAGATCCATGGGGTTGGCAACCTGTGCCGCGAGATTGCTCTGGGAGGCACATCCGAAATTGTACCAGTTCTTGTTGGCAAAGGTATTGTCGGAAAGGTCTTCGGGCCATTGGCCGCATTGCCCGGTCATGGCGGTAACGGCCACATAACTCAGTCGAATGGGGGCGGCGTCGCCATTCGGGGATGCAGCGTAACGTGTTTCCATGATCTTGCCAGAAGGCACACCAGCGCCGGAAAGCGCGGAGCGGATTTGTCTCGCCATTTTTGAAGCCGCTGCCGAGTTGGCTGATCCCGATGGCATCTGGATATTGACGATACCGGTCGACATCGAGGCGTAATTCTGGGCGAAACCACGGACATTATCCGCCATTGCCGTGGTCAGCCGGCTATCGCCTGCTGATACCGGAATATCCAGCGAATGCTCGGCTTCCGATAGGGTGATCGGATGGCGCGTGCGGTAGTCGTCAGGAATGGCGTTGGTCGTCATGGGGTCGCGTGCGCAACCCTGCAACAGGCCGGCGGCAAGCGCTACCATGGCGACGAGACCTGCCCGTCTGCCCGGCAGGCTTGAGGAAAAGGAGGAAGGGTTTTCCTGCATGGCGTTTCCTGCCCGGACCGGGCTTGCTGTGAAAAGGGGATTTCGTGCGCGTGTCGTCATTTGTAGATGAACCCCACTGATCCCTGATAGGGAGCCGCCTGAACCTGGTCCTTGCGGCCATAGACCTTGTTGACACGGTTCATGAAATACATGGCCGCATCGTTTTCCGGGTTGAAGTTGTCATCCGGCCGGGCGATCTGGTTGCGCGCAACAGGACGTACCAGATAGGGCGTTGCTATGATGACAAGCTCCGTTTCGTTGCGGATGAAATCCTTGCTGCGGAAAAGCGTGCCGAAGATCGGGACTTTGGAAATGCCGGGAAGTCCTGACATGGCCTGGCGAATATTGTCCTGGACCAGACCTGCGATCACAATCGAGCCGCCGGACGGAAGTTCGACTGTTGTCGATGTCTCGCGTTTGCGGATCGACATGTAGGTAGAACCTGGGATGGTGCGGCCCGCATTTCCGGTTACAACGTTGCCTTCATATGTCGGCTCGGAAACATTGGTCTCGATTTTAAGGCTGATCCGTCCCGGTGAAAGCACGACGGGCCTGAAGTTCAACGTGATGCCGTAGTCGACCGTGTTGGTGGTACGCGTTATGGTTGGCTGGCCCGTTTCCTTGTCGATGGTAACTTCCTGCTCTGCAGGCAGACGGAAATCGCCCCCCACGTAGAACTTGGCCTGTTCGCCGGAGATGGCGGTAAGACTTGGTTCGGCCAGAGTGCGCACGACACCCGCCTGTTCCATGGCGTTGAGATAGGAAGCAAAGTTGAGCGAGCCGGAGCCAATTGCGCCACTGGCTATTCGCGACGCACCGCTAATTGCATTTCCGAGATTGGACGGATTTGAAAATTCGAAACCGTTATTGCTTGTCGAGCTGCTGATGGAGCCATTGAAGCCAAGCTGTTTCAGCACCTGCCGGCTGACTTCAGCAACGGTGACTTTCAGCGTCACCTGATCTTCGCCCTCAATCGTCAGCATATTGACGATCTGCGATGTCTGGCGGTTTTCGGCAAATATAGCCGCGTCACCGCCATTGTCACCGCCCGTCAGCGATATGTTGCGGGTGGTGGCTTCGCCGCCTTTCAGAAATGCTTCGGCAAGCTGGACAGCGCGTGCCGAATCCTGAGGTGTGCGCACTGATCCCGTGAGAACGATGTTGTCCGAAACGATCTCTACCTTGATGTCCGATTCGGGAATGAAACGACGGATATTGGCCTCAAGCCCGGAGATATCGCGCTCGACCTCAAGATCAAGACTGACGATTTCGCGCCCGCCATCTCCGAAAATGAAGATATTGGTCTGGCCCACCGTTTTTCCGAACAGATAGATGCGCTTGGACGTACGGGTTACGGCATCGGCAAGGCTCGGATCGGCGACGAGAATATCATGGGCATCCTCCGGCAGATCGATGACCAGTGCCTTGTTGAGACCGAGCTTCAGGCGCTTGCGAATGCCACTACCGCTTTCGGTGATCCGCACGATGCTCGCGCTTTGAGCCTCGGCTTCGCTGATACGCAAAAACGCGGGTGAGTGCTGACCCGGAATACCTGAAAAAGCCAGGCAAAATGCAAGGCTGCCCGCCATTGAGGAATGCAGGTGTTGTTTAATGCGCTTTGCCATGGAACCCCCGGTCATTGCGATGCTCCCTGTCCGGCTTTGACGATCGAACCGGATTTGATCACCTGAATCTCCGGCTGCCCGGAGCCGCCGTTGAGAAGGTAACCTGCTGAAAGCGTGTCGTTTTCCTGCGCATCGGCGACCGAGCGCAAAGCAAGCGTAAGGCGATCCGCCATCTGTTGCGCCACGGTGATGATTTTGGCCTGTTCGGGTGTGAGTTCGAGCGTTGCGGTTGCACCCACGACGGCTGAGGTGCCGTCCTCGCCTTCCTTGATCTGCTGGTCGATCGCCAGAACACGGACATTGTTCAAAACATTTTCAGTTAAAAAATGACCTGAATCGCCCTTGCGGACCATGATGACATCGACTCGGTCATTCGGCAGCACGAAACCGCCAGCACCTGTTGAGACGGAAATTTCCGTGGCGACGGCGCGTTTGCCGGCCGGCAAAAGCGAGGACATGATGCGGGTGCTGGAATCGACCACTTTTTCAGGCCGTACCGGCTCGCCCTGAAACAAAGGCAGCCGCACGACAGCGCCGGATAGTTCGGTTATGGCGTTCGGGTTTTTCGCTTCCGTTATGAAGCTGTCGATGACGTTACCAGTGGGCCAGGGCGTCCAATGTACCGAACTATCGTTCAGGCGGCTGCCAACGGGTAGGTTGACCGAGGAAACGAGAACGTTAACCGTCGGTTCCTTCTCTATGATCGTTTCCGCTTTTTCGATGACCTGCTTCGCGCCGGAAATCTGCATGGCAACGATGCCGGCAAGACCGGCGGCGACCAGGGCAACGGACAGAATGACGATACGCGACGGTTTCATGCTCGATCCTTGAGGGAATCAGATTCTTCTCCCGTCAGGATGGCCCGTCATTGGTATAATTATGGTTAATATTATGCTTGGATTTCTGGTTAACAGGCCTTTAACCTGCAGCGAACGCAGATTTCTCAGGAAAGACTTGCGATGGCGGCTTTTACAAGCGGTGTTTCGCCATAGGTCAAAAGCCCGGCAATAGCGATGCCTATGCCATAGGGGATTTTCTTCGCAACCAGCAGGGAATCCGGAATGGGAATGCCGGCCGCCATGATTTCCTGCGATCGCGATCGCAAAAGCAGGATTCCAAGCGTCAAAACGCCGCCGATGAAGGTGACCGCAAGTAGAAACTCTATTAGGGAGGCATTGAAACCGTACCAGAGGGCGGCAGCTGTGAGAAGTTTGGCATCCCCACCGCCCATGACATTGGCAGCGAAGAGCGCAAAACAGGCAAAAAAAACGGCTGCGGCGGCTGCAATGCTCATTGCGAAGGTTTGCCACTCCATACCCGTAAAGGGCGCAACCACAATGAAGGAAAGCAGCAATATAAGCGGTATTCTGTTGGGTATGGTCATGCTGAAGAGATCGTTCAGCGCAGCAAAAGCGAGACATAGAGGCAAAGTCAGAAAAATTGCTGCTACGACCATTGGATCAGTTCCACATATGAATGGCAACCAATACGGGTGGATGCCAAAAAATACCAAGATGGCCGCCCGTTTTCGGGGCGGCCATCCAAAAGGTCTGTAGTTATCACTGACCCGATGCGGTGGAAGCTGCCGTCATCTTCGTGCCAATGTTTGTGAACAGTGTACCGATTTTGCTGCCAACGGTTGTAGCGCCGCCAACGATAGCGACCGAAATAAGCGCAGCAATCAGGCCGTATTCAATTGCCGTGGCGCCGGACTCATCCTTCAGGAAGCGAGCGAAAATCTTGGTCATGGGTCTCTCCTAACTCTTGTGTTGTGTTCAGCACGCCGACAACTGTTTTCCGTTGTTCGGTTGCGTTCAAATTACAGGTGAGCGATTTCCAAGCGCTTAAAGAAGAGGATTAATCCAAAGTAAACGACAGGATGAGTTTCTCTTGGTAAACAAAACAAAAAAGTATTGTCTCTATTTTTATAGTTGCTGATAAACAAATATATTCCAGAGACTGTCAGCTTCTTATTTCCGGCAAAGTGTCCTCCCGGTGAGACATAGATGTTCATTTTTGGTGCGGGACAGCGAGAGCCTCGAAAATGTTGCCATGTCAGGCATGGTTACCGTTCACATTAGGGGCCTCTATCATTTAACGCTTCATTCACTAAAAACACGCATTCTGCTGCACAGTAAGTGCGGGTAGTGAGCAGGGGCGAAACGCGTGTCATCCGGAAAACTGGCGAAAATCGTGGTCGGCTTGTCCGTCATCCTATCGGGTTCGGTACAGCCTGTTTTTGCTCAGGAAGACATATTGCGCGTTTCGATGAACCACGCCCGTGTCCTTCGCCTCGACCGCCCCGTAAGCAAGGTTATTGTCGGCAACTCGAAAGTCGCCGATGCGACGGTTGCCGATGCCACCACGATTGTGCTGACCGGGCGCAGTTTCGGCACGACGAATCTTGTTCTTCTCGATGCCGAGGGCAATCCAATCGTCGATGAGCGCATTCTCGTCTCCATCGATGAGGGCAATACGGTTCGCGTTTTTCGACAAACGGAAAGGACAGTGCTTTCCTGTACGCCGAATTGCGAACAGCATTCGCAAAACAGTGGCGACAAAGACGCCCAGCCTTAAGCGAACTGCAACCCAATATCAGGTCTGAATATATCGGAATTCCGCGCGCGGGAATGGCTGGCATTTTGTCAAAGTGACAAAGGCTTAGCGCTCGTCCTGGGCAGCATTTTTATGGGAAAAATCGGGGTTGATCGCCAGCAAAACGAAAAACCGCAACATGTTCCCCTGCGTTTTGCAGGAGGACTGAATGTTGCTGTTTTTTCGTCTAAGTGTTTGATCTGGCTAAGATCAAAAATGGAATGGTGCCCAGAAGAGGCTCCACATTCTATTTCTAAGAGATTGAAATTAATATATAAAATAAGTGGCGAACGCTCATGGTACCAGCAAATGTACCAGCATACTTGCGTCACCTTGCAATCTGGCGATAGGCGCCTCTTTTCGTCGTGCGGTCCGGTATGGCGCTGCATTATCCACAGTTTATTCTCGTTAAAGTTTTTACAGGCAGTGCTCGCAACTTCATATTACAAAACGCGGAAGATTGAGATCGAGAATTCGGGCGGGTGAAAATGCGGATTGTTGAACTACAGCTGGAGAGCTACGGCAGTTTCAAGGACAGTGGCGCTATTAAGTTCGGACCGAGCTTAAACTTTGTTGTCGGCCAGAACAACTCAGGAAAATCCGCCCTGATCTCCTGTTTACACTCATTCCTCAACAATCCGCACCGCAATGCAGAATTGTATCAGGCAGAGAGGCTTCGCCCGTCCAGGCAAAATCTCAAACTTGCGATCGTGCCGAATGAACTGGCGCTTGAAGCATTGCGTGGTGGCGGTGTTATAAATTGGCCGATTGGAGATGTAACTGTCCCGGGCGCTTTAGCCCAAGGGCAGATGGACACATTTTTTAAAGCACCTGAGACAGAACTTGGCCTCGAACGGGAGGGTGGAGGAGGCTTTAAGATCATTAAGGGCGCGCCCTACAAAACTGGCGGTTCCGTCCTGCAATTCAAACTGGATTTTGATTTGAATATTTCCGGCGGACACCACGTTTCCGGCCCTCCAATATCAATTCCTCCGTTGCTCACGGCTGTATGGGACGCCAAGCTTTTTTACTTCAACGCACAGCGTTATAACATCGGTGTGTGCGATATCACCCAAGTCGAACGTCTAAATGCGGACGCACGCAACCTCCCAGCCGTCCTAATGCGGCTTGCAGGCGATCGCGGCGACGTTTTCCGCGAGCTCGCGCAACATATGCGCGACATATTTCCGAGTGTGAAAAACATTAGTGTCACCAACACATCACAAACTCAAAACCTAGAAATCCTCGTCTGGCCTACTGTAGAGCAGCGGCATCGAGAACTTAGTGTAAGCTTGAACGAAAGCGGGACGGGACTGTCGCAGGTTCTGGCTATCCTTACTGTCGCTATGACTATGGAAAAAAGCATTATTGTGATCGACGAGATTAGCAGCTTCCTGCATCCTGCGGCCGCAAAGGCACTCGTTAGGATCCTGGAAAGTCACTATTCCCAGCACCAATATATCATTTCCACCCATTCTCCTGAGGTGATAGCGGCTAGTTCGCCCTCAACTGTCCATCTAGTTAGGAAGGATGGCTTCGAGTCTTCTGTCATAAAAATCGACCTGAAAGATATTTATCAGTTGCGCGAGGTTACGAATGAGCTCGGTGTCTCAATGACCGACGTGTTTGCTGCCGACAGGGTTGTGTGGGTGGAGGGGCCTACGGAAGAAAAATGCTTTGCTTATCTTTTCGAGCAAACGCGCGAGGAAAGTAAAGCCAGCCATTTGCTATCTGCCCCACAATTTACTGCCGTTGTGGCGACCGGCGATTTTACGAAGCGAGCTCGGCGCGATCTGGTTTTTCACATCTATTCTCGGCTTTCGGCCGCTGCGTTGTCGGTTGAAAGTCACGCGACATTTGCTTTTGATCGAGAAGAGCTGACAGAGCAACAGATGGACGACTTACGTAGAACAGGTAACGGTCAGGTTGAGTTTCTGCCCCGGCGGCTTTTCGAGTGCTACCTACTCTCCCCCGCGGCGATTACAAAGGTGATTAATGCTGAGCTGGACGAAACCGATGCTGTCACCGTGGATGTGGTTGAGAAATTAATGACGGAACTCGCCGCAGATCCTCGCTTCGACAAGCAGAAGTTATGGTCGGGATCTATCATCGACCAGGCTTGGCTGAAGCAGGTGGATGCCGCAAAATTATTGGATGAAGTGTTTAGCGGCGCCTCCAATGCGAAGCTCACCTTTCAGAAGCGAAAACACTCGTTCGAATTGATGAAAGATATTCTTGAGCACGATGCTGACAGCCTCGCGGAACTGATAGATTTTGTACGTAAGTTGGCTGTGCCAAGCGAAAAGCGTGAAAACCCAAGGCCCGAGCGTGATTAGTAGTGCTCGTCGCCGTGACGTTTGGTTGTTTTGCGCCGGTCAAGCTCTGAGCCGATTTTGTTTCCAACGATGGCGCATGAAACTCCCGCAACAGCGAAGCCAGCGAGAGGAATAGCGGTACCGAGCGCGGCAAGTCCCATTCCGCCAATAAGTGTCGCGCCACCGATAGTTCCAGATATACCGCCTATCGTCGTCAGTCGAATTTCGTGTTTGCGTCCGCGGGGAGAGCACCGTTGACTTTCGACGATAGCGACACCGCTGCCCTGGCGGCACCTTTGGATAAACCGGCCGCTCTTACGACGCCGAGACGCAGCTTTCGTGACCCACTCATCGTCACTTTGCGCCCTTTCCGAAAAGGTATGCCAGAGCTCCACCGGAGAAAGCTAATGCACGCTCAGCCTGCGTCGACCAAAAGGTAGTTATCTCCGCGACTGAGGCATTTCCGGCCATAATCCAGCAGAAGGCGGTGCCGGCCACTCCAGAGACCATTGCGATAAATGCAACTGACGTAGTGGCTGCAGAGTCACTGCCGAACAGGCGTCCGAACACACCCATTTCTGAGCGCCGCATTGCTTCTCGATGGCGGTTGTTTTCCTGAGTGAGCTTGAGCTGATAGCTGTGACCGCCTGAAATTGCCTCGTCGAGCTCGGGGTCATCCTTGCTGGTTTCTTCAATCGCCTGTTTTGCGGCCTTGCGGTCAGACGCCATACTCGTAAGCAAGCCTGTTTTTGATCATCGGGACGGAAACAGCAAACAATTTGGAGAGACTTTCGACTGTCGAGCCTTTCCAGTATTGATCCAACATGAAGCGAGGAACGAGAAGATGCGCAGCGAAAGCGTTTGCTTCTTTCTCATGCGGCTCATTACCAGAATAGTCGCCATCGCGCATGAGCATCTTATAATCTTCTGATTTTGCCCATTCCGAATGTAATATCTGGTGGCCTAACTCATGCGCGACTGTGAACGTTTGCCGAAGCGGAAACTCGTCGCGATTGACATAGATGGCGTTGTCCTCGCAGTCGTAGAATCCTGAAATGTTTTGGAAGTCGCCACCAAACTTCGCAAACATCACGTCTACGCCGAGGTTGCGTGCAATCTCGACGGGGTTAACCGGAGGCGCGGTGATATCGAACTCGTCATGGAGACGACGAACCGCCCGCTTGACGGCGGCGTAGTCGGGCTTTGCTAGACCATTCACACCAATCCCTCCGTTATCCGCAAATCACTTCGTACGTTATATATATGGAAATACAAAAACCGGATACCAAAATTTGGTTGACTTTTTTCTCGATAAGAGTCCTCCCGAAGAATCGAGCTGGCGGCCCGCGGAGGCGCTCCAAACATCAAGCCGCCAACGTCATCGGCAATCATACATTTGATAGTTCGATACAGCGGTTTCGAAATCGGATTGTGCGTTCCGGAGACGGCGAAATTCGGATGAGCAATCGTCCGTACCTTGGCTATTTTCAATGCACCCCACGTAACGGCGCAAATACCCGGAAATCTCCGACGTTGCGCTGTTGTAAGCTTCGACCGCATCCGAACATTCGTTAGCCGCGGCCGACCCGGCAAAGCACGTCAGCACCGCAATTGTCATCCTGAATAATCTCATCTTCGATGCGCTCCGTCTGCCACGATCACTGTCCGTGACGAAATCACAAATGCAGCCGGAAGTCGAGGTGATGGTGCAGTTCTACTTAAAGCCTAGTCTGCTGCGGAGCCGCCGATATCACTTCTTGACTACCACCGACCCGGCGTTATCGAATAGTCCCGTTGAATACCGCCCAATCTGCGAACTCCCGGCGCCAGATCCAGCGTACGCATTTGCCCGCTCCAGCGCGGCCTGTGTCCCGAGACCGGCGGAGAATTCCGCAAATAGCTGTGAAAGCGGGCTGTAGGCCGCTGGCTGCGAGAGCGCCGACGCGCGCGTGATGGCCGAGCTGGCGGCCCCTTCTGCGTCGCCTGTGGCGTTCAGCGTGGAAACCAGATTGCCGCGCGCGTCTTCAACGGCCGTTCGTGCCTGCGTGGCCTGCGACAACGCGTCGTCCGCGAGCTTCTGCTTGTTGGTATCGTAGAGCTGTTGCAGTTCGCCCGCCTTCTCGGCGCGCACCGAACTGTTCAGCAGACCGCCACGAGAAAGGGCAAAAGTCAGTTCCTTCTGCGCCTTGCCGTATTGGTCTTCAAGCTGTGGTGAAGCGTAGTCCAAGTAAGACTGCCGACGCTGATCGAAATAGCCGTCGTTGAACTGCCCGTCAAAAATGGAGTTTACGCGCTCGGTACCCTGACGAATGCGGTCCTGCCGCTGCTGTTCGTCTGCCCGTGCCTGTGCGGCCTCATTGCCGCCGCCCTTCTTGCCCATAGTTGTGTCCAATCAGTTCGCGTTGGTGGTTTGAAGCGTCGCGAGTTCCCGCAGCAGAACGAGCCGGGTAAGATCTCCTTTTAAAAGCCCGACCTGCAATAAGCACTTCCGAGCGTGACGATCGTCCATCAACCCTACGAGTTCCCGCGCCGCGTCCAAAAATTCGTAGACGTCGGACGAGGCTATTTCCCCGATTACGCTCTGCGCCAGGAGGGGCTTAACGTCTTCCAGCAGTGCGCATATCGCCGACTTTGACGGCCCAGCGATTGACCGCGTGAAGCCCGAAAAAGCCAAATCTCCGATACCGCCAAGCGCCTCGTTGACAAATACGACGGGATCTTGCCCGGCGGCGGCACGCTCCAACGCGTCCTCAATTCGTGTCACGCGCTCTTCGATATTTCTCGTTGTGCCTATCACGCTGCTGATCTCCTGAGTATCTCTGCAACGGCTTCTGTGCGGCGCTGGTTGGCTCTTCGGCCAATATCTTCAAGCAGACAAAGGTTGTGGCATGTGTTCCGCAACCAACGGGCATATGCCTGGAAATCCGCGAAGAGGTGTTTGTGCCGGGTATCGCGCGCTTCGTCGGTTTCGGCCCACCAGCAAATCAAGCCGGCAACGGCGTTCACAGCTTGCACCGCAGTGGGCCGTTCCCGTGACGCATCAAACAGGCGCAATATGGGCGTATGCGCAAGCGCCAGCGATCGCAACAGCTGGTCCCGTTGGTGTGGAGAAATTCGTGCGTGCCGGCGTGACGTTTCGGTTTGCAACGAGCAGAGGGCTTCGGACAAATTGAATGCTTGTTCCGTGCCGGCCGCAACGCGAGCGAGACAGTCGGAAAGCCAATCAATCGTATGCTCAAGCTCCGTCGGCTCGGGCGAAGCTTCGCAGCCGAGGGGCGGCAGTCCGTTATAGTCGTGTTTCGGATCGTTCGTCATGATTAGAAAGATAGTTGGCGAGTAACCGCGAATATAGCGGGCGATATGATCGCGGGTTTCGCGGTCGCCAGATCGGCGAGTTCGAAAAGTTCCAGCCCGTCGCGATTTTGTGGCGGATCCCGGCGTGCCGCGCCGGCTGCAATTCGGAGTATACCCAGGGGGCGGGGGTGCGTGTTCGTACGTACGGCGCAACAACGGGGTGTGTAATTCAGTAATGCAAGTTACGATCTGTATTTATTGTATGAAAATGTTGCGCGCATCAAAATACATTGACCATCAATATTTATTGATACTATCAACTCAGCAGAATTAATGCCGAAGGAATGGAAAGTCACTATTGACATATAGAACCATGTAAAAGAATCTAGCAGCACGAACCGCAATAGGAGGTGCTGCCATGAACAACGTCGTAAATTTTGCCAATTACGCCAACCTTATGAACGAACGAGGCGCCCAAAATCTCGCCGCCATTGCTGACGTGGTCGCCTTCGAACCCCCGAGGCGAACGGACCGAGAGGCGGAGTTGGCTATGCTTTTGAGACTGAGCGCAGCGCTATTGCGAGCAGAGGCATTGGACGACGCCGATGAGATTTACGAAGCACGGGACGACTTGGAAGTGATGGTTCTCCATACGGAGTTTCCGGACATCCGGCACCGTGCCCTCGAAGCTCTTAAAGCGGCGGGGAGATGAAACTCTTGTGAGCGTTTCGGATGTATTTTTTGAGTGTACCTCAACCGAACCGTTTCCACGGCGCCAAGAACCGCTCGGGATCGAGTATTCGAACCACTCAAAACAGACTGCCGCTTTGGGAACTACTCAAATCGAACCGTGGAGGTTTCAAACATGTTTGTCCGAGCTTATATGCGAGCCAGCACTCTGGAACAGGATGCAGGCCGCGCAAAATCACAGCTGGAAAGCTTTGCCAAAGATAAAGGTTTTTCGATTGCTGCATTCTATGTCGAAAATGAAAGTGGCGCGTCGCTGAAGCGTCCGGAGCTTTTTCGGCTACTCTCGGACTGCAGCCCGAACGACGTGTTGCTGACCGAGCAGGTTGACCGGCTGTCGCGACTTAATGAGGCGGATTGGGAGGCGCTCAAGAGCGAGATAGACGCGCGACAGGTGCGCGTCGTGGCTCTTGATCTTCCCACGTCACATATGATGTTGGCCGCTGCCGAAGACCCGTTTACCGGCCGCATGTTCAAGGCCGTCAACGCGATGATGCTCGATATGTTGGCCGCGATCGCGCGCAAGGACTATGAAGACCGTCGCCGGCGGCAGGCGCAGGGTGTCGAGAAGGCGAAGAGCTCGGGGCGATATAAGGGGCGCCCAGAGGACACGGACCGCAACGCGGCACTTATACGCATGCTGAAATCTAAAATGAGCTGGAATGACATCGTCGCCGCGACCGGATGCTCCAGATCTACGCTCTTCCGCCTTGCGCGGCGTATCAAAGAAGAGGCGCAGGCCACAGCGTGACCCACCGTTTTCTCACGGAGCCGGAAGTGGCCGAAATACTGCGATGCTCTCGGCAGAAGGTGCAACGTTTGCGCCTTTCCGGGCAGCTGGCGTATCTCCCTGGCCGTCCTGTTCTCATCGCGCAGACGGACCTTGATGCGTTCATTGCGGAGAAGTCGCGCCTCGCCAGCTCGACGGGAAAGCGCGAAAAGAAGTCAGACACAAATTCGAGCGCTGAAGACGCTCGCAAGTGGGCGATGCAGGCTGTCCTGCTGAAGCGAAGAGGAAAGCGCGCTCCTGTAAAGCCCTAGCCTCTGGCCGATCAGCAGCGTAGTCTGCGGTCCCGACCCAACCGACAAGGAAATACCGATGCCGCTACCTGCTGACTGCCAGGCGCATTATCTCGCCGTCGCTACGGAAACCTTGCTGGACCAGATGCGCTCGTCTGATCTGACGCCCGGCGCGGCAGCTCGGAATATAGAGCTTGCGGAACTGATATGTGAAAGCGCCAGAATTCTACGCGCTGAGCTGCGACCAGGAGTCACCCCAAGGCCAGCTGAAGACAGGTGTGGAGGTCAGCCGTCTGCCAACGTCGTCTTCCTTCGGCGGGGACCTCGCTAACCGAACACGTCAGGGTCGTCGGTAGTCGTTGTTGCTGACCGGCGGGCGAGATGCGCGATCCGGGCGGCGATCTCTTCAGCTGTCATTTCATGTGGCGCTTTTTCGTTGTATCGCTCCTGCTTGTCGAAGTAGCCGGCGACACGGAACAACGTCGCGGAAGCTGTCGCGCGCGCCGGCGCAGGAGCTTTTGCATCGCTGCATACTGCGAGGCTCGCTTCATATGCGGCCCGTACGCCCTCTGTGCGGATCCGGGTAAGCAGATCTCTTTGTACGTCGTCTACGTTCGGCTGCTTAGCCATGGTGCTCTCCTTAATCAAACACATCGAAACGCGGCTTAGCGCGTCGCTCCAACTCGTCTATGAGCGTTTGAATTCTCTCCACCTCTCCACGGGCCGGCTGCGGCGGCAGCTCGATCAAGGTGCGGGCTTCCTTCGCTTGTCTGCGTCGCTCACGTGCCTCTGCACGACCCGTCGCGGAAACGGCCCTGTGCGCAGCTAGCCAACGATCGTAACGTGCTCGCTGTGCTGGCGTCATGTTCGCGAGCCTCTTGTCTCGCGCGCGCTGCGCCTTCTCCAGATCCCGGAGCTTCCCCACCAGTTTCTTTTCGGCGTCTGCCGCGTCGCGGTTAGGCCACCGCGGCTTGTGCCAGGCGTCGCCCTTCGGCGTCCGGCCGCCGTGGTAACAGCATCGCCCGTTCGCCATGGCGATCTGCTGGCAGGGTTTCCCATCATGTTTCCGCTTTGCGCCGCACTGCTTGCGGGTCGTCCGCAAGTTTCGGTGCCAGCGGAGGATAGCGGCGCGCGCCTGCTCGATATGTCCAGGGTATTTCATAGACTAAACCCCAACTTCAATTTCAACGCCCTTAAGGTATCGCTTAGACTGCGCAGCCTTCCGCGGCGAAAATAACCTCTTCGGGCCGCCGGTGGTTCGAGGACCGGTGGGGTGGTGGGTATATATATACCCCCACCGCTCCACCGTTTTGGGCCGGAACGAAAACACCGCTCTGCACCGAACACCACCGATTTAGCTATCCTATTGAAAATATTGGGTTTCGTATTCCACCACATTTGCACCGCTACCCACCGCATCAGTCATCTTCATTGTTCGGCTCAAACCAGGCCTCAACCTTCTCTTTTTCGGACAGGTTGTCCCGCCGCACGCACCAAAGACCGGCTTTCGGCTTCGTAATGAGACGCTTTTTAAGCATGGTGCGAAGTCGTGACCGCAATGCTTCCTTGCTCAACGGAGCGTAGGTCGCTGCGTACGCATCGACGATCGCGCTTTCTTTGAAACCATTGGCCGAAGCCTCTTTGTCTTGAAGGCTGTTCAGGATCGCCAGAATTTCCAATTCGGCATCCGTCGGCTCGCCTGCCGGTTTCTCCGTATGTGACACAAGACGGACGACGCAGGATGTTATCGGGTCGCCGTCGTTGTCTCGGCCAAGCTCGACACGATCGAGAACGAAAGCGCGTCGGAAGTTGCCATCGAGGTCACGCTGTTTGGTGACGTTAATCTCGTTGTCCGCGATCTCGATCTCCGTGTCAGTAGCGGCACGCAGGAGGGAGTGACCTCGCGCACCGCGCGCTCTTTCTTTCCCCGAGTGATGGACGAGCATCACATGGGCCTTCGTCTGCAGGCGCAAATGATCGATATGCTTTACCAGCGCCCCCATGTCCGTCGACGCATTCTCGTCGCCGCCAGCGAGCGCGCGAGACAACGTGTCGATCACGATAAGGCCGACGCCCTCGCACGCGCGAACAGTTTCGATCAACGGGACGAGATCCGCTTCGGCGTTGCGGAGGTTGACCCCTGACAGATGGAATTGAAAACGTGGGTCGCCGGCGTATTGCCCTTGAAACCGCTGCTGCAAAGCCCTCGCACGGCGCCGGGCGCCTTGCCCGCCCTCGGCGGCAACATAAACGACGCCTAGTTGCGCCGTCCTTCGGTCAGCCCATGACATACCCGTTGCGACATGGAACGCCAGATCCATGGCAACAAAGGTTTTACCGACATTGCTCTCGCCATAAAGAACCGAAAGTGCTCCCTCGTCCAACAGACCCTTAATGAGCGGTTTCGTCGAATGGTCGAGAGCGGAGCCCGCCGCGTCGTTGAACGAAACGAGATCCAGTAGCTTCGTCGGCTTGGACTGTTTCGGCGGGCTCTCCATGATGTCGTCGGGGATTTCTTCAAAAAAATCGAGTGGATCAGGCTCAGTCCGGGCGTTTGCCCAGCAGCGTGCAAGCTCTCTTCGGAGCTCTTGATCGTCCCATTCCTCTATACGCGGCTTGTGCGGGCTCGTGGCGTGCTCCCAGACGAACAGCAGCGCGCCCAACTCATCAATCGAGAAAGATGCTGTCTTCAATCGAAGCGCGAGATTGAAGCGTGCAGCGGATGCCGACTTGTCTGCGCCGTTGGCCTGGCCGGATGCCCATAACCTCGCCAGCGCTGGCCGCTCGGCACACGCTAGCTCGAATTTCTCTCGAAGGTCGAGTGGCAATTCGTCAAAGCTAGCGGCGGCCGAAACCTTGTGGATGTCGATCGCCTGCTTCAGCTGCTCAATTTCCGGATTTCGATCGACAGCGTCGGCTTTCGACGCAGTAGGGTAATGGTTGCCTACCTCTTGAAAAGCGTACCGCGCGCCGCACCACATTACGGATGCCCGGCGTGTTTTCTGACCTCGGGCCACCTTCTCAGCGGTGGGGATATTCGTTGTTCCTGGTAGGCGCATGATGCGATCGACGTTTTCGACGCTGTCTCCACCGAAGCGCTGAATGAGACCGCGGCCTTGCGCCTCTGCTGCCGCCTGGTGCGTTTTGGCATCGAGTTTTTCAGATAGGATCCAGAACGCTTGGATACCGCCACCGCTATCCAGGACGGCTGTGGGTGGGCACGCCTCGGCCCGCAGATGACGCACGATCCCGCGAAGGCGAGAGCGCTCGTTTTCGAAGTGCGTCGCGAGATCCGCGCCTGTCGGAGGTTTCTCAATATCGATGTCGATGCACAACGCGCGAACAGCCGATATATCGGATTTGGAGAGCTTCTTGTTGGGCGCTATAGCTGCCGGTTCATTCACACTGAAATACAGGTTTAGTCGACCCTCGCGCTTGTCGATCCAATCCGCCATCACGGTCCAGTCATTGGGCGCAAAGGTCCGTGCTTCCGGCGGCGCCTCTCGCTTGGGGTCCAATGCGGTGAGATTGTGCCGGCCACCAAGATCGAGAGATTTCAGAAACTCGATTGCATTATTAGAAGGCTTTTCGGCAGGGGCGACATTAGTGCGTTCAGAAGCCACGCCTGCTCGCCGCTCGATGTCTGCTGCACGCAGCTCGGCGAAACTTCTGGCGGGTTGCCTGAAAGGACCGCGATTGATATCATGATCAAGCATTGAGAAAATCTCCAGCCGGCTGCACTGTGACGAGTGCGCCGGCTTGTTTATTTGGTGTTGTCGATAACCAGACGGAGAAAGGGCCGCCGCCTTCGCGGAAATTCTGCCGGGGCTTCTTCGTTACCCGCCGTCCGATTGATAAGTGAGACTATGCTGTCGGTGGTTACGCGCATTGGGCCGTCCTCATGCGCTCTGACGCCCCGAAGTGCGCGCGAGACAATTCTGTTGCGCACCCATGTTTGCGAACGACCAAGGATCGCCGCTGCTTCAGCGACGCTGACGTGCGCGCGGTCTCCCCATGGCGGTGCATTTGGGGTCGAAGTCATTCGTTTTCCCTCAGGTTGTTACAAATCAATTGTCAGGATGCGGTATAGCCTCCAGCGAAAACAGTCGCTGTCAGCCCTAGCAAATTAGCGGTGAGCTAGGCGGCCAACGATGACAGCCTAAGCACGCGTTCGGCTCGGTCGATTTGCTCGAAAATGTCGTAGTGGTGGTGGATAGCTGAGGCCAGCGCCGCACCTCTATACCGTTTCAGGCATCCCACACTGGTCGATTTCGCGGCGATGTAATCAAGTGCTCGGAACCGACGCTCTATGCGGTCTAGGCGATCCACGCCCAGGAGCATTCCGACTATGTCGGCGGGGGTGTGCCATTTATCATAGGCCTTGAGCGCGCGGCTTATGTGATCCGGATCCAGCCCGTGCCCCCGGGAGCTGTTGGTCATTTCTTCGTTGAAAAACGTGGCGAGGGCCTGCGGGCCGGGCCGACCGAGTGCTTCGTTTGCGGCCTTTACTACGTCCCAACAAGTCGTCTTTCGGAAGCCGTTTGCTGGTTGTTGCGCGATACGGGACTTTTCGTCATAGGCCCGTGCCAGAGCATCAACCGCGAGCCTCATGCCGATAGACGACACCTTGAGCATGTCGCGAACACGGGTATCCTGGAGTTCGGACGCGCCAATCGCGGTGAACTGCTTCGAAACGTGTTCATCAACAGAGAGACCGTTGCGCGCGGCTCTCAGATTGAAACGCGACCATTTTCGCGCCTCTCGGTCCTCCAGGCCGTCCGGCGGGCTCACGCAACCCAACCACGGCGATGGTGCGTCTGTGGGGAACTCTTCGTCATCGACTATCGTGAAGGAAGCGACGAAAAACTCGAAGCGGCTTCCTTTCGGTGGATGGGTGAGAAAGACATCGTATCGTCTCTCGTTCGACATCGAAAATCTCCACTATTGGACAGAGTTAAGCTGCAGCCTCTATCTGCGCTGCCATCCACTTGCGGACCGCGGAGAGCGGCCAGCGGGAGGCTTTGCCAAGCTTCACGGGTTTGGGGAAATCGCCGCCTTTGACCATCGCGTAGACACGACTTTGGGAGAGGCCGATCATGTTTTCGACCTCGTCAATTTTGATAAACCGATCAGTATTTTCCATACTTACCTCCGGGAAAGCTGGTGAAGCGCTAGGGAGCGCTGTGGAGTTCCATGGAGTATTGTATTTGTATCAGGGTGTATGGCGCCACATGATACATGCGGGACCATAAGCCGTTGATAAGAGGGTGGTATCGTCGTTAAATCCACCGCTTCAAATTGAAGAGCCGGACCGAGCGCGACGGCGAAGCCGTCAAGTCTGTTTCCGCGGCTTCGGCCGCAAAGGTCGCTTCGACATCGCCGATTTATAAGATGACGCTGCCGGATCTCTCAGCCAGCGTTCCACCGCTGGCAAATTGTCGATTGTGGGCATGAAAGCGCCGGGGGCAGCATTCTTGCGCTCATTTTCGATCAGCCATAAGGCGCGCTGCTGGAAAGAGTTGCCCCACCGTTTCGATGTTTGGATGCGGACAATATCAAGCGTTGTCAGTTCCTGGCGCTTTCGAAGCCGCCTTATTAAATCCTTTGCCATCACCTCAAAGTCGCCGCTCTCCGCGATATGTTCGGGCAATCGAGGGATTCTACCGGACCGCTTTCCTTTTTTTCGAATGGTCGGTTTATCCGTCATGCGAAAACGTCAAATTTTTCGCGGAGCATCGCGTCGATCTCGTCTGCCCACGCCTGCGCCATCAGAACACGTTCATCCCAGTGAAGGCCGCGATGATATGCTCGCCGCACCTGGTCTGCGCTGACATGTGCCAACTCGGCTTCGATCGCGTCTGCTGCCCATTTGCCGCTCTCGTTCAAAAGCGTGGATGCGCTGGCGCGAAAGCCATGGCTCGTCATTTCGTCGGACGAGAACCCGAGTCGACGCAGCGCGCCGTTCAACGTGTTTTCCGACATCGGCCGCTTTCTGGTGTGCACAGCGGGGAAAACGAGCGTGCCGTCACCAGTCAGTTTTTTTACCCTTTCAAGGATGGCTATGGCCTGCTTGGGAAGTGGCTTTCTGTGTTCCCGCCTCATTTTCGCGCGCTCTTTGGGGATAGCCCACTCTGCGTT
Organism: Agrobacterium sp. MCAB5; assembly: GCF_052114365.1. NCBI lineage: Bacteria > Pseudomonadati > Pseudomonadota > Alphaproteobacteria > Hyphomicrobiales > Rhizobiaceae > Agrobacterium > Agrobacterium sp. MCAB5. The sequence continues at coordinate 184,796 of NZ_JBFREP010000001.1, forward strand.
CTTCAGGTCGAATTCGACCCACTCGGCTTGCCGCAGTTCGCCCGGACGCGGATAGAGTAGGGCCATCAGTTGCAGCGCTGCGCGTGTCTCTGGCATTCCATCGTAGGTCCAGATCGCCCGGATCAGTCCGGCAAACGATTTGCGGTCGGTTGCGGCCGCGCGGTGGGTGACGACCGGCGCAATTAGCGCGCCGCGCAAAGCGCCTGTCGGGTCATTGACGGCTCTGGCGGTCGCAATGGCATATCTGAACACCTGCCCGATGGTCGATCGAAGCCGGCGGGCAGTTTCGTGGTTGCCTTCGTTCTCCACTTTCCGGAGACAAGCGAGAATTTCCGCAGCGCTGATCTCGGTAATGGGCCTGTTGGCGAGATCTTTCTTTGCCATGCCAACCAGCCAGCGCTTTTTCGACATGGTCGCGCCCGCCCGGCCCTCTGCCTCTATCTTGGCGATGAAGTCTTCGGCGATGATGCCAAAGGTGTTGCCCGCTACAGTTTGCCGCTCCACTCGTTGGAGCTTCGTATGGACTGCTGGGTCGACGCCAGCCACGACGAGGGCCTTTAGTTCCTCCCGCCTCTTGCGCGCATCTGAAAGCCCGACTCCTGGATACGCGCCGAAGGCCGCGGTCTGCTGCTTTCCATTAAAGCGATAGTTCAAGCGCCAGAGCTTTGAACCTGCCGGTGTTACAAAGAGATAGAGCCCACCGCCGTCGCTCAGCTTCTTGGGCGAAGCCTGCGGCTTGAAGTTCCTGATCTGCACGTCGGATAAGGGCATGGTGTTGGTACCGAGCTGCGGAAAAGCGACCAAAAAGGCGCCGATACCAACAAAAGTACCAACAAAAACGGTGGATGCAAGTGGACGTGTGTGGAGCGCCACGGAAACACGGGCAACAAAAAAGCCCGGCGAACCGGGCTTTTTGAACTCGACCGATCCTGTGCGGACCGTCGAACATTTGAAATTGGTGCCCAGAAGAGGACTCGAACCTCCACACCCTTGCGAGTACCAGCACCTGAAGCTGGCGCGTCTACCAATTCCGCCATCTGGGCGACGGAGAGCGATGTACGAGGGCAGCCGCCCGGTGTCAACAGACTTTTTGAACTTTTATGACGATCATTGATTTTAAAGGGAAAAAACTTGGTTAGACGCTGTTGAAACATGTTGCCGCGTCAATTGTCGAGCCCTTCATGCTTCGTCCTGTCGACATGACCGAGGTCACGTTCCGGGTCGATGATATCGCGGATTCTCTGTTTGAGCTCTTTTGGACCGGGGAAACCGCCATCGCGCTTACGCTCCCATATGGTTTCACCATCTACGGTGATCTCGAACAGGCCACCCGTTGAGGGAATGAGGCTGACTTCGCCTATATCAGAAGCGAAGGTTTGCAAAATCTCCTGCGCCATCCATCCCGCACGAAGCAGCCAGTTGCATTGCGTACAGTAGCGGATGGTTATGCGGGGCTTGGTCTCGGCCATGATCACGTCTCCTTCTGCGCCCGGTGGCAATAATGCTCACGATAATGTCAACTATAATACTCATGTTTTTACCTGCGGCATGCTTGTTCTTATCATGCTGCTTTGCGAACAGATAAGCCATCGAAGGCTAAAACGCGGAGATCCCATGGCCCAGTTCGACAATAATCGTCAGCGTCTTTTCGTTCCGGCGGTCGCACCTCTTTATAATTCGACACATGATCTGGTGGAGACCGTTCTGCGCGTCGTGGCCGGGCTTCTTCTTGTCACCCACGGCTTCGGCAAGATCGCCAATCCGTTCGGGGCTGTCGGCATGGTGGAGAGCCTCGGCTTTTATCCGGGTGTATTCTGGTCACCTCTCCTGGCCGCCACCGAATTTTTCGGTGGAATTCTCGTGGCCATTGGGCTGTTCACGCGGCCGGCATCCTTTGCCGCAATGATCGTGCTTTTAGTAACGGTCTATTTTCACGGTATCGTAAAGGCGGAAGGTCTGGGTGGCGCGGAAAAATCAGTTCTCTGGGCAGCCATTTTCCTGTTCTTCGCTGTCCGCGGCGGCAACCGGCATTCCGTCGACGCGAAGCTGTCGCGGGAATTTTAAGATGCCACAGGCCGGCTTGTCCGCTTATTGCCTTGCTGACGATATTGCGCCTCTTGAAAATCCGTTTTTCTCGTGGTGAAGCTGAATTCGATCGGCGATACCGGCCGATCGAATTCCCCGTTGTCGGCAAGAGGCCCCATGCGCGTTGCAATTATCGAAAACATGGCGGGCACGCCGCATGGACAGATCGGCATCGCTCTGGAAGAGGCAGGGGCTGACGTGCATGTCATCCGCGCCTATGCGGGTGAGCCTCTTCCTCCCGATGCAGCTGCACACGATGCGCTCGTCGTTTTGGGCGGGGAGCAGAACGCTCTTGACGACGTGCTTTATCCCTATCTTCCAGACCTCGCACTTTTGATGAAAGCGTTTGGCGATGCGGACAAGGCCGTGATGGGCGTCTGTCTCGGCAGCCAGTTGCTGGCGCGCGCCTATGGCGGAGAAAATATTCTGGCTGGCCCACCCGAATTCGGCTGGGAAGACGTATCCCTCACGGAGGAGGGCATGTCCGATCCGCTATTGGCGGGGCTCGACAAGACATTTCCCATTTTTCAGTGGCATTGCGACACATTCACGCTTCCTCCCGAGGCGACGAGACTTGCGACCAATGGTGCAACGCGAAATCAGGCTTTTCGCGTTGGCCGGGCCGCCTATGGCACGCAATTTCATTTTGAGGCATCCACGGCCGTGGTCGACGGATGGTGTGAGGCATTCCCGGCTTCCGTAGAAAAAATGGCGCCCGGCTGGATGAACAATTACCACGATCACGGTGGCGGGCGTGCAGATGTGGCCGATGCGACCGGTCTGGAAATTGCCCGTGCCTGGGTACGGCTTGTCTGATTTGGCAATTATCGGTTGCGAATATGGCCAAGGCCGCTCAGAATTGAGTGTGTTTCACCGACGTTTGCCAAGGAGGCACCAAGATCATGTATAAATTCGAAATCTATCAGGACAGGGCCGGGGAATATCGTTTCCGCTTCAAAGCATCCAACGGGGAAACGATGTTTTCGTCAGAAGGATACAAGGCCAAGGCATCGGCCATCCATGCCATCGAATCGATCAAGAAAAATTCCCCCGGCGCCGATACGGTCGATCTGAGCACGATGACCGCCTGAAGCTCTCCGTTTCGCGAAACCTCGAGGCATTCTCCTGCCAGAAATGACGGGCGCGTTGGAAGGTGTCGGCGTAAAGATAAGATTCAGTCTTTTTTGATAATCTTCCGTTAGCAATTGTATTTCGAGGTTCCCGGGCGGCGTCAGAGTGCCCCTGGATTGTTTTGCGTACGGGTTCTCATGCGTTCATCGGCTGTGCCAGCACTTCTCTTCGGTTGCCTTCTGCTTGGTGGCTGTACGTCCAGTTCCGGGCCGGAAAGCCTGATGGCCGGCCTGCCGTCGAAGGAAACCACGAGTTCGGTTACGCCATCCGCGCCGGTGCCGCAGGCAAGCGTGGGCAGCCAACCCATCACGGCCCAGCCGCGACAGGAAGTTCTGGCATGGGGCGGGCCGGTGCCCGAAGAGCCAAAGGCCTTTTCAGCCGTTACCCCACGAGCGCCCGTGCCGCAGAACGCGCTTGAAACCCGTTTGCCGTCACCGTCACAGGCTGGAATGGTACGACCGGCAGAGCGTCCGATGGAGCGTCCGGTACAATTGGCCATGGCTGCAGCCCCGGCGGCCAGTGCCGGTGCGCAGATCCGTTCGCGCATTTTCCGCTCCAGCTTCAGCGATGCCAAACCCATCAATTTCGGCAGGGTCCAGCCGCGCCATTTTCAGGTCCACGGGGTGGATGTCTCGCGCTGGCAGGCCAATATAGACTGGCCGCAGCTGCGCACACGCGGCGCCAACTTCGCCTTCATCAAGGCGACGGATGGCGGCGATCATCTTGACCCGATGTTCCGCACCAACTGGCAGCGTGCAAAGGAAGCGGGCATCCGTCGTGGCGCCTACCACTTCTTCTACTGGTGCCGCTCGGCCGGCGAGCAGGCGGATTGGTTCATTCGCAACGTACCGCGCGATCCGGATGCGCTGCCGCCGGTGATCGACGTGGAATATAACGGCGAATCGAGCTGCAAGATGCGCCATTCCCGTGAGCGTATTCTGGAAAAGATGCGCGTGTTCATGGACAAGCTGGAGCGCCATTACGGCCAGCGTCCGATTATCTATACGGCGCCCGATTTTTATAAAGACAATCTGACCGGCGAGTTCCAGGACTATCCCTTCTGGCTGCGCGCCGTTGCCCAGCATCCGTCCGTGGTCTATCCCGGCCGCAAGTGGTTGTTCTGGCAATATTCCGGCTCCGGCCTGTCGCATGGTGTCGATGGCCGCATCGATCTCAATGTCTTCAACGGCAATGAGGATGCCTGGCATCGCTGGGTAGACCGCCGCTCGAGTTGACGGGGCGGGCGTCAGCGCGAAAATTTTCGCGCGCCGGCAACGCAGAGCACCACCACGAGCGTGATGGCGATCATCGCCGGGCTGACCTCCTCGTGAAGCAGGGTTGCTGCAAGCACCAGCCCGAAGAACGGCTGCAGCAATTGCAGCTGGCCCACCGCGGCAATGCCGCCAAGCGCCAGCCCGCGATACCAGAAGATGAAGCCGATCAGCATGCTGAACAGCGAGACATAGGCGAGGCCGCCCCAGGCCTGCGGGTCGATGCCTGCGAGGGTTTGCGGCCCTGTGAAAAAGGCAAGCGGCAGCATCAGAGGCAGGGAGAGGACCAGTGCCCATGAGATGACCTGCCAGCCCCCCAGTTTGCGGGAAAGGGCAGCACCCTCGGCATATCCCAGCCCACAGACGATAATCGCGCCCAGCATCAAGAGATCGCCGGCAAGTGAGACTCCGAGCCCGGAGGCCAGCGAATTCGACAATGAAAAGCCGGCAACGAGGACGCTGCCCAGGCAGGAAAAGAACCAGAAGGCGGGCCGCGGGCGTTCTCCCCCACGCAGCACGGCAAAAACCGCGGTTGCGAGCGGCAAAAGCCCGACAAAGACGATGGAGTGGGCCGAGGTGATGTGCCGCAAGGCGAGGGCAGTCAACAGCGGGAAGCCGACCACCACGCCGAAGGACACGATGAAAAGGGATGCCATATCATCGCGCGCCGGGCGTTTTTGCCGGAACACAAAAAGCAAAGCGAGCGCCAGAAGGCCGGCTATGCTGGCGCGGGCGAGGGTCAGGAACACCGGATCGAAACCCGTTACCGCAACCCGCGTGGCGGGCAGCGAGCCGCTGAATATCACCACGCCGATAAGGCCGCTCAGCCAACCGCTTGTCGTCTTGTCCATGACCGTCTCCTGCAATTTCCCTTACTTGATCCGGAACGGCTGGTGAAAACAGCGACAATCATATACAATTTCAAGAAACTGTTATGGTTGTTTGGACGGTACGGTTGGAGAGAAATGTGGACGGACACCTCGCGACGGGAACGCGCATAGAACAGGTGATGGCCAGCATGCGGCAACGCATCGCTTCGCGAAGCCTCGTTCCCGGCGCCAGATTGCCATCCGTTCGAGCGCTTGCGAAGGCCATGCAGGTCTCCACTTCAACCGTCGTCGAGGCCTATGACCGGCTGGTTGCCGATGGCACCATAAGTTCGCGACCGGGTTCGGGATTTTATGTGGCGGGTCCGCTAGCGCCCCTGTCTCTGGCCGATATCGAGCCTCGGCTGGACAGGGCTGTGGATCCGCTCTGGGTGTCGCGCCAGGCGCTGGACGAGGGGGCGGCGCTTGCCAAGCCCGGCTGCGGCTGGCTTCCAGCGTCATGGATGCCGGAGCAAGCGCTAAGGCGGGCGATGAGGGCGCTTGCCCGTGCGGATGCTTCCTTGCTGACGGATTATGCGAGCCCAATGGGGCTGTTGCCGCTACGCCAGCTTTTGTCCCGCAGACTTGCCGAACATGGCGTCCAGGCGGGCGCCAGCCAGATCATGCTCACCGATTCCGGCACGCAGGCGATCGATCTCCTGTGTCGTTTCCTGCTGCAGCCAGGGGATACGGTTATTGTCGATGATCCCTGCTATTTTAACTTCCGCGCTCTCTTGCGGGCGCATCGGGTGAAAATCGTTGGTGTGCCCTATACGCCGGCTGGACCGGACCTGCCGCTTTTCGAGCAGGCACTGAAAGAGCATCAGCCGCGCCTTTATATCACCAATTCCGCGATCCATAATCCGACAGGCGCAAGGCTTTCCGCCGTTTCCGCCCATCGCCTGCTGATGCTGGCCGAACAGGCGGGCCTCACCATCATCGAGGATGATATTTTTGCCGATTTTGAAACGCAGGCGGCACCACGGCTGGCTGCTTTCGATGGTCTGAACCGGGTCGTCCAGATCGGCAGTTTTTCTAAAACCCTGTCTGCTTCCGTTCGGTGCGGTTTCATCGCAGCGCCTCCGGCATGGGTGGAAGCCCTGACCGATCTCAAGATTGCCACTGCTTTTGGTGGAGCAAATTTTTCGGCTGCATTGATCCTGTCGCTTTTGACTGACGGTAGTTATCGCAAGCATGTCGAGGCTCTTCGACAGCGTCTCGCGGCGGCGGTGCCTGAGGCGGCGGCGCGTTTGAAAGCGCTTGGATGTGTGCCGTGGATCGAACCGCAGGCGGGCATGTTCTTATGGTGCCGCCTGCCGGAGGGGGTCGACGCCGCCGATGTTGCACGCCGGGCACTGGTGCAAAAGGTGGTGCTGGCACCCGGTAATGTTTTCAGCTCCGCGCAGAACGCATCCGCTTTCATGCGTTTCAATGTGTCGCAAATGGCCGCTCCTCAGGTCATGGCGGTGCTGGCAGATGCCCTCAGGCAGAGCGCGTAATTGTCGCCCATAGTGTGCTGGCTGAGGAGAATCGGAACAAAATCCCGTGAACGCCGTTTTCTTCTCAGAATGAAGAGGAGGAAATACCATGACATTCGATCCAAACAATCCGCGCCCGGACCGCGATCTTCGTCCGGAACTGAATATCAGCAATGAACCGCTTGCCCGCAAGTCTCCGTCCTGGATGCCATGGCTGGCGATTCTCGTTGTCGCATTGGTGGGCGTTTTCGCCTGGTCGCAGATGAGCGGCCCGAACACCGATCCGGCCACGACATCCTCGACCATGCCGCCTGCGGCAACGCAACAGGCACCGGCGCCCGCGACTCCGACCGTCCCGGCAACACCGCCTGCCAACAATGCAGCACCGGCAAGCCCGAATACCGGCGGCACGCAGACGCAGCCGTAATGGGTTAGATAATATGACAAAACCGCCTGCCTTACGGCAGGCGGTTTTTTATTGCGCCAACTCTGCGGCGTTAGAGCTGATCCATCGCGGAGGGGTGGTTGGACAATCTGGACCAGCGGCTCATCGATTCCTCCGCCAGCGCGGAAAGCGTAATGTTTCCGAAGCGGGACAGGAGAATGGTCTCCGCCTCGTTCATGGCGTCGAAAAGGGCAGCATTGACGGCCTGCTCTATGACGCAGTTAGGATTATCTCCTGCCAGCCCAATCGAGAACAATTCCGGCGCGCCAAGCGCCCGGTAAATGTCGAGCAGCGTGATTTCGCTGAGCGGTCGCGCCAGAACCCAGCCACCGCCATGGCCTTTTCCCGACGACACGTAACCGTGCTCCCGCAAGCCCGCCATGGTTCTGCGCACCACCACCGGGTTCGTCTGCAACATCGCCGCGATGCTTTCCGAGGTCGCCGCACCCTCGTGTTTCTCCATATGGATCAAAATATGCAGCAGCCGTGAAAGGCGCGTGTCGTGTCTCATCGGTGAAATCCGCCTGTTTTTCGCGACATTACCAGTTAGCCTGTGATGTAACAATATAAGTTGCGTGACTATTGACTCTAAAATTCATGTAACAATATAAGTATCGTGAAACGAACGGGCGCTTCCGGCTCGGTGAACGATAGGTGCATCATGAAATACGACGTCATCATCATCGGCGGCAGCTATGCGGGCCTGTCCGCCGCCCTGCAGCTCGGGCGCGCGAGAAAAAACATCCTGGTGGTGGATGCGGGTGAGCGGAGAAATCGCTTCGCCAGCCATTCCCACGGTTTTCTCGGACAGGACGGCAAGGCGCCGGGCGACATCATCGCCGAGGCACGCCGCCAGATCGAGCGCTACCCGACGATACACTGGGCAAAGGGCAGGGTAACGAATGCCGAAGGATCATTCGATGACTTCGTCATCGAGATCGATGGCAATCGCCGCGAAAGGGCGGCCAGACTAATCCTTGCCACAGGCGTTACGGATGAACTGCCTGATATAGCCGGGCTGAAGGAACGCTGGGGCAGCGCCGTCTTCCATTGCCCCTATTGCCACGGATACGAACTGGATCAGCGCAGGATCGGCGTCATCGCGGCCTCACCGCTGGCCATCCACCATGCACTGATGCTTCCGGACTGGGGTGAAACGACCTTTTTTACCAACGGTATATTCGTGCCGGATGCCGAACAGAGTGCGCTTTTGTCAGCCCGGGGCGTTTGGGTGGAAAAAGAGCGTATCAGAGAGATCGCAGGGCATGCGGATGTTGTTCTTGCGGATGGGTGCAGCATTGCTTTGGCCGGTCTTTTCACGCAACCGAAATTGCGGATTGCCTCGGATTGGATCGAAAAGCTCGGTTGCACCGTGGAAGAAGGGCCGATGGGTTCAAGCATCGTGACAGATGCCGTGAAACAGACAACAGTGCGCGGAATCTTCGCATGCGGTGATGTGGCAAGGCCCGCTGGCTCGGTCGCTCTTTCCGTGGGCGATGGCGCCATGGCAGGGACTGCGGCTCACAGGTCGATCATGTTTCCGGAATGATCAGTGCGAAACAAGGCTTAGCCAGCGCCCCGGAGGCATTCCGAAGGCGTTCTTGAAGTGGCGGGTAAAATGCGCCTGATCTGCAAAGCCGCAGGCAAACGCCGTTTCCGCAAGACCCGCACCCGCCCGCATCATGTCCTTGCATTTTTGCAGACGCCGCATGATGAGATACCGGTGCGGGCTCGTGCCAAACAGGGAGCGGAAGTGCCGAAAGAGCGTGAAGCGATCAAGCCCGCTTACTTGCTCCAGCTTCTCTGAGGTGACGGCAAGCGCGCTGTTCTCCAGCAGGTAATCCCGGCAACGGAAAACGGCGATCCGGTCAAGCCGCCTGAGGGTTCTCTCGCTTCCGTTCGAATGCTTCCAGAGCAGATCCGACAGTCTCGATTGCCAGTCGGTCAGGAGCAGATTGTCCGGCTCGCCCTCGAGATTGCCGAGAGCCTCTATCAGGCATTGCCGGAACTCATCGTCTTCGATGACGGGGTTTTTTGCAAATGGCAGCGCGTGAAATCCGGTCGCCACCTCCATGGTCTTTTCCGGCGGAAGATAGAGCATACGGTAGCGCAGACCTTCGTCGGTGCCGGCACCACCATCGTGAACTTCGTCCGGATGCAGCACGATAACCTTTCCGGGCGTGCTGAAATGCGATGTGCCACGATAGGAAAAGGTCTGGACGCCGGAAAGCGTCACACCGAGCGCATAGGTGTCATGGCGATGGGGTGCATAGGCGTTGCCGTGAAAGCGCGCTTCGATGCGCTCGATCCCTTCGCTGGAAGGGGCCTGCACGATCCCCTCGAATTTGCACGAACGTTCAAGATCGCTCGTACCCTGAGGGACTAGGGTTGCTTCTCTTTCGTAACCACAGCCAGATTGAGTTCGCATGTTTGATACCAAGATCGCCGTCATCCTTCGTGATGACCTTGCCGTGTGGCAAAAACTGAATGTCACCGCATTTCTAATGTCCGGTATCGTCGCCCAGACCAGAGAGATCATCGGGGAACCATACCGCGACGGGGCGGGTAACGTCTACAATCCCCTGTCCGTCCAGCCGATAGTCGTCATGGCCACGGATCAGGAGGCGCTGCGCAAAATCCATCAGCGATCCCTGGAACGCGAGGTCACGACATCGCTCTATATCGAGGAAATGTTCGCAACCGGTCATGATGTTGCCAACCGCCAGGTGTTTTCGGAATTTTCTCCCGACAATGCAAAGGTCGTCGGCATGGCGCTTAGGGCGGACAAGAAAATCGTCGACAAGATTACCAAGGGCGCGAAGCTGCATGCCTGAGCAGCTGCCGTGAATGTAAAAAGGGAGGCCGTAAGCCTCCCTTGTCAAATCAGCGACGATTTAGCGGCCGCTTATTCGTCGTTCATCTTCAGCGCAGCGATGAAAGCTTCCTGCGGAATCTCCACCTTGCCGAACTGGCGCATGCGCTTTTTGCCTTCCTTCTGCTTGTCCAGAAGTTTGCGTTTACGCGTCGCATCGCCACCGTAGCACTTCGCCGTCACGTCCTTGCGCAACGCGCGCACGGTTTCGCGGGCGATGACCTTGCCGCCAATGGCCGCCTGGATCGGGATCTGGAACATGTGCGGCGGAATGAGTTCCTTCAGCTTTTCGCACATGCCGCGTCCGCGCCGGTCAGCCGCCGAGCGGTGGACCAGCATGGAGAGTGCGTCCACCGGGTCGCCGTTCACGAGGATCGACATCTTAACGAGATCGCCTTCGCGATAGTCGATGATATTGTAGTCGAACGAGGCGTAACCCTTCGAGATGGATTTCAGGCGGTCGTAGAAATCGAACACCACTTCGTTGAGCGGCAATTCATAGGTGATCATCGCGCGGTTGCCGACATAGGTCAGCTCCGTCTGCAGGCCGCGCCGGTCCTGACAGAGTTTCAGAATACCACCGAGATATTCGTCGGGCGTCAGGATCGTCGCCTTGATCCACGGTTCGCGGATTTCCTTGATCTTCACGACATCAGGCATATCCGCCGGGTTGTGCAGCTCTTTCTCGGTGCCATCTGTCAGCGTCATTTCATAGACGACCGAAGGTGCTGTGGCGACGAGATCGAGATTGAACTCGCGCTCGAGGCGTTCCTGAATGATTTCAAGATGCAGCAGACCGAGGAAGCCGCAACGGAAACCAAAGCCGAGAGCGGCAGACGATTCCATTTCGAAGGAGAAGGAGGCGTCGTTGAGGCGAAGCTTGCCCACCGCCGCGCGCAGATCTTCGAAGTCGGCTGCATCGACAGGGAAGAGGCCGCAGAAAACCACGGGCTGCGCTGGCTTGAAGCCGGGCAGGGCCTGCGCCGTCGGGCGCTTGTCGTCGGTAATGGTATCGCCAACACGCGTATCGGCGACTTCCTTGATCGAGGCGGTGATGAAACCGATCTCGCCGGGGCCGAGGCTGTCGACATTGACCATCTTCGGGGTAAGTACGCCAACGCGCTCGACGCCGTATTTCGCGCCGGAACCCATCATGCGGATCTGCTGGCCCTTGGTCAGCACGCCGTCGATGACGCGCACGAGAACCATGACGCCCAAATAGGTGTCGTACCAGCTGTCGACGAGCAGCGCCTTGAGCGGCCCGTTCTCGCCGACTTCGCTCTTGGGCGGTGGCAGGCGGTTGACGATGGCTTCGAGAACATCGGGGATGCCAAGCCCGGTCTTGGCCGAAATCAACACAGCTTCGGAAGCATCGATGCCGATTACTTCCTCGATCTGTTCCTTGATGCGGTCGGGCTCCGCAGCCGGCAGGTCGATCTTGTTCAAGACCGTCACCAGCTCGTGATTATTGTCGATTGCCTGATAAACGTTGGCCAGCGTCTGGGCTTCCACACCCTGAGATGCGTCCACCACCAGCAGCGAACCTTCGCAGGCCGAAAGCGATCGGGACACTTCGTAGGCAAAGTCGACGTGGCCGGGCGTGTCGATGAGGTTCAGCACATAGGTTTCGCCGTTATTCCCCTTGTAGTGCAGGCGCACGGTCTGGGCCTTGATGGTGATGCCGCGCTCGCGTTCGATATCCATCGAATCGAGAACCTGTTCCGACATATCGCGCTCGGCAAGGCCGCCTGTCGACTGGATCAACCGGTCGGCCAGCGTCGATTTGCCGTGATCGATGTGGGCAACGATCGAGAAGTTGCGGATATGGTCCAGGGGCGTGCGGGTCGAATTTGTGCTCATGCCCCGCGCTATAGCAGGGGCTTCTCATGCCGCAAAGCGGGAATTTGGTTAAAAGCCCTTTAAAATGGGCTTTTCAGATCGCAAACTGCTCCGGCCAGTCGCGGCGGGTGGCCACTTGTCCTTCGGTTCTAAGCTTGGCCACGGCAGCAAGGTCGATATCGGCGATCAGCAACGTGCTGTGTGTCACCGCATCGCTTTCGCTTTCCGCGACGATACCCGATGCCGGCATGCCATAGTCGGATGGCACGTAAAGTGCTGCGCGGCCACGATTTTCATCGACGGCGGGAGACCATGGAGCCTCACCCGCCGTGGGGGAGGAGAGAACGGCATACTGGTTTTCCAGCGCCCGCGCCTGCGCGCCGATGCGCACCCGGTAGGCGCCGGCCAGCGTATCGGTGCAACTGGGAGCGAGAACCAGTTCGACGCCAAGCTCGGCCAGCTTCCGGCCAAGCATCGGGAACTCGTTGTCGTAACAGATGAGGATGCCAAGCCTGCCGATCGTCGTCTCGAAGGCTTTCAGGCCCTCGATGCCGGCATGGATGTTCCATTGCTCCCGCTCGAAGCGCGTCATGATCTGCTTGTCCTGATACCCGATCAGTCCGTTGGGGCCGAACAGCCATGCGCGGTTGCGGAACTTGCCGTCCTTGTCTTTCACTGGCGCGCTGCCCGGCTGAAACAGGATTTGATGTTGCCGCGCCAGCTCTTCGCAAAGCTCGACCCATGAGGGGATGAGCGGCTGTATCTCTTCGATGGAGCGGTGCAGGTCCGAGCGCGCATCCGGCGGCAACTGCCCGGTCAGCGTCATGGCCGAATATTCCGGCAACAGCAGCAGCTCGGCGCCTTTTTCTTTCGCCTCGCGCACGATGGCGGAAAGATGGGCGGCATAGCCTTCCCATGTCTCGATGAGTTCGATGGCATATTGGCTGGCGGCGAGTTTCGTCATCTGTTTTCCTCTCCGGCAGCAATGGTCTTCATCCAGAACGACAGGGGCTTTGGGCTTTCGGTGCTCTCGTCTAGATCCCGCCAGGTGAAGCTGGTGTGCAATTCCGGGTGATGGCGATAGCCGCGTTTTTCCCAGAAGTTATTCAGCGGCACGTAATCCAATGGCCGGCGCGGGTGGTCGGCGGGGCGCTCGACCGCGCAGAAGGTGCAGCAGTTGAAGCCGAGCTTGCTCGCATGCGCCTCCCGCTCCACAAAGAACCGCACCCCGATGCCATGCCCGCGATAGCTGGGCAGAAGCACGCTTTCGCCGAAGTAAAATATTCGGTCCGGATCGTAACCCGCCTTCAGGAAGGGCGCCTTCACCTCGTCGGTCTCGGCCGCCATCGGCATGCCGGTGGACATGCCCACCACGTGTGCGCCATCCAGCGCCAGCACGAAAACCGCGCCTTTCGTGTCGGCATAGGTGGCGAGATATTTGCGCTCGTAATCCAGCGATCCGTCATAGAGATAGGGAAAGGCGCGAAACACTTCGATCCGCAGGCGCGCAAGGTCATCGAAATAGGGCGCGGCCTCGATGCCGGAAAGAGACTTGATTTCGACGGTCATGGGCATTTTCACTTTCGGTTGCACTGGTTATACCGTCATGGAAAACCCGCGCAAGCATTGAACGGAGAAGACAATGACCGCCACTGAGACCATCCGCGCCTATTACGATGCCTTCAACCGTCAGGACATGGATGCCTTTCTGGCGCTTCTTCACGACGAGGTGGTACATGACATCAATCAGGGCGAGCGTCAGACCGGAAAGCCGGCTTTTGCGTCCTTCATGCAGCACATGAACCGTTGCTATAAGGAGAACCTCACCGACATTGTCATCATGGCGAGCGAGGACGGTAAGCGCGCCTCTGCGGAATTCATCGTGAACGGCGAATATCTCGCAACCGATGAAGGGCTGCCGGAAGCCGATGGCCAGACATACGTCCTGCCGGCTGGTGCATTCTTTGACCTGAAGGATGGAAAAGTTAGTCGAGTAACGAACTACTATAATCTGAACGATTGGATCGCCCAGGTCGGTGCCTGATGCATCTTTGCCGCGCGCAGAACCCGCGGTAAAAAAGCGACCGTAATTTCCATTATGGTAGATATTGACTCCATCATGTGAGAATGTATTCTCGCATGATGGAAAACGAAGATCATATTCTCGAACGCTCTATCGGCGACCGCATCAAGACGTTGCGCGCTGAAAATGGTTTGACCCTGGACCGGCTCGCCGCCGAATCCGGCGTCAGCCGAGCGATGATTTCCCGCATCGAACGTGGCGAGGCGAGCCCCACGGCCTCGCTTCTTGCCCGCATCTGCGCAGCGCTAGGCCTGTCGCTCTCCGGCTTTTTCGCCGAAGACGAAGAGGCTGTTTCACCGCTGGTGAAAAAGCGTGACCAGCAGCTCTGGAAAGACCCGGAGACCGGTTATGTGCGCCGTGCCATCTCCCCGCCACGCGTCGGTTCCGATGTCGATATTGTCGAGGTCGAGTTCCCGGCGGGCGCACGTGTCGGTTTCCCGCCGCATGCGGCAAGCCGCGGAATGACGCAATATGTCTGGCTTTTTGACGGTGTGCTGGAGATGACCAGCGGTGGAGACGTGCACCGGCTGGAACCCGGCGATTGCCTTTTCATGCCGGTGGGTGAGGGACATGTCTTCCACAATCCCTCAGAAAAACCTGCCCGTTATGCCGTCGTGCTGGATCAAAGACAGCGCTGATTTTCCCCGACAGGAGTTATTAATGGCCACCATCCGCGTATTGAACCGGGCAGAGACGATCAATGCCTTGCCCGAACTTTGTGACGTTATCGCCGACTGCGTTAATGGCGGCGCGTCTGTCGGTTTCATGCTGCCTTTCTCCCCAAAAGATGCCGAGCCGTTCTGGCAGGATGTAGCCGATGCCGTGGAAGCAGGCGGCACCATTCATGTGGTGGCGGAAGTAAACGATAAAGTGGTGGGCACGGTGCAGGTCGGTCTGGCCTCCAAGCCCAACCAGCCACATCGCGGTGATCTGATGAAGCTTCTTGTGCATCGGTCGGCACGCGGGCTGGGACTTGCACGAAAGCTCATGGAAAAGGTGGAGCAGGAAGCGGCAAAACGTGGCCGTACCCTTTTGGTGCTGGATACGGCCACGGGTAGCGATGCGGAGGCAATTTATCCCCGTCTTGGCTGGGAACGCGTCGGCGTCATCCCCGACTATGCGCTTTTTCCCGACGGGCGTTATTGCGGCACGACCCTGTTTTACAAAAGGATCGGCTAGGTTCTTCTGGTTATTGACCCGGCTTCAGCGTGCGGTTGAAGGCGGTGACGATCATCATTTCCAGCTGTGCATGAATATCGTTACGGTCGCGGGGCCCGGCCGGTTCGCAGATCGGATCGCGCTCGCCAACGGATTTGAGAAACGCGTCGGCATCCGGCTTGCAAAGGGGCAGGAAGCTGAAATGGTTGGCCTCGTCGACCTGTTGGTAAGTAGAGGCAGGCACTTGTGCTGCAAGCTCGTCGGCAAGGACAGCGGGCGGTATTTTACCTTCGCTGCCAAGATTGATGAAGGTCAGCGGAATATCGATTTGTCTCAGGCTGTCCGGCTGGAACGCCAGCGCCAGACCCGGATCGACCAACACGGCGGAACGGATGCGTGGATCGCGGTTCTGCTGCTCGAAACGGGTCTTGTCGATGGTTCTGAGATCGAGCTTCGGTACGCTGACCGGCTCGTTATTGACATAGGCCCGGCCGCCGGCAAACCACTGGCAATCCATCATTGCTGCATTCTCTTCACAATAGCGCATATAGGCGTCAAGATCGGCGCGTGCACCTGCAATCTCCATCGCCGCGCTACCGCCCAGCGAAAAGCCGAGAACACCGATGCGTTGCGCATCGATTGCACCCGACCACGTGCCGTCCGTCGTCAAGGCCGTGACGATTGTGGATAGATCGTTCGTCCGTTCCCAGATTTTCGGCGTATCGGCAGGCGTCGAGTCACCACTGGTCGTGCCGGGATGATTGGTTCCGGCGACGATGAAACCTTCGCTGGCGAGTTTCGCGGCGATCCAGGCCATGCCTTCAGCGCGCGAGCCGGACCCGTGCGAAATCAACACGAGGGGGAAATGGCCGTCTTTGATGGTCGCGTCCTTCCGAACCGCTGATCCCTGAAAGATACGGTTCTCGGAGGAAAGCGCCGGTGTGCCGTCTCCGCCTTTGGCCGGATACCAGATCGTAACGTCAAGGTTTGTGTTGCGGGCCTTGGAAGGAACTGGGATGCTTGTAAGCCCGACATCCTCTGCGGCAAATGCCTGCGGGGAAAAAGCCGCGCACATAAGAAGTGCGACAAGGGTGTTTTTCAGTGTCATGAGAGCCTCTCCGTTTGACAAGGTGGATGCTCCCGTTTTCCTTCTAGGGTGAATAAATGCGTCCTTGATCGCGTTAAAGGTCGTGCCGAAACGCGATCTGGTCCATGAATGGGTGGTAATTCATCGCTTCGGGATCGTTATCCGTGCTTTTCATTCCATTGCCTTTTGTCGTCGCACTTCTGCTGGTCGTCATGTTCATCGTCTTCTTTCGAGGCGCAGAGGATATGCGAACCAACCGGGCGTTTCTGGCGCTCATCGCGCTTTGCGCCGTGCAGTCCGCTCTTGTCGGCTTGCGCTGGGGATATGGTGTGAGCGAAGCGCGTTATGTTTTGCCTGTTCTGGCTGCCTGCCTGCCGCCTCTCGTCTACATCGCCTTTCGCGGACTGATGGGCGTTGGAGTTGAAAGCAGGAGGGCGATGTTTGCCAGTCTTGTGCTTTCACCTTTCTTCGTCGTCTTTCTGGAGTTCGTCCTTCCTGTTGCGATCGATTTTGCGCTGATCGTGATTTTTGTCGGGCACGCCATTGCCTTGCTTCTTTTGGCAAGAAAAGGGCCGGATGGGCTGGACGAGGCGCAATTTGCCAGCGTCGCATCTGCGCATAAGGCGCTCATTGTCGCCGCGGTCGCTCTCTGCGTTTCCGCGTTCTTCGATCTTCTGGTGTTTTTCGATTTCGAGTGGGCGCATGGAGAAAATGTCGCCGCACTTGTCAGCAATGCCAATCTTCTCGGGCTTCTGCTGATCGGTCTCATGGCTGCACTTGCCGGCAAAAGCAAAGCGCCGCAAACGGCTGCCCAGCCTGCTGCGGAGTTGTCTTTGCCGGCGCCTTCACAACAGGACCGGGACGTTGTCGAAAGGCTTGATCGCTTGATGGAGACCCACACGCTCTACCGCGATGAGAACCTAAACCTGTCACGGCTCGCAAAACGTCTCGGTCTGCCGAGTCGGCAAATCTCGGGCGCCATCAATCGCTCGCTCGGCGTTAACGTCTCGCAATATGTCAACCAGCTGCGCATCCGCGAAGCCTGCCGGCTGCTGGAGGAGACGGATCAGTCGGTCACTGCGATCATGCTGTCTTCCGGCTTTCAGACCAAATCCAACTTCAACCGGGAATTTCGCCGCGTCACCGGCATGAGCCCGATGGACTGGCGTGAACGCGAGGTGTGGAAGCTGGTGTCGAATACAAAAACGGCCACCCGGCAGATGCCGGATGGCCGTTTGAAGATACTGAAATGAGGATCAGAGCGTGCCGTTGCGCTGCTGGATCATCATATAGGTGTCATAGGTATATTCGGCGATCTGTGCCCAGAGATAGGCGTCTTTCTTGAACGCCTGCTGGCTTTCGTAGATCTTCTTGAAGCTTTCGTTCTTGGCCGAAATCTCGGCATAGGTGTCCTGCGCCGCCTTGTGGCAGACGTCGAGGATTTCCTGGCTGAACGGCCGCAGGATGGCGCCCTGCGCCACGAGTTCCTTCAAAGCCTTCGGATTGCGCGCGTCATAACGCTCCAGCATGCTGGCGCTGCCGGCGGCGCAGGCGTCTTTCAGAATACGCTTGTAGTTCTCCGGCAACTCGTTGAACTTCTGCAGGTTCACGAAAGCATGAACGGCTGGGCCACCTTCCCACCATGCGGGGTAGTAGTAATATTTCGCAACCTTGTAGAAGCCGAGCTTCTGGTCGTCATAGGGACCGACGAATTCGGTTGCATCGATGGTGCCCTTTTCGAGAGCGGCGTAAACATCGCCGCCGGCGATCTGCTGCGGTGTCACGCCAACCTTCTGCATCACCTGGCCGGTCAGGCCGGCAATGCGCATTTTCAAGCCCTTCAGGTCATCGATGGTGTTGATTTCCTTGCGGAACCAGCCGCCCATCTGGGCGCCGGTATTGCCGAGCAGGATCGAGTAGATATTGTGCTGGGCAAGAAACTCATTGAGCAACTCGTTGCCGCCCGCCTGATTGAACCATGCATTCGTCTGGCGTGCATTGAGACCGAAGGGAACCGAGGTCCCGAGCGCGAAGGTCGGGTCCTTGCCGACATAGTAGTACGAGCAGGTATGCGCCATTTCGACGGTTCCGGCCGTCACCGCATCCGCTGCCTGCAGCGCCGGCACGATTTCGCCACCGGCGAAATGCTGGATGACGAAGTTGCCGCCGGATGCTTCCTTGACATGATCGGCGACGATCTGGCCGGCACCGAATAGAATGTCGAGGCCCTTGGTGAATGACGACGTCATGCGCCAGGTGATTTTGGGGTTTTCCTGCGCAATGGCCGGAGCGGCCAGCACGGTTGCGGTAACACCGGCACCAACAGCGCCCGCCTTGCGAATAAATGATCTGCGATCCATGTCGATAAGCCCTGATATGTCTGCATATTACAGGCGAACCGTACGGTACGCCTCCCAGTGGCTACTAAACATTTATCCTCGCGGCCATCAAGGGGAATATTTGAACTTGCCGGGCCTGCTATCATCGCCCGGATGGGGCTAAGGATGCATGCGTTTTAACGCCGGATCATCCATTGCAGGATTATAAAACAGCGAAAGCGTCAGGCTTTTTGCGATGCGTTCCGCAGTTTCCATGAACCAGTTATGGGCTTGTGGGCTCGGCGCGATATCGTCAAGGGTGGCCGAAAAAAGCGCCAGCCATTGCGGGAACAGTTCCGCCGACATGCCTTTTACGCCAAGATGCGCCTGCACCGGCTTGCCGCCGTAGCCGCCATTCTTGAAGGCGACGGCGGCCCAGAACTGTTTCATCCTGGCCATATGCTCCGGCCAGCGCCCTGAAAGCCGCGCATCGAAGACAGGGCCCAGCGTGGGATGTTCCAGAACGCGGCCGTAAAATGTCTCGACCAGCAGGTCGACGAAACCGGCGTCGATGCCGATAGCCGCCATGGCCTTTTCCGCCCTGTTCTGAATTTCCGCGTTGTGGGCGGCCTTTGCCGCGATCTGGTCCTGCATTGTGCTTCCTTTTGCGGCAGAACCTACGTGGCTCTTCGACACTCCGCAATGCGACCCTTTGGCATATTAGAATAATTCTAAAAGGCTTGATTGTGACGTGATCAGGATGTATTTAGAATTATTCTAAAGAGGTTCCAGCCATGTTCCGCAGTCTTTTTTCCCTGTCCAAACGCCCGTTCTCCTCGCTTGGCGAACAGGAAATCCTCGCACTTGCCATCTCGTCCGAAGAAGACGATTCCCGCATCTACCGCTCCTATGCCGATCATCTGCGCGCGCAATATCCGCAATCCGCAAAAATCTTCGATGATATGGCCGAGGTTGAGCAGCAGCATCGAAACGTGCTGATCGACATGCACCGCAGGCGATTTGGGGAAACGATCCCCCTGATCCGCCGAGAGCATGTGCGTGGCTTTTACGAGCGCACGCCGGACTGGCTGGTGAAGAACCTGTCGCTCGACAAAATTCGTGCGCAGGCGGAATTGATGGAGGCCCAGGCGATCCGTTTTTACGATGAGGCTGTCAAGCGCACCAGCGATGCCTCGACCCGCAAGCTGCTCGGCGATCTGGCCGAGGCGGAGCGTGGTCACGAAGACATCGCGCAGATGCTGGAAGAGAAACATCTCGACGAAAACGGCAAGACAGAAGAGGCGGAAACCGCAAAGCGGCAATTTCTTCTGACCTTCGTGCAGCCGGGTCTTGCGGGACTGATGGATGGTTCCGTATCGACGCTGGCGCCGATCTTCGCAGCCGCCTTCGCCACGCAGGATACGTGGCAAACCTTCCTGATCGGCCTTTCGGCCTCCGTTGGCGCGGGTATTTCCATGGGCTTCACCGAGGCGGCCCATGATGATGGCAAGCTTTCCGGTCGTGGCTCTCCGGTAAAGCGCGGTCTCGCCTCAGGCATCATGACAGCCGTTGGTGGCCTTGGCCATGCGCTGCCCTATCTCATTCCGCATTTCTGGACAGCAACGGCCATCGCCGCGGTCGTCGTCTTCGTGGAACTCTGGGCCATCGCCTTTATTCAGAACCGCTTCATGGAAACGCCGTTCCTGCGGGCAGTGTTTCAGGTAGTGCTCGGCGGTTCGCTGGTGCTGGCCGCGGGTATCATCATCGGCAACGCCTAGTGAATAAAAAAGCCCGCAGCGTTTGCTGCGGGCTTTCTGCATTGAGCCTATAATATCTGTCGATCAGCGCAATGCGCCGACCAGAACGTCGCGGCCATCCTCGATGGAAACCCAACGGCCCGAATTGAAGGACGCCTGCCGCTTCAGATAAGTGTAGTTGGTGTCGGTCCAGAGCTTCACGTCGTCGGTGAGATTGTCGAGAATATAATCGCCATCGGTGGTGCGGAGCGTCAGCACGGCATGGCCCTCGCCATCAGGCTTGCGCACGACAGTGATCAGCAGGTCAGCAACGGAAAACCCACGCTCGATCAGCTTCTTGCGCTTCAGCAGCACGAAGTCCTCACAATCGCCAGCGGTCGTGGGATATTCCCAGACTTCTTCCTTGCCGTAGATTTCCATGTCGGTCATGGCGACGATCGAGGTGTTGACGGATGTGTTGATCTCGCGAACCACACCCCAGCCATACTCGGTGACGCGTGGTGGCGGCGTCAGCTTACTTCGAATGTTGCACTCGCTCGCGTATTTCTGACAGAACTCATAATGGCCGATCGGCTGGGATGTGATCCCGCCCGTCACCATGGAAGGGCTTCCCTTGGTTTCCGCCACGGCGGAGGCAGCAGTCAATAGCCCGGCGGCAACTGCAAACAGCAGCGCACGCGCCAGCGGTGCGTTCATCATGAAACCCGTCCCTTAATTCTTAACGAAAAGTTAAGAGGGTTGGGGGGCAGGAGTCAATCACTAGCCATCGGCGGCGCGCAAGACTCGTTAAATATGGTTAAGATCG
Source organism: Agrobacterium sp. MCAB5 (assembly GCF_052114365.1). Lineage (NCBI taxonomy): Bacteria > Pseudomonadati > Pseudomonadota > Alphaproteobacteria > Hyphomicrobiales > Rhizobiaceae > Agrobacterium > Agrobacterium sp. MCAB5. The sequence goes on from NZ_JBFREP010000001.1 coordinate 205,991, forward strand.
TTGCGCAAATGCCTATGTTGCAAGGGCTTTGACGGCAGCCAGCATCCTGTCGATATCCTGCGGCCGGGACAGCCGGTGGTCGCCATCCCGGATCAGCGTCAAGACGACGTCGTCGGCAGGAAGATGTTCGAGGAGCTTCAGCGCATGCTGATAGGGAACATCGGGATCGCGCATTCCCTGCAGGATGTGAACCGGGCAGCCCGTGGTAATGATGCCGGTGAGGACGCGGTTCTGCTGCCCGTCTTCCATCAGCGCGCGCGTAAAGATGTTCGGCTCGGGGCTGTATTCCGAATGTTCCTCGAAATAACCCTTGTCTTCAAGCGACCGTTTTTCCGCATCCGTGAGGCTCGGCTCTATCAGGTCCGCCGTGAAATCGGGGGCTGGCGCAATGAGGACCAGACCAGCGACGGACGGCGTGCCGCCAGCCTTGCGCAGTTCCTCGACCATGCGCAGCGCGATCCATCCACCCATCGACGAACCGATAAGGACGACGCGCGATGGCGCCTTTTCGCGCACGACGGCAAGTGCCTCTTCCAGCCATCTTGAAATCGTGCCCTTTTTGAAGTCACCGCCGGAAGCGCCGTGCCCGGAATAATCGAGCCGCAGGCACGCAATGCCGTTTTCCGCCGCAAAGCGGTCGAGTTCCACCGCCTTGGTTCCCGTCATGTCGGAACGGTAACCGCCGAGCCAGACGAGCGTGGATGCATCTTCTCGTGAAGTTGCCGGGCGATGAAGGACGGCGATGTCGCGGGCGTCGTCGCCCATGCCTACACGCAGGAATTCAGCGGCTTGTTCAGTCATGTATATGCAATTCTCCTGAATTTCGCGCAACAAAGGCGGCGTATTTGCAAAAACCGTGACAACAGGTGATCTTTTCGGGCAGATATGCTATTGACTTCGCCACGGCAATAACGACATTTCCGCCGCTTGTACCAAACAAGCTGTTTTTTGCCGATGTGATCCAGAAACAGATCAGGAGAATACGACCATTCGCAGACCTTTCAAAGCCGATGCCCCCGTCAAGGAGGGCCCGCGCTCCAACCGGGAAATCCGGGTTCCCAGAGTTCAGCTTATTGATGAAGAGGGCCAGAACCTCGGTAGCATGCCGACGGACCAGGCTTTGAAAATGGCGGAGGATGCCGGTCTCGATCTCGTTGAGATTTCGCCGAACGCTGAACCGCCGGTATGCAAGATCCTCGATCTCGGCAAGCTTAAGTACTCGACCCAGAAAAAAGCCGCTGAAGCGCGCAAGAAACAGAAGATCGTCGAGGTCAAGGAAATCAAGATGCGCCCCAACATCGACACGCATGACTATGACGTGAAGATGAAGGCGATGAACCGTTTCTTTGACGAAGGTGACAAGGTGAAGGTGACGCTGAAGTTCCGCGGCCGCGAAATGGCCCACCAGGAACTCGGCATGAAGCTTCTCCTCCAGGTGAAGGAAGATACCCAGGCGATTGCCAAGGTTGAAGCCGAGCCGAAGCTGGAAGGCCGTCAGATGATGATGGTTCTCGCGCCGAAATAACTCTTTCGCGCACGCCGCCCGGGCGGCATGAAGCACCACCGCAAGGGGAAGTTCGTATTCCCCGTTGCGCTTTTAACCGACTGCGGTTATAAGCGCGCGTCCGAACGGTCCGGCAGGGCATGCCGAGGCCGTTCCTGAATAGCTTGAAATAGGCCTCGTCTGCCTGTTTCGATACAAAAACACGGAGTAGCAAAATGCCCAAGATGAAGACGAAGTCCGCTGCAAAAAAGCGGTTCAAGATCACCGCCACCGGCAAGGTTGTTGCAGCCGCCGCCGGTAAGCGCCACGGCATGATCAAGCGTACCAACAAGTTCATTCGCGACGCGCGTGGAACCATGGTTCTCGCCGAAGCTGACGGCAAAAAAGTCGTCAAGAACTACCTGCCGAACGGTCTCTGAGACTTTTCCGCACTTTTGGACACTTTAAGGAGATCATGACATGGCACGCGTAAAACGTGGCGTAACTTCCCGCGCCAAGCACACCAAGACACTCAAGGCAGCCAAGGGCTTCTACGGCCGCCGCAAGAACACCATCCGCGCAGCAAAGGCTGCTGTGGATCGTTCCAAGCAGTACGCTTACCGCGACCGCAAGGTCAACAAGCGCAACTTCCGCGCTCTGTGGATCCAGCGTATCAACGCTGCTGTTCGCGAATTCGGCCTGACCTACGGCCGCTTCATCGACGGCCTGAACAAGGCTGGTATCGAAGTTGACCGCAAGGTTCTGTCCGACATGGCTATCCATGAGCCGGCAGCATTCGGCGTGCTCGTCGAGACCGCGAAGAAGGCTCTTGAGTACCTCAAGGAAGCTGGTACGACCAACGAGTTTGAAACCGCTGTAAAGTAATTACGGCGCGGACAATCTGTTGTTCATTTGAAACCCGCGCCGGTCCTCCGGCGCGGGTTTTTCGTTTTCAGTTTCTGATACAGCTCTATCGGCGTTTTTTAATTTAGAAATTTAGAAGAGTTGGAGTATTCACGCCGTTTGAAGCGAAATCCTTGGTGGACGGAAATGCTGGTCAATAAAATTCAGGTTGTGGAAGCAGAAGGCTTTCGCGTTCATCTCGACGATGACGACATCGCAACCCTGATGCGCGTCCTCCTGAAAAGTGACCGGCGCATTCAAAAGGTCGAGCTCTCGCAATTGACGGTGTGGATCAAACGGCAGGGCACGGAACGTGTGACCTGGTGGATGAAAATGCAGAAGCTGCTGTCAAAACTTCTGCCTTATGCTTTTCTTCGCCCTTCTGAACCGCTGGACGGCGCGGGCCTCATGCAGCGAGAGCTGGAAACGTTGCAGCAGTTCCAGCAAGGCGGTTTCCCGGTTCCGCCGCTGATCTACTCGTCGCGCACAGCAATGGTGTTGGGAGATGTCGGCCCGACGCTCATGGAGCGGATGGATGCGCTAAAGGTGTCCGATCCGGTGCAACATGACGCCTTGCTTGTGAAATCCGCAGAAGCGCTTGGCGAGCTGCATGCGGCGCGTCTCTGCCACGGCCGCCCGCATGTGCGTGACTTCTTTTTAAAAGACGACCGTATCGGTTTCATGGATTTCGAGGAGCGCCCGCAGGAGGTCATGCCGCTGGAGACGGCGCAGGCTCGCGATATCTGGCTGCTGTTTTTGCAGGTTGCAACCCGCGCCTGCGATGCGCCGAAAACCTGCGACGCCGCCTTTGCCCGCTGGCGTGAAAACGCCCCGCCGCGGGCGCTTGAAGAATTGTGCCGTCTGATCGGCATTCTGGGGCGATTTTTACCGCTTGCCCGGTTGATCGGGCGCGTGCGGATGGGTAGTGATCTGCGACGCTTTATCATGGCGACCGACTATCTGATGAATGCTGTGAACCCCGAAGCCGCTGTTAAAAATACCGGCAAGGCAGGAAAAGATGACTGAACTTGATACCTTGAAATCGCAACTGATGTCGGAGATCGCCGCCGCCGCCGATGAGCCGGCCATCGAAGCCGTGCGCGTCTCCGCGCTTGGCAAGAAGGGCTCGGTTTCGGAGCTTCTGAAGACGCTGGGGTCGATGACGCCGGAAGAGCGCCAGACCCGAGGCGCTGCCATCAACCAGCTCAAAACCGAAATCACCGACCTGATCGGTGAACGCAAGAGTGGCCTGAAAGATGCTGCGATTGCCGCCCGCCTGAAGGCGGAAACGCTTGATGTCAGCCTGCCGGTCCGCCAATCTCCGACCGAGCGCGGCCGCATTCATCCGATCAGCCAGATCGTCGATGAAATCACCGCGATCTTTGCGGATATGGGCTTCTCGATCGCCGAAGGTCCGGATATCGAAACGGACTATTACAACTTCACGGCGCTGAATTTCCCTGAAGGCCATCCGGCCCGCGAAATGCATGACACCTTCTTCTTCCAGCCGGATGAAAACGGCGAGCGCAAGGTGCTGCGCACGCACACCTCGCCGGTGCAGATCCGCACCATGGAAAGCCAGAAGCCACCGATCCGCATCGTCATTCCGGGCAAGACCTACCGTCAGGATTCCGATGCCACCCATTCGCCGATGTTCCATCAGGTCGAAGGTCTGGTGATCGACAAGAAGGCGCATGTTGGCAATCTGCGCTGGGTACTTGAAGAGTTCTGCAAGACCTTCTTTGAGGTGGATAGCGTTGTCATGCGCTTCCGCCCGTCGTTCTTCCCCTTCACGGAGCCGAGCTTCGAGGTGGATATTCAGTGCGACCGCTCCGGCCCGATCGTCAAGTTCGGCGAAGGCAACGACTGGATGGAAATCCTTGGCTGCGGCATGGTGCACCCGAATGTGCTGCGCGCCGGCGGTCTGGACCCGGATGAATATCAGGGCTTTGCCTGGGGCATGGGCCTCGACCGCATCGCCATGCTGAAATACGGCATGCCGGACCTGCGTGACTTCTTCAACGCCGATGTCCGCTGGATGAACCACTACGGCTTCCGCCCGCTCGACATGCCGACGCTGTTCGGCGGTTTGAGCGTTTAATCCGGTTAGCCAAGGAGCAAAGACATGAAATTCACTCTTTCCTGGCTGAAAGAGCATCTCGAAACGGATGCGACGCTGGACGAGATTTGCGAACGGTTGACGGCGATCGGGCTTGAGGTCGAGGACGTCGACGACAAGGCGGCCTATAAGCCTTTCGTCATTGCCAAGGTCGTCTCCGCCGAAAAACATCCCGAGGCCGACCGCCTCAAGGTGTTGATGGTGGATGCCGGTGACGGCAAGCCGGTGCAGATCGTCTGCGGCGCACCGAATGCGCGCGCCGGCCTCGTCGGTGCGCTGGCGCGTCCTGGCGTTTACGTTCCGGGCATCGATGTCACGCTTGCCGTCGGCAAGATACGCGGTGTCGAAAGCCACGGCATGATGTGCTCCGAAAAAGAGCTGAACATTTCCGACGATCACGACGGCATCATCGATCTGCCGGAAGACGCGCCGGTCGGCACTTCTTTCGCGACCTATGCCGGACTTGACGATCCGGTCATCGAGATCAATCTGACGCCAAACCGCCCGGATTGCACCTCGATCTATGGCATCGCGCGCGATCTCGCCGCTTCCGGTCTCGGCAAGCTCAAGACCAAGCCAGCGCCGTCCTTCAAGGTCGAAGGCTCAACCCCGGTCGACGTGAAGCTGGAGCTGGATGACGCGGCGCTCTGCCCCGGCTTTTCGCTGCGCATCGTGCGCGGTGTGAAGAACGGCCCGAGCCCGAAGTGGATGCAGCAGCGTCTGATGGCGATCGGCCTGCGTCCCATCAATGCGCTCGTGGACATCACCAACTACATGACCTTCGATCAGGGCCGGCCGATGCACGTCTTCGATGCCGCCAAGGTCAAGGGCGACCTGACGGTCCGCCGTGCGAAAGAGGGTGAGACGATCCTCGCGCTTGATCAGCGCGAATACAAGCTCGGCCCGAACAATGTCGTCATCGCCGACGAAAAGGGCCTCGAGTCCATCGGCGGCGTCATGGGCGGTGAACACTCCGGCTGTGATGAAAACACCGTTGACGTGTTGATCGAGTCCGCTCTCTGGGATCCGATCAACATCGCCAAGACCGGCCGTTCGCTCGGCATCATCACCGATGCCCGTTATCGCTTCGAGCGCGGCGTCGATCCGGAATATATGGTTCCGGGTCTGGAACGCACCACCGAACTGGTTCTGGAACTCTGCGGCGGCGTTGCCGGCGAAGCCAAGGTCGTCGGTTACAAGGGGCATCAGCCCAAGGTCGTGGATTTTCCGCTCTCGGAAGTGAAGCGTCTGACCGGCCTAGAAGTTTCGGCGGAAGAAAGCCTGGCCATTCTAAAGGGTCTCGGTTTCGGCATCGAGGGAACGGGCGAGCGTGTTTCCGTCACCGTGCCGTCCTGGCGCCCGGATGTCGACGGCAAGGCCGATCTGGTGGAAGAGGTCATGCGCATTCATGGCGTCGACAACATCAAGCCGGAACCGCTGGAGAGCTTCGGTGCCGTCAACGGCCGCATCTTGACGACGCTGCAGGTGCGCACCCGCACCGCGCGCCGTGCGCTTGCCAGCCGTGGCATGCTGGAGGCCGTCACGTGGTCCTTCATCCCGGAAGCTCACGCGAAGCTTTTCGGTGGCGGTTCGCCCGCTCTGAAACTGGCCAACCCCATCGCGGCCGATATGTCGGATATGCGTCCTTCGCTTCTGCCGGGCCTTCTGACCGCAGCACAGCGCAATGCCGACAAGGGCCATGGCGATGTGGCAATCTTCGAGGTCTCCGGCACCTATGAGGGTGACACGCCAGACACCCAGCGCCGTGTTGCCGGCGGTGTACGCCGTGGCACGGCCTCGCTCGCAGGAAGCGGCCGCATGTGGTCCAATGCCACAAAGGGCGGCGGCAAGCCGGTGGATGTCTATGACGCCAAGGCCGATGCGCTTTCGGTGCTCGAAGCCTGCGGCCTGCCGATGGCCAATGTGCAGATCGAGGCCGGCGCTCCCGGCTGGTATCACCCTGGCCGCTCCGGCACCATCAAGATGGGTCCGAAGGTCGTGCTCGGCTATTTCGGTGAATTCCACCCGAAGACTCTGTCAGAGCTGGATGTTTCCGGTGTCTATAGCGGTTTCGAGATCTATCTCGACGCCATGCCGGAGCCGAAGAAGAAGGCGACCCGCACAAAGCCGGCCCTTGAGCTTTCGCCCTTCCAGGCGGTCAAGCGCGACTTCGCCTTCGTGGTCGACAAGTCGGTCGAGGCAGGCGCCATCATCAAGGCTGCAACAAGCGCTGATCGGAAGCTGATCACCGGCGTCAATGTCTTTGACGTCTTCGAAGGGGCATCGCTTGGCGAAAGCCGAAAGTCCATCGCCATTGAAGTTCAGATCCAGCCGGTCGACAAGACGCTGACGGACGAGGATTTCGAGGCGCTGACCGCAAAGATCGTCGGTAATGTCGAGAAATCGACGGGCGGCGTGCTGAGAGCGTAAAGCTCTGTTTCCATGAATTGAAAAAGCCGAGGCAGTCGCCTCGGCTTTTTTGTTTTTAGCGGTTCGCCATCTGGGACATACGCTCGGGATATCGTTGGCCGGCAACCTTTGCTGGAGAAAGCAACGCGCCAAGGCTGGCGACTTCTTCTGCCGTCAGCGATACATCCGCTGCCGCCACGTTTGTCTCAAGATTGGCGATTTTCGTCGTACCGGGGATCGGAACGATAAAGTCACCCTGCGCCAGCACCCAGGCCAGCGCCAGTTGCCCGGCGGTAACACCCTTTTCGGCAGCCATATCTTCCAGAAGCTTGATGAGCGCCAGATTGGCATCGAAGTTTTCACTTTGGAAGCGCGGCAGGCCGCGGCGGAAATCGTCGGATGCAAGTCCGTCGAGCGACTTCAGCGCGCCCGTCAGGGCACCACGCCCGAGCGGGCTGAAGGGGACGAAACCGATACCGAGTTCCCGGCAGGTTTCCAGCACGCCGTTTTCCTCCACATCGCGGGTCCACAACGAATATTCGCTCTGTATGGCAGCGATCGGGTGAGTGGAATGCGCCTTGCGAAGTGTTTCGGCACTCGCTTCCGAAAGGCCTAGATGTTTCACCTTGCCCTGCCGCACCAGTTCCGCCATGGCGCCGACCGTATCTTCGATTGGAACATCCGGATCGACGCGATGCTGATAGAACAAGTCGATGGTGTCGACGCCTAGGCGTTTGAGAGAGGCTTCGGCGACGGCGCGCACATTTTCCGGGCGGCTGTCGGTGCCCACCATCATCTGGCCTGCGGGTTTGCTAGCGTCGATTTTGAAACCGAACTTGGTAGCAATGACCACCTTGTCGCGATAGGGCTTCAAACCCTTGCCGACGAGGATTTCGTTGTTGTAAGGCCCATAGACCTCTGCCGTGTCAAAAAAAGTGACACCGAGTTCGACGGCGCGGTGCAGCGTCGCTATTGCACTATTTTCGTCGCCGGTCGGGCTATAGGCATGGGTCATGCCCATGCAGCCGAGGCCAAGCGCCGAAACGGAAAGGTTGTTTCCGAGAGTTCTTTTTTTCATCTGTTCGTCCTTCCATGAGGAACCGCCCGTTGTCAGGGGCGTGATGAGAAGATAGCGCCCTAAGACGGCAAAAATAATCGCTGCAAATCGTTGCGGGTTGTTCTATTATTTAGAACAATGAACCGTGTGCAACTCTCCCAACTCGCTGTCCTCGCTGCCGTTGCCGAAGGCCGCAGCTTTCGTAAAGCTGCCGCCGAACTTGCCATTGCGCCTTCCGCCGTCAGCCATGCAGTATCGTCGCTCGAAGCAAGCCTTGGCCTGCGCCTGCTGCATCGTACCACCCGCAGCGTTTCGCCGACAGAGGAGGGCAGGCGGCTTCTCGAGACGCTTGGGCCGGCCCTTGCTGAAATCGATGCCGTCATCGATACGCTTGCCGAGCATGGCGGAAGGCCGGCCGGACCGTTGCGGATAACCCTGCCGAGACTTGCGGCGGAGGACCTGATCATGCCCCGGCTTGGCGAGTTCCTGCGGCTATATCCAGATATCTCGCTGGAGATTTCGACCGATGACCGCTTCGAGGATATTGTCGCAAAAGGTTTCGATGCCGGTCTGCGGCTCGGCGAGAATCTTGAAGCGGATATGATTGCCGTGAAGGCGAGCGGCCCATGGCGTGGCGCGATCGTCGGCGCCCCCACCTATTTCGAAGAAAATCCCCCGCCCCGTGAGCCGAGGGATTTGATGGGGCATCGCTGTATTCTCCGTCGCTTCTCCAGTGGTCTGCTCTACCGCTGGGAGCTGGAAAAGGACGGCAGACCTTTGGTGGTCGATGTGCAGGGGCCGCTCATCCTGTCGGACCAGAGCCTTATTCGCCGGGCGGCGATTGACGGCGCGGGTCTGGCTTTCGTTTTCGAACAGCGCGTAGAAGACGACATCAAGGAAGGCAGGCTGGTCCGGGTGCTGGAAGACTGGTGCGCGCCCTTTGATGGTTTTTATATCTATTACCCCTCGCGCCGGCAGATGCGCCCGGCGCTAAGGGCTTTCGTGGATTTCTTCCGCTTCAGAGGGTGATCAGAACTTGATGCGATAGCGGATATGGCCGTCGCTTTTGACGTAGCTGTCGTAAAGCTTCTGGGCACGGTGATTGTGCTCGTCAGTGTTCCAGTAAAGCCGGGACCAGCCCTTTTCCTTGCATATGGCAATGAGGTCATCCATCAGCGCCCGGCCTGTTCCCTTGCCACGGATCGCGCCGTCAACGAACAGGTCTTCCAGATAGCAGTCGGGCGTTTTCACCCAGGTGGAATCATGGAAGTGATGGATGGCGAAACCGGCCATCCTGTCGCCCAGAAGAGCCACGCGCATGGAAACGCGTGATGCCGGATCGAGGATACGCGCCCATGTATGGTCCGTAACTTCCTCGGCAAGGTGTACGTTATAGAAGGCGAGATAGTCGTTCCACAGGCGCAGCCATTCTGCCCGGTCTTCCGGCTCCGCGTCGCGAATTACAAGATCCATGTCACGCGCCCGCCTTGTCGAGCAGCGTCATCATCTCATCCGTCAGCTTGAGATTGACGGCGCGTTTGAAGCTTTCGAGTTGCGACAGGCTGGTGGCGCTGGCAATCGGTGCCGTCACGGCCTTCTTCCGCAATAGCCACGCCAGCGCGATATCGGCAAGCCTGGCTCCGGTTTCCACGGCAACCGCATCCATGGCGCCCAGAACGGCAAGGCCACGGGCGTTGACATATTCACCCACCCGGTAGCTGCGGGCGACGCCTTCGGTATCCGCCTTGGCGCGATATTTCCCGGTGAGGAACCCGGCCGCGAGGCTATAATAATTGATGACACCAATTTCCTGGGCGACGCAAAGATCGGCAAGCGGGCCTTCGAAATCCGCACGGTTGTAGAGATTATATTCGGGCTGCAGCACATCGTAACGGGGCAGATCGTTCTTCGCGGCCGTGTCCAGCGCTTCCTGAAGCTGGCTCACCGAATAGTTGGAGCACCCGATGGCGCGTATCTTTCCCTGTTCCTTCAGCTTTGCAAAGGCTGCAAGCGTTTCCTCCAGCGGCACATCCGCGTCCGGCTTATGGGCGAGGTAGAGATCGATATAGTCGGTTTGCAGCCGCTTCAGCGAGGCGTCGACAGCCTCTGCGATCCATTTGGCGCTGAGGCCTGTCTTCTGACCGCGATTGTCGAAACCAACCTTGGTAACGATCACCGCGTCCTCACGCTTGACGCTCGACTGTTTCAGCCATTTTCCGATGATGGCTTCCGACTCTCCGCCCTCATGCCCGTCCACCCAGGCGGAATAGACGTCTGCCGTGTCGATGGCGTTGAACCCGGCGTCGAAAAATGCATCGAGCAGGGCAAAGGAAGTCTTCTCGTCCGCTGTCCAGCCGAACACGTTGCCGCCGAAGACGATCGGGGCGATGGAGAGGCCGGTGCGGCCAAGGCTTCGTTTTTCCACGGGGAATGCTCCTGTTGCTGTCTTTGGCGGCAAGGTTATCAACTGCTTGCCGGCATAACCATTCAATTCCTTTGATGGCATTCATCAGGCAACGGGCAAAAGCGGGTGAGATCAGGCCTGAAAGCCGCGATAGTGGCTGGGCGGGAGGTGATTGTGCTGTTGCCACACGCGCCGCAAATGCCGGGCGGAGGCAAAGCCCGCCCGCTCCGCAATTGTCTCCATATCCAGACGGCTGTTTGCAAGGATGTCGCGGGCGAGATTGACCCGCATCAGGTTGACGTAGTCGATGACGCTGATGCCGGTATGCTCGCGAAACAGGCGGGACAGGTGCCTCTCGCTGAGTGCGGCAATATCGGCCAGCCGTTCCAGCGACCAGTCCTGAGCCGGCTCAGTCATCACCCGGTCCTGCACCCGGTGAATGGCGGGGTGAATGTGGTTGCGGCCGGTAAGCCAGGGGGAGATTTGCGGATCATTGCCGCTGCGCCTGAGATAAACGACCATGTTTTTGGCAATGCGCGCCGCGACCGCAGGCGATGTCAGTCGGGAAACGACATGCAGCATGAGGTCGGTGCCGGTGGAAATACCAGCGCTGGAGAAGCGGTTGCCATCCTCTACGAAAAGACGGTTTTCGGCCACCTGCGACAGCGGTGCGGTGCGGCGCAGCGCTTCGACGCAATCCGCATGTGTCGTACAGCTCCGCCCGTCGAAAAGTCCGGCTTCGCCCGCCAGCAGTGCGCCGGAGCAAATGGAAATGACTGTGGTGTCCGCGCGCACTGCGCGGCGCAACCATGCCACCAGCGCCTGCCGCTCCCGTCGCATCTCCGGCGCGTTGTCGAATCGGGAGATGCTGCCGGAAATCAGCAGGAAAGCATTGTCCGGCAGGCTCTCGGGCAAGGCCTCCAGCCCGCAAAGCCCAAGGCCGATGGAGGATTGCTGCTGGTCATGTTCCGCGATGTAACGGCAGTCGAAATGGACGTCCCGCTGTTCCGCGTTGGCATAACGGATCACCTCCAGCGGGCCGGCAATATCGAGCAACAGCGCGTGTGGCGGCACAAGCGTATAAAAGGGAATGGTCCGCGTGCCGCCATTGTCCATCAGGCGGCCTTTCGTACCGTTTCGAGAACGTCGCCGACGGTTGCGATGCGCGCAAAGCGACCGGCCAGCACCAGCTCGGTTCGGGTGCGAATATCATCAGGGCTGAACACGGTGCCCGAGGCGTGCGTCATTGGAAAGGTCAGCGTCGCCTCGGTGACGTAATCGACTGTGTAACCGAGGTCCGATGCATGCCGTGTGGTCGTTTCGCAGCACTGTTCGGTGCGGATGCCGGATACGATCAGCCGGTTGATACCCTTTTGCGTCAGCCAGATATCGAGGCCGGTGCCGGCGAAAGCAGAGTGGCGGTTCTTGCGAAAGGTGACGTCAGGGGTAATGCGCACACCTTCCAGCGCGCGAATATAGCCGCTCTCCTCTGCAAAGGCCCGGTCGCCATCGACATGAAAGATTTGCACGACTGGAATGCCCGACGCCTTGGCGCCGTCGATCAGTGCCTGCTGTTTTTCCAGATAGGCGGGAAGTTCGCTTTCCTCGAAATAGGGGGTGTGCCGAAAGGATTCCTGAACGTCGATGACAAGGAGTGCTGTGTGAGAAGAGGACATTTCATGATTCTCCATTGGGTTCATGCATACCATAATTCACCTTTGAAAGGCTGGATAAAAGCATGGAAACCGACAAAGGAAGGACGAATCCAGCCATAGCGTTTGCAGTTACGTTTCGTGCGACTTGCCAGGCGTCGCGACAATGGTAAGTTTCCCGGAATTACAGAGTGGGAGAATGAGATGCTGCGCTTCGGAATAATTTCAACGGCGAAAATCGCTCAGGATCACGTCATTCCGGCGATTCAGGATGCGCGGAACTGTGTGGTCAGCGCCATCGCCAGCCGCGATCATGCCAAGGCGCGTGCGGTTGCAGATCGTTTTTCCGTCCCGCATGCCTTCGGCTCCTATGAGGAAATGCTTGCATCCGATGTGATCGATGCCGTCTATATTCCGCTTCCAACCTCGCAACATGTGGAATGGACCATAAAAGCTGCCAATGCCGGCAAACACGTGCTGTGTGAAAAGCCGATCGCACTCAAGGCTGAAGAGATCGACGCCATCATCGCGGCGCGGGATGACAATGGCGTCGTCGTGTCGGAGGCTTTCATGGTCACCTATTCTCCTGTTTGGGCCAAGGTGAAGGAATTGCTGGCATCAGGTGCAATCGGAACGCTGAAGCATGTGCAGGGCGCTTTCAGCTACTTCAACCGCGATCCCGGCAATATGCGCAATATTCCCGAACTGGGCGGCGGGGCCTTGCCGGATATCGGCGTCTACCCGACCATCGTCACCCGTTTTGCCACGGGTGCCGAGCCGAAGCGCGTACAGGCGAGCGTCGAGCGTGATAAGGAATTCGGCACCGATATCTATTCCAGCGTCAGGGCCGATTTCGGCGGCTTCGAACTGAGCTTTTATCTGGCGACGCAGCTTGCCGCCCGCCAGCTGATGGTTTTCCATGGCACGGACGGGTACATCGAGATCAAATCTCCCTTCAATGCAAATCGCTGGGGTGCGGAGGAAATCGAGTTGACCAACCAGGGTCATAACCAGTCGCAAGTCTTCCGGTTTCAGGATAGTCGCCAGTACAAGCTGGAGGCGGAGGCCTTTGCCCGCGCGGTGAAAGGTGAGGGCGAGGTCGTGACCCTGGAAAGCTCGAGGAAGAACCAGCTTTTCATCGATGCCATCTATCGTGCGGCGGAAAAGGACGGTTGGGAGACGGTTTAATCCCGATCCGCACGCTGCTTTTGAAGCCGCCTATAGCCGTAAAGCGCCAGCACCAGTGCCGCGAGTGCCGAAAAGGCAAGCGGGACCAGCGGCTGCACCAGTGGATTGCGCCATTGCAGCAGGGCGAACAGCCCGACACCAACCATGCGGGAGATAAGCGTGACGGCGTTCATCAGAAAGCCGTTCAGCTCATTGGGGCCATCGCCATTCGAATGGTTTAGCCTCCAACTCGTCGCAAGCCCTGCCAAAGCGCCCGGAAGACGGGCGGCAAGCGGGTCGATGCCGATATAAAAAATCAGCAGAAAAGAGATGGAAAGGTCTACAGCCAGTCCGTAAACCTCGGTCAGGGCGAAGTGGCGAAGCCGCAAGGCCGTGTGCTTTAAAGCGTCGGCTGGGTGGAGCGCGGGCGTTGCAGCACGAGAAGGCCGATGACCACACTCACAACGCCGAAATTATAACCGGCAAGCGCCAGGAGCAGCGACATCAGCGGCACGGCGGTTGCAGAAATCGCCAGTGCGACACCATAGGCGCCGATAACCATCAGGCAAATGAAAATGATGCTGAATACCGAACGCAACGCAACTGCGGTTACGCCGAGCAATGTGGCGGTAAGAAAAATCATGAATGCCGCCTCCTCTTTGGTTGCCGGGTCTGGGATAAGACGTAGCGTCCTCTTCCCTAACGAACCCTTGTTTTCTCCTCCCTCACCCATTTTCCTAACTCGTTAGTTGAGGATATGGTTTCACCGCCGTTAAAATAGACCCGGCCAGTACCGGCATTTCCGAATCGACGGGTTTTGGTTACAAACGGGCATGAGCGATATTTTCTCCAATGCCGCATTGAGCAATCTTGCCGAGTTCTCGGTTTCCGAACTGTCGGGTTCCATCAAGCGAACGGTGGAGACGGCTTTCGATCAGGTGAGGGTGCGCGGCGAGATTTCCGGCTACCGGGGTCCACATTCTTCGGGTCACGCCTATTTCTCCCTGAAGGACGATCGCGCCCGCATCGATGCGGTTATCTGGAAGGGTACTTTCTCGCGGCTGAAGTTCCGCCCGGAAGAGGGCATGGAGGTCATCGCCACCGGCAAGGTCACCACCTTTCCCGGCTCCTCGAAATATCAGATCGTCATAGAAAGCCTGGAGCCGGCCGGCGCGGGCGCGCTGATGGCTTTGCTGGAGGACCGCCGCCGGCGTCTGGCGGCGGAAGGGCTGTTCGATGCGGAACGCAAACGCCGCCTGCCGTTCATGCCGCGTGTCATCGGCGTTGTCACATCGCCCACGGGCGCAGTCATTCGCGATATTCTCCACCGCATTTCGGATCGCTTTCCGGTCCATGTCGTCGTCTGGCCGGTCAAGGTGCAGGGGGAAGGCTCGGGTGAGGAAGTGGCGAACGCCATTCGCGGTTTCAATGCGCTTCAGCCCGGCGGTGAGATTGCACGCCCCGACGTGCTGATCGTCGCCCGTGGTGGCGGCAGTCTGGAAGATCTCTGGAGCTTCAACGACGAAATCGTCGTGCGCGCCGCTGCCGAGAGCGAAATCCCGCTGATTTCCGCTGTGGGGCATGAGACGGATACGACCCTGATCGACTACGCCGCCGACGTGCGCGCACCGACACCGACGGGTGCCGCCGAAATGGCCGTGCCGGTGCGTGCGGAACTGGAGGCGCAGCTCTCCGGCCTTGCGGCGCGCCTTTCCGGCTCCGTATCACGCCAAATGGACAATCGCCGACAGGGCGTGCGTGCTCTGGTGCGTGCGCTGCCATCGCTTGACCAGCTTCTGGCTCTGCCGCGCCGTCGTTTCGACGAGGCCGCAAGCGGTTTGGGTCGCGGGCTTGAAATGACGACGCTGAACAAGCGCCGCGCGTTCGAACGCTCTGCTTCGGGTCTGAGGCCGGAAATCCTGCTGAATGGCCTGCGGCAGCATCGCCAGCGTGTTACGGAACGCATGCAGAGGGCCGAGGCGCTTGTGGAGCGCCGCCTGTTGCAGGCGCAGTCGAGAATTTCCTCGACCGATTCCGCGCTGCGTTCGCTGCCCGCCCGCTTGCTCGGCCAGTTGGAGCGGCAGAAGGAACGGGTCGTCACCGCAACGCGACGAGCCGATACCGCCGTGCTTCACCGCATGGCGCAGAACCGCTCGGGCCTTGCTGCCCATGACCGCATCCTGCAGTCGCTGTCCTACAAGAATGTGTTGAACCGCGGTTATACTGTCATCCGCGACGAGGAGAACCGGCCCCTGACCCGGGCTGCTGCCATCGCGTCCGGCGCTGTGGTGTCGATGGAGTTTGCCGACGGTCGCGTCGCCGCCCTGACGACAGGCGAGGCTACTCCATCATCTGACGTTCCCACGCCTGCCGCTCCCAAAAAGAAGCCGGTGAAACCGGCCTCTTCGGACCCGGGAAATCAGGGCAGTCTGTTCTGATCAGATCGACGCCGCATCTGAAAAACGACGGCTGACGGTGAAGGTCTTTTCAATATCGGGATGCAGCTCCATGCCAAGGCCGGCACCCGGCGGCACGGTGATCATGCCGTTTTTAACTTCCGGCAATGCGGTGACGAGATCGCGGTACCAGGTCTTGTAGAAGGCGCGCACGCTTTCCTGAACCAGCGCGTTCGGTGCGTTGAGCGACAGATGCGTGGAGGCGCAGAGTACCACCGGGCCGGTGCAATCATGCGGCGCAACCGGCAGATGCCAGGCTTCGGCCATGGAAGCGATCTTGCGCGCTTCGGAAAGTCCACCACACCAGCTGATGTCAAGCATCACCACACCGGCAGCGCCAGTTTCCAGAAGATCTCGGAAAGCCCAGCGCGAGCCGAGCGTCTCCGATGCGGAAATCGGCGCGGGTGAAACGGCGGCATAACGCGTCAGGCTGGAAAGGCTGTCCATCTTGATCGGATCTTCGTGCCAGAAGGTCTGGTAAGGGGTGAGCGCCTTGGCGATCTGCATGGCGGGCAGAAGTTGCCACATGGAGTGAAACTCCACCATGATATCCATCTTGTCGCCGACTGCCTTGCGAATTTTCTCGAACGGCTCGAGCGCGCTTTTCAGGTCAGGCATCGAGATATATTGGCCGCGCGTCTTTTCCGCCGCCGCATCGAAAGGCCAGATCTTCATGGCCGTGATGCCGTCTTCCAGCAGCGAATGGGCAAGCTCGTCCGCCCGGTGCAGGAAGCCGTTCAGATCGTCATAATCCTTGCCGCCGGACAGGCCGTAATTGGCCGTCTGCTGGCCGGTCGCCTTCTTGATATATTCCGTGCCCGCGCAGGTATTGTAGGTGCGGATTTCCCTGCGGCTGAAGCCGCCAAGCAATTGCGCAATTGGCTGGTTGGTGGCCTTGCCGAAAATATCCCAAAGCGCGATATCGAAGGCCGAATTGCCGCGTACTTCCGCACCCGATGAACGGAAGCCGAGATAACCGACGAGGTCCTGTGCCAGAAGGTCGATCTGCAGCGGATCGCGGCCGATCACGCGGGGTGCGATATATTCGTGCACATAGGTTTCAACCGTCTCGGCGCCGTAGAAGGTTTCACCAAGTCCGGTAATGCCCTCATCCGTGTGGACCAGAACCCAGAGCAGGTTTGCCCGTTCCGCCACGCGGACGGTTTCGAGTTTCGTAATTTTCATGAAGTGTCTCCTCCAGAGGCAGGCAGTTTTCGGTCTGGAACTGCGTTTGAAAAATCAGGCGATGCCGGCGGCCAGAAGCGCATGCACGCTTTCATCGAAATGCCGCGCCATAAGCGTTGAGGCCGTTTGCGGGTCGCCCGCGGCAATGGCCTGTCCGATGGCGATATGAAGTTCAGTCGCGGCATGACGCTGCGCGTCGGATTTGCGGCTCTTCCAGCCGATCGGCCATGTCTGGCGCGTCACATTCTGAAAGGCGCCGAGAATGAGTTCGAAAACCGGGTTCTTGGAGGCTCTGGCAACGGCAAGGTGAAAGGCAAGGTCGTGTTCCATGACCCTGTCACTATTACCGAAGTCCCGCTCCATATTGTTGGCGTGGTCGAGAATGGTGAGCGCCTCCGCATCCGTTCGCCGCAGCGCCGCCAATGTCACGGTTCTGACTTCGATGGTGCGGCGCACGTCGTAAATCTGCTGGATGTTGATCTGCTCGGTGTGAATGCCATGTTCGAACATCAGCGACATCGCGCCATGATCCAGCGTCGCCACCGTGGCGCGCTTGCCGACGCTGACATCGATCAGCCGCATGGCCGACAAGGACCGGAAAGCCTCGCGAACCACGGTGCGCGAGACACCGAGCTGCTGCGAGAGCGAAAGCTCGCTGGGCAGCTTCGCTCCGGGGGCAAGTTCGTTTTCGCGAATGTGGCGCGTGATTGCGCCAATCGCGCTGCTGACGAGATCGGTTTCCTGCGAAATGGGCTTATACAATCGTTCCTCCAACCTGTAGGACAGGTTAACGGAAAATTGCTTATAGGATTCTTAGCGCCAAAACAAGCGCCATCACCTGCCCGATTGCTGGTTCCTGTCCGCTTTTTAGGGAACTAAGCTTCAAACCCCTGTAGAAACCGCTTCACAAGCTTGTTCAGCGCCGTGCGTTCTTCTTCGCTGAGCTGTGCGACCAGCCGTTGCTGGTTCTCGACATGGGCGCTGACCGCGTCCTCGACAATGGCAAATCCCCGCTCCGTCAATGATATCAACACGCTGCGACGATCCTGCGGGTTGTGGATGCGCTCCACCAGACCCGCTTTTTCCAGCTGGTCGATCCGGTTGGTCATTGTGCCGGAGCTTACCATTGTCATGGCCAGCAGATCACCGGGCGAAAGCCGGTAGGGCGCGCCCGCGCGCCGTAATGTCGCCAGCACATCAAAAGCGGAAGAGGAGAGGCCGTGTTTCAGCAGCACCGCCTCCACCTCGCGACCGAGATGCGTGGTTAGCCGTTTCAAGCGCCCAAGCAGCCCCATTGGCTCGACATCGAGATCGGGCCTCTCCTTGTGCCATTGCGCCAGAATGTGATCGACGTGATCAATCGGTTCTTTGTTCATCACCAAGGCATAACAACTGATATCTTGACGTCAAGATAAAATTGGCTAAGTTGTATTTATCTTGATGTAGAGATTCTTGAAATGAAGAAAAATACCACCTACGCCGCCGATGTGCTGGTGACGGCACTTGCCCCCGCCATCTGGGGGACGACCTACTTCGTCACCACCGAATTCCTGCCGCATGGATATCCATTCCATGTTGCGATGCTGCGCGCCTTGCCGGCCGGAGTATTGTTGTTGCTTCTGGTCAGAAAACTACCGAAGGGCATCTGGTGGTCTCGCAGCCTTATTCTAGGTGCGCTGAATTTCTCGTTTTTCTGGGCGATGCTTTTCGTTTCGGCTTACCGGCTGCCGGGTGGTGTAGCCGCGACTGTGGGTGCGATCCAACCCCTGATCGTCATCGGCCTTTCGCGGCTGTTTCTCGCCGCGCCGGTCCGGCCGCTGGCCATTGTCGCTGGTCTTCTGGGTATTCTAGGCGTCGCACTTCTGGTTTTGGCGCCGGGTGCTGCCGCGCTGGATGCGGTCGGCGTGGCTGCGGGTCTTGCAGGCGCCGTATCAATGGCCTTTGGAACCGTGCTCACCCGCAAATGGCGACCGCCGGTGTCAAACCTCACCTTCACGGCCTGGCAATTGACGGCTGGAGGCATTCTGCTTCTGCCGGTCGCATATTTCCTGGAACCGGCCCTGCCTGCACCTACCGCGGCCAATATTCTCGGCATGGCCTATCTCGGCATTATTGGTGCTGCCTTGACCTATTTTCTGTGGTTCCGGGGTCTCGCCCGCATCGAACCCTCGGCTGCAGCCTCGCTCGGTTTCCTAAGCCCCGTCGTTGCGACCCTGCTCGGCTGGCTGGCGCTCGGCCAAAGCCTCACGCCAGCGCAAATCGTCGGCTTCGTTGCAGTGCTTTTCAGCATCTGGCTCAGTCAGCGGAGCCAGCTGCCGAAATAGCTCAGGCCCATTCGCCCTTGCGCATCACCGGAACTGTGGAGCCATCCGGCTTCACGCCATCGATATCCACCTTATCGGAACCGATCATCCAGTCGATGTGGATCAGGCTGGAATTGCCGCCTTGCGCCTTGATCTGGTCCTGCGACAACGAAGCACCATCGACGAAGCATTTCGAATAGCATTGGCCGAGCGCAATGTGGCAGGAGGCGTTTTCGTCGAACAGCGTGTTGTAGAACAGGATGCCACTTGCCGAAATCGGCGAGGAATGCGGCACCAGCGCCACTTCACCCAGACGCCGCGCACCCTCGTCGGTATCGAGCACCTTGTTCAGCACGGCTTCGCCCTTCGAAGCCTTGGCTTCCACGATGCGGCCGTCTTCGAACTTCACCTGGATATCGTCGATCAGCGTTCCCTGATGTGAAAGCGGCTTGGTGCTGGACACGTAACCATCCACGCGCAGCGCATGCGGTGTGGTGAACACTTCTTCCGTCGGAATGTTCGGGTTGCAGGTCACACCGTTCTTGGCGGTTGAGGCGCCCCCATGCCATTCGTGGCCGTCCGCCAGGCCGATTTTCACGTCCGTGCCGGGACCGGTGAAATGCAGCGACGAGAAACGTTCACCGTTCAGCCATGCCGAACGCTTGGCGAGATTGGCGTTATGCTCCGCCCATGCCGCGACCGGATCGGCGAGATCTACCCGCGAAGCGGCGAAGATGGCGTCCGCGAGCTTGCGAACCGCTTCGTCTTCCGTCACACCGGGAAAGACCTGTTTTGCCCAGGACGGGTTTGGATAGGAGATGATGTTCCAGTTGATATCGAAGTTGGAAATCTTCTCAAGCGCCGGCTTATAGGCAGTGGAATTGGCCTTGTTGGCGCGCGCCACCTTGGCGGGATCCTGTTCGGCCAGCAGCATGGGGTTGTCGCCGGCAATCGCAAGCCGCGCCGCGCCATTGGCATAGGCCTTGGCCATGCCGTCATAGAGCCAGCCGGAAGCCCGGTCGAAATTGGCGTCGCTGGCGTGGCGGTAGCGGGAAAGCGTGGTTTCTTCGTCGGAATAGAAGGTGGTGACCAGCCCGCCGCCGGCAAGATAGGCGTGTTTGGTCAAAAACCGCACCAGCGGCAGCGCCGCCAGCGGAGCGGTGATCACCAGATCCTGATCCTTCTGCAATTGCAGGCCGACCTTGACGGCGACTTCAGCCAGTTTCTCGAGTTTGACGGGATCGATGGGGGAAACAGTCATGATCTGCCTTCGTATATTTCAATCGGAGGCGCCGACCATAGCCCATTCGCTTCGAAAGCCAAATGCTTTCAAAGCTGTGTCGAGACGTCAATCGGCCACCAAAGGTGCGACAACGGCTTTCAGCGCCGCCTGCGCGTCGCCGGGGGAAAGCCTTACCTGCAAACCGCGCTGGCCACCATTCATGTAGACATAGGAATGGGTCATGGCCCCAGTCTCTATGGCGGTCGGAACCTGTTTTTTCTGTCCAAAAGGGCTGATGCCGCCCACATGATAACCGGTTGCCCGCTCCGCATCGGCGGGCTTCATCATGCTGGCAGATTTCCCCCCGAAGGCGGCGGCGAGCTTCTTCATGCTCACTTCCCGGTCGGACGGGACGACGACGCAGACAGGCTTGCCATCCAGCTCAGCCATCAGTGTTTTCAGAACCAGATGTGGCGGTTCGCCGATAGCTTCGGCCGCCTGCAGGCCGATCCGGTCGGCATTCGGGTCGTAGTCATAGGTAACTGTGGTGAAGTTCACACCGGCCTTGGTCAGCATCTGGGTAGCGCGGGTTGTCTTGGACATGGTGGCCTGCGCTCACGCAAAGAGGGACTGATAGGTTTCCGGCTTGAAACCGACGGTTATCGTCTCCTTGGCCTCCAGCACCGGTCGCTTGATCATGGAGGGCTGCTCCAGCATCAGGCCAATGGCCTTTTCGCGGGTAAGATCGGCTTTCTGGCTATCGTCCAGTTTTTTGAAGGTGGTGCCAGCCCGGTTCAGAACCGTTTCCCAGCCCGCGGCATCGCACCATGTTTCGAGATGGGCCTGGTCGATGCCGGCCGTCTTGTAGTCATGGAAAGAATAGTCGACACCGTTGGCCTCCAGCCAGCTTCTGGCCTTTTTCATCGTGTCGCAGTTCTTGATGCCGTAAATGGTGACCGTCATGTTGCCTGCCTCTTTGTCTTGAACTTCCGGCATAACAAATAATGCGCCGTATTCAACCCGCAGCCTGAAGCACGGAATTCTAGCCATGCAAAAATGCAGTGTCTGACATTCAAACGAGCGCGAGCAAAGCTGCATGGCTTCCCTGCTACATCATGAGTTGTAGCAGCGGCCAAAAATGCCCATTATCTGGGCATCAAAGATGGAGAGAAAAATGCGTCAGGTTGCAAAGACATCGCGTAACTTCTTTGGCGAAACTTTCGCCGTTCTCGGTGCCGCACTTTCGGTTTCGGCCGCTGTTCGCGCGCATCGCAAGCCGGCCCGCGCCGACCTCGAAGCGCTTGGCATCGACGGCAAGGCTTTCGACAAGGTTCAGCTCTAAGCTGATTATCGTTTGCAGCGAGGCGACATCGCCTCGCTCGTGCGTATATGTTGGCGGGCCTTAGCGTTCCGCCTGCTTTCGGTTCGGCCGTTTTCTCGGACCGATCAGTTTATCCGGTAAATGCAGCTGGCTTTCGAGCGGCTCATAACGATCTGCTTTTGCGGAGAGTGCGAAGCGTCCAAGGGACTCATGTCGCGTTTCGCCATTATGGCTGAAAACAAGCTCGAAATTACCCGCAAGCCAGCTATAGGGTTTTCCGGCCGGCATCGGCTCTATCTTCCCACAGCCATAAATCATCGTGATATGCGGCGTGAAGGATGGTGCCGCGATATAGGGAAGGTTTGCTTGTCGAAGCGCGCGTTGCAGCAGCTTCACCAGAGCGTTGATCTCCGGCAGATCACCACCGTTTCGCAGCACCAGACTATTGCGACTGCCGAAAAGCGCGCTTCCGTCCAGGGTGACCGGAACAGGCCGCGCGTTTACAGCACCCATTGCTGCCTTCAGCCTGCTTGTCAGTCCGTGAGGGATTGTCTCGAAACATCCCAAACACAGCAGGGTTATGTGCAGAAGCTCGGCGGGATATGCCTCGCGGGTTGTCCGACCCATGGCATGATGCGACGCATCGACAAAAATTCTTTCCGCCAATTGCCGTGGTGGCTTCAGCAGTAGCAGGAGCTTGTTTCGAAAGCGCGGATTGATGCGCCGTATTTTCTGCGGCTCCAGCCCATCAAAACAAAGCTGCCTTAAGGCTCTTTCGTCCGCCAACTCGCACTCCATGACGATGCTCCACAGCCTTATACCAAGGCCGGAAACCTATCATTGCGCGGTGATAAAATAAAGAACAAAAGAGGAACAAAAGGCGGAATTGCTCCGCCTTCGTTTTATTCCCACTCGATCGTGCCGGGCGGCTTGCTCGTCACGTCATAGACGACACGGTTGATGCCGCGGACTTCGTTGATGATGCGGGTCGCGGCGCGGCCGAGGAAATTCATGTCGTAGGGGTAGAAATCCGCCGTCATGCCATCCACGGAGGTCACAGCGCGGAGCGCACAGACGAAGTCATAGGTGCGGTAGTCACCCATGACGCCCACGGTCTGCACCGGCAGGAGCACTGCGAAGGCCTGCCAGATGGTGTCGTAAAGACCCGCCTTGCGGATTTCGTCGAGATAGATCGCATCTGCCTTGCGCAGAATATCGAGCTTCTCGCGGGTGACCGCACCGGGGCAACGGATCGCCAGACCCGGGCCGGGGAAGGGATGGCGCCCGATGAAGCTATCCGGCAGGCCAAGTTCACGGCCAAGCGCACGCACCTCGTCCTTGAAGAGCTCGCGCAGCGGCTCCACCAGTTGCATGTTCATGCGCTCGGGAAGGCCACCGACATTGTGGTGGCTCTTGATGGTGACGGAAGGACCGCCGGAGAAAGAAACGCTCTCGATGACGTCAGGGTAAAGCGTGCCCTGCGCGAGGAAATTCGGAGCACCCTTGCCGTCTGCTGCGATCTTGGCAGCTTCCGCCTCGAAGACCTCGATGAACAAACGGCCGATAGTCTTGCGCTTCACTTCCGGGTCGGAGACGCCAGAAAGCTGGCCCAGGAACATGTCTGCGGCATCCACATGTACCAGCGGAATATTGTAATGATCGCGGAACATGCCGACGACCTGCTCGCTTTCGCCAAGCCGCATCAGGCCATGATCAACGTAAACGCAGGTCAGCTGGTCACCGATCGCCTCATGGATGAGGATCGCCGCAACCGAGGAATCGACGCCGCCGGAGAGTGCGCAGAGCACGCGCCCGGTGCCGACCTGATCGCGGATCTTGCGGATCATCTCGGCGCGATAGGCTGCCATCGTCCAATCGGATTTAAGACCGACGATCTTGTGCACGAAGTTGGAGAGCAGCTTGCCACCATCTGGCGTATGCACCACTTCCGGGTGGAACATGGTGGTGTAATAATGGCGTGTCTCGTCGGCAGCTATGGCGAAGGGTGCGTTCTCAGAGGTTGCGATAACCTCGAAACCCTCCGGCAGTTTCGTCACGCGGTCGCCGTGGCTCATCCAGACGGGATAGCTCTTGCCCTGTTCCCAGAAACCGTCGAACAGAGGGCTTGCCTTTTTGATGTCGATATCGGCGCGCCCGAATTCCGCCGCGTGACCGCCCTCGACAACGCCGCCAAGCTGGGTGCAGAGCGTCTGCTGGCCGTAGCAGATGCCGAGGATCGGAACCTTGCTGTCGAACACCGCCTGCGGCGCACGCGGGCTGCCTTCCGCCGTTACAGATGCGGGGCCGCCGGAGAAGATCACGCCCTTGGGCTGGAGCTTCTCAAACGCCTCTGCGGCATTCTGAAACGGGTGGATTTCGCAATAGACCCCGGCTTCGCGGATGCGGCGCGCAATCAGCTGCGTCACCTGGCTGCCGAAATCGATGATGAGAATGCTGTCGGGATGGGCTATCTGGGTCATGGCGAGCCTTTAAAGAAAATGGCGGCTTTAGGCAACCCGGAAGCGGGCATCTAACAGCGGAAATTTACTAAAATCGCGAGGTTCAAAGGGTGATCGCACCGTCTTCGATAGCGCGGCAAAGCCTGTCGACGGCGTCTGCGAGCTTTTCATCGATGATATGCAGGTATTCCGTCCAGTCGTCCACATGGTTCACATCTTCCCTGCCATCGGAAATACCGCGCAGGCCGATGAGCGGCACGCCGAAGCGCTGGCAGGCCCGTAGCACGGCATAGGTTTCCATTTCCACCATATCGGCATCGATCGACCCATAGGCGGCACCAGAGACGACGTTGGCGCCCGTGGAAAGCCGCGCCTCGGCAATATCGGGTATGCGCAGGGGCAAGGCCACCTCGGCCGGCAGATCGAGAAACGGCGTGCGACCCTTTTCAAAACCGAAGGCTGAGGCATCCATGTCGCGATAGGCAACAGAAATCGCCTGATAGATGCCAGTCTGGTCGAGCGTCCGCGAGCCGGCGGAGCCGAGCGAAACGACAAGGTCAGGCAGATGGTCCGCCGCATCGAGACCGGCAAGAATTGCCGTGACCGAAATCGCTGCCTCGACCGGGCCGACGCCGGTCATCAAGGGCGCGATGCGCGCCTGCAGGTGGGGGCCGTATTCGGCGGAAGCCGCCATGACGAAAAGTATGGATTTGTCTGCAACATGCAAAAGCCGGTAGCTCATCCGGTAATATCCTCGCGGCCCTTCACCACCATCATCGTGCCTGTCATGGAGGCGATCAGCTTCGCCGGCCCGTCGGAAAGGGCGTAAGCGCGGCCATCGGCAACGATCAGGTTGTTGCCCGGCTTGATGATTTCGCCACGAAACAGGAACCGCTCGCCGCGCCCGGGCGACATGAGGTTGACCTTGAACTCGATTGTCAGCAGCGAGGCTTCCGGCTCTATGATCGTATAGGCGGCATAGGTGCAGGCGGTATCCAGGCCGGCGGCAATGACACCGGCATGCAATATGCCGTGCTGCTGTGTCAGCTTTTCATGAAACGGCAGCTCGATTTCCACCAGACGGTGTTCGATGCGGCTTATCTGCGCACCGATTGCCTGCACCACACCCTGCCGCGCAAAGCTTCTTTCTATCCGCTGACGAAAATCGCCGGGATCCGTGATCTCCATTGGCTTACCTGCCTGCTTTTGTCCTCACCGCAAACTGACATGGCGTGTGGCGGCGGGCAAGGCAAGTGCCGCAGGAGCAATTAGTTCAGCACGGCGATGCTGGCATTCAGCAGCGTGGCAAAGGCGACCCAAAGGGCGTAGGGCACGAAAAGCCACATGGAGATGCGGTCACGACTATAGGTGAGCGCAATGAAAGCCAGAATGCAGATCAGCATAGGCACGATGATGACGAGCGCGCCTGTCGGGCTTTGCATGCCGAAAAAGATGGGCGACCACAGGAAATTCAGCACCAGCTGCGTGAACCAGAGACGCATGCGCGTGCCCGCTGGTCTCACGATCCATGTTCGCGCTCCTGTAATGCCGATCATCACGTAGAGCGTCGTCCAAACCGGGCCGAATATCCAGTTGGGCGGGTTGAAGGGCGGCTTCTGAAGCGACTGGTACCATTCGCCCGGCACGTTGTTGATGCCGATGAGCGCACCCAGCGCAACAACCACAACCACGAAAATGATATACACGGACAGGTTTTTCATGACGCCTCAAATGCTTTTTGGTCTTTTTTGTTCCGGTGCATTTTCAGTATTTTAGCCTGAAATACGCACGATATGCTGGTCCCACGCCACGTCGCTGCGAATAGCCTCGAAAAATCCGTCATAGGAAGAAACCGCAATGCCCTTTATGGCGGGGGCAACGCCCGCAGCCTCCCGCACGGTCGTCTCGGATACAACACGCCCGGTTTTCGCATCCAGCGTCACGGCCGCGTTGCCATTGGGTGAGGTCAGGCCCACCAGGCCATCGCGCCGGTTGACGGCGATGGCACCGACATAATTGGCAAGGCGCACCGTCGTTTGCTCTGGTAGATCGACGAAGGCAAGGTCCTCGCCCTTCGAGAAATGGCCAACAAGCGGCGGAAGATCGTTGCGCGGTCCCTCATATTGGCAGGCGAACCAGACACGCCCGTCGTCGCCGAGATCGACATGGCGGGTGGAAAGCTGTCGCAACTGGTCTGGCATCGTATGTTTCTGGATCAACTGGCCGCTGGCGGCGTCCAGAAGCACGAGCGACGGCTGCATGCTGTCGACATTGAGTTTGGTTCGGCCGAAATCCGGGTGGGTCTCGATGCCGCCATTGGCGATCACGATCAGCCTGCCATCGTCGCTCACGGTCATGTCATGAGTGCCAATGCCGTGGGCGTCGTATTCACCGATGCGGGCAAATCCGTTGCGGGCATCGTAAAGCCCGATAACACCGCGATTGCCATCGAAGTCGTTTTCGCTGGCGTAGAGGATTGCACCGTCGGGAGAAAATTGCCCGTGGCCGTAGAAGTGGCGGTTTTCCGGCGTGTGCATCACGACAGGTTCGCGGCGTCGCGCGGGGTCAAAGGCCATGAAGAAGGTGCCGGGCCGGCGCGCAAAGGCCACTGTCATGCCGGTCGCATGGCTCGTTGCCATTCCATGGGCGCGGGCTGGGAGCGCAACACGGTCGATGATCTCGCCGCGTTCGCTCACAGTCGCGATGCCGTAGGAACCGTCATGGGCGCGAAAAGCGGAAGCGAAGACAGCGTCCGCGCGTTCAAGCGCATGCAGCGAGCCGGGAGCGAGCGTCGCAAGGAACGGAATGCCCGCTGCCTTGATGAAGCTGCGCCGGTCTATGAGCGTCGGCTTTTTGCCCGATATCACCGCCTCAGTCTCCGTCGGCGAAGGAAAAGCCGGAGCTGAGACCGATTGCGCCGCCATACTGGTCGTTGAGGCGGTAGATCAGGTCTTTGCCGTTCAGCAGCAGGTAATCCACCTTGGCGCGTTGCTGGTCGTCATCAAGGGCCTTTTCCACGTTGGTATCAATCGTTCCGGCAATGCGGATCATCGATTTGGCGATGAAATCGATGGAGTTGACGATGGAGCGCTGGTCGGATGGCACGAGTTCGACCATATCGGCCGTGTGCAGGAGGGTTTGAACGGCCTTGATGTTTGCGGCAATGCTTTTCCACGTCAGGCCGGACCGCCAGTAGATCGCCGTGCGGGGAAACTTCGCCTTGTCCGGCCCTTTGTAGAACGTCTCTATGCGCTGGTCGCGGATTGCTTCGGCGCCGTGCACGAGAATGCCAAGCAGGGCAACCAGCGCCTCACGCTCATCGCGAAAGACGGGATTATCCGCGCCGGGCTGCGTCCAGTTTTTCTGCGCGCCGTCAGGTGCGTTCCAGCTGTCAGAAAGCTCCGCCGCCACATTGGCAACGTTGCCGGCAATCGCCGCGCCATAACGGCAACGGAAATCGCCCTTCTTGTCGAACAGATCACCCGCATCGGTGCCGTAGAGCACGAATTCCAGCGCGCCGAGGCCCTGCGCTGCGACACTCTTGCCCTTCAGGCTCTCGGCGCTGGTGACGCTTTCGTCCTTTTCCGCAAGGTAACGCTGTACCTGTTTCAGGCCAAGACCCTTCTTGTCTGGGTAATAGAGCACACGTTCGAAGCGGTTGTGCTCGATCACCGGACCGACCCGGACGATCTCGATGGTTGACCAGCTGGAGACCGTATCGGCAAAGGCCGCTTTGGCCGCCTCATCCGTCGTTTTGGAAGGGGCGGCGCAGAAAGCCTTCATGCTGCCTTCCAGCTTCTCTGCCGATTGCCGGAAGTGGTCATAGCCGGGACGGATGAAACCGTTCACCGCTTTTTCCATCACGCCCCGGACCTGTACGGCGTCGAGCGGTGGCGGCGGCATCAGCTCCACATCCTGCGCCATTGCGGGCCGCATACCCAAAAGCAGCAGCACGGAGATGAGACCGGGTATTTTTCGCATGGCATTTTTCATCAAAGGGACTCCAGAAAAGCCAGCAAAGCCTGCCGGTCGGATTTTTGCAAGGCGGCAAAGGCATCGCGCGCTTTTTGCGCTTCGCCGCCGTGCCATAGTATCGCTTCTGTCAGGCTGCGCGCCCGCCCGTCATGCAGGTAAAAGCCGTTGCCATTCACGCTTCGCGTCAGACCGATACCCCAGAGCGGCTGGGTTCGCCATTCCTGCCCGCTTGCTTCGCCCACCTGCTGGCCGTCGGCAAGCTCCTCTCCCATGTCGTGCAGCAGAAAATCCGAATAGGGCCAGATCAGCTGGAAAGACTGCATGGGGTCGGCAGCGTCACGGCGGGTGACGAATTTCGGTGTATGGCAGGATGTGCAGCCAGATGCGTAAAAAAGCTGCTTTCCCCGCAACACGGTGGGATCACCCACATCGCGGCGCTGCGGCACTGCAAGGTTTTCGGTGTAAAAGGTCACGAGATCGAGAATGGGGTCCGGCGCTTCCACTGGCCCAAGCCGTGGCTGCACGCCGGTCGGCATGGCAAGACAGTCTTTTTGAACGTCGGTGCAATCACCATAGGCGTTTTGTGCATCCGGCGTGGAAATGCCGATATCGTGGGAGAAGGCGCTGGCGCTCTGGTCGCGGACGCTGGCGTTCTGGGCTTTCCAGCCAAATCTGCCGAGCTTCAGTTCGCCGGTCCGGTGATCCCGTACAAAAGCAGGGCGCCCGGAAATGCCGTCGCCATTTTTGTCATCCGGATCGGCGCCGGCCAGAATATCGGCATCGGCAATGGCCTCGATCAGCCCAAGCCCAAGGGTTGGCATTGCAATCCGCGCCGACAAAGTCGTATCGACGCCCAGGGGGCCATAGTGCAGGCCTGCCACGGCATAGTCTGGCTTGCGAAGCATCACCACCTCGCCGTCGGCCAGCCGCACGGGTTTCTCGATATAGGTGACGACAGGTTTGCCCTCTGCGGCGAGGCCGGGAATGGCAAGGTTCTGAAGCTGCCGGCCATAGGTCTCGTCGGGAAAATTCAACACCTCGTGGCGCGCAATCGCTGCCCGTTCCGCCTCGTTGCGGGCAGGCCGGGCCAGCCGCAGAAACAGGGAGACGGCACTTTCGCCGGCAAGTGGCGGTCGGCCTCTGCCGTCCTTCACATGGCAGGCCTGGCAGGATCGGGCGTTATAGTGCGGCCCCAACCCGTCCGAGGCTTGCGTGGAGGAGGGGGAAGACACCCAGAGCTTCTGGAACAGCGCATTGCCGAGCTTGAAATCCTGTTTTCGCTCAAACGGCATTGTTGCGGATGGATGCGAAAACGCGCCGCTATCGGCTTTATGGGTGCTGGTCGTTGCCCCGCCGGACATGGCCTCGAAGGGCTCCGGCATGGTAAAATCCATCGTCGGCGCGGTGACAGCCTGAACGCGGCTTTGGTCTTTTTCCGTCAGATCGTCACGAAGGGGCGCGGCAAGCACCATCGATGCCACAAGGCAGGCTGCCCCGGCGAAGAAGAACGGCTTGCGGATCCGCGGCAGCGATGAGTTCATGGAAAGCATGGGAATGGCGGGCCGCAGCGATCTGCGGCCCGCATTGGCTCTTATTTGAAGACGGCGTTCGGATTATCGAGGCTGGCGGAACCCTCAAGTTCGATCTTGCCGAGATCGAGTGCCGCAATCACGCGTTCGACGGTTTTCGTCTGGTCGAGAAGGCCGTCGATGGCCGTCTGAACCACGGCGTTGCCTTCCTTGTTGCCTTCGCCGATCATCTGGTCGTAGGCCTCGACCGTCTGGGCACGCTTTTCCATGGCATGCATGGCGTCGAGCGTCTTGTTCAGCTTCGCCGTCATCTCGTCGTTCAGCGCCTTGTCCTTGGCGCCGACCAGCTCCGACAGCGACGCGCCGGTCATCTTCGTTCCATCCACACGGGTATATTCGCCGGTATAGGCAGATGCGATGCCGATGGCGTCGTTAAGATGCGAATTATAGGTATTGTCTGAGAAGCAATCATGCTCCTCTTCCGGATCGTGCAGCAGAAGGCCGAGCTTCATGCGCTCCCCTGCCAGCTCGCCATAGGAAAGAGAGCCCATGCCGGTGAGAATGGCGGTCAGGCCGGCTTTCGGGTCGGCTTCCACTGTCTTGGTGGCTTCGCCTTCCGGCGCCCAGGCGTCCACCATTTCCTGAAGATCCTTGATCAGCAGGGTGGAGGCGGACTTCAGGTAATCGGCGCGGCGGTCGCAATTGCCGTTCGTGCAATTCTTCTTGTCGTAGTCGGTATAGGGGCGGTTGCCCGCACCCGGTCCGGTGCCGTTCAGGTCCTGGCCCCAGAGCAGGAATTCGATGGCGTGGTAACCGGTCGTCACATTGGCTTCGACATCGCCCGCCTCGTGCAGGCTTTCGATCAGTTCGGGGGTGATCTTCGAGGTATCGACATCTTCGCCGCTGATCTTGATTTTCGGATTGGCGATGATGTTTGCGACGTAAAGCTCGTTCTCGTCGCTCTCGGTGCCGTAGGAACCGTCGACATAGTCGATCAGGCCTTCATCCAGCGGCCAGGCGTTTACCTTGCCTTCCCAGGCGTCGACCACAGGGTTGCCGAAACGATAGACTTCCGATTGCTGGTATGGAACGCGCGCCTTGATCCACGCTTCACGTGCAGCTTTCAGCGTTCCTTCGCTCGGTGTTGCGATCAGCGCGTCGATTGCCTTGTCCAGCGCCTTCGCCGTGGTCAGCGAATCCTCGTATTTCGCATGCGCGACGTCGGCGTAATGCTTGACGACAGCGGCGGCGTCGGTCGCAGCGCTGGCGGGAAGCGCGGTGAAGGTCGCGGATGCGGCCAGAAGCGCGAAAGACGCGCTGAGAATGGTTTTGCGGATCATGATCCCTCTCCTTGGGCAGGCGTGAAATAACCTCACGCTGCGGCAAGCGAGTTCTGACCCAATCGCAAACTTGTGTCAAATATTCTAGTTTAGAATGCTTTGAAACAAGCTACTCGATATTTTTCGAAGTAAAATCAGCGCGTGCAAAACCTGTTTCACGCTTTGCGTTTCATTACGCAGAAGAAGAAACCATCCGTATCTGTAGTTGCAGGCGTCAGCGTCACTGTCTTGCCGTCAGAGGAATGCGGTTTGTTTGCATTGCCGCCAAAAGTCGTCTGCCAGCGATCCAGTGCCGAACCGATATAGAATTGCGGATTTTCTTCGCAGAAGCGCGTGACCTGCTGCTCGTTTTCCTCGGGCAGGACCGAGCAGGTGACATAAAGCAGCTCGCCGCCGGGGCGCACAAAACCCTTGGCCTGCGAAAGGGCCTCGCCCTGCTGCTGTACCCGTTCTTCCAGATTGCGTGTCGTCAGCCGCCATTTGGTGTCAGGCCGCCGGCGCCATGTTCCCGTGCCAGTGCAGGGGGCGTCCACCAGAACGCGATCGAATTTTTCATGAAACGGGACAAGTCCGGCTGCGCGGTCGTGAACCTGCACATTGCGCGTGCCGGCTCGTTTCAGCCGCTCGATAATCGGCGCGAGCCGCTTGCGATCCGCGTCGAAGGCGTGAACCTGACCCTTGTTGTTCATGCTGGCGGCCATGGCCAGCGTCTTGCCGCCGCCACCGGCGCAATAATCGAGGATCTGTTCGCCTTCATGCGCGCCGGCAAGATCGGCAACGATCTGCGATCCCTCGTCCTGAACTTCGAACCAGCCTTTCTGGAAGGACAGTTCTGCGGTCACATTCGGCAGGCGGGAAGGGCCTTCGCCGGCGGGGATGCGGACACCCTGACGGGCTATATGCGTTGCTTCCGCACCGCTCTCTTCCAGTGCCTTCAGCACCTTGTCGCGAGTGGCCTTCAGCGTGTTGGCCCGCAGATCGAGTGTCGGGCGCTGGTTCAGCGCCTGTGCCTCGGCAAGCCAGCCCTCTCCGAACGCCGTCTCGAAGGATGCTTGAACCCATTCGGGAATGTCGCCCTGAATATGGGCTGGTGCATCGGCGAGAGAACGGGAGAGAAAGGCTTTCTGCTTTTCTTCATCAGGCGCGGCAGGGGCAAATTTGTCGCCGTCGAATTCCGCCGCAAGTTCCGAAAAGCTCTTGCCCCATTGGCGCAGCAGAACTGCATAACCAAGCGAGGCGGCGCTGTCGTCATCCATCAGCCAGGCGTGTGACAGTTTCATGCGCAGCGCGTCATAGACGATGTTGCCGATCGCGGCCCTGTCACCCGAACCTGCGAAACGATGGGCAAGTCCCCAGTCCTTCAGAGCATCGGCAACGGGACGCCTGCGTCCCTCAATATCCGCCAATACTTCGATTGCTCCGGCCAAACGCCCGCCCAAACGCATTGTCTACCTCATTTTGCTGATTAGCCCGGTTGGTAGACGCGAATGGCGGCAAGGGCAAGGCTCAATCGGCGCTGACGACCTCGTAGCAGACTTTGGCGGTGCCGGAACTGATCATGCCGATGTTTTTGGCAGCGGCCTTGGAAAGATCGAGAACGCGACCCTTGATGAACGGACCGCGGTCATTGATGCGCACCACAACGGCCTTGCCGTTACGGGCATTGGTAACCTTGACCTTGGTGCCGAACCGCAGCGAGCGGTGAGCGGCGGTCATGTTGGCGGCGTTCATACGCTCGCCCGAAGCAGTCTTGGAGCTCAACGCATACCACGATGCCCCTCCACAACCATTTGCCGCATTCGCCTGAAGAGGCGCAATGATGGAACAGGCGGCTATAGTTGCGACGGTGAAAGTTATACGACGGATATTCAACAAACTGTGCTTCCCTGAAAATCGGCCCCGCGCCGATTGATTGTGCCCTTGCTAAACGGCCATTGTCTGGCCTGAACGCGTTTGAATGCGAGATTGTAGGGCGAGGGAAAAATGGCGAAAAAAAGCTGACCTCAAATCACGAAGTGTTACAGACTGTAACATTCGTGATCGTTAGCCGGAAAGGTGTCGTCGGTGCCTTATTGTTGAAAAGTGGAAAAAATGACGCAGAATCAATGCTCAATGGAAATGCTGTTACAAGTCACGCCTTCGTGAATCGAGTTCACGAAATGTGAGTGAAATATTTTTCTAATGGCTACGATTTTAGCGATTTTTGCATGGTTAATAAAAGCCTAATTGACTGAAAAACCACCAAAACCATCCTCAAAAACGGGTTTGGAAGGATTTTTCATCGCTTTTAAATGGGGGATTTTTAGCCCCGCCAGAGGCCGCTTTCCCACAATTGTGTCAGGGAGATTTTGTACTCCGGGAAGCTGAAATCGAAACCAAGGCCACGTATCCTGGCGTTGGAAACACGCTTGTTCTCGCCGTAAAAGGAGCGTGCCATCGGCGTCAGATCGGCGGTCTCGAATGCCTGTTCGGGAGGCGGCTCAACGCCCATCAACGTGGCGGCGAAGCTCACCACATCCTGCGGCGGAGCGGGTTCATCATCCGTCACATTGAAGACGCCGCGTTCATTTCTCCGCGCCAGAAAGGCGTGGGCCGTACCAATATCCTCAACCCGGATGCGGTTGAACACCTGGTCTTTCTTCACCAGCCTGCGCGCCGTTCCCTTTTCGAAATTCATGAAACTATTGCGTCCGGGGCCGTAAATTCCCGAAAGGCGCAAGATGGCAAGCGGCACCCCCGCTTTTTCAGCAGCCGCAGCCCAGGCGGTTTCGGCAGCAACGCGTTCCACTGACCGGGCGGAAACCGGGCGGCACGGGGTTTCCTCATCCACCCATGCGCCGTCATGGTCGCCATAGACGCCAACGGTGGAAAGATAAGCGATCCATTCAAGCTTGGGCAGAAGCCGTTTCAGGTCGTCGCCCAAAAGCGCAAGCAGTGGATCTCCATCCTTCCCCGGCGCGATGGACTGCACGAGATGGGTGACATTGGCCATTGTGGCGATGAGATCGTCATTAAGATGGGCACCGTCAAACAGGAAGGGTGTCATGCCAGTTGCAGCAAGGCTTGCGAACTTGTCAGTGCTGCGCGTGGTGCCCGATATCGTTGCAGCTTCGGTTTTCAGCGCGTTTGCGATGGCCTTGCCCGAATATCCTGCGCCGAAAATCATCACATGCATGGGTCATGCCTCTGCCAGTTGCCATTCCATTTCCGCCTCTGGATCAGGCTCCGGGGCGCGGCCGGCAGAGTATGCACGGAATTCCTCGCTGTCCATAAGCTGCGACAAAGCCCATGCGGCCATGCCGCGCACCTCCGGTGCCTGGTCTTTTTCGGCGAGAGACTTGCATTGCTGCACGAATTGCCGGTCGCGCGAGTTTCCAGCCGCTATCAGCACATTGCGGATGAAGCGGTTACGCCCGATGCGCTTGACCGGTGAGCCGCTGAAGAAGCTGCGGAAGGCAGCGTCGTCCAGCGTCAGCAGGAAGGCGATGGAAGGTTCCTTCAAATCCTCGCGCGCCTGCAGCTTCATCTCGGAGGCGCTGGCCGCGAATTTGTTCCAGGGACAGGCGGCAAGGCAATCGTCGCAGCCATAGATGCGGTTGCCTATCATCGGCCGGAACTCGTGCGGGATGACGCCTCTGTGCTCAATGGTGAGGTAGGAGATGCAGCGGCGGGCGTCCAGCTGGTAGGGGGCGGGGAAGGCTGCCGTCGGACAGGCATCGAGACATGCGCGACAGGAGCCGCAATGGTCCTTCTCGGCCTCATCAAGACAAAGCTCGGCGGTGGTGAACATGCTGCCGAGAAACAGCCAGGAACCATGGGTGCGGCTGACCAGATTGGTATGTTTGCCCTGCCAGCCGAGACCCGCGGCTGCGGCAAGTGGTTTTTCCATCACCGGCGCAGTGTCAACGAAGACCTTCACGTCCTCGCCGGCGCGCGCGGCAAAACGGGTGGCGATTTCTTTCAGTCGCCCTTTTATGACGTCGTGATAGTCGCGGTTGCGGGCATAGACCGAAATGGCTGCCTTGTCGGCTTTGGACAGAACGCCGCGAGGATCTTCTTCAGGCCCGTAATTCAGCCCGAACATGACAATGGAGCGCACGTCGCCCCACAGCGTTTTCGGCTCGGCGCGACGGGCCTCGGTCTCCTCCATCCACGCCATCGTGCCATGATAGCCCTTATCCAGAAACTGCCTCAGCCGTCCTGGTGCCAGCGGAATGCTGTCCGGCGCGGTGATACGACAGAGATCGAAGCCGAGCGAAAGCGCCTCCTGACGAACGAAGTCCGTCAGTTTGCGAGCGCGTATCCGCTGCTTGTCGCTGGCAACGTCGATGGTCGTTTCTCCTGCGGGTTACTCTGCGACATATATATGCGTAGCTACACGCCGCAGCAAATAACCGGGAGGCCGAAACTTAGAAATCCAGATCGGCGTAGTGGGAGGAGGGGGCAAGGCGCGGAATGCGCTCGCTGAGGAACGGCCGGAAGGACGGGCGCGATTTCAGCCGCTGATACCACTCCTTGGCAATGGGCGCTTCAAGCCAGTTGATTTCGCCGAGATAATCCAGCACTGAGACAGAGGCGGCGGCGGCAAGGTCGGCATAACTCAACCGGTCGCCCGCCAGCCAAGTGCGCGAACCCGCCAGCCATTCCAGATATTTGATGTGCTGACGAACATTGTTACGCGCGGTGCGCAGAAGCTTGGAATCCGGGGGGCCACCACCCTGCGCCGCCGTCATCTGCAATTTATAAACCCGCTCCCGCACCAGCGGTCGGGTCACATCGTTTTCCATCTTCTGCAGGAACCACTCGGTCAAGCGGCGGATTTCCGCCCGCTGAAACGGGTCTTCCGCCAGCAATCGCCGGTCACGCTTCAAAACCCCGTGCGTTTCGTCGAGAAACTCGGCGAGCACGTAGGGACCGCTGAGAGAGCGCATATTGTCATCGAGATAGACCGGCAGGGTGCCCGCCGGATTCAGCGCCAGAAACTCCCGTCTTCTTTCCCACGGCTGCTCCTCCACGAGATCGGTCTGGAACCCGTATTCCGAAAGGATCAGACGAACGAACCGGGATGCGGTCGACATGGGAGAGTGATAGAGAGTTGGCATCGGTACTCAATTTTTACGATTGGTTGTCATGATCGACAATTGCCGGAAAACTTTTTCAGTTTCGCTTCATCAAGACGCTATAAGAGCTTGGCTACTTTAAAACAAGTTTAACGCAATTGCTTTCCATTCCCGCTTCCCCCTGAAAAAAGGATACCTCATGGGTGACCAATCGATCATCAGCGCGCTTTTGCTGGGCATTATCGAGGGTCTTACGGAGTTCATTCCCGTTTCCTCAACGGCGCATGTGCTGCTGGCCGGGCATTTTCTCGGCTTCAAATCGCCGGGCAACACCTTTGCCGTTCTCATTCAGCTCGGCGCGATCATTGCTATCCTTCTTGTTTATTTTCAGAAGCTTGTGTCGATCGCCATGGCGATGCCAACAAGTGCCAAAGCGCGCCGCTTCGTGCTTGCTGTCGCTGTCGCCTTCCTGCCGGCGGCGGTGATCGGCGCTCTGGCGCATGACTTCATCAAGACGGTGCTGTTCGAAACACCCATCCTCATCTGTATCGTGCTGGTTATCGGCGGCGTCATATTGCTGGCCGTCGACCGGATGCCGCTGAAGCCCAGATATACCGACATCATGGATTATCCGCCGTCGCTTGCCTTCAAGATCGGTCTGTTCCAGTGCCTTGCGATGGTTCCGGGCACCTCCCGGTCCGGCGCTACCATTGTCGGCGCGGTGTTGATGGGCACGGACAAGCGCTCCGCCGCCGAATTCTCGTTTTTCCTGGCGATGCCGACCATGCTCGGCGCGTTTGTGCTCGATCTCTACAAGAACCGCGATGCGCTGAGCTTCGATGACAGTGCACTGATTGCCGTAGGCTTCATCGCCGCTTTCGTCTCCGGCCTGTTCGTCGTGCGCTCGCTGCTGGACTTCGTCTCGCGACGCGGTTTTGCACCCTTTGCCTGGTGGCGCATCGTCATCGGCTCGCTGGGTCTGGCGGCACTTCTGCTCTACCGTTGAGCCGAGCTTTAAAGTAGCCGTTCGTTTCCAATGCACGGACAAAATAAAAAGCGCCCCGGAGAATCCGGAGGCGCTTTTTATTTGAGACTTGTGAAAGCTGATCAGTTCGTGCTGATCGAAGCCGTTGCGCAAGGGTCGACACCGTAGGCGGGAGCGCAACCGCTCTTACCCGCTGCAACCGTGCCCGGCGCCATGAAAGAACCCGCCAGAACCACCAAAGCCGCACACGCAAAAAAGAGTGCGATAGATCTGCCCATTTTATTATTGCCTTTCAGACGTTCGTTCGCGCGGATTACGCCGCCGTGTGTGAAGTGAGGGTTCTGGATATGTTAGGAATGTGGCCATTATCAATAAAGCGGCTTGCTGAATACCGGGTTAATGCGAAGTCTTTTCCACAGTTGCGCTTGTGCCACGCTTGGCTGTGGAGGCCACTTTGCCGTTAACTTTTACCCGACTGTTCAAAACAGCTTCAGTCGATGGTGCACCTCCCCTGCAGTTGAGGGGGAAATGCGCCAATAGCGGTTTGGTTGCGATTGAATTGCGCAAAAACAAAAAGCGGGAATGGTTCCCGCTTTCGTTCAGATCGTTAATGCGCGACGGTAGGCTTATGCTGCTTTTCCGGCGTTCGAGAACTGTCCGTGCGGGCGATAGTGCACCATGTAGGACGGCAGGACGGAAGCAACGCGAACGGGCGTAATGCCGATGCCTTCCAGGGTCAGGCCGTTCTTTTCCGCGTCAGCGGAAACGACATTATCCTTTTTCAGCATGGTCACCTGATCGACAGTCAGCGGCGGCGTAATCAGCGGCACCAGCGAAGCGATTTTTCCGATCATTGAGGCGACGCCGAAAGGCAGGTTGACGAAAGGACGCTGACGGTAGGTTGCGGCAAGAACCGCCTCAAGACAGTCGCGGAACGTCATGACGTCCTGGCCACCCAGTTCATAGATGGCGCCGGGCTTCAGCTTGCCATCCACGTTGCGGGCAACGGCTTCTGCTACATCTTCGACATAGACCGGCTGAAACTTGGTTTTTCCGCCGCCGATCAGCGGCAGGAACGGCAGGCTGCGGGCCATCTTGGCGAATTTATTGAAGAAGTCGTCTTCCGGTCCAAAGATGATCGAAGGACGCAGGATTACGGCGCCGGGCAGAACGGAATGGATTGCTGCCTCGGCGCGGCCCTTTGTGCGGCCGTAGCCGGTCGACGAATTGGCATCGGCACCGATGGCGGAGATGTGCGTCAGCGTTGCACCGGCGTTGCGGGCTGCCTCGGCAATGGCTTTCGCGCCGAATTCCTGCACGGCGTCAAAGGTGTTGCGGCCGCTTTCGGCCAGAATGCCAACGCAATTGACCACGTGGTCGGCGTCTTCGATGGCTTTGACGATGGAGTCGCGATACCGCAGGTTCGCCTGGGCAAACGAGATCTGGCCGACATTGCCGAGCGGCTGCAGGAAACCAGCAAGATCGGGACGGCGCACGGCAACGCGGATGCGATAACCGCGCTTGGCGAGCATCCGCACGACATGCCGCCCGACGAAACCCGAACCGCCGAAAACGGTGACGAGGGGTGGAAGGTTGGCCAAGGTCATGGGAGGCTCCTCAGAAGCTGTCGATAAAGCGTTTTTCAGTCTATTAGCCCAAAGCCGTGCGCGCGTGAAGAGACGTTGTCACCAGGCACGGGACTAGTTTTGGAAATGCGGTTGACGACCGTCAAATTCCTTCGACGATCATCATCTCCGCGTCGGCGACTTCCTGACGGATTTTGGCCGCCGCCTGGTATTCGGGCGAGTTGTAGCAATCGATCGCGTGCTGCACAGAGGGGAATTCGATGATGACGTTGCGTGCGCGTGCCTTGCCTTCAAGTTCGGTCAACGCACCGCCGCGGGCGAGAAAGTTGGCGCCGAACCTCTCGAAAGCGGGCTTCGCAGTCGACACGTAGTCCTTGTAGCGTTCGTTGTCGCGTACATCCACGCGCGCTATCCAGTAACCCTTTGCCATTTCGTCTCCTCCCATGGTCCTTATTGATTTGCCGGAAAGCTGGCGCGCAGCATGTCGTCAAGAATGGCGCGGGCTGCTGCTTTCGGATCTTCTGCTCTGACGATGGGGCGGCCGACAACCAGATGGCTCGAACCGGCCTTGATGGCGTCAAAAGGCGTCATCACGCGCTTCTGGTCTCCCGCCTCGGCACCGGCCGGGCGAATACCTGGGGTGACGACGGCAAGGTCGGGGCCCAAGATTTCACGCACCGCCGTCGATTCCTCTGCCGAACAGACGATGCCGCCCATGCCCGCCTCGCGCGCCTGTTCCGCACGGCGCAGCACCAGCGAACGGGCATCCGATGCATAGCCGGCTTCCGCAAGATCGGCATCATCCATCGAGGTTAGCACGGTGACACCAAGCAGGCAGAGGCCAGAGCCTTCGGCTGCCTTGACTGCGGCGCGCATGGCTTTCGGGTAGGCATGCAGGGTCAGCATCGACATGCCCATGCGGGCGATGTTTTCGACGCCGGAGGCGACGGTGTTGTCGATGTCGAGCAGTTTCATGTCGAGAAAGACTTTCTTGCCGCTCTGGGCAAGGTCGCGGGCGAATTCGAGACCACCGGCAAATACCAGCTGATAGCCGATCTTGTAGAACAGAACCTCATCGCCAATCTTCGACACGATGTCTTCAGCTTGTTGCACAGTCGGAACATCGAGCCCGACGATCAGTTTTTCGCGCGCGGTCATTGTCTTATCCCTGCCATGTTTCCATTGCCGTCCAGTCGCATGTGGGGCGCTGAGCTGCAAGTGAAAATTCGGCGATTGGGAACCGGAAAAGATTGCCGCCGCCGGGTGGCTGGTCCTTGCTGCGACTGATGCCGACGCCTTCGATATGGCATTTCAAAAGCGTGCCGACGCCGCCATGGCCGACAAAGGCAATCGGCTGTTGCGGGTCGTGCCGGCCTAGAACGGCCGTGACGGCGTTAACAATTCGCGCCTGCGCATCGATTGCCCGTTCCCAGCCGTGGAAGCTTTCTCGCGGATGGGCAAAAAACCAGTCGGCGGCCTTTTCGAATTCCGGCGGCGTCAGGAAGCCTGTGGCCGACCGGTCGTTCTCATGCATCGCCTCGATGATCTCAATATCCGCGCCGGATGTTTCAGCAAGGATTCGGGCGGTTTCGATGGCTTTGGTTTCCGCGCTCGACACGATCCGGCGCAATGCGCGTGCCCATGGCAGGCGGCTTGCCTCACACGCCCGCCGTGCACCCAAGTCCGAAAGTCCCCATTCCGGAACCGGAACCGCCGGATCGATCCGGACCTGGGGATGGGTAATGTAAAGGGCGTGCATGGGAACGGTCCTCAATGGCGATGGAAGGGCAAATCAGTACCCTAACCATCTGTCACGACCGGGAAATGACGGCCTTTGCCCACTCTGCCGTGTGATCAGGCCCGGGTATAGGTCCACAATTGCGCCGGAGGAATGTTGCGCACGATGAAATCGAAATGGCGGATGTGGTAGAGATGCGGCTGCGCAACGATCGGGGAAATCGGACCGTAGGATATCTGTATGACGGGGCGACCGTGCGGCACGCGTTTCAGCAATTCGTCGAGAAGCTTGATGCGGGCGGCCATCGGAAAATTCAGCATCGGTACGGCGGAAATGACGCTGTCGAACATCTGGCCCTGGTGCTCGCCAAGTGTCGCATTCAGATCGAAGGCATCGCCATTGATGAAGTTGACGCCCGGATAACTTCTGAGAAGCTGGTTGTAGAAATCGGTCGAATATTCGATGGCCGTCAGGCGCTCCGGCTTGATGCCGCGTGCCAGAATGGCCTTGGTGATGACACCGGTACCGGGGCCGAGTTCGAGAACTGGCAAGTCTGAATGCGGGTCGATGACACTCGCCATTTTTCTTGCCGTGATGGAGGATGTCGGGACGATGGCTCCGACCTTTTTCGGCTGGCTGACCATGCCTTTGAAAAAGCGGATTTCTTCCTCAAATTTTCTTTCAAAGCGTTGCTTCAGGTTGAGTGCCATAATTCCCCTCGGATGTATTTTGGTCATTGTCAAAAAAATGTTACGCACTGTTGATCTCATTTGGCGCTAAAACAAGGCAAAATGTCGTAATTGGAAAAATTCGTTTAGCGTTAGAAATCTGTCTGCGCCGAATCAAAAAACGCCGGTGGAGCGATCCACCGGCGTTTTTTGATTGATTTGAAGAAAAAAAGTCCACTTTAAACGCGCATCGGCATCAGAACATAAAGCGCATCGTCGCCGGCGGTGTCGCGAACGAGCGTTGGCGAGCCCGCATCCGCCAGAAGGAAAATCGCGTCTTCACCGGAAAGCTGCGAGGTGATGTCGAGGAGATATTTGGCATTGAAGCCGATTTCCATCGAATCATTGTCGTAACCGACAGCCACTTCTTCCGTCGCACTGCCGGAATCCGGATTGTTGACGGTCAGCGTCAGCTGGCCGTTGGTCAACGCCAGCTTCACGGCGCGGCCACGCTCGGACGAGATGGTCGACACGCGATCGACCGCACGGGCGAAGGTCTGGCAATCGACGCGCATTTCCTTGTCGTTGCCGGTGGGGATGACGCGCTGGTAATCCGGGAAGGTGCCGTCGATCAGCTTCGAGGTCAAAACGACCGAGCCGATTGTCAGGCGGATTTTCGCGTCCGATACCTCAACAGTGACATCAAGTTCGGGATTGTCCATCAGCTTCTGCAATTCGCCGACGGTCTTGCGCGGAATGATGATGCCCGGCATGCCTTCGGAGCCGGAAGGCGCATCCACATCGGCGCGCGCAAGGCGGTGACCGTCCGTCGCGACTGCGCGCAGCTTGAGGTCGCCGTTGCTTTCGATGGTGTGGAAGAAGATGCCGTTCAGATAATAGCGTGTCTCTTCGGTCGAAATCGCAAATTGCGTCCGGTCGATCAGCATCTTCAGGTCGGTCGCCTTCAGTTTGAAGGTATGGCTGAAGGTACCGGCGGTCAGATCCGGGAAATCGGTTTCTGGAAGGCATTGCAGCGAGAATTTCGAACGGCCGGAAGCAACCGTCATTGTGGAGCCATCCGGATTGGTGGCCAGAAGCACTTCGGAACCATCCGGCAGCTTGCGCACGATTTCATAAAGCAGATGCGCCGGCACGGTGGTCGCGCCCGCCTGCTCCACCATGGCCGGCGTCGCTTCGGTGATTTCGAGGTCGAGGTCGGTCGCCTTCATATCCAGATTGGCGCCGGATGCGCGCAGCAGAACGTTGGACAGGATCGGGATCGTGTTACGACGCTCGACGACCCTGTGGACGTGGTTCAGCGATTTAAGAAGGTTCGACCGCTCAAGAGTAATACGCATGGACGCTACCGCTTTCAACCGTTGCGACCCGGCCACCGCCGGATCGGTAAGAAGAGTCTTGACCGGCCGGAACGCCGGATAATGTGGACGGGCAAAATGGCAGAGTTATTGCAGAAAATGCAAGAGCCGAGTGCATCTGCCGCCGGTCATTTTGCTGCTATACAGCATGATCCACAGCCTGTGACCGCCCGTGGACCTTGTTCGCCGGTTTTCTATTGCCCATAAAGGGGTAAAACTGGAGCGACCGGCCGGGAATGATCGGCCAGAATGATTGGAAGCCGTGTGACGGAAGAAATATCGAACAGCGACGCCGGACAGGCGACCAAGAGCTTCAGGATCGGCACGGCCACTATTCCGGCGCGGCCGTTGGAGCCGGCGCTCTATCTCGTGGCCACCCCCATCGGCAATCTCGGCGACATCACCATCCGGGCGCTGGAAACGCTGGCTTCGGCCGACGTCCTTGCCTGCGAGGATACCCGCGTCACCCGCATTTTGCTCGAACGTTACGGTATCCGCACACGTCCGCTCTCCTATCACGAGCATAATGCGCAGGAAGCGGGACCAAAACTCATCGCCGCTTTGGAGGCCGGAAAATCCGTGGCGCTGGTGTCGGATGCCGGAACGCCACTCGTCTCCGATCCCGGTTATCGCCTTGGTCAGCTCGCGCTGGAGGCCGGTCATCGCGTCGTGCCGGTGCCGGGAGCATCTGCGCCGCTTGCTGCCCTTGTCGGTTCTGGCATGCCGAGTGACGCCTTTCTGTTCGCGGGCTTTCTGCCGGTAAAGGATCGCGGAAAGCGCGACCGTTTTGCCGAACTTGCGAAAATTCCGGCCACCCTCATGTTTTTTGAATCGCCACGCCGCATTGGCACCTCCGTAAAGGTGGCATCGGAAGTCCTTGGCCGCGATCGCCGCGCCGTGGTGTGCCGTGAGCTGACCAAGACTTTCGAGGAGTTCCGGCGTGGCACGCTGGGCGAGCTTGCGGAATATTACGACGAGGACCGTGTGGTGAAGGGCGAGATCGTGCTCCTGATAGAGCCGCCCTCTTATGACGAAATTCCCGATATCGAGGATGTCGAGAGACTTCTGAAGGATCTTGTCACAACCATGCCTGCCGCAAGGGCCGCAGCCGAGGCGGCAAAGCTGACGGGCCTGCCGCGCAAGGAGCTTTATCAACGGCTGCTGGATATGAAGGATGCGGATGGCCGCTGACGGGCAAACGAACAAGAGACGAAAGGCCGAGCGACGCGGCCACGCTGCGGAATACTGGGCAGCACTCTATCTGCTGTTTCGGGGATACCGCATTCTCGCCATTCGTTATCGAACCCGGCTGGGGGAAATCGATCTCATTGCCCGCAAAAAGGATGTCGTCGCCATCGTCGAGGTCAAGGCGCGGCCTTCCGGTGCAGGGGCTGTCGATGCGGTCGGCTTCCGTTCGCAACAGCGCATTCGGGCGGCTGCCGATATTTGGCTCTCCCGCCGGAAGGATGCCGAGCGGTTTTCGTTGCGTTTCGATATCGTCGCAGTCCTGCCACGACGCCTGCCGCAGCATTTCATCGACGCTTTTTGAGGGGGGAGGCAATGTCCACTGAGCGGGAAAAAATGGCTGCGGGCGAATGGTACTGTTGCATGGATGCCGAACTGGACGTGCTGCGCGCCCGCGCCCGCCGTGCCGTTCACCAGCACAACACCGCGCCGCCGGATGAGCGCGGGGCCATGTCGCCTTTGCTGCGGGCGCTCTTTGCCTCCGTTGCGGAAGGAGCCTTTATCGAAGCACCGTTTCATTGCGCTTACGGCTTCAACATTACGTTGGGTGCGAACGTCTATCTCAATACCGGCTGCGTCATTCTAGATTCTGCGCCCGTGCGGATTGGCGATGGCGCGATGTTGGGGCCGGCCGTGCAGATCTATTGCGCCGAACATCACCTGGACCCGGCTCCGCGTTCGCAAGGCATTGAAATCGCAAAGCCGGTCACGATCGGTCGCGATGTCTGGATCGGCGGCGGCGCGATCCTTCTGGCCGGCATCACCATTGGCGATGGCGCGATCGTCGGGGCCGGTTCGGTGGTGACGCGGGATGTCTTTGCCGGGACGACGGTGGTCGGAAATCCGGCTCGCCCGATAAAGCGCAAGGACGCTTGAGACATCCGTTTCTGGAAGAATGGAGTTCCTATCGCAGGGACTGTAATAAATCTGACATAAAACCGTTAAAGAGGCGTCACGGAACGTCTCTATTCGCATCCTCATCCCAATAAATGGTGGAGAGGATTTAGTAATGTTGAAGAAGATTTCCATGGCCGCAGTGGCGGTCAGCATTTCGGCAACGTCTTCCATGGCTGCGACCAACATCACCTGGTGGCACGGCATGGGCGGCCGTAACGGCGAAGTCATCAACGAAGTTTCGCAGAAGTTCAACGAAGCCCAGAAAGAATGCGCTCTGACGCCGGTTTCCAAGGGCTCATACGAAGAAGCGCTTGCAAGCGGCATCGCTGCTTTCCGTTCGGGCGAACAGCCGAACATTCTTCAGGTTTTCGATGCTGGCGCTGCCACCA
This sequence comes from Agrobacterium sp. MCAB5, assembly GCF_052114365.1. Taxonomy (NCBI): domain Bacteria; kingdom Pseudomonadati; phylum Pseudomonadota; class Alphaproteobacteria; order Hyphomicrobiales; family Rhizobiaceae; genus Agrobacterium; species Agrobacterium sp. MCAB5. Next base: position 250,919 of record NZ_JBFREP010000001.1, read on the forward strand.
TCATCAACGCCAAGGGCGCTGTCATTCCAGCGGAAGACCTCATCAACAAGGCCGGTTACAAGTTCGACCGCGAAGCTTTCATCAACGGCGTCCGCTATTTCTACGCTGCCGCTGACGGCAAGTTCGTCGGCATGCCTTTCAACACTTCCGCGCCGATCATGTATGTCAACGACGAAGCCCTGAAGAAGGCCGGCGTCGAAGCTCCGAAGACCTGGGAAGATTTTGAAAAGGTCGCACCGAAGCTGAAGGAAGCCGGTTACATCCCGCTCGTCCAGTCGCAGCTCACCTGGCAGTTCACGGAAAACTTCTTCTCCCGCAACAACATCCAGTTCGCAACCAACAACAATGGTTACGACAGCGTCACCGACACCAAGCTGAAGGTCACCGATCCGAACCTCGTCATGATGTTCGACAAGCTGAAGGACTGGAAAGACAAGGGTCTGTTCGCCTACTACGGCGCCGGCTGGAACGACAACCAGAAGCCCTTCGAAGAAGGCAAGGTTGCCCTCTGGATCGGTTCCTCGGGTTCGTTCGGTGGCCTGCAGAAGACGGCGTCCATGCCGTTCTCGGCAACCTTCCTTCCCTACTGGGGCTCCATCAAGGGCGCTGGCACCAACTCCTTCATCGGCGGCGCTGCCCTCTTTGCAATGTCGGGCAAGTCTGAAGCCGAAAACAAGTGCGTGGCTGACTTCTTCCAGTTCCTGACTTCGCCGGAAATCCAGGTCTTCTACCACAAGGCAACCGGTTACGTCGCTATCACCACGGCTGCTTACGAAAAGGCCAAGGCTGAAGGCTTCTACAAGGAAAAGCCTGCCGCCGAAGTCGGTATCCAGCAGCTGTCGCTGCCTTCAGGCGAATGGTCCAAGGGCTACCGCCTCGGTTTCTACCCGCAAATCCGCTCCATCATGGAACGCGAATATAACCGCATCTTCTCCGGCGAAGTAACGCCGAAGGACGCCTTTGACATCATCGAAAAGGAAGGCAACGATCTTCTCGCCCGTTTCGCTAAAACGGCTGGCTGATCGCCCTTTTTGAAACAACGATAGTTGTCGAGCCTCCTTTCCGCCGGAAAGGAGGCTCGCTCTTGGATTAAGGAGGCGCAAGCGTGGCCTATACATCGTCTCAACCGCGTCTGGCCCGGTTTCTATCCGGCCGGTCTGCAAAAACCGGAAAAACGGCGAAGGCCGCAGAAGCCAGCATGAAGCGCGTGCAGTTCTCCTCGTCCTACGTGCCCTATCTGTTTCTGGCGCCGCAACTGGCGGTGATTTTCATCTTCTTCTACTGGCCCTCCGTCCAGGCCGTGCAATCGTCGTTCTTTATCGAAGACCCTTTCGGGTTCGGTGCAACGTTCGTGGGCTTCGCCAATTATTCCGATGCCATCTTCAATCCGGAATATCTAAACATCGCCAAATTCACGGTTGTCTTCACCGTGCTGGTCACTTTCTTTTCGCTGGCGCTCGGTCTTTTGCTTGCGGTCAAGGCCGATGCGGTCGTTCGCGGCAGTTCCGCCTACAAGACGTTGCTGATCTCCGTTTACGCCATCGCGCCGCCGGTTGCGGGTCTCATCGGCATGATGTTTTTCGACCAGCATATCGGGCCTTTCGTCAAGATGGCCGCGTTTTTGGGCTGGGATATGAAGGTTGGCCTCAACTACTTCGATACAGCCTTCGCCATGATTGCCGTCGCGGTCTGGAAGCAGATCCCTTATAATTTCATTTTCTTCCTGTCCGGATTGCAGGGCGTATCCGTCGCCGTGCGCGAGGCTGCCGCCATCGATTGCCGATCGGGCGTGCGCCGGTTCTGGACGGTCATCATGCCGCTTCTGGCACCGACTGCATTCTTCCTGCTGATCATCAACATCACCTATTCGCTGTTCGATACGTTCGGCATTATCGACGTGATGGTGAAGGACAAGGCCGCCAACAATCCGATTACGCTGGTCTACAAGGTCTTTCTCGACGGTTTCCGCGGCAATGACATCGGCGGTTCCTCTGCCCAGTCCGTCATCCTGATGCTGGTCGTCTTCGTACTGACCATCATCCAGTTCCGCTTCATCGAAAAACGCATCCATTACAATTGAGGGAAAAGACAATGTACAAGACAAAACCCCTCGACCATCTGGTGCTGATCATTGGCGCACTGTTCCTGATATTGCCTGTCGTCGTGGCATTCATGACGTCCACTCATACGGCGGCGGAAATCCACCGCAGCGGCCTGACACTCATTCCGGGCGACAATTTCGTCGGGACCTATGAAAAGGTCCTGACGCAGAAGGGCGGCTTTACCGGGCAGATCACCGGTCTCAACATGGTGCTGAACTCGCTGATCCTCGGCATCGGTTTTGCCGTCGGCAAGATCGTCCTCTCGATGATGGCAGCCTATGCGATCGTCTATTTCCGGTTCCGGTTTGCAACGCTTGCCTTCTGGATCATCTTCACCACCCTGCTTCTGCCGCTCGAAGTACGCATCATGCCGTCCTATGAGGTGATGAGCAAACTCGGCCTCTTGAACTCCTACACCGGTCTGATCGTGCCGCTTCTGGCGTCTGCGACGGGCACCTTCTATTTCCGGCAGTTCTTCAAATCCATTCCTGAAGAATTGCTGGAAGCTGCTCGCATAGACGGTGCGGGCCCGGTCAAGTTCTTCATTGATGTGATCATCCCGCTTTCCCGTACCATGATGGCGGCGATCTTCATCATCATGTTCGTTTACGGCTGGAACCAGTACCTCTGGCCCATGCTGATGACCACGGACGAGAGTTTCTTCACCCTGATGCGCGGCATCAAGTCGATCCTGCAAGTCTGGGTCGGTTCGCAAATCCCCGATTACAACGAAGCTTTCGCGCTTGCCGTTCTGGCCATGCTGCCGCCTGTGATGATCGTCGTGATCTTCCAGCGCTGGTTCATCAAGGGCCTGACGGAAAGCGACAAATAAGGAAACCGAAAATGGCCGCGATAGAAATCAGTCAGGTCTGCAAGGATTATCATGGCGGCGTGCGTGCCGTGCATCACGTCGATATCGACATCAGGGACGGCGAGTTCATTGTTCTCGTCGGTCCTTCCGGCTGCGGCAAGTCCACGCTCCTGCGTATGGTGGCCGGACTTGAGGATATTTCCGAAGGCACGGTGAAGATCGGAGACCGGGTGGTCAACCAGGTAGATCCGGCTGACCGGGATATCGCTATGGTGTTCCAGAACTATGCGCTCTATCCGCATATGTCGGTGCGCCAGAACCTGGAATACGGGTTGAAGAACCGCAAGACGCCGAAGGCGGAGATCGATGCGCGCGTGGCCGAGGCCGCCCGCATGCTCCAGCTCGAACCCTATCTGGAGCGCAAGCCGCGCGCCCTTTCCGGCGGCCAGCGTCAGCGAGTCGCCATGGGCCGCGCCATCGTGCGCAAACCGGCGGCCTTCCTGTTTGATGAGCCCCTGTCCAACCTTGATGCCAAACTGCGCGTTTCCATGCGCGGGGAGATCAAGCGCCTGCAAAAGCGCCTCGGCACCACTTCGATCTACGTCACGCACGATCAGCTGGAAGCCATGACGCTGGCAGATCGTCTGGTGGTGCTGAACGGCGGCCGCATCGAACAGATCGGCGCACCGCTTGAGGTCTATCACACCCCCGCTTCCACCTTTGTCGCAAGCTTCATCGGTTCTCCCGCCATGAACCTGCTGAGCGGCGAGTTGCATGGGGATAGCCTTGCGGTCGGGCCGTCGCTGATCGCGCTCAACGGTTTCGCCCCCACCTCCGGCCCGGTTACTGTGGGCATGCGGGCGGAAGATTTCCGCCTGGCGGCGGCAGGTGAGCCCGGTTTTTCGCTACGCGTCGAGTATATCGAGGAACTCGGCTCGCAGCGTCTTATCCACGGCATGATCGGCGACCAGAACCTGACTGTGGCGTTTTCGCCGGAGGTCGAGATTCCGGCTACCTTGTCGGTCGCCATATCTCCGGACAAGCTGCACTTCTTCTCCAGCGAGACCGGCAAGCGCATAGCCGGCAAGGCGGAACAGGCTGTGGCGCAGCCCGTGCAGCTGGCAACGGCCTGAGTGGACGATAAGAAATCGGCGCGATGACTAAAATTGCGCCGATTGTCAAAACCGCTTCGTTACGATCCCGATGATAGAAGATCTCCAATATTTCACGGGGGTTTTCTAATATGCCTTTAAAGATGATGTTCGCGGCGGCTGCGACCATGGCGATCCGCACGGTGCCGATATTGCCGGCCTCTTTGCGCCGGGCAAAAGACGAGAGCGTGGTTAGCGCGTCCTGCACCGATTTGCGGCTGCAGCCGGCCCCCATCAACCCCGACTGGATCATTTCCGGCGATCCTCAGGCGCGTGCGGCGGATCATTCCAGAAGCGGAGACCGCGCCTCCAGCACAGCCATGTGGGATTGTACGGCGGGCGAGTTCCGCTGGTTCTTCGGTTGGGACGAGACCGTCTATATCCTTGAGGGTGAGGTGCATGTGACGGCGGAAGACGGCACAGTCAGTATCCTGCGGGTGGGTGACGTCGCTTATTTCCGCGCGGGAACATGGGCCACCTGGCGCGTGGATGAGTATGTCCGCAAGGTTGCCTTCATGCGCCGTCCATTCCCCACGGCGCTGGCTCTGGCCTACCGGGTCAAGAACAAGCTGTTTGCCGGTCGTTCCTACAAGCTGGCGGCCTGAACTGGTAAAACACTCCGTCAGGTGGGGCTCTGCGCAGCGCCACCTGCGGAATTGTGAAGGTTCAATAAAACTCACAAAAAGCACCCCTCGCAGCAGTTGCGTTTGAATGGTCGCTGCCCTACATCTTCAGGGTTTTCTGAAGCATTTCCGGGTCTCTTCCGGTCCTGCGGGGAATCGCGAACAGACGAGGCAATGGGCACGGCGGAACCGCGAAGCGTCCGCATGCTGCAAGAGGAAGATGCGCATGGCGAAGATCAAGAACGTCGCGATCCAGATGGATCATGTCTCCGGCATCAATATCGCCGGCGACTCCACCTTCGCCATGAGCCTTGAGGCGCAGGCACGTGGATACCGGCTGTTTCACTATACCCCCGAACGCCTCTCCATGCGCGATGGCAAGATCTACGCGACCGTCGAACAGATGGAACTGCGCGATATCAAGGGCGACCATTTTTCGCTCTCGGAGCCGGAGCGGGTCGATCTCTCGACCATGGATGTCATTCATCTGCGCCAGGATCCGCCATTCGACATGGCCTACATCACCTCGACCCATTTGCTCGAGCGCATTCATCCCAAAACGCTTGTTGTCAACGATCCCGCCTGGGTCCGCAACTCGCCGGAAAAGATTTTCGTCACCGAATTCGCCGATCTGATGCCGAAGACGCTGATCACCAAGGATGTCTCTGAAATCGCCCGCTTCCGCAATGAAATGGGCGATATCATCCTCAAGCCGCTTTATGGCAATGGTGGTGCAGGCGTCTTCCATTCCGCGCGGGACGACCGCAATTTCTCATCGTTGCTGGAAATGTTCGGCCAGATGTTCCGCGAACCCTATATCGCCCAGGAATACTTGCCGGATGTTCGCAAGGGCGACAAGCGTATCCTTCTGGTGGATGGCGAGCCCGTGGGCGCGATCAATCGCGTGCCGGCGGAAAATGATGCCCGCTCCAACATGCATGCCGGCGGCCGCCCGGAGCCAACGGAACTCACCGCGCGTGAGAAGGAAATCTGCCGCCGCATCGGCCCCGCCCTGCGCGAGCGCGGTTTCCTGTTCGTTGGCATCGATGTGATCGGCGATTACCTCACGGAAATCAACGTCACCTCACCGACAGGCATTCGTGAAGTGCAGAAATTCGGCGGTGCCGATGTGGCAAGCCTGTTGTGGGATGCGATCGAGAAAAAGCGCGAAGCACAGGATTTCTGAGGCAATTTCCTCGCCACCTGCGTTTGTTCCGCGTGCACAACTCTATACAACTGAAATACACCGTTCGCGCGAAATTGTTCGCTTAATGTTCTTGTTTTATTCTTTGCTCTGTGGCAGGTTACTTGAGAGTGGCCGCCATCGGGGCATAATGCTTTGATGTTGTGGCCGGTTTGCGGGGGCAGGCCATGGTGGCACGGGTCAATACGGTTGCATTTCAGGGAATAGAGGGTGTGCCGGTCGAGGTGCAGGTGATGGTCGCACCCGGAAAAGTCGGCATCCAGATCGTCGGCCTGCCGGACAAGGCGGTGGCGGAAAGCCGGGAGCGGGTGCAGGCCGCGCTCCATGCCTCCGGTCTGGCGCTGCCGGCAAAAAAAGTCACGGTCAATCTGGCGCCTGCGGATTTGCCCAAGGAAGGATCGCATTTCGATCTTCCGATCGCTTTGGGTCTCATGGCCGCTTTGGGAGCGATACCGGCGGAAGCGCTCGGGCAATATGTGGTTCTCGGCGAACTCAATCTCGATGGCACCATCGGCACGGTTTCGGGCGCTCTGCCCGCGGCCATCGGTGCCAATGCGCTCGGGAAGGGTTTGATTTGCCCGGCTGATAGCGGGCCGGAAGCAGCCTGGGCCGGGGCTGGCATCGATATTCTCGCCCCACGCAGCCTTATTGCGCTTGCCAACCATTTTCGCGGCACCCAGCTTCTCTCCCGCCCGATGCCCGCCATCCGTGCTAATCCGGTCAATTTGCCGGATCTGGCCGATATCAAGGGGCAGGAGACGGCCCGGCGCGCGTTGGAGGTGGCAGCTGCCGGTGGCCATAATCTGCTGATGGTTGGCCCGCCCGGCTCCGGTAAATCCATGCTCGCTGCGCGCTTGCCCTCAATTCTGCCGCCTCTCGAGGCTGCGGAATTGCTGGAAGTGTCCATGGTCCATTCCATCGCCGGCCAATTGTCCGGCGGCAAGCTGTCGGACCGCAGACCGTTTCGCACGCCACACCATTCCGCCACCATGGCCGCGCTGATCGGCGGAGGGCTGCGTGCCAAGCCGGGTGAGGCTTCACTTGCCCACCACGGCGTTCTTTTCCTCGATGAGTTCCCGGAATTTGCGCCTCAGGTGCTGGATGCGCTGCGCCAGCCGCTGGAAACGGGCGAATGCATCATCGCCCGTGCCAATCACCGCGTCACCTATCCGGCGGAAATCCAGCTTGTCGCTGCGATGAACCCCTGCAGATGCGGCAGAGCGGGGGAGCCGGGTTTCACCTGCGCCAGAGGCCCACGTTGCGTGACAGATTATCAGGCCCGCATTTCCGGCCCGCTGATGGATCGCATCGATATCCGCATCGACGTTCCCGCCGTCTCCGCCACTGACCTCATCCGTCCCATGACTGCCGAACCGAGTTCGGTGGTGGCCGCCCGTGTCGCTCGCGCCCGCCTTGCGCAGCAGGAGCGTTATGCGGCGGCGGGCTTTTCAGGCATTCGCACCAACGCTCGCTGCACGACAACGCTGATCGAAAAATATGCGGAGCCCGATGCGTCCGGGCTGCAATTGCTGCGCGATGCTGCCGAACGGTTGAAGTTCTCCGCACGCGGTTATCATCGCATTCTCAAGGTCGCCCGCACATTGGCTGATTTGGACGGCAAACAAACTGTCGGACGTATCCATGTGGCGGAAGCCATTTCATACCGCATTGCCGGTGAAAGACTGACGGCGGCGGCATAAGCGGCCTTCCTTCGCCCTTTACCGGCTAAAACAATTGTGCCGCTGGCGGATGGCCGGCGGCACAATCGGTCATTGCGGTCAGGCGCGCGTTTGCGGCCTGACCGAAGAGGAACGGCTTAAAGCCCAAGCCCTTCGAAAAGGGCGGTCGAAAGGTAACGTTCCGCGAAGGAGGGAATGATGACGACGATATTCTTGCCGGCATTTTCCTCACGTGCGCCGACCTTGATTGCCGCTGCGAGTGCCGCGCCTGAGGAGATGCCGACGGGTACGCCTTCCAGCTTCGCCACCAGACGGGCGATTTCAAAAGCGTCGTCATTAGTCACGGTGACGATTTCGTCATAGATTCCAGTGTCGAGGATCGCGGGTGCAAAACCGGCGCCGATGCCCTGGATCTTGTGCGGACCGGGGTTGCCACCGGAAAGAACCGGGCTGTCGGCTGGCTCGACGGCAATGACCTTCACCTCCGGCTTGCGGGATTTCAGCACCTGGCCCGTACCGGTGATCGTGCCACCCGTGCCGATGCCCGAAACAAAAATATCGACAGCACCCTCGGTGTCGTTCCAGATTTCTTCGGCCGTCGTCTTGCGATGAATATCCGGGTTTGCCGGGTTTTCGAACTGCTGCGGAATAATCGCGTCTGGCAGGGTTTCGGCCAGTTCCTGTGCCTTGGCGATGGCGCCCTTCATGCCCTTCGGGCCTTCGGTCAACACCAGTTCCGCGCCCAGCAAGGCGAGCATTTTCCGGCGTTCGACCGACATCGTTTCCGGCATGGTCAAGATCAGCTTGTAACCCTTGGCGGCGGCGGCAAAGGCTAGCGCAATGCCCGTGTTGCCGGAGGTCGGTTCAACCAGCGTCGTTTTGCCGGGGGTGATCTTGCCCTGGGCTTCCAGCGCTTCGATCATGGCAACGCCAATGCGGTCTTTCACGGAGGCGATGGGGTTGAAGAACTCCAGCTTGGCGAGAAGATTGGCCTTCACGCCCTTTTCCCTCGCCAGCTTGTCCAGCCGCACGATCGGCGTATCGCCGATTGTTTCGGTGATGGAGGAATAGACGCGTCCGCGTCCGGGCTTTCTGGCTTCGGGCATGATGCTCTCCTGTATGAAGGCCACACGATGTGTGGCCGCAAGATTTCAGCGGCAGAATAGGAGCAATAGTCTTGTCAGGCCAGCGAACGTTCGTCCTAATATCGTCTGATTACCGGAAAAAATTCACGATAAATCAGGCAAATGCACGAAATCGTTTCAGGTGCTGCGGATCGCGATCATGGTCGCCGTTCCCGCCAGAATTCCCGCCGCGGTGCGGTTGAGGATCGTCAACGCACTTGGCCGTTTCAGGAGGTTGCGCGCCTTGGCAGCAAGCAGGATGTAAGGCAGGAGAACGGCCATCAATACGACGAAGGTCAGCGCCAGAAGTGTCGCATATTCCGATGGGCCGATCATGCGGATGTCGATCAGCGTCGGCACCAGCGCCACATAAAACAGCATGGTTTTTGGATTACCCAGCGTGATCAGCAGGCCGGACAGAAACGACATGGGAATGCTGGTGCTTTTTTTCGCCTTCAGGTCCTGTGGCAAGAGGCCGGCGGTCCAGAGCTTCCATGCGATATAGAGAAGATAGGCTGCGCCGGCAAACTTCAGGACCATGAAGGCCTCCTGAAAAGTCTGCGCCACGAAGGCGAGGCCGAGGATCACGCCGGTCAGGTAGATCATGTCGCCCAGCACCAGCCCGAGGCCCATGAAGAAGGTTTCCCGAAACCCCGATCCAAGCGCCCGCGCCACGATCGCCGTCATGCCGGGGCCGGGAATGGCAGCGGCGATGAAGAGTGCGGTGGCATAGGCAAGAAGGGTCGTCAGCGTCATGGTCATTTTCCCCGAAAATCCGCCAGATCAATAGCGAAAATCAGGGGTGAAAACAATCGCCCATAAAGGGGGCTGGTCAAAGCCCCGTGGAGCCGAAACCACCGGCACCGCGTGCCGTCTCGGATGTTTCGGTCACTTCGCTGACTGTCACCTGCGTAACTGGTGCAATCACCATCTGTGCGATGCGCATGCCGCGCTCGATGACAAAATCGGCCTGCCCCAGATTGGCGAGAATGATCTTCACTTCGCCGCGATAGTCGCTGTCCACCGTGCCGGGGGAATTGAGGCAGGTGATGCCGTTCTTGATGGCGAGGCCGGAGCGCGGACGGATTTGCGCCTCATAGCCTTGCGGTACCTCGAAGACGAAACCGGTCGGCACCAGCGCCCGTTCGCCCGGCTGCAAAGTCAGCGGTTCATCGGCCGGCACTGCGGCGCGCAGGTCCATTCCGGCGGCGCCACGGGTTTCATAGGAAGGCAATTCGAGGTCTGCGCCATTGGCGAGACGCACAAGCCGGAGGAGGGGTCGATTATCATTTTGAACGGTCATGCGGCATTAGTTTGCCGAGATCGCGGCAAGGTCAATTGCAAATGCGGGCCTGAAACGCTAGATACCCCGCAATTCCACAGGATTTGTCAGATGGCCGAAACACTTGCCGAGGCGGTCTCCCGCCGCCGCACCTTTGCTATTATTGCGCACCCGGACGCGGGTAAGACCACGCTTACGGAAAAACTGCTGCTGTTCGGCGGAGCGATCCAGCTTGCCGGCGAGGTGAAGGCGAAGAAGGATCGCATCCAGACCCGTTCGGACTGGATGAAGATCGAGCGCGAGCGCGGCATTTCGGTCGTCACTTCGGTCATGACCTTCGAATATAACGACCGCGTCTTCAACATCCTCGATACGCCCGGCCACGAAGACTTTGCCGATGACACCTACCGCACGCTGACGGCGGTGGATGCGGCGATCATGGTCATCGATGCCGCCAAGGGTATCGAGCCGCGCACGCTGAAGCTTTTCGAAGTTTGCCGCATGCGCGATATTCCGATCATCACCTTCATCAACAAGATGGACCGCGAAAGCCGCGATCCCTTCGAGATTCTGGATGAGGTCGAGGAAAAGCTGGCGCTCGATACCGCGCCGATCACCTGGCCGGTCGGCCGGGCGAAGAGCTTCTGTGGCGCTTACAATCTTGCTGAAAACACCTTTCGTGGCAACGACACGCAGGTGGATGGCCTTTCGGTCAACGGCCCTCAGGCTGTCGCCGATCGTCTGCCGGAAAATGAGCGCAAGGTCTTTATCGAGGAAACGGAACTGGCTCTGGAAGCCTGCCGCCCCTTTGACCGTCAGGCGTTCCTGGAAGGTCACATGACGCCGGTATTCTTCGGTTCGGCGCTGCGCAATTTCGGTGTGCGCGACCTCATCAATGCGCTGGGTGATTTCGCCCCGCCGCCGCGCGATCAGGTGGCGGATACCCGCACCGTGCATGCGGCGGAAGACAAGATGACGGCCTTCGTGTTCAAGATTCAGGCCAATATGGATCCCAACCATCGCGACCGCATCGCCTTTGCCCGCATCTGCTCCGGCAAGCTGGAGCGCGGCATGAAGGCGCGGCTGTCGCGCACCGGCAAGCTCATGGGGCTGACCGCACCGCAATTCTTCTTCGCGTCACAGCGCCAGCTGGCCGATACCGCCTTTGCGGGCGATGTGGTCGGCATTCCCAACCACGGCACGCTGCGCATCGGTGATACGCTGACCGAGGGTGAAAACCTCGTATTCCAAGGCGTGCCGAACTTCTCGCCGGAAATCCTGCGCCGCGTGCGCTTGGAAGACGCGATGAAGGCGAAGAAGCTGAAGGAAGCTCTGCAGCAGATGGCGGAAGAAGGTGTCGTGCAGCTCTTTTCGCCAGAAGATGGCTCGCCCGCCATCGTCGGCGTTGTCGGCGCGCTGCAGCTCGATGTGTTGAAGGAACGGCTGATGGGCGAATATGGCCTGCCGGTCTCGTTTGAAATGTCGCGCTTTTCCGTCTGCCGCTGGATTTCGTCCGATCAGCCGGCGGAAATGGACAAGTTTCTCAACGTCAAACGCGGCGATATCGCTCGCGATCTGGATGGCGATCCGGTGTTTCTGGCGCAGGATGCCTTCTCGCTGCGGTATGAATCCGAGCGGTTTCCGGCGATCAAGATGGTCGCGATCAAGGAATATCACGTTGCCAAGGCGGCGTGATATCAGCCGGATTGCACTTTGAATGCCAAGGGCTTAGTTTCCCGGTTAAACGGGAAACTGGTCCGGCATCATGACGCTTTCAGGCAAACATATTCTCCTCATCATCTCCGGCGGCATCGCGGCCTATAAGAGCCTCGACCTCATCCGCCGTCTGAAAGAGCGCGGCGCGAAGGTGACGCCAGTCATGACGAAGGGCGCACAGGAATTCGTCACTCCGCTTGCTGTTGGCGCACTGTCCGCCACCCACGTCTTCACCGAGCTTTTTTCGAGGCAGGACGAGCAGGATGTCGGGCATATCCGGCTCGCACGCGAATGCGACCTCGTGCTGGTCGCGCCCGCCACCGCTGATCTGATGGCGAAGATGGCGAATGGTCTGGCTGATGATCTTGCCTCCACGATCCTTCTGGCGACCGATCGGAAGGTGCTGGTCGCACCTGCCATGAACCCGAAAATGTGGTCGGCAAAGCCAACGGCGCGCAATGTCGAAACGCTGAAAAAAGACGGCGTGTTTTTCATTGGCCCTATGGCAGGCGAAATGGCGGAAAAGGGCGAGGCTGGTCTTGGTCGTATGGCGGAGCCTTTGCAGATCGTCCAAGGCGTCGAGGCTTTGCTGGATGGCGGGCCGAAGCCTTTAAAAGGCAGAACGGCGATCGTTACCTCCGGCCCCACCCATGAGCCGATCGATCCGGTGCGTTACATCGCCAACCGCTCCTCCGGCAAGCAGGGCCATGCCATCGCAGCTGCGCTTGCGGAGTTGGGTGCGGAGGTAACGCTGGTCTCGGGTCCCGTCACGATTGCCGATCCGGCGGGCGTTGCAACGGTCCATGTCGAGCGTGCCGAGGAGATGCGCGATGCGGTGATTTCAAGGCTGCCGGTGGATATCGCCGTCATGGTTGCCGCTGTCGCCGACTGGCGGGTGGCGGGTTCTTCGGAGCAGAAGATCAAAAAGCAGCCGGGCGATGCCCCGCCTGCGCTGCAACTTATGGAAAACCCCGATATACTCAAAACCGTCGGCCACCACGAAAAGCGCCCGAAGCTGGTGGTGGGTTTCGCCGCCGAGACTCAGGATGTCGAGAAAAACGGCCGAGCCAAACTGGAGCGCAAGGGCGCCGATTATATCGTTGCCAATGATGTTTCGACGGAAACCGGCATCATGGGCGGAGACTGCAACAGCGTGAAGATCATTTCGAATGAGGGTATCGAGGCCTGGCCTGATATGGACAAGGCCGAAGTCGCCAAACGTCTGGCGGCCCTTATTGCGGAGAAACTCGCATGAGCCTTTTCGATCGCAAGACATTCGACAGGGTGCTCGGAGAATGGCCGGGCGTCCGTTTCGTCGATCAGTGGGATTCCCACGTTGCCAAGGTCGGAGACAAGGTCTTTTCAGTTTTGGGTGAGCGTGACGACTGGCGGCTTGTGGTGAAATGTTCGGAGGAAAGCTTCGAAATCCTCACCTCGCTGGAAGGCATCCACCAGGCACCTTATTTCGCCAAGCGCAAATGGATATCGATCTCCGATCATTCACCGCTGGAGCAAGAGGAGCTGGAACACTATGTCCGCCGCTCCTATGAACTCGTTGCCGCAGGGCTGACGAAGAAGCTGCGGGTCGAACTGGGAGTTCTCCCGGCCTGACGGCGGCATTGTCGCCAATCCCTTCAATTTTCTTTCGTGTTTCGCCCGATGATCTGGCGAACCCCTTCTTTAGTGAAAGGCTGAAAAAGCTGTGGCAGAAAGCCCTTTGCGATTTCTCCCTTGATGCCGATGTTGGTCGAGGAAGGGCGATCGGGATTGAAATAGCTGCCGAACAACTGGTCGAAAATGACAAGGTTTTCGCCATAATTGGTATTTCCCTCAGGCAGCTCTTTGGAGTGGTGCCAACGGTGCAGCCGGGGCGTGCTGAACACGTAGTCCAGAGGCCCGGTTTTCATATCCACATTGCAATGGGTCAGAATGCCGATGAAGGCGGTCACAGCCGCGAGCCACCAAAACACCTGCAACGGCGCGCCCATGAGATAAAGCGGAATCTGGCTGAGCGCGATCTTGAACAGCGAGTCGGCCACATGAAAACGGCCCGTATTGACGACCCAAAGGCGGACAACGCTGTGATGAAGCGCGTGAAAACGCCAGAAGAACACCGTTTCATGGGCGATACGGTGCGCCCAGTAGAGACCGAATTCAGCTATCATCAGGGCGAGCGTGACCTGAACAACCATCGGCAACTGAGAAGGCCACAGGTCGAATTTCATGGCCGCCAAAGGTTGCAGAAAAATGGCTGTCAGCATTGGAAAGAGCACCGCTGCCGTGGCAGCAAGCTGAACAAGCCCCTTGGTCAAGAGCGTGTGGGCGATATTGTTGACGGTTTCACCATCAGACTGAAGCCATTCCGTCTCATAGGGAATGTAACGCTCAAGAAGAAACAGGCTGGCCACCGCGCCCGCGTAGACGGCGAGGAATGTGGTGATCGGATGCTCACTCGAAAAAGCGAAATAAGCCCCGGTAAGACCGAGAAAAAACACCATGGGCCACGAGCAATAGGTAAGGACCCGTTTTACGGCTTCATTTTTTGCCATCAATCTCAATTCCCGTCCGGCAATCATCTAACTTTCAATCAAGATCAGGTCATTATCCTCGATATGTTGCAGCAGCATGGTACGCATCTATCAAACTGGAAGACCGGCGATTTTTCGGTTCGAAAGTGTGCCGCACCGGCGTGAGCGCCGAGTTTGAATATCGTTTAGCTGATCCTGATCGCGATATAGAGAAGCGTGAGCGCAATCACCCAGAGCGCCGCCCGGCCCCATTTGGTGTGGCGCGCTTCCGCCTTGCCGATCGCTTCCGCGGTCTGGGCGTCGAAACGCAGGCCGTTCTCGCTCATATACACCAGGTCGGAATGCAGCTTCTCCGTCTTGGCAGCGATCTCGGGGGCCGCTTCCGCAAGCTTGAGAGCCGCCTTCACGCCGTCCTTCAGATCGGTGACAATGCGTTTCGGGCCAAGATTGTCCCTTATCCAGCCGCTGACGACCGGATCGGCCGCTTTCCACATGTTGAAACGCGGATTGAGCATGCGGGATACGCCTTCCACCACCACCATGGTCTTTTGCAGCATCACCAGTTCCGGGCGCGTTTCCATGTCGAAGAGCTCGGTAACTTCGAACAGCAGCGTCAGCAATTTGCCCATGGAGATCGTCTCGGCCGGCTGGCCGTGGATCGGTTCGCCGATGGCGCGGATCGCCTGCGCAAAGCTGGCTTTATCGTGATGGCCCGGCACATAACCGGCCTCGAAATGCACCTCCGCGACGCGCATGTAATCGCGGGTGATGAAGCCGTAGAGGATTTCGGCAAGGAACCTGCGTTCTTTTTTGCCCAGCCGCCCGGCAATGCCCATATCCACGGCTACGATCATGCCCTGCGGATCGACAAAGAGATTGCCGGGGTGCATGTCGGCATGGAAAAAGCCGTCGCGCAACGTGTGCCGCAGGAAGGACTGGATGAGGGTATCAGCCAGCTTGTTCAGATCGTGGCCGGCAGCCTTCAGTCCCTCAATATCCGACATCTTGACGCCGTCGATCCATTCCATGGTGACGACATCGCGGCCGGTGCGTTCCCAATCTACCTCCGGAACGCGGAATCCGGGGTCTTCTTTGGTATTTTCGGCAAGTTCGGAAAGGGCGGCGGCCTCAAGCCGCAGATCCATCTCGATCTTGGTTGTCTGTTCCAGCGTGCGAGTGACTTCCACCGGCCGCAGGCGGCGGGCAGAGCGGACGAAACGCTGTTGCAGGTCGGCGATCAGATACATCGCCTCCAGATCGTTCTGGAAGCGCTGGCGAACGCCGGGGCGAATGACCTTGACGGCGACCTTGCGCGGCCCTTTCGGCGTATCCACTATCGCCGGGTGAACCTGGGCGATGGAAGCGGCGGCGATCGGATCGCCAAATTCCCTGTAGAGTTCCGAAACAGACCGCCCGAGCGAACCTTCGATGTTAGCCTTGGCCGCGGCTGCGGGGAAAAATGCCATGCGGTCCTGCAGGCTCGCAAGATCGTCGGCGAAGTCGGCGCCGACGACATCCGGCCTTGTGGCCAGAAACTGTCCCATCTTCACATAGGACGGGCCAAGCCGCTCGACAGCTACCGCCAGCCGGTCGCTACGCTGCGCCCGCTTGGCCTTGCTGCGGGCGAATGGCTTCAGCAATGCCTTCATCACTTGCGCGGAGGCAGGAAGGTCATCGGATGGCAAGGCCAGCACGACGCCTTCGCGCACGAGAACCCAGCCAACCCTTGCGAGGCGGAAATATGCGCCCAAAGTGCTCATGCTTATGCTTGTCTCCTGCTTTTGCCGGGCATGGTCTTAAAGCTTCCAGCCGGAATGCAGGGCGGCGATACCGCCGGTGTAATTGGTATAGGTCACGCGCGAAAAGCCGGCGGTACGGATCATCGTCGCGAAATCCTCCTGATTGGGGAATTTGCGGATAGACTCGACCAGATATTGATAGGGCTCGGCATCCCCGGTGATCATCTTGCCGAATTGCGGAATGGCGTTGAACGACCATGCATCATAGACGCGGTCGAGTAGCGGCATTTCCACTTCGGAAAATTCCAGCACCAGCAGTCGCCCGCCACGTTTCAGCACGCGGTAGGCTTCTTTCAGCGCGACGTCGATGCGCGGTACGTTGCGAATGCCGAAGGCGACCGTATAGGCGTCGAAGGTATTCGCCTCGAAGGGCAGCTCCTCGGCATTGGCTTCAACGAAGGTCAGATTGTCGGAGAGCTTTCGTTTTGCAGCGCGCTCCTCGCCAACGGCAAGCATCGAGCCGTTGATATCGAGAACGGTGGCATGCGCCAGACGGTTGGAGGCTTCCACGATGCGGAAAGCGATATCGCCGGTGCCACCAGCTACGTCAAGCACCTTATAAGAGGCGTCCTTGCGCGGTGAAAGCGAGGACACCATGGCGTCCTTCCACAGCCGGTGCAGGCCGGCCGACATCACGTCGTTCATAATGTCGTAGCGCTTGGCCACCTTGTGGAAGACATCGTTGACCAGCCCCTGCTTTTTGCCTTCGTCCACTTTGTGGAAGCCATAGGACGTTTCCATGCCGCCTTGGGCAGTGGTACGGGCGTCGGTCATCGTCTGTCTCCATATTAATTGCGTGGCGGACCATAGCGGAAACGCCATGGCGACGCTATCTGTTGCCGCATCGCCTGGGCGCGACATTTCGCGTGCATTGTATAGACCACATGGTCCTAACGATAAACTGCCGGATAAGCCAGATGCCAGAATTGCCAGAAGTCGAAACCGTTAGACGCGGCCTCGCGCCCACCATGGAAGGGGCAAGAATCCGCAAGCTCCACCTTGGCCGTCCCGATCTGCGCTTTCCGTTCCCGGAGGACTTCGCGGGCCTGATCGAGGGCAGGACGATCATATCGCTCGGGCGCAGGGCGAAGTATCTCTTGATAGAGCTGGAAGACGGGCTGACGATCGTTGCCCATCTTGGAATGTCCGGCTCGTTCCGTATCGAGGCGGCGGCGGATGAGGCGGGAAATAGGAACGCGCCCGGCGCGTTTCATTATGCCCGCTCGAAGGACGGCAAGCACGATCATGTCGTCTTTCATCTGGATAAGGGCGAAAAGCGCATCTGCGTCATCTATAATGACCCGCGCCGCTTCGGCTTCATGCATCTGGTGGAGCGCAACAAGCTCGACCTCTACCCCGCTTTTGCGGGGCTGGGACCGGAACCGACCGGCAACGCGCTGAGCGCGGATTATCTCGCGAGCCGGTTCCAGGGTAAAAGCCAGCCGTTAAAAAGCACGCTGCTGGACCAGAAGGTCATTGCGGGCCTTGGCAATATCTATGTCTGTGAGGCGCTGTGGCGTGCCCATCTCTCGCCTTTGCGGGCGGCGGGAACGCTGGTGACCAAAACCGGAGAGCCGCAGCCGCAGCTCATCAATCTCACGGAGAAGATCCGGGACGTGATCGCGGACGCAATCGCCGCTGGCGGCTCTTCCCTGCGCGACCATATACAGACGGACGGAACGCTCGGTTATTTCCAGCATTCCTTTTCAGTCTACGATCAGGAAGGCCAGCCTTGCCGTACACCCGGCTGCGGGGGTACGGTTGAAAGGATAGTGCAGGCCGGTCGTTCGACCTTTTATTGCGCGGCCTGCCAGAAGTAGCTGAGGCGGAATAATGGCGAGGGAGACTGCCGTGGATTATGAAACGATACTGGTCGAGAAACGCGACGAGGTGGGCGTCATCACGCTCAACCGGCCCAAGGCGCTCAACGCCCTCAATTCGGTGCTTCTGAAGGAGCTGCGGCACATTCTCTCCTCATTCTCTGCTGACGATTCCATCGGCGCGATCATTATAACGGGGTCGGAAAAGGCATTTGCCGCTGGCGCGGACATCAAGGAAATGCAGGGGCTGGATTTTGTCGATGCCTATGTCGGCGACTTTCTCGGCGGCTGGGACGAGGTCGCATCGACCCGCAAGCCGGTCATTGCCGCAGTCTCCGGCTTTGCGCTGGGCGGCGGGTGTGAACTGGCAATGATGTGCGATTTCATCATCGCTTCGGACACGGCGAAATTCGGCCAGCCGGAAATCACGCTTGGCGTCATTCCCGGCATGGGCGGCTCGCAGCGGCTGACGCGGGCGGTGGGCAAGGCGAAGGCGATGGATCTGGTTCTGACCGGCCGCATGATGGATGCAGCCGAGGCAGAGCGCGCCGGCCTCGTTTCGCGGATCGTCCCCGCGGCAAATCTCATGGATGAGGCGGTGGATGCCGCCACGCGCATCGCCTCGCTGTCGCGCGCTTCCGTTCTCATGGCCAAGGAAAGTGTCAATCGATCCTTCGAGGTTCCTCTTTCGGAAGGGCTGAGATATGAAAGGCGATCCTTTCAGTCGCTCTTTGCAACAGCGGATCAGAAGGAGGGCATGGCGGCCTTCGTTGAAAAGCGCAAACCCGCTTTCCGGAATCGCTAAGGATTCGGAATATCGGCGTTTTCCGCCATTTGCGCGTTGACGGGCGTACGCTTTAGCGGTATATGCCCGCCCACGGTTAAGGAAAGCCATCCGGCTTGTCCGAAATTACTCCCGCATTCTTGGGTTAAGTGAGGTCTTCGAACGACCCGATCCTCTGGTTGCGGAATTTGGTTTGAATTCGAAGAGAGGCATACATGGCCAATACAACTTCGGCGAAAAAGGCGACCCGCAAGATCGCTCGCCGTACCGCAGTCAACAAGGCTCGCCGTTCGCGCGTTCGCGGCTTCATCCGCAAGGTCGAGGAAGCTATCGCTTCGGGCGATCTGGCAGTAGCCACCGAAGCTCTGAAGGCAGCTCAGCCTGAGATCCAGCGCGCAGCGACGCGTGGCGTTCTGCATGGCAACACGGCATCCCGTAAGGTGTCGCGTCTTGCCCAGCGCGTTAAGGCTCTTTCCGCCTAATCCGGCTAATCACAATTAACTATTCAAAAAGCCTGGTCTTTTGACCGGGCTTTTTGTGATTCTAACCCTACGTTAATCATTCCTGCCGTAACGTGACAAACGCGTGTCAGATGAGCGACAAGAAAAACTGAATAAAAACAATGGATTGCCGGAGGTCTCCCGAAAAATGGGAAGCTTTCTCTACGGAAGTCGCAGCCAGTTTTGAGTCAAGAAGATTTTTATTTTTTTGCCAAAACGGGCTATCGAAAAATGCCAAAATTGAATCTCATTGATTCATAAGCGATTCTGCTTCGGACCTTGCCGGTGATGCAAAACGACCATTGCGAGTCAATGGTCGATCTGAGTTTTTGCAGAAAAAACGCCATTGATCTCTCCCCACGATCCTGCCTAAATGCATTTCAACAAGGGGTGCGGATCTCAGTCCACAGATTATCTCGATGATCGTATCGACGATATTCACCTTCTTGCTGGCGGGCCTTTCGAGGTCCGTTTTCTCAGGTCATTGAGCTTTTTGTGCCGTTTCGGTCTCGGAACGGGCTGGAGCTTTTTGTCCTTAAGAATGCGCCTTACAGTTGTAGCGAAAGGAGCGTTTTTAGCGTGTCGCAGGCCTCTCCATGAAGGGGAGGGAAATGGGATAACCGGCTCGCAAACAAGTAGTAGTCTTTGACGCTCTTTCGAGGGGAGTGCTGGAGGCGGGAAATAATACGAGGGGGATCTCTGGCGATCGTTTTTTGATCGTCAGGCTATGATTGGCAATTTGAAAGGCGGCAATATGCAATTGAATTTGGCGATGGGTGCGGTGGCCGATGGGGACCGCGCACCACAGGCTCGTGATGCAGCTTGCTCAGAAGCGGCAGGGGATAAATCGGCAATGAAGCACGATGCGCTGTTTGAACGTTTTAGCGCGCGGCTGAAGGCACAGGTTGGTCCCGAGGTCTATGCAAGCTGGTTTGCACGGCTCAAACTCCACACCGTTTCGAAAAGCGTCGTCCGTTTTACCGTTCCGACGACCTTTCTGAAGTCCTGGATCAACAACCGTTATATGGATCTGATCACCAGTCTCGTCCAAAGCGAGGATCCGGACGTGCTGAAGGTGGAAATTCTTGTCCGCTCCGCCAGCCGCCCGGCCCGCCCCGCGCAGGTCGAGGAACGGGTGCAGCCCGTTCAGGACATGGGCGCTGTTGCGCGCAACAAGTCCTTCATTCCGTCGCAGCCGGCGACAGCACCTTCTGCACAGCCTGCGGCGGCGCAGGCGACGCTGCGGCAGGGTAGCTCCGGGCCGCTGTTCGGTTCGCCGCTCGATACACGTTTCACCTTTGACACTTTTGTCGAGGGCTCGTCCAACCGCGTCGCGCTTGCGGCGGCGAAGACGATCGCTGAAGCGGGTGCCGGTGCTGTGCGCTTCAATCCGCTGTTCATTCATGCGGGTGTCGGGCTTGGCAAGACACACCTTCTGCAGGCGATTGCCAATGCCGCCATCGACAGCCCGCGCAACCCGCGTGTGGTCTATCTGACCGCCGAATATTTCATGTGGCGTTTTGCGACCGCGATCCGCGACAATGATGCGCTGACGCTGAAGGACACCCTGCGCAATATCGACCTTCTTGTCATCGACGACATGCAGTTCCTGCAGGGCAAGATGATCCAGCACGAATTCTGCCACCTGTTGAACATGCTGCTCGACAGCGCCAAGCAGGTAGTCGTGGCCGCTGACCGCGCGCCGTGGGAGCTGGAATCGCTTGATCCGCGTGTCCGTTCGCGCCTTCAGGGTGGCATGGCCATCGAGATCGAAGGTCCCGATTACGACATGCGCTACGAAATGCTCAACCGTCGCATGGGTTCTGCGCGTCAGGACGATCCGTCTTTCGAGATTTCGGACGAAATACTGACCCATGTGGCCAAAAGCGTGACAGCGAGCGGACGCGAGCTTGAAGGCGCCTTCAATCAGCTGATGTTCCGGCGCTCTTTCGAGCCAAACCTCTCGGTTGACCGTGTCGATGAGCTGCTGTCGCACCTCGTCGGCAGTGGGGAGGCCAAGCGCGTCCGTATCGAGGATATTCAGCGCATCGTCGCCAGGCATTATAATGTGTCGCGGCAGGAGCTGGTTTCCAACCGTCGCACCCGCGTCATCGTCAAGCCGCGCCAGATCGCCATGTATCTGGCCAAGATGCTGACACCGCGCTCATTTCCCGAGATCGGTCGCCGTTTCGGCGGTCGCGACCACACCACGGTTCTTCACGCGGTGCGCAAGATCGAGGATCTGATTTCCGGCGACACCAAGCTCGGCCACGAGGTTGAGCTGCTGAAGCGCCTGATCAACGAAAACAACGCATGAAAAAAGCGGCCTTCGGGCCGCTTTTTTATTGGTTTCTCGGTTGTTGATTGGCTCAGGACCAGGCAGGCTACCGGTCAGCAGGCGAGATCGGCGACCACGGCATCCAGAATAAGCATGCCGGAAGGGGTGCAGCGCAGGCGGGAATTGCCGATCCGTTCAACGAAGCCGTGTTGCAGGAGGAATTCCTCTTTCTCCGGGTCGAGCTCGCGGCCGGAGAGATCGCTCCAGCGAGCAAGATCAATGCCTTCGCGCAGGCGAAGGCCCATCAGCAGCAATTCGTCTGCCTGTTCGTCGACGCCGAGAAGCTCCTGATCGACCATGCCGTGGCCTTCACGCTCGACGGTATCGAGCCAGGTTTCGGGATGGCGCTCGGTGACGGTGGCGAGCTTGGAGGCGCCATTGGTCAGGCGTCCATGCGCACCGGGTCCAATACCGGCATAATCGCCATAACGCCAATAGGTCAGGTTATGGCGGCTTTCCGCACCGGGGCGGGCGTGATTGGAAACCTCGTACGCCGGCATGCCGTAACGCTCGGTGATTTCCTGCGTCGCTTCATAAAGCACCGCCGAATGCTCTCCATCCGGTACGATCAGCTTGCCAGCCTTGTGCAGCCCGTAGAACGGCGTGCCTTCCTCGATAGTGAGCTGATAGAGCGACAGATGGTCGACGGCGTAGGAGACGGCTTCCTTCAGCTCAGCGTCCCATTCGGCCACCGTCTGGTTCGGGCGGGCGTAAATCAGATCGAAGGACATGCGCGGAAAAATTTCCCGCGCCAGACGGATGGCTTTAAGCGCATCGGCAACATCATGCAGACGGCCAAGGAACTTCAGGTCCCGGTCGTTCAGCGCCTGGACGCCGAGCGAGACGCGATTGACGCCGGCTGCCCGGTAACCGCGAAACCGCTCCGCCTCGACGCTTGAAGGATTGGCCTCCATGGTGATCTCGATACCATCAGGCACATGCCAGAAGCGCGAAACGCCATCAAGAAGCGCGCCTACGGTCTGCGGGTCCATCAGCGAAGGTGTGCCGCCGCCCATGAAAATGCTGGTAACGACACGCGGACCGCTGAGCGCCCGCATCTTTGCCATTTCGCTGAGGAACGCCGCAGTGAACCGTTCCTGATCCACCGGGCGGTGGCGGACATGGCTGTTGAAATCGCAATAGGGGCATTTGGCCGCACAGAAGGGCCAGTGCAGATAGATCCCGAAACCGGGATCGCCCGTATCCGGCAGAAGCGACGCGCCGGGGGCAGAAAGTTGGTGCTCCCCGGTCATCGGGTTCATGCCTCCAGACAGGTTTCGACGAATTTTTTGAACGCGCGGGCACGGTGGGAGAGCGCAAACGCATCGCCGTGCTTCCAGCCGTGTTTTTCGTCTGCGGTCATTTCACCGAATGTGGTGTCGTAACCTTCCGGTTTGAAGATCGGGTCATAGCCGAAACCGCTCGTTCCGCGCGGGGGCCACGCCACCGTGCCTTCCACCTCGCCGCGAAAATATTCGACATGCCCATCCGGCCAGGCAAGGCAAAGCACGCTGACGAAGCGGCCCGTGCGGTCTTCCGGCTTCGTTGCACCGCGTTCGGCAAGCGCATCCTCGACCTTCTGCATGGCCATGGCGAAGTCGCGCGTACCGTCAGCCGTTTCCGCCCAATTGGCAGTGTAAACGCCCGGCGCGCCATCCAGCGCATCGATCACCAGACCGGAATCGTCAGACAGAGCCGGCAGGCCGGACGCCTTCGCAGACGCAAGCGCCTTGATGGCAGCATTTTCCTCAAAGGTGGTGCCTGTCTCGTCCGGCTCCACGAAGTTCAGCTCCGCAGCCGATTTGGCTGAAAAGCCGAAAGGCCCGATCAGGTCGGCGATTTCGGCGATCTTGCCCTTGTTGTGGCTGGCGACGACGATCGTTCTGGTATCGAGCTTGCGCATGACGTTTTCCTGTCGGCTCAGGCTATTGCCTGTTTCTGAAGGGCCACCAGTTCGCTGCATCCGGCCTTTGCAAGACCGAGCAGCGTCAGGAATTCCTCTTCGGAGAAGGGGGCACCTTCCGCGGTTCCCTGCACCTCGACGATGCCGCCGGAGCCGGTGATGACGAAATTCGCATCGGTCTCGGCGGAGGAATCCTCGAGATAATCGAGATCGATGACCGGCTGTTTTGCAAAGATGCCGCAGGAGATCGCGGCGATATGGTCTTTCAGGACCTTCTCGACCTTGATCATGTTGCGAGTTTCCATCCACTTCAGGCAATCATGCAGGGCGATCCATGCGCCGGTGATGGAAGCCGTGCGCGTGCCGCCATCGGCCTGAATGACGTCGCAGTCAATGCTGATCTGGCGCTCGCCGAGCGCCTGCAGGTCGACCACTGCGCGCAGCGAGCGGCCGATAAGGCGCTGGATTTCCTGCGTGCGTCCGCCCTGCTTGCCGGCTGAGGCCTCGCGTTTCATCCGCTCATGGGTGGAACGCGGCAGCATGCCGTATTCGGCGGTGACCCAGCCCTTGCCGCTGTTGCGCAGCCACGGCGGCGTCTTTTCCTCAAGGCTTGCGGTGACGAGCACATGCGTATCACCGAATTTGACCAGACAGGAACCTTCGGCATGTTTCGAGAAATTGCGCTCGAAGGAAACCTTGCGCATCTGATCGGTTTTTCTGCCTGAAGGCCGCATATGATCCACTCTCCATGTTGGTTCCTGCCTTCTAAGGCGCGCCCCGGGGTTTTGCAAAGCCAATTTCCATTTTGCCGCAGCGGTGCAACGCATTATATTGGTACGGACAGAGTTTTGACGATAAAGAACGGATGATATGGGCTTTTCCGCACCGCTTTCAAAAGATCAGGCATCGTTGCTGGATGAACGGTCGCGGGAGATTTTCCGGCGCATCGTCGAAGGCTATCTCGACACCGGCGAACCCTTGGGGTCGCGCAGCCTGTCGCGGCTGTTGCCGATGTCGCTTTCACCGGCCTCCGTTCGCAACGTCATGAGCGACCTCGAGGAACTGGGTCTCATCTATTCGCCGCATATCAGCGCCGGGCGACTGCCCACCCAGACGGGGCTGCGCTTCTTCGTGGACGCATTCATGCAGGTGGGCGATCTGCCCGCCGATGAGAGAGCCAGTATCGACCGTCAGATCGGTCCGGTCGCCGGCCACGAGCAATCGCTGGAAGGGTTGCTGACGGAGGCAAGCCGCATGCTTTCAGGCATGTCGCGCGGTGCTGGCCTGGTGCTGACGGCCAAGAGCGACGTCATTCTCAAGCATGTTGAATTCATCCGGCTGGAGCCCACCAAGGCGCTTGCCGTGCTGGTGGGGGACCACAATCAGGTCGAAAACCGTATCATCGAATTGCCGGTCGGCATTTCGTCATCGCAATTGACAGAGGCGGCAAATTTCATCAATGCCCATCTTTCCGGGCAGACGCTGCAGGAACTGCGGGGCCAGTTTCAGACGCAGCGTGCCGAATTGCAGTCGGAACTCGGCACGCTCGCGCAGGACCTCATCGAACGTGGTCTCGCCATATGGGCGGGCGACAATGAAGAGGGCAAGCTCGGCCGCCTCATCGTACGCGGACGCTCCAACCTGCTGGAAGGTCTGGCCGGTGAGGAAGATATCGATCGTGTGCGCCTGCTGTTCGACGATCTGGAACGCAAGGAAAACCTCATCGAGATCCTCAACCTTGCAGAAAGTGGCTCAGGCGTCAGGATTTTCATCGGCTCGGAAAACAAGCTCTTCTCGCTGTCCGGCTCGTCACTGATCGTGGCACCTTATCGGGATGAGGAAAATCGCGTTGTGGGTGCCGTCGGCGTCATCGGTCCCACGAGGCTCAATTACGCCCGTATCGTGCCTATGGTGGACTACACCGCACAAATTATGGCCCGCCTTTCCCGAAAGCAGAGATAGGACAAGCCCGCAAGGTTAGAGAATGCGGCAAGCTTTTCGCCGCAAGCCTTGATTTTTGCCCTTCAAACCTCGATATCGGGCGCAACCAACAATATTCAAATCTGGAGAACGTCATGACCGACGATACGAAAAAGCCCGGACCTGACGCGGACGTCGCCGAAGAGTTTGTCGAACCCGCATTTACAGGGGAAGAGACGGCGGAAGCTGCCGAGCCCGATCCGATCGAACTGCTCAGGGCCGAAAATGCCGATCTGCGCGACAAGTTCCTGCGTCTTGCAGCAGAAATGGACAATCTTCGTCGCCGCACCGAACGCGAAGTCAAGGATGCGAAGGCCTATTCTCTCGCCGCTTTCGCGCGCGACATGCTTGCCGTTTCCGACAATCTTCGCCGCGCTCTTGAAGCCATTCCGGACGAACTCAAGACCAATGGCGAAGCCGGTCTCAACGGCCTGATCGAAGGTGTCGAGATGACGGAGCGCTCGATGCTCTCGACGCTGGAGCGACATGGCGTCAAAAAGATCGATGCGGAAGGCCAGAAATTCGATCCGAATTTCCACCAGGCGATGTTCGAAATTCCGAACACGGCAGTTCCGAACAACACGGTACTGCAGGTGGTTCAGGCCGGTTTCACCATCGGTGACCGGGTGCTGCGCCCCGCCATGGTTGGCGTCTCAAAGGGTGGCCCGAAGGTGGAGACCGCCGCAGCGCCCGAGCCGGGCACCGCCTCCGTCAACGAGAAGGATGCGTGAGGCATTCCCTCATCTAAAGCGCGTCCGGATATAAAACCGGGACGCGCTTTTGTTTGAAATGCTCCAATAAAAAACGCGCCTCAAGGGCGCGTTTTTTTGTCCATGGAAAGGACCGTCGACAGCCTTTGATCAGGCAGCGGTCGCCTGCTCCTGATTGAGGAAGGCGTAGATTGCCGTGTCGGAATCGGTGGCACGCAGCTTGGCCACCAGCTCGGGGTCGCGTAAAGCACGGGCAATTCTCGACAGCGCCTTCAGATGATCCGCGCCGGCGCCTTCGGGTGCAAGCAGCAGGAAAACCAGATCGACCGGCTGGTCATCCAGCGCCTCGAAATCAACAGGTGTTTCAAGACGTGCGAAGACGCCGGTGATCTGATGGATGCTGCTCAGCTTGCCATGCGGAATGGCAATGCCGTGCCCCACACCGGTGGAGCCGAGTTTCTCACGCTGGAGGATGACGTCGAAAACTTCCCGTTCCGAGACTCCGGTAATTCTGGCTGCCTTTGCGGCCAGCTCCTGAAGCAATTGCTTTTTGGAATTCACCTTGAGGGCGGGAATAATCGCATCTTGTTGCAGCAAATCTGCCAACGCCATTCTCTTTTTCCTTCATGCCATCGAGACGATGCAGGAGGCAGATACGCTTTCGCGCTCTGCCTCCCATGTCTTGTCAGACTGTTCAGCTCTTGATCGTTTCCGCGTCGATCCAGCCAATATTGCCGTCATGTCGTCGGTAGACGATGTTGAGATATTCCTTGCCGGGGCTGCGGAACAGCAGAACCGGTTCGTCCGTCATGTCGAGCGCCATCACGGCGCTGGCGACGGACATCGTCTTTATCTGTTTCGAACTTTCCGCAACGATCGTGGGTGCGTAGTCTTCCGGAACCTCGTGGTCCTCATCGGGGACAGCATCCATTACCGTATAGGCGATTTCCGACATCGCGCCGTTCGCCGCGGAACCATTGTGGTGATGGTCCTTCAGCTTCCGTTTGTAGCGACGCAGGCGCTTCTCGATACGCTCGGCGGCGGCATCGAAACTCGCTTGCGGATCATTTGCCTGACCCGCCGCATGCAATACAACGCCCGTATCGAGATGCAGTTTGCAATCGGCTGCAAAACGCGATCCGGACTTCTCTACGGTCACTTGGCCTGAATACCCCCCATCGAAGTATTTGGTAACTGCCAGACCTATATTGTCCTCAATCCGCTGCCGGAAAGATTCGCCGATCTCCATATGTTTACCAGATACACGCACACTCATGGAAAATTTCCTTTTTGTAGTGATTTGCGAGTACCAGCTTACGTCAAGCCGCGCGCGCATCCAAGCGTTTCGAAGGCCTTTAAAAGCCCCCATTCGAATTTTACGCCCATGGACGGTGGAGATGAATCCGTTACAAATGACCTTGCTTACGTGTGCGGCGGGCTTCTAGCCCTTGCCGTAGCAAGAGTCAATGGTGCGGCTGGAAAGCCCTGAAAACGTGACCAGCGCCACCGCTCAGAACGCCGACAGTCTGGCCAGGGCCTTCTTCTCGCGCCGTCTCTGAACGGAGGATGGGATGTTCATCGCCTCGCGATATTTGGCCACGGTGCGGCGGGCAAGATCGATACCACTCTTTTTCAGATTATCGACGATATCGTCATCGGAAAGCACTGCGTCGGCGGCCTCCTGCGCGATCATCGCCTTGATGCGGTGACGCACCGCTTCTGCAGAATGGCTGTCACCGCCTTCCACCGAACTGATGGAAACACTGAAGAAATATTTCAGCTCGAACAGGCCGCGCGGCGTCAGCATATATTTTTTCGACGTCACCCGGCTGACCGTGGATTCGTGCATCTTGATGGCGTCGGCCACCGTCTTGAGGTTCAGCGGGCGCAGGTGGTCCACGCCATTGACGAGAAAGGCGTCCTGCTGGCGCACGATTTCGGTCGCCACCTTCATGATCGTTCTGGCGCGCTGGTCGAGGCTGCGGGTCAGCCAATGGGCCGTCTGCATGCATTCGGAAAGGAAATCCTGATCCTCTCCCTCACGCGACTTGTGCCTTGAAACCTCTGCGAAATAGGTCTGGTTGATGAGCACGCGCGGCAGGGTCTCGGGGTTGATTTCCACAAGCCAGCCGCCGGCAGAGGAGGGGCGAATGATGATATCAGGAACGATTGTCTCGGAAACGGTCGAATCGTAACCAGCGCCCGGACGCGGATTGAGCGTGCGGATTTCCGCCAGCATGTCGAGAAGGTCTTCCTCATCCACGCCGCAGAGTTTTTTTAGAGAAGCGAAATCCCGTTTCGCCAGAAGCTCCAGATTGTCGATAAAAGCCCGCATTGCCGGATCAAGCCTGTCCTTCTGGGCAAGCTGGATCGCCAGACATTCGCTCAGCGAGCGGGAAAACACGCCGGGAGGATCAAAGCCCTGAAGCGTCTCCAGAATGCGCTCCACTGCCGAAGGCGCCGCCCCCAGCCGTTCAGCGACGTCTTCGACGGCATCTACGGCGATATATCCGGTCTCGTCGAGCTGGCCGATCAGCGCATCGGCAATCATCCTGTCTTCCACAGAGGATATGGCGAGAGGCAATTGCTGATTGAGATGGTCGCTGAGGGTCTGTTTCGCGGCAACGAAGTCGTCGAGATCGTAACTCTCGCCTGACTCCTGCCCGGGCATGGATTTCCACTGCCCCGCCAGTTCGGGTGCGTCGGGCTTTCTGGGTTCGGTATCGTCAGGAAAGACATTTTCGAAGCTGGTGTCGAGCTGTTCGCCGAGATTTGCCGCGCGATCGCCGTACCAGTCGTCGCTGTCGGCCGTTACCGGCGCGGACTTGTCGGACCCTTCGCTGTCGGCATCGCCGAAATTCTCCGCATCAGCAGGGGTATCGTTGCTCAAATCGCCGTCGTTTGCCGCAATTTCAAGCAAAGGATTGCGCTCCACCTCCTGCGCGATGAACTGCGTCAGTTCGAAATGCGTCATCTGAAGCAGCTGGATGGACTGCATCAGTTGCGGTGTCATCACGAGAGACTGGTTTTGACGCAGCAAAAGGCTGGCAGATAATGCCATGGCGGACGCGAAACTCCCCTTACAGCTTCTTCGTCGCCACAAATTTCATAAATTTTGCGCAGGCAACGAAACTTGGCCCAAAAATTGCTTTTTTATTATGTTTGGTCAAGCGTCACTGCGGGGCGCGATGAAGAATCTTTCGCGCCCGGGAGCTTAAAGGCTAAAATTATTGCCGAGATAGAGCCGGCGCACATCCGGATTGTTGACGATATCGTCCGCACGGCCATGGGTCAGAACCTCACCGGCATGGATGATATAGGCGCGGTCAATGAGGCCGAGCGTTTCGCGGACATTGTGGTCGGTGATGAGAACGCCGATCCCGCGCGCGGTCAAATGTCTGACAAGGTTCTGAATGTCGCTGACGGAGATCGGATCGACGCCGGCAAAAGGTTCGTCCAGAAGCATGAAGGTCGGATCGGTCGCCAGAGCACGGGCGATTTCCAGACGGCGACGTTCGCCGCCCGACAGGGCGACAGCGGGCGATTTGCGCAGCTGCGCAATGTGGAACTCTTCCAGCAACTCATCGAGCTTGCGGCTGCGCTTGGCGCTGTCAGGTTCGTGCACTTCCAGCACGGCGCGGATGTTTTCCTCGACTGTCAGTCCACGGAAAATGGAGGCTTCCTGCGGCAGGTAGCCGACACCGAGGCGGGCACGCCTGTACATCGGCATGGTGGTGACGTCGTTGCCGTTGATGGCGATCTTGCCGCTATCGACGGGTACGAGGCCCGTGATCATGTAGAAACAGGTGGTTTTGCCCGCGCCGTTCGGGCCAAGCAGCCCCACGGCTTCACCACGGCGCACGACCAGCGAGACGCCGTTGACGACGCGCCGTGTATTATAGGTCTTCGTCAGACCATGCGCGATCAGGGTGCCGTCATAGCGAGCCTTGTCGGCCTGCGACGCAGCGTCCACAGGTCGGTCGCGCCCACCGCCAAATATTTTTGAGATCGAGGCTATCTTCACGAGGTGAGACTACTGTTTCTTCTGCTGCGATTTCGGATCGAGCATGATCCGGACAGGGCCGCCGCAGCTTTCAAGCTTTGCCTGCCCCGAGTTCATCAGAACAGTGAGCTTGCAGCCGGTGAACACATTCGCGCCCTCGGACAGCACAACCTGCTTGCCGGTCAGAATGAAGGTCTGCGCCGCCATGTCGAATTCGCCGTGATCGGCCGTGGCCTTCTGCGTCTCGGACGTCAGGTAGACGTTATTGTCGACGAAGATTTTTTCGATGTTGGCGTCACCGCTGGTGAGCGAGGAACCTTCACCCTTGTAATTGACCGTCATCTTGCCGGCCTGAAGGGTGGTGGTGCCCTGCACAACTTTCACGTTACCGGTGAAATAGGCCTTGCGCTCTTGGTCCCGAATTTCGAGCTGATCGCTTTCGATAGCGATCGGCTGGTCGCCGGAGAGCTTGACGCCTGTCATGTTGCTGGTGGTGTTCTGAGCGAAAGCCACGGTTGCAAGACAGGAAAAAGCAAAAGCTGCGGCTGTAACGCCTGCGGATTTGCCAAGGGAAACGGGACGGGAAATTTGCATCATCTGGACCGGGCTCTCACTTGCCTTCATTCTTGATATTGGATGCAGCGATACGTGCGCGTACCTGCCCCGAAAATGTAATAGTCTTGCCATTATCCGCGATATCAATCGATTGCGCAACAATGGCGCCGTCGTTTGTTTTGATCGAAACTGGCTCTTTGCTGCTCATTTTTCCAGCCTTCAGATCGACATCCGCAGATTGGAACTTCGCTTGTATGCCATTGCTGAGATTGATGTCAAAAGGGGCGGTCATCTTCAGCGTGTTGGTGGCCCGGTCGAAAATGCCTTCCTTGGCGATCACCTGGGCGACGCTGTCGTTCACAGGCACCGCGGCCAGAACCCTTTCGAGCGTCATGAGGTTGGGGTTGGCGATATCCTGCAACGCACGGTCTGCGTTCATCGAGTAGTCGATCCCCTTCTCGTTGCGGCCCGCAACGGCCGGCTTTTCCATCACGATCTTGCCGTCTTCGATCCTTGCGCTTTCAAGCGAAACCTCTTCGGGCGCCCAGGTGCGAATGAGCGAAACGGCGACGAAGGCAAACGAGATGATCGCCGCACCGAGCGGCAGAATGATTTTCAGCCGCTTCACGCGCGCGGAATGCCTCAGCGCGCGCTCGTAAGCGCCGTTCTGGTCATTGGGCAGCGGAAACGCTGGCGCGGGTTGGCGGAGTCTTTCGAGCATAAGAGTGGGTCCGGAAAACTTCCTGGGCGCCACTTTGGCGCGCAACTGAAGCTTATATGTTTATCTTGATGTCTTTGGCATGAGTGCTGTGTCCTGCCAATATGGTTTTTGTCTGGAAAGGTGCAAGGGAAATGCGAATTTAATCGTAATTCTGGTTTCCTTATTGTTTCCTTGCGGCTTCGCGCTAGAAGAACCATATGGCCATGACGCTTACATTACGCTTCAAATGCCGGAAGGCAGGGGTTTTCGATGGATAATATGGCGATAGCGGATCGCAGACGATTGCGCCGCAAGCTGACTTTCTGGCGGATTGCCGCTGTTTTTCTGTTTGTCGCCGGCATTTTCGGCCTCTACCGGTTTCTATGGGCCACCCCGCAGCAAAGCGAGAGACCCCATATTGCCCGTGTCCAGATCTCCGGGCTGATCCAGGACAATACCGAACTTCTGGAGCGGCTGGACAAGATTGCCAAGAGCGACAATGTCAAAGGGCTGATCGTGTCGATTTCATCGCCCGGTGGCACCACCTATGGCGGCGAGCGCATCTTCAAGGCCATTCGCGGCGTTGCGGAAAAGAAGCCGGTGGTGTCCGATGTCCGCACGCTTGCCGCCTCCGCTGGATATATGATCGCATCTGCAGGTGACGTCATCGTCGCTGGCGAAACCTCGATCACCGGCTCGATCGGCGTGATCTTTCAATATCCCCAGATCGGCCAGCTGATGGATAAGCTCGGCGTCTCGCTGCAGGAAATAAAGTCCTCTCCGATGAAGGCGGAGCCTTCGCCGTTCCATGAGGCGCCCGAAGAGGCGAAGACGATGATCCGTTCCATGGTGATGGACAGCTACGGCTGGTTCGTCGATCTTGTGGCCGATCGCCGCAAATTGCCGCGCGAGGATGTGTTGAAACTGGCGGACGGATCGATTTTCACGGGCAGACAGGCGCTCGCCAACAAGCTGGTCGACACGCTTGGCGGCGAAAAGGAAATTCGCGGCTATTTCGAAACGCGCGGTGTTGCCAAGGATCTGCCGATCGTGGAATGGCGCGCACCGTCTTCCAGTTCGCCTTTTTCGCTTTTCAGTGTTGCTCAAATAGCGAAGCTTCTGGGATATGACGATTTAATCCCGTTTGCGGGCTCCGGTCAGCTCGGTGCGGACAAGTTGTTTCTTGACGGTCTTGTTTCCGTTTGGCAGGTTGAGCCGCATTAAAAATCCAATTCTTTCAGGGGGCAACCGTGATCAAGTCTGAACTGGTGCAGATCGTTGCTGCGCGTAACCCGCACCTTTATCACCGTGACGTGGAAAATATCGTCAATGCGGTGCTGGATGAAATCACCGATGCCTTGGCAGCGGGAAATCGTGTCGAGCTTCGTGGTTTCGGCGCATTTTCGGTGAAGAACCGTCCTTCGCGTTCCGGTCGGAACCCGCGCACGGGTGAATCGGTTTTCGTCGAGGAAAAATGGGTGCCTTTCTTCAAGACGGGCAAGGAACTGCGTGAGCGCCTGAACCCCGGTATGGGTGACGAAGAGGACGATTGATCGTTCTCACCCGCCGCCCCGGAAACGGAGCCGACGGAATGCACGCCGCGATGGAGTAATGTCGGATGTCGAAAAAAATCATCAACCTCATCATCCTGCTTCCGCTGGCGATTATCCTCGTCATCCTGTGCGTGGCCAATCGTCAGTCCGTGACGCTCGCGCTCAATCCGTTCCGGCCGGAGGATGGTGTACTTTCCTTCACCGCGCCGTTTTTCGTGTTCCTGTTTCTGGCCGTCATTTTCGGTGTGCTTCTGGGATCTTCCGCCACATGGTTTGCGCAGGGCAAGCATCGCAAGCGCGCCCGTATCGAGGCGAAGGAAGCCGTTCGCTGGCATGACGAGGCGAACCGGCACAAAGCGGTAACAGCCGCGCAGCTTCCGAATGCGGGCCAACTCCCGGCAAAGTGATGGTGCCGACATTCGTTGCGGCTCTAGTCGAGCGACGCTTGGAATGCTATTTGCTGGCGCGATAAGACGCGGGCAGAAGCGGAAAGATTTCCATTGAAGAAAAAAGACAGCCGGCCGGGCAATCGCGTGCGTGCCGGGAGCGAGAAAAAACAGGTTCATGCCGCAAAGCCGGCACGGCGAGTGGACGCGGCGCCTAAAAAGCGCGAGCCGGACGCGGTGCGCAGCGCGCCCAAATCTGCGCCGAGGGAAAAGATAGCCCCAGTACCGGCCGTTGAGCAGGTGCCTGCGCGGCCCCTCAAGCATCGCACCGGCGAACGTCCCGCAGAACAGGTTCCGGTGATTCTGGAATCGAGTGGCGCGGGTGATTTTCATCTCATCGACAGCGGCAATGGCCTGAAGCTTGAACAATACGGCGAATATCGCGTCGTCCGTCCCGAGGCGCAGGCTCTCTGGCAGCCGTCGGTTCCCGACCGCGTATGGCAGAATGCCGACGCCATTTTTACCGGCGACACGGATGAAGACGGCATGGGCCGTTGGCGTTTTCCAAAGGCAGCACTTGGCGAAACCTGGCCATTGTCGCTGCTCGGCGTCGAGTTTCTCGGCCGTTTCACGGCCTTCCGGCATGTCGGCGTCTTCCCGGAGCAGATTGTCCACTGGGAATGGCTGAAAAATGCCGTCGAAACGGCTGACCGGCCGCTGAAAGTACTGAACCTGTTTGGTTACACCGGCGTCGCTTCTTTGGTCGCCGCTGCTGCAGGCGCTGAAGTGACCCATGTCGACGCCTCCAAGAAAGCGATCGGCTGGGCAAAGGAGAACCAGGCGCTTGCCGGGCTCGAACAGGCGCCGATCCGCTGGATTTGCGAAGACGCGATGAAGTTCATCCAGCGCGAGGAGCGTCGCGGCAGCACCTACGACATCATTCTCACCGACCCGCCGAAATTCGGCCGCGGCACCCATGGTGAAATCTGGCAATTGTTCGACCATCTTCCGTTGATGCTCGATATCTGCCGGGAAATCCTGTCGCCCAAAGCGCTCGGTCTGGTGCTGACGGCCTATTCTATTAGGGCCAGCTTCTATTCGATGCATGAATTGATGCGCGAAATCATGCGCGGCGCCGGTGGCGTCGTTGCGTCCGGCGAGCTCGTCATTCGCGAGGCCGGGCTTGATGGGAAGACGCCGGGCCGGGTGCTTTCCACATCGCTGTTCAGCCGCTGGGAGCCGAAATGACGAACGACATGCGCGAAAACACGACGCGCCGGGTTGGCCAGGTCAAGGAAATCACCAGCCTTGCCAATCCCATCATCAAGGATATCAAGGCGCTTACCCAGAAAAAGGGCAGGGAAGAGACCGGCACCTTCATGGCGGAAGGCCTGAAGCTGGTTATCGACGCGCTCGAACTGGGCTGGACCATCCGCACCCTGGTTTACGCCAAGGCGGCCAAGGGCAAGCCGCTGGTGGAGCAGGCGGCCGTAAAGACGGTCGCTTCCGGCGGGCTGGTGCTCGAAGTCAGCGAAAAAGTCATCGCCTCGATCACCCGACGCGACAATCCGCAAATGGTCGTTGGCATCTTTGACCAGAGATGGAAGCCATTGAAGGATATCCGTCCGGAAAAAGGCGAGACCTATATCGCGCTCGATAGGGTGCGTGATCCCGGCAATCTCGGCACCATCATCCGCACGGCGGATGCGGCGGGTGCCTCAGGCGTCATTCTGGTCGGCGATTGCACCGATCCGTTTTCGCTGGAAACGGTGCGTGCGACCATGGGTTCGGTCTTCGCTACGCCGGTTGCCCGCGCCTCGGTTGAGGAATTCCTCTCATGGAAAAAATCAGCCAATGTCAGTGTCGTTGCCACCCATCTTGCCGGGTCGGTGGATTATCGAAAAATCGATTACGCCGGAAAGCCCGTCGTGCTTTTGATGGGTAACGAACAATCCGGCCTGCCGCCTGAACTGGCCGGCAAGGCAGACCAACTGGCGCGCATTCCCCAACAGGGCCGTGCCGATAGTCTCAATCTCGCCATCGCAACCGCTGTCATGCTTTTCGAGGCGCGGCGACATCTCCTCGAACTGGCACCGGTGAAGTAATGGCCAAAGCGGCGTTGTTTTCGAAATTCGGCCCGGCTTTCGCGCTTATCGTTGCTGCCCTTGTGCTGGACCAGGTCGTCAAGCAACTGGTCGAGACCTATCTGCCGTTGCAGGAGATGGTGCCGGTCATTCCGTTCCTGGCGCTTTACCGCACCTATAATCTAGGTGTGGCGTTTTCGATGCTGGCGGACATGCACGGCTGGTTCATCGTCAGCATGCGGCTCGTCATCGTGGTCTTCGTTCTGTGGCTCTGGCGCAAGACGGCGGCGGATCGGACTTTTGCCCATCTTGGCTTCGCCTTCATCATCGCTGGAGCGGCCGGCAATCTTCTCGACCGCTTTTTCTACGGTCACGTCATCGACTACATCCTGTTTCACACCGATACATGGTCGTTCGCGGTCTTCAATCTGGCAGACACTTTCATAACAATCGGTGCCGGTTGCGTCATTCTCGATGAGTTTCTGCACGCCCGGGCGGCTAAAAAGTAAAATTTTAGCGTTTGAGCCAAACATATCAAAACCGCTGCCGTGGTAGCGGTTGTGCATGAGCGAACTGGCACGACTGCGGGAAAAAGTTTCAGATGGCCTCGCCGCCACCCCGGCGCAGCCGGCGGATCGCGTCGACACGACATCTCACCATGGCGGTGCGGGGCGCGGGATAGATGCCAGATCGATCACGCTATACGTTGCCGCGTCATTGTCGGTGGGTGCCTTCTCCGCAGCCTTGATCGCGCTTGCGGTGCCTTATTCGGTCACCGTCGCCTTGGCATCCTTCTTCGGTGCGGTGCTGGTCGGTCTCCTGTCCTACGCCATGTTCGGCAAATCCTTCCAGTATCCCGGCAAACTATCTGCAGATGATTTGGATGTACGGCTACGCCAAACTCAAAATCGATCGCTGATTGCCGAGATCCAGGAGGCCATGGGCGATATCATCGTCATCCGCAATATGGATCGGCGCATCGTCGAGGCGAATGCGGTTTTTCGTGAAGTGACGGGCTGCTCGGCACCCGAAGGGCTGAGCTGTGAGGAAATCGGCATCGCTTTCCGGCCAGGCGACAAGGCCCACACTTATAATGTGGAAATCGCGACCCCGTTCGGTCAGCGCATTTTCTCCTGGCACGATGTCGTCACCCGCGATCTGGCAAGCAGTCGTCTTCTCATCAGCAGCATCGCGAGAGATGTCACCGAGGAGCGGCTGGCACTCGGCGAGCGGGAAAACGCCCGGTTACGCGCGGAAAAGGCCGATGCCGAAAAGGCAAGGCTGCTGGCAACTGTTAGCCACGAGATCCGCCTGCCGCTTTCCGGCATGCTCGGCATGAACCATCTTCTATCGCAGACGAAGCTCAATGAAGAGCAACGTAATTATCTCGACGGCATGAAGCAGTCCGGTCAGTCGCTGGTACAGTTGGTCGAGGACCTGCTGGATTATTCGACCATGGAGGCGGGCCGTTTCAAACTCAATCCGCGTGCGGAAAACCTGCGCCGGCTGATCGAGAGCATTGTCGAGATGCTGGCGCATCGCGCCCACGAAAAGGGCATCGAAATCACCTCCTTCGTCACGCCGGATGTGCCTGATTATCTGGATTTCGATCCGGCAAGGCTGCGTCAGGTTCTGTTCAACCTCCTCGGCAATGCCGTCAAATTCACGCAGGTGGGCGGGGTCGTCATCCGAGCGCGCATGGTTGAAGGCGAATTGCATATCACCGTCGAGGACACCGGCCCCGGCATGAGCCAAGCGGAACAAGCCCGTATCTTTGGCGAATTCGAACAGGCAGGCCCGATGTCGCAGCAAAGTGGGGGAACAGGGCTTGGGCTCGCGATTTCCGCCCGCATCGTCCGGGAATTCGGCGGCAGCCTCACGGTCTTCAGCCGCAAGGGTGAGGGCAGCACCTTCAAACTGGCATTCCGTCCGGGCAGTTCGTCCACCGGCACGCCGGACCCGGACCGGCACCATTGCCTGGAGCATACCAATGTCCTGCTGGTCGCGCCGAGGGGCGTGGCAGCGACGGTGACGATGGAGGCGATCGAGGCTTTCGGCGGTAAATGCGCTCTTATCCACGAACCGGAGGATTTTGAAAGGCTGCACGGTACAGTTGCCGATCTCACCGATATCATTGTCGACAGGCGTATTTCGCCTCTGTTCAGAGACGCGCTAAGGGATTGGCCGCAACAGAATGTACGTCGCACGTTGCTGGTCAGTCCCGAAGAGCGGGCGTCGACCATGCATGGGTCCTTCGACGCCTGGTTGATCCGGCCGCTGCGCGAAAAGTCCCTGATTGACGTCCTCTGCGGTCGTCTGCGCGGCATAGAACGGCGCGATGCCATCAACGACAACCATCCGGATGTGGGGTTTTCGTCACGGGTGACGGAGGGGGTAAGCGGCATCGATATCCTCGTGGCCGAGGACGACGCCGTCAATGCGCGCATCATCCGGGCCGTTCTGGAAAAAAGCGGTTACATCGTGCGCGGTGTCGACGATTTTCAGGCCCTGCAGCAAGCCGTGGCCCCCGGCACAACCCGCCTGCCGCACCTCATCATATCCGATCTCAATATGCCGGGCGGCGAGGGGCTTGAGGTGCTGCCGGAGCTTCTCGGCACGCTGAAGGGTGGAAGAAATATTCCGCTCATCGTGCTCAGCGGCGATGCGAGCGTTGAAACCGCCGAAATCCTGCTGAATGCCGGTGCGGCCAAGGTTTTGACCAAGCCTGCCGACCCGAGACGACTCGTCGAGGAAATCCGCCGCTTGCTGGAGGCGAAACGCCTGTTGCCATCATGACTTGAGAGACTCGCAATGGCTGCATTTTGTCACTATTCTGTCGTCAATTAGTGATTTATGACAGGAAAAATCTTTTGGTGGCGGAGCGATTCCCCATGGTTGCCGAAATCTACAGTCACGACATTTGTGAAAACAAAGTTGTTATTCATCCTCGTCCAGACACCGCTCAGGACAATGAGGGGCTTTTCGGCCGTATCGGCTCGCTGGAAACACGGCTCGCAAGAAACGAGCGGGAGATCGACGCGGCGCAGTCCGTGCGTTACCGGGTTTTCGTTGATGAAATGAAGGCGCGCCTTCCCGCAGACGCCATGCGCCGCAAGCGCGACATCGACGCCTGGGACAGTGTCTGCGACCATCTGCTCGTGCTCGACAAGGCGATTGAAGGCGACAGCGAGGACCAGATCGTCGGTACCTACCGTTTGTTACGTCAGGAAACTGCACTCGCCAATAACGGTTTTTATTCCGCAAGCGAATTCGACATCGCCGGGCTGGTAGCGCGCCATCCGGGCAAGCGCTTCATGGAGCTTGGCCGCTCCTGCGTGCTGCCGGAATATCGCACCAAGCGCACGGTTGAGCTTTTGTGGCAGGGCAACTGGGCCTATGCCGTGAAACACCGCATGGATGCCATGATCGGT
The DNA here is from genome assembly GCF_052114365.1 of Agrobacterium sp. MCAB5. NCBI lineage: Bacteria > Pseudomonadati > Pseudomonadota > Alphaproteobacteria > Hyphomicrobiales > Rhizobiaceae > Agrobacterium > Agrobacterium sp. MCAB5. The sequence goes on from NZ_JBFREP010000001.1 coordinate 289,685, forward strand.
TGCGCCTCGTTCCCCGGCGTGCAGCCGGAAGCCCACGCGCTTGCTCTGTCCTTCCTGCATCACAATTGCGTTGCAAAGGGCGAGTGGGCGGCTTCCGCTCTTCCCGAGCTTTATCACGAGATGGACCTGGTACCGGCTGAGGCGCTGAACGCCCGCAAGGCGCTGAACGCCATGCCGCCGCTGATCAAGGGCTATATGCGTCTCGGCGCTATGTTCGGCTCCGGCGCCGTGGTGGACCATGCCTTCAACACGACAGATGTTCTCGTGGTCCTGCCGGTTTCCTCTATCGCCGGCCGCTACATCAGCTATTACGGCGGCGAGACCGAGCGCATCAACGGCTGACCGGTTCTAACTCGGATCTAGCGGGATGTTCCTGTGGGCAGCGATGTCGTGTGTGTTGTCTTGGTGCGGCCATTGCCGCTAGTGTCGGCGCTCCCTTTCCGCAACACGATATGACATCGGCAAGCCATTGACGGACGTTTTGACCACCGCTTCCCTGATCTCGGAAGAGAGCCGCGCTACGGCCACTCCCATGATGGAGCAATATATCGAGATCAAGGCGAACAACCCCGGTTCGCTGCTGTTTTACCGCATGGGCGATTTTTACGAATTGTTCTTTGACGATGCGGTGGAAGCCTCGCGGTCGCTCGGCATCACGCTGACGAAACGCGGCCAGCATATGGGGCAGGATATTCCCATGTGCGGCGTTCCCGTTCACGCCGCCGATGATTATCTCCAGAAGCTCATCCTGCGCGGTTATCGCGTCGCCGTCTGCGAGCAGGTGGAGGACCCGGCCGAGGCGAAAAAGCGCGGATCGAAATCCGTGGTGAAGCGTGATGTGGTGCGGCTTGTCACGCCTGGCACGCTCACCGAAGAAAAGCTCCTGTCGCCGACGGAATCCAACTATCTTATGGCGCTCGCTCGTATTCGCGGCAGTGCGGAGGCACAGTTTGCGCTTGCCTGGATTGATATTTCCACCGGCGTCTTCCGCTTGGCGGAAACCACGCTGACGCGGCTCCTCGCTGATATCTGGCGCATCGATCCGCGCGAGTTGATCGTTGCCGACAGTCTGTTCCATGACGAAGAGTTGCGACCGGTTTTCGATATGCTTGGCCGTGTCGCCGTGCCGCAGCCGGCCATTCTGTTCGACAGCGCTACGGCGGAAGGGCGGATCGCGCGTTACTTCAACGTCTCGACCCTCGATGGTTTCGGCACATTTTCGCGCGTGGAAATGGCCGCTGCCGCTGCCGCGGTTGCCTATGTTGAAAAGACCCAGATTGCCGAGCGCCCGCCGCTTGGTGCGCCGGAACGCGAAAGCGCTGCCTCCACGCTGTTCATCGATCCCGCGACCCGCGCCAATCTGGAGTTGGTGAAGACGCTATCGGGCGAAAGGGACGGATCGCTCCTGCATGCCCTCAACCGCACGGTCACGGGCGGCGGTGCGCGGCTTCTGGCCGAGCGGCTGATGTCTCCCTTGACCGATCCGGAAAGGGTTAATGCCCGTCTCGATGCGGTCGCCTATCTCATTGATGACGTATCCCTTTGCGATGGCCTGCGCGATGCCTTGAAACAGGTTGCCGATATGCCGCGCGCGCTCTCCCGTCTTGCGCTGGAGCGCGGTGGCCCGCGCGATCTCGGGGCGATCAGGCAGGGCCTGGCGTCGGCCGAGAGAATTGCCGCCATTCTCGATCAGGGATTATTGCCGGAGGAGCTTGCTGCTGCACTTGCGAATCTGAAGGCTTTGCCGGGCGGGCTGGAAGCCATGCTCGGATCGATGCTGGCCGACGATCTGCCGCTTTTGAAGCGTGATGGCGGTTTTCTGCGTGAGGGCGCCAATCCAGAACTCGACGACGTGCGCGCATTGCGTGACCAGTCGCGCCGGGTGATCGCCGGGCTGCAGCTGCAATATGCCGAGGAAACCGGCATCAAGTCGCTCAAGATCAAGCATAACAACGTGCTTGGTTATTTCATCGAGGTAACGGCGGGCAACGCCGATGTCATGATGGCGACGGATGAGGCGAAGGCGCTCTTCATTCACCGCCAGACCATGGCCGGCGCCATGCGCTTCACCACCACCGAGCTTGCCGATCTCGAAAGCCGCATCGCCAATGCCGCGGCTGAGGCTCTAACCATGGAGCTGGAAGCCTTCGAGCGCATGGTCGAGGCCGTGGTGCAGCAGGCGGAGGCGATCAAGGCGGGTGCGCTGGCGCTTGCGGTGATCGATGTCGCCTCAAGCCTTGCTTATCTCGCTACCGAACAGGCCTATTGCCGCCCGATCGTCGATGCCTCCATGACCTTTGCGATCACAGGCGGGCGCCACCCCGTTGTGGAACAGGCGCTGCGGCGGCAGTCGGCTGGGCCATTCATCGCCAATAATTGCGATCTGTCGGCAATCGATGGTGGCAAGAACGGTGCGATCTGGCTGCTGACCGGCCCTAATATGGGCGGTAAGTCGACTTTCCTGCGTCAGAATGCGCTCATCGCCATCCTCGCGCAGATCGGCTCCTTCGTTCCGGCAGAAGCCGCCCATATCGGCATCGTAGACCGGCTGTTTTCCCGCGTCGGCGCGTCCGACGATCTGGCGCGTGGCCGCTCGACCTTCATGGTGGAAATGGTGGAAACGGCCGCCATCCTCAATCAGGCGACGGATCGCTCGCTGGTCATTCTGGATGAGATCGGCCGTGGCACGGCAACCTTCGACGGCCTTTCGATCGCCTGGGCGGCGGTGGAGCATCTGCACGAGGTCAATCGTTGCCGTGGCCTCTTCGCCACGCATTTCCACGAACTGACGGTGCTGTCGGAAAAACTTGGTCGCCTTTCCAATGCCACGATGCGGGTGAAGGAATGGGAGGGTGACGTCATCTTCCTGCACGAGGTCGGACCGGGTGCTGCGGATCGTTCCTACGGTATTCAGGTGGCAAGGCTCGCCGGACTTCCGGCATCGGTGGTGGAGCGCGCCCGTGAGGTGCTGACGAAGCTCGAAGATGCCGATCGCAAGAACCCGGCCAGTCAGCTGATCGACGATCTTCCGCTGTTCCAGATCGCGGTTCGCCGTGAGGAAACCCGCAAGGCTGGACCATCGAAGGTGGAAGAAGCTTTGAAGGGGTTCAACCCGGACGAAATGACACCGCGTGAGGCATTGGACGCGCTCTATGCGTTAAAGAAAGAACTTGGCAAGGCTTAAGAGGATAGACTGCCTGTCCATCGCCTTTGAAACTCGCTATAGGACAATCCCATCGCAAGCGGTGGCTTTCCCACAGGACATGGATAACGGCATAAATGGCCATCAAGGACCTGGATTTTTCCGAAATTCTCGATGTTTCGGCGCTGAAGCGCGAATGCGACATCATCTTCAAGAACGACGGCAAGCGCATCGCCGATGTCAGGTCAGACCTGCTGCCGATCTTTCGAAAGGCCAGCACGGAAGGCCGGGAAAAGGCTCGCGAACTGCTGAAATCCGACGGCAGCGGCATCGATTGCGCCCGACGTATCTCCTGGCTCCAGGACCGGCTGATCGAAATCCTCTATGATCTCGCCTGCCAATATGTCTATCCGAAAGACGCGCCGCAGATCGCCGTTGCAGCGGTGGGGGGGTACGGTCGCGGCACGCTGGCGCCGGGATCGGATATCGACCTACTGTTCCTGCTGCCGGCCAAGAACACGCCGGATATGCACAAGGCCGTGGAGTTCGTGCTTTATCTGCTCTGGGATCTCGGCTTCAAGGTCGGCCACGCCACGCGCACGGTGGATGAGTGCGTCCGCCTGTCGAAATCCGATATGACCATCCGCACCGCCATTCTGGAAGTGCGGGCAATCTGCGGCAAAAAATCCCTGACCGATGATCTCGAAAAACGTTTCGAGTCGGAAGTTGTCACCGGCACCGGGCCGGAATTCATCGCCGCCAAGCTGGCCGAGCGTGACCAGCGTCACCGCAAGGCGGGCGATACGCGCTATCTGGTGGAGCCGAACGTCAAGGAAGGCAAGGGCGGCCTGCGCGACCTGCACACGCTGTTCTGGATCGCCAAATATTATTACCATGTCCGCGATACAGCCGATCTCGTCAAGCTTGGCGTCCTGTCTAAGCGCGAACTCAGGCTGTTCGAAAAGGCCGATGATTTTCTCTGGGCGGTCCGTTGCCAGATGCATTTCATCACCAACAAGGCGGAAGAGCGCCTTTCCTTCGACATTCAGCGCGAGATCGCCGATGCGCTGGGCTACCAGCCACGCCCCGGGCTTTCCGCCGTCGAACGTTTCATGAAGCATTATTTCCTGGTGGCGAAGGATGTGGGTGACCTGACCCGCATCGTCTGCGCCGCACTGGAGGACAGGCAGGCAAAGGACGTGCCGGGCCTGTCGGGTGTTCTCAGCCGCTTTGCCCACCGCGTCCGCAAAATTCCCGGCTCTGTTGAATTCGTTGAGGATCGCGGCCGCATCGCGCTGGCCAAGCCGGACGTGTTCAAAAACGATCCGGTCAATCTGATCCGGCTCTTTCACATCGCCGATATCAACAATCTCGAACTTCACCCGGATGCGCTGCGTGTCGTTACCCGGTCGCTGTCGCTGATCAATGACGGGCTTCGCGAGAACGAGGAGGCGAACCGGCTGTTTCTGGCGATCCTCACCTCGAGGCGTGATCCGGCGCTCACCTTGCGGCGCATGAACGAGGCTGGCGTCCTCGGCAAGTTCATTCCCGAATTCGGCAAGATCGTCGCGATGATGCAGTTCAACATGTATCATCACTATACGGTGGACGAGCATCTGATCCGCTCTGTCGGCGTACTCTCGGAGGTGGACAAGGGAACGGCTGTGGATGCCCATCCGCTTGCCAACCAGCTGATGCCGGGTGTCGAGGAGCGTGAGGCACTTTATGTGGCCGTTCTGCTGCACGATGTGGCCAAGGGCCGGCAGGAGGATCACTCGATTGCCGGCGCGCGGGTGGCCCGCAAGCTTTGCCAGCGTTTCCGGCTGACCGGCAAGCAGACCGAAATGGTGGTCTGGCTTATCGAGCAGCATCTTCTGATGTCCATGGTCGCCCAGACGCGCGACCTGCACGACCGCAAGACCATCACCGATTTCGCCGACAAGGTACAATCCATGGAGCGGCTGAAGATGCTGCTTATCCTGACGGTCTGCGATATCCGCGCGGTCGGTCCGGGTGTCTGGAACGGCTGGAAGGGTCAGTTGCTCCGCTCGCTTTATTACGAGACCGAGCTGCTTCTCTCCGGTGGCTTTTCGGAAGTCTCCCGCAAGGAAAGGGCGCATATTGCCCGTCAGGCGCTTTACGACGCGCTGGAAGACTGGGGCCAGAAGGCACGGCGCAAATACACCAAGCTGCACTATGAGCCCTATCTGCTGACGGTGGCGCTGGAAGATCAGGTGCGTCACACCCGCTTCATCCGCGAGGCCGACAAGCAGGAAAAAGCGCTGTCGACCATGGTGCGCACACATTCCTTCCACGCCATCACCGAAATCACCGTGCTGGCGCCCGACCATCCGCGCCTGCTGTCGATCATTACCGGCGCCTGTGCTGCGGCCGGCGCCAACATTGCCGACGCGCAAATCTTCACCACATCCGATGGGCGGGCGCTCGATACGATCCTGATCAACCGCGAATTTCCGATCGACGAAGACGAGACGCGGCGCGGCAACAATGTCGGCAAGCTGATCGAAGAGGTTCTGTCCGGTCGTCAGCGCCTGCCGGAAATGATTGCCACCCGCACCAAGAGCCGGAGGAAGAAAAGCGCCTTCACCATTCCGCCCTCCGTCATCATTTCCAACGGGCTTTCGAACAAGTTCACCGTTATCGAGGTCGAGTGCCTCGACCGGCCGGGGCTTCTGGCGGATATGACGGCTGTCATTGCCGATCTGTCGCTGGATATTCATTCCGCACGCATCACCACCTTCGGCGAGAAGGTCATCGACACATTCTACGTGACTGATCTCTTCGGCCAGAAGGTTACCAACGACAACCGGCAGGCCAGCATTGCCACGCGCCTGAAGGCCGTGATGAGCGAGCAGGAAGACGAATTGCGCGATCGCATGCCAAACGGCATCATCGCCCATCCCGATGTGGCGGCGCTGCCGGCCACGCGCACGGCAAAGGCTTGAAATTCCCATGAGCTTGATCGGAAAGTTCGCCACGGTCGGCACGGCCACGCTCGGAAGCCGTATCTTCGGTTTCCTCCGCGAGACGCTGATGGCCGCAGCCGTCGGTACCGGCCCGGTCGCCGATGCCTTCAATGCTGCCTTCCGGTTCCCGAACACCTTCCGGCGCCTTTTTGCCGAAGGCGCGTTCAACTCGGCCTTCGTGCCGCTTTTTGCCAAGGAAATCGAGGCGAACGGCATGGAGGGCGCAAGGCGCTTTTCCGAAGAAGTTTTCGGCGTTCTGTTCACCGTGCTTCTGGCTTTGACGATCCTGATGGAACTGTCGATGCCGTTCATCGTGCGCACCGTTATTGCGCCGGGCTTTCTGGAAGACCCGGTGAAATTCGACAACACCGTCCGTCTCGCAACCATCATGTTCCCCTATCTCGCCTGCATGTCGCTGGCGGCGATGATGGGCGGCATGCTGAATTCGCTGCACCGCTATTTCGCTGCCGCGATTGCGCCGGTCTTCCTGAACATCATTCTGATTGGTGTTCTGATGCTGGCCTGGTGGAAGCATTACGACCCGCTTCAGGTGGGTTATGCCCTGTCCTGGGGTGTCATGGCGGCGGGTGTGGTGCAGCTTGGCATCGTCTGGATTGCCGTGCGCAATGCCGGCATGCGGATCGGTTTCCGCAGACCCCGGCTGACGAAGAATGTCCAGCGCCTGCTGGTCCTTGCTTTGCCGGCCGCGATCACCGGCGGCATCACCCAGATCAATCTCCTGATCAACACCAATATCGCGTCTGCCGGTGAGGGTGTGATCTCCTCGCTCGCCTATGCCGACCGGATTTACCAGCTGCCGCTCGGTGTCGTCGGCATCGCCGTTGCCACCGTGCTTTTGCCGGAGCTGGCGCGGGCTTTGCGTGGCGGACATATGGTCGAGGCGGGAAGCCTGCAAAACCGCTCGGTCGAATTCGTGCTGTTTTTGACATTGCCCGCTGCCGCTGCCCTTCTCGTCATGGCGGAGCCCATCGTGCGCTTTCTGTACGAGCGCGGCAATTTCGCGCCTTCGGCCACCGTCACCGTCGCGCAGATCCTCGGTATTTATGGCCTCGGCCTGCCGGCTTTCGTGCTGATAAAGGCGTTCATTCCCGGCTTCTTTGCCCGCGAGGACACCCGCACCCCGATGATCTTCGCGGCGATTTCCGTGGTTGTGAACGTCTCTCTGGCGCTGACGTTGTTTCCGCGTCTCGGAGGTCCGGGCATCGCCATTGCCGAGATCACCGCCGGCTGGGTCAATGCCGCCCTGCTGTTCGGCATGCTGTTGTGGCGGGGTCACTGGCATGTGGACATTCCGCTCCTCACCCGCATTCCGCGCTTGCTGCTGTCCGCCGCCCTTATGGCGGGCTTCGTTCACTATGCGCTGACCTATCTCAGCTTCGAGCTGTCCTCCGGCTCCTCCATTTTCGTCCGGGCCGGAACCATCATGAGCCTCGTGCTCTCCGCCATGCTCGTTTATTTCGTGCTCGCTTTCGTTTCGGGTGGTGCCGATCTCGGCATGGTCAAGAGAGCCATCAAAAAGCGCCGCAACAAGAATGCCCAGACGGAGACAAGCTAATGTCCTTTGCAGAAAACCGTCGCATCGCCCTCATCACACTCGTGGTGGACGATTATGACCGGGCAAAGACGTTTTATTGCGAGGTTCTGGGGTTTGACTGCCTTTCCGACCAACCTCTTGATGACGGCAAGCGCTGGCTGGTGGTGAAGCCTCAAGGGACCGATGGCTGTGCCCTCTTGCTTGCCGAGGCGGATGGCGAAGCGCAGCGTCTTGCCATCGGCAACCAGGCCGGCGGCCGTGTCGGGTTTTTCATGCATACCGACGATTTCGGTCGTGACTACGAGACGATGCTTGCGCGCGGCGTGCGCTTTCTGGAGGAACCGCGCCATGAGGTTTATGGCTCCGTCGCGGTCTTTGCGGACCCTTATGGAAATCACTGGGATCTTCTTCAGCCGCGCGGCTGACGCGCCCTGAAACCGCTTGATTGCGAGGGGCTGTAGGTGCATAAGCGCGCGTGCAATTCCAACCACGGGGCGGGGCCCTCCACAAGCCTTTTCGAGGACGACAATGAACGCATTCAAGCCGCTGGTTTTCTCGGGCGTCCAGCCGACCGGCAATCTGCATCTCGGCAATTATCTCGGGGCCATCCGCAAATTCGTGGCGTTGCAGGAAGATAACGACTGCATCTATTGCGTCGTCGACATGCACGCCATCACCGCCCAGCTCGTTCATTCGGACCTGAAGGCGCAGACCCGCTCGATCGCTGCCGCCTTCATTGCCGCGGGCATCGATCCGGTGAAGCATATCGTCTTCAACCAGTCGGCTGTGCCGCAGCACGCCGAACTCGCCTGGATCTTCAATTGCGTGGCGCGTATCGGCTGGATGGAGCGCATGACGCAGTTCAAGGACAAGTCCGGCAAGAATGCCGAGCAGGTGTCGCTTGGGCTGCTTGCCTATCCGAGCCTGATGGCTGCGGACATTCTCGTCTACCGCGCGACCCACGTTCCTGTCGGCGACGACCAGAAGCAGCATCTGGAACTGGCCCGCGACATCGCCCAGAAATTCAACATCGATTTCGGCGACCATATCCGCAACGCCGGTCTCGGGCTCGACATCACCGTGGGCAATGAGCCGGTGCATGCCTATTTCCCGATGGTGGAGCCGCTGATCGGCGGTCCGGCACCGCGGGTGATGTCGTTGAAGGACGGCACCAAGAAGATGTCGAAGTCCGATCCGTCGGATCTGTCGCGCATCAACCTCATGGACGATGTCGACGCCATTTCGAGAAAGATCAAGAAGGCGAAGACGGACCCGGATGCACTGCCGAGCGAAGTGGAAGGCCTGAAGGGCCGCCCAGAGGCCGAAAACCTCGTTGGTATCTATGCGGCACTGTCTGACAAGACGAAAGCGGAGGTTCTTTTAGAATTCGGCGGACAGCAGTTCTCGGCCTTCAAGCCGGCTCTCGTCGAGCTTGCCGTCAATGTGCTGGCTCCGGTCAACAACGAGATGCGCCGCCTTCTCGACGATCCCACCCACATCGATGCCATCCTCAAACAGGGTGGTGAGCGCGCGCGCGCGATCGCTGAAAACACGATGAACGAGGTGCGCGACATCATCGGGTTCCTGCGCTGACCACGCATCGCCTTGCGGATCACGGCGGGCGGTTTGCGCCTGCCGTGATTTGATATAATCTCCGCCCGAACCGTCGGGCGGTTTTTCGGATCGCGGCGGACACAGGGAGTGCGGAATGGTTTCAAAACGGCTGTCGCGTCTGGAAGGGCATCGTCGCAAATTTCTCGCTGTTATCGATGACACACCGGAATGCGAAAGGGCCGTGCATTATGCCGGTCGTCGCGCCAAGAACTCCAATGGCGGACTGGTTCTGCTTTACATGATACCGGAAGGCGATTTCCAGCAGTGGCTGGGCGTCGAGCAGATCATGCGGGCCGAGGCGCGCGAGGAGGCGGAAGCAACGCTTGCCAAGATCGCCCAGAAGGTCCGTGAGACCATCGGCATCGAGCCGGAAGCGGTGATCCGTGAAGGCGGCGCAACCGAGCAGATCCACGGGCTCATCGAGGAAGATCGCGATATTGCCATTCTGGTTTTGGCGGCAGGATCAACGAAGGAGGGGCCGGGACCGCTCGTCTCCTCCATCTCAGGACGCGGTGCGGCCTTCCCCATCCCCGTCACCGTGCTACCGGATACGCTGACGGATGAGGAAATCGACGCCCTTTGCTGACCTTCGTTCGACCCCGAAAGGCAGGAACGGATTCGGGCAAGAATTTGGGGCTGACGATTTCTTGAATGTAATTATCATGTCAGGGCTTGAAGTAAGGCTTCGCCAGGCGTATTTTTTGGAAGAATTCTAAATTGCGGGGCGTGAACGGCGACCTCGAAGGAGACAGATAATGTTCATTCAGACGGAAGCCACGCCGAACCCCGCGACCCTCAAGTTCCTGCCGGGCAAGGTGGTGCTGGAAAGCGGCACGGCTGAGTTTCTCAACCCTGCGCAGGCGCAGGCCTCGCCGCTGGCAGAGCGCCTCTTCACCATTCCGGGTGTCACCGGCGTTTATTTCGGCTTCGATTTCATCACCGTCACCAAGGATGACGCCGAATGGCAGCATCTGAAGCCCGCCATTCTCGGTTCGATCATGGAGCATTTCATGTCTGGCCGCCCCATCATGGGCACTGCCATTGCGGCTGAAGTGTCGGATGAGGAAGGCGAGTTCTTTGAAGCGGGTGACGAAACCATCGTCGCCACCATCAAGGAACTGCTGGATACCCGCGTCCGCCCCGCCGTGGCGCAGGATGGTGGCGATATCACTTTCCGTGGTTTCCGCGACGGCACCGTGTTCCTGAACATGAAGGGCGCCTGCTCCGGTTGCCCGTCCTCCACCGCCACGCTGAAGCACGGCGTCCAGAACCTGCTTCGCCATTTCGTGCCGGAAGTGCGCGAAGTCGAAGCTGTATGACGTTGTAAGCCAGGCCGCGCCATGATTGTTCTCGCACTCGATACCTCAGGTGTGGACTGTTCCGCCTGCGTCTATGACAGCGCCTCCGACACGGTGCTTGGCGAGGTATGCGAAACCATCGGAAAAGGTCATGCCGAGCGGCTGATGGCTGTGATTGATGGTGCCCTGCAGCAGGCGCAGCTACCGCTTCAGAAAGTCGGGCGCATCGCGGTAACGATCGGACCGGGTTCCTTTACCGGCATTCGCGTCGGCGTTGCCGCCGCGCGTGGTTTCGCCCTGTCGCTCGGCATAGAGGCAGTCGGCGTAACCACGCTTGAGACGATCGCCTTGCATCATCTGCTGGAAAATCCCGGCCGGCCAGTGGCTGTCGGGCTCGACGCCAAACGGGGCGAAGCCTACCTCCAGACATTTGCAGAGGATGGATCGCCGCTCCTCGAGGCCGCGCTTTTGTCTCTGGCGGATGCCAAAACGGCTCTCTCCGGTTTCGATGGCGCCATTATCGGTTCCGCCGCACCCCTTTTTCAGGGTTTCGACACGGGGTCAGGTCCCGATCATTTTCCGATTTCCACTGTAGCGCGGGCGGGTGGACGCAAGCCGAAAGGCATGTCGAAACCCGCACCGCTTTACCTTCGCGGCCCGGATGCCCGGCCGCAGACGGGTTTTGCGCTGGCACGCCAGAGCGTTGCCTGATAGGTGGCACCCGTAAATGCGTGCGGATGATTCCTTGTTATGTTTGACGAATATCTAAGCTGGAAGCCCTATTTCGAGATCGTACCGATGCAGCATGAGGATTGCGCCGGAGTGGCGGAATTGCATGCGCTGCGCTTTCCGCGCCCCTGGAATGACGGGGAGTTTTCCGGGCTGTTGACGCAAGGCTCGGTTTTCGGTGCCGTCGCGCGGCAGACGAACGCATTTTTCAGCAAACCGCTCGGTGGTTTCGTGCTTGCGCGCGAAGTGGCCGGCGAGGCGGAAATCCTGACCGTTGCGGTGGCCGACAAGTTCGCGCGCACCGGCCTCGGCTGGCGCCTGATGCAATCGGCCGTCCGTGAGGCGATGATGCGCGGTGCCGAAACGATGTTCCTGGAAGTGGACAGCAACAATGCCTCCGCCCTGGGACTTTATAAAAAGCTCGGCTTCAAAACGGTCGCTGAGCGCAAGGCCTATTACACAGCCAAGGATGGCGCGAAGTCGACGGCGCTTGTCATGCGCCGCGATCTTCGCTAGTTCCCTGCGACAGGCATTTTTCGGCGACAGCCCCGAAATTCAACCGGAATACTCAAAAGGCCAGAAGACGTGATAGACCTTTCGAAAACGCTGGAGGAACTTTGTGCCGAACGCGGCATGCGGATGACGGACCAGCGCCGTGTCATCGCCCGCGTGCTGCAGGAATCGGCAGACCATCCGGATGTCGAGGAGCTTTACCGCCGTTCCTCCGCCGTGGATCCGCGCATCTCGATTTCTACCGTTTACAGAACGGTGAAGCTGTTCGAGGACGCCGGCATCATCGAGCGTCATGATTTTCGCGATGGCCGCTCGCGTTACGAGACCGTGCCTGAGGAACATCACGATCATCTGATTGATCTGAAGAACAGCGTGGTCATCGAGTTTCATTCACCCGAGATCGAGGCGCTTCAGGAAAAGATCGCCAGGGAGCATGGCTTCAAGCTCGTCGATCACCGGCTCGAACTCTACGGCGTACCGTTGAAGCCCGGCGAACATTGAGACGCTGGTGAGCAAGCGCACGGTTCAATCATGATGTGGCTTCGGACAGCCTATATTGCGGTCGTTCTCCTGATCGTCACGCTTATATTGCTGCCGCTGCAACTGTTGGGCCTTGCCTTCGACTGGCAGCTTCGCCGTCGCATTCCACGCATCTGGCACCGCATAGCCTGCCATGTCCTTGGCATCCGCGTGCATGTCCATGGGGATGTGGAGCGGGCAAAACCGCTGATGCTGGCGGTCAACCACGCCTCGTGGAAGGACATTCTCGTTCTCGGCAGTATTGCGGACGTGGTGTTCATCGCCAAGACGGAAGTGCGTGACTGGCCCGTCTTTGGCTGGCTCGCCCGTCTGCAGAAAAGCATCTTCGTCCAGCGCGAGCAGAAGCGCAGCACCGGTGCGCAGGTCGGCGAGATCGCCGCCCGCATGGCCGATGGCGAGATCGTCGTGTTGTTCCCGGAAGGCACTACCTCTGACGGCAACCGCATGCTTGCCGTCAAATCCTCGCTGTTTGGCGCAGCCTCCACGGCTGCCGAGCAGGTTCCGGGCAAGCTCGTCTATGTGCAGCCGGTCGCAATCGCCTTTACGCGTGTGCAGGGCATGGCCATGGGACGTTACCACCGGGTCATTGCGGCCTGGCCGGGCAGCATAACTCTGGTGCCGCATCTGCTCGGTATCATCAGGGCAGGTGCTATCGACGTCGACGTTACATTCGGTGACAGCGTTCCGTTTCACAGCACGGATAACCGCAAGCGTCTGGCGACCGATATTGCCGCTTCTATCCGTTCCATGTTGGCCTTCAGCCTGCGTGGTGGCTGGCGGAAATAGAGCATTGCAGCTTTTCCGGTATTTTTCTGTTTAATCCGGGCGTGAAAAACACTAGATAACCGCCATGACCCAGGAAACGCTTGGCCTCGATGCCCCCGAAATGATTGCCCGCGAGGGCTCTAACAGCAGGAAGGTCTTCATCAAGACCTATGGCTGTCAGATGAACGTCTACGATTCCGTCCGCATGAGCGATGCGCTGGCGAAGGACGGTTACGTTCAGACGGAGGATATGGGCGAGGCGGATCTGGTGCTTCTGAACACCTGTCACATCCGCGAAAAGGCCGCTGAAAAGGTCTATTCGGCGCTCGGCCGCCTGCGCGACATGAAAAAATCGCGCGAAGAACAGGGCCGCGAATTCGTGATCGGCGTTGCCGGATGTGTGGCACAGGCAGAAGGCGAGGAAATCCTTCGCCGTGCGCCAGCCGTCGACGTCGTCATCGGCCCACAGACCTATCATCGCCTGCCGGACGCCCTGAAGCGGGTTCGCGGCGGCGAGCGCGTCATCGAGACCGAATATGCCGTTGAGGACAAGTTCGAACATCTGCCGGTGGCCGAAAAGGCAACACTGCGTACGCGCGGCGTCACGGCATTTTTGACGGTGCAGGAAGGCTGCGACAAGTTCTGCACCTTCTGTGTTGTGCCCTATACGCGTGGTTCGGAAGTTTCGCGTCCCGTGCGCCAGATCGTGGATGAGGCGATGAAACTGGTAGATGCCGGTGTGCGCGAAATCACGCTGCTCGGCCAGAACGTCAATGCCTGGCAGGGCGAAGGCCCGAAGGGCGAAAAATGGGGACTTGCCGAGCTTCTTTACCGGCTGGCGGAAATTCCCGGTCTTGCACGCCTTCGCTATACCACCAGCCATCCGCGCGACATGGATGACCGCTTGATTGGCGCACATCGCGACCTGCGCATTCTGATGCCCTATCTGCATTTGCCTGTTCAGTCCGGGTCGGATCGCATTCTGAAGGCGATGAATCGTCGCCACACAGGTGAGGAATATATCCAGCTCATTGAAAAAATCCGGGCCGCCCGCCCTGATATCGCCATGTCCGGGGATTTTATTGTTGGCTTCCCCGGCGAGACGGATCGTGATTTCGAAGACACGATGGCGATCATCGAACAGGTGAAATATGCGCAGGCCTTTTCATTCAAATATTCCACACGCCCCGGAACGCCGGGCGCCGATCTGACGGATCAGGTTGCGGAAGAGGTGAAGGCCGAGCGGCTGGAACGATTGCAGGCGCTGCTCTTGCGGCAGCAGAAGGAATTTGCGGAATCGCTGGTCGGAAAGACGATGGATGTGTTGCTGGAAAAGCCCGGCCGCATGCCTGAACAGTTGATAGGTCGCTCTCCCTGGCTGCAATCTGTGAATCTTGATGCAAAGACTTTGAAAATCGGTGACATTGTTAATGTACGAATCACCGCAACGGGTCCAAACAGCTTGTTTGCCGAGGTGGCAGAGAGTTAGAGTGAGGAGCCGACACTGATTGGGACAGGAGCCTGACCGCTTGAACGCACATGAATTGGTATCACCTTCATCGCGCCAGCCACGCCAAGCCGCGACCGACGCCAATCACTTCGTCCTCACGTTCGAGAATAACAGGATAGCGGGAGAGCTATTCGGTCAGTTCGATCAGAACCTCAAATTGCTGGAACAACGCCTCAACATTGATGCGCGCCCGCGCGGCAATTCCGTTGCCATCACCGGCGATGTCGTTGCCACCAATCAGGCTCGCCGGGCGCTGGATTTCCTTTACGAGCGTCTGCTCAAGGGCGGAACCGCCGAGGTTTCCGACGTGGAAGGCGCGATCCGCATGGCCATGGCGGCAGATGACCAGCTGACCTTGCCGACGATGGAGCGCAAGGCGAAGATCTCCATGGCGCAGATTTCCACGCGCAAGAAGACCGTCGCTGCCCGAACGCCCACCCAGGATGTCTACATGCGGGCGCTGGAGCAATCCGAACTGGTTTTCGGCGTCGGCCCCGCCGGCACCGGCAAGACCTATCTTGCCGTGGCGCATGCAGCGCAACTTCTGGAGCGTGGTGCGGTCGACCGCATCATCCTCTCGCGTCCCGCAGTAGAAGCGGGCGAACGCCTTGGCTTCCTGCCGGGCGACATGAAGGAGAAGGTCGATCCTTATCTGCGCCCGCTTTACGACGCGCTTTACGACATGATGCCGGGTGACAAGGTGGAGCGCGCCATTCAGGCGGGCGTCATCGAAATTGCGCCGCTGGCCTTCATGCGCGGACGCACGCTTGCCAACGCCGCCGTCATTCTGGACGAAGCCCAGAACACCACGACCATGCAGATGAAAATGTTCCTCACCCGTCTCGGTGAGAAAGGCCGCATGATCGTGACCGGCGACCCAAGCCAGGTGGACCTTCCGCGCGGCGTGAAGTCGGGCCTTGTCGAGGCCCTGCAAATCCTCACCGATGTGGAAGGTGTATCCGTCGTGCGCTTCAAGGATGTGGACGTCGTGCGCCATCCGATGGTGGCGCGCATCGTGCGGGCCTACGAATCCCACACGGCGGTGCCGGATGAAAGCCTCCTGAAGGGCAACTGACGCAAGACAATGACAGCTCTGGATATTCAAATCAGCGTCGAGGCCGAAGGGTGGTCCTCGGAAGAGGACCTTCTTGCCTTTGCCACCAAGGCGCTGGATGCGGCGGTTGATTTTTTGAAGCGGGAAGAGAAACAACCCTTCCCGAAAATGCCGGTGGAACTGTCGCTGGTCTTTACCGACGATGAAAATATCCGGGAAATCAATGCCGAATGGCGCGACAAGGACAAGGCAACCAATGTCTTGTCTTTCCCCGCTTTTCCGCTGGAACCGGGCGGCATGCCCGGCCCGATGCTGGGCGATATCGTCATCGCGCGCGAGACGGTTGAACGCGAGGCTCTTGAACTTGAGAAGAGTTTCGAGGATCATCTGACCCATCTTCTTGTTCATGGGTTCCTGCACCTGTTCGGTTATGACCACATGGATGAGGAGGAGGCGGAAGAAATGGAGTCGCTTGAGACTCGCATTTTGGCGGTGCTTGGCCTATCTGATCCTTACGCGGGACAGGAACCGCTTTGAATATTGTCTGGAGCCATGAACGAACATTCTGCACGACCTGCCAATGAGGGCAGAGAAAACGGCGAGCAGTCCTCCTCGGAGGAGGGCAGTAGTCATTTACGGAACGACTCCAATGCAAAGCCGAGATCGACGATCTGGTCGCGCATTGGACGGTTGCTGAAACCGTCACAGGGCGAGCGCCTGCGCGAGGATTTGACCGACGCGCTGATGGACGACACCGAAATCGGTGCAGCCTTTTCGCCCGAAGAGCGGGCGATGCTGAACAATATCCTGCGTTTCCGGGAGGTTCGGGTCGAAGATATCATGATCCCACGCGTGGATATCGACGGTCTCGACCAGAATATGACCATCGGCGAAGCTCTGATCCTCTTTGAGGAAACCGGGCGCTCCCGCATGCCGGTCTACGATGAGACGCTGGATAATCCGAAGGGCATGATCCACATTCGCGATCTGCTGGCCTATGTCGCCAAGCAGGCGCGCAACAAACGCCGAGTGGGATCGCGTGGCGTTGCCTATGGCGAGACGAAGGCTCCGCGCTCGCCGCGACCGAATTTTGACCTGGCTCGGGTGGATCTGGAACAGACGGTCGCCGATGCCGGGCTGGTGCGTAAAATTCTTTTTGCACCCCCCTCCATGCTGGCCTCCGATCTTTTGAAGACCATGCAGGCACAGAGAACACAGCTTGCCCTGGTGATCGACGAATATGGTGGCACGGACGGTCTCGTCAGCCATGAGGACATCGTC
The DNA here is from genome assembly GCF_052114365.1 of Agrobacterium sp. MCAB5. Lineage (NCBI taxonomy): Bacteria > Pseudomonadati > Pseudomonadota > Alphaproteobacteria > Hyphomicrobiales > Rhizobiaceae > Agrobacterium > Agrobacterium sp. MCAB5. The sequence goes on from NZ_JBFREP010000001.1 coordinate 306,673, forward strand.
GAGATGGTCGTGGGTGACATTGATGACGAGCACGACAAGGACGAGACGATGTTTTCGCGTTTGTCCGCCGACGTGCTGGTGGCGGATGCCCGCGCAGAGCTTACAGAACTTGCCGAGGCAATCGGACCGGAATTCGATGTCCGCGAACATCTTGAAGAAATCGATACGCTCGGCGGCCTGATATTCTTCGCACTCGGCCGCATTCCGGCCAAGGGTGAAGTGGTCAGGGCCGTACCTGGTTTCGAGTTCCAGATCCTCGATGCGGATACAAGGCGTATCAAGGGTGTCCGTATCGTCCGCGATCATGGCTCGGAAGGGCAGGATGACCGCGCGCCGGGCGATGCCGATGCCGATGAGGTTATTCCGCTGCCCGCGCCGGATGTTCGCCTCATCACCCACCAGCAAAACGCTGACTGAGGTGGGCGACGGGATGCTCCCCGTCGCCGCCGCTCCTTGAACGCGTCATCAAGAGTCCAAAAGGACGCACGGTGCTCCGGCGATCATCCCTTCTGTGGACTGCGAATCTTTTTTCCTTTACGTCGAGTCTAAAGGGAAATTCCTTTGCGCGGCCATGCCGGGTTGGGCTTTTCCGGGTGGGCATTAAACGGAGATGGCATGGAGCGTCTTGCAGGCAGGGTAATGCTGGCCGGCGGCAAAAGCCGCGCAGTGATGGCGATTGCCGCAGGCGCGGTTGGAGCGCTTGCCTTGCCTCCGGTTGGCTTTTTCGCAGCGCTTTTTTTGTCTTTCACCCTGCTTGTCTGGTTGGTCGATGGCTGCACCGGCAAGCCGGGCGGCGGCATCTTCAGCCGCATCATGCCCGCTTTCGGCATCGGTTGGTGTTTCGGCCTTGGTTATTTCGTGGCGGGCCTGTGGTGGCTGGGCAATGCGCTCCTGCTGGAAGCTGACGAGTTCGCCTGGGCGCTACCGCTCGCCATCCTCGGCCTTCCGGCTGTTCTCGCCGTGTTTTACGGTTTTGCGGTCGCAGCCGCCAATATCGTCTGGTCGGACGGTCTCGGCCGTATCGCCGCACTTGCGGCCGCATTCGGCCTTTTGGAATGGCTCCGCAGCTTCATAGCAACTGGCTTTCCCTGGAACGCTATCGGTTATGGCATCATGCCTGTGCCGATCATGATGCAGTCGGCGCATCTGCTTGGTCTTTTTGGTGTCACCACGCTTGCCGTCTTCATCTTCGCCTCGCCTGCCTTGATCGGCACGAAAAAAGGCATGTGGCCGGGTCTCATTGTGGCGGGCCTGCTGCTGGCTGGCCATTTTGGTTATGGCTTTTACCGCCTTCAGACACCGTTGGAGACACCTGCGGATGCGCTGACCGTGAGGATCGTGCAGCCGTCGATCGACCAGTCCCGCAAGATGCTGAATGCAGACAGGGCCGAGATTTTCAGCGAGCATCTGCGCTTGACGGGCCTGCCGCCCGGCGAAGGAAAAAAACGCCCAGATATCATTGTTTGGCCGGAAACCTCCGTGCCTTTCATCCTGACGCAAAATCCGGACGCTCTGGCGGAAATCGCCAAGACGCTTGAGGACGGGCAGGTCCTGTTTACCGGTGCGGTCAGAATGGAAGATGCCGGTGCCGGCCGGCCTCCGCGTTACTACAATTCGGTCTATGCGATTGACAGTCAGGGCGAGATCATCGGCGCGACCGACAAGGTCCATCTGACACCCTTTGGAGAATATGTCCCTTTCGAAGATATTCTACGGGGATTCGGCATCAATAATGTCATCAGTCTGCCGGGCGGCTTTTCAGCCGCGTCTTCGCGCACGCCTTTGACGCTTCCTTCCGGTAAAACCCTCTATCCCCTGATCTGCTACGAGATCATTTTTCCCGAAGAGATGACCCCTGGTCTGGCGGGCGCCGCAGCGATCCTGAACGTCACGAATGATGGCTGGTTCGGCGATACACCCGGCCCTTATCAGCATTTTCTGCAGGCAAGAGTACGGGCCGTTGAAACGGGAGTGCCGGTGATTCGCGGCGCTAATACCGGAATTTCAGCCGTTATAGATCCCTATGGTCGTATTATTGCCGGGTTGGATTACGGCCGGGTCGGAATTGTTGACGCCACCTTGAGTGGTGGGGCAAATGACGCTGTTACTTACGACATACATCGGACGTATTTCTGGTTGATTTTTTCTATCATGCTGACCGTTTCGGTATTTTCTGCCTGGCGTTTTGCCCGGCGCCAGAATTGACCGGGAACCCCTACAATTGCATAGTGAATACGTCAGTCGTAAAACAAGTTTAGACGCTGTCGAAATACCAGCTCATTTCTTCGAATAAGCAATGAAACGAGATATCAACCCTTTCCGAGTGTCAGGACCGCATGATGACCGAAAATAAGAAAAAGCCTAACCCCATCGACATTCATGTCGGAAGCCGAATTCGTCTTCGCAGAACCATGCTGGGCATGAGCCAGGAAAAGCTGGGTGAAAGCCTCGGAATTACTTTTCAGCAAATTCAGAAGTATGAAAAGGGCACGAACCGCGTGGGCGCCAGCCGCCTGCAGAATATCTCCGCGATCCTGAATGTGCCGGTTTCCTTCTTCTTCGAGGACGCGCCGGGTGATCAGGCCGTCGGCACGACGGGCATGGCAGAAGCATCGAGTTCCAATTACGTGGTGGATTTCCTGTCGTCTGCCGAAGGCTTGCAACTGAACCGCGCTTTCGTGAAGATCGCCGACCCGAAGGTTCGCCGCCGCCTCGTTGATCTCGTCAAGTCGCTCGCCGCCGAAGGGGATGCCGAGTAGCACTCGCAGGCGACTGCTTTATTTTCCAGCGTACGGCGCTGGACACTCAACGGTCCGCAAGGGCCGTTTTTTTGTGCCCAATTAGAAAGGAATTCTCACATAAAGATATATTTATGTGGTTGTGTCCTTGTCTTTCATGGCCGAAATGACTAACAAACTCGAAGACCGTTCTTTGAGGGGAATCCCGCATGCGTGCCAATTACCTGTTCACCAGCGAGTCCGTGGCCGAAGGTCATCCGGACAAGGTTTGTGATCGTATTTCCGATGAAATCGTGGATCTCATCTATCGTGAGGCATCCAAGACGGGTGTCGACCCCTGGACCGTGCGCATCGCATGCGAAACGCTTGCGACGACGAACCGCGTCATTATCGCCGGTGAGGTTCGGGTTCCCGATACCCTGCTGAAAAAGGACAAGGACGGCAAGGTTCTCAAGGATGCTGCTGGCCACCCGGTCATCAATCCCTCGAAGTTCAAGTCGGCTGCCCGCAAGGCGATCCGCGACATCGGCTACGAGCAGGATGGTTTCCACTGGAAGACGGCGAAGATCGACGTTCTCCTGCATCCGCAGTCGGCGGATATCGCGCAGGGCGTGGACAACGCCTCCGACAAGCAGGGCGACGAGGGTGCCGGCGACCAGGGCATCATGTTCGGTTACGCCTGCAAGGAAACGCCGGACCTGATGCCGGCTCCGATCTATTATTCCCACCGTATTCTGCAGCTGCTCGCGACCGCCCGTAAAAGCGGCGAAGGCGAAGCTGCGAAACTCGGTCCCGACGCCAAGAGCCAGGTGACGGTTCGTTACGTCGACGGCAAGGCTTCGGAAGCCGTTTCCATCGTTTTGTCCACGCAGCATCTCGATGCCAGCTGGGATTCGAAGAAGGTTCGCGAAGTTGTCGAACCTTATATCCGCGAAGCGCTGGGTGACCTGAAGATCGCCGATGATTGCCAGTGGTATATTAACCCGACGGGCAAATTCGTCATTGGTGGTCCGGATGGCGATGCGGGTCTGACCGGCCGCAAAATCATCGTGGACACCTATGGCGGTGCTGCCCCCCATGGCGGCGGTGCATTCTCCGGCAAGGACACGACCAAGGTCGACCGTTCCGCGGCCTATGCTGCCCGCTATCTGGCCAAGAACGTGGTGGCTGCCGGTCTGGCCGAGCGCTGCACCATTCAGATTTCCTACGCGATCGGCATCGCCCAGCCTCTGTCGATTTATGTCGATCTGCACGGTACCGGCAAGGTCAGCGAAGATCAGGTCGAAGGCGCCATCCGCAAGGTCATGGATCTGTCGCCGTCGGGCATTCGCCGTCATCTCGATCTCAACAAGCCGATCTATGCCAAGACGTCCTCCTACGGCCATTTCGGTCGCAAGGCGGGCCGTGACGGTTCCTTCTCTTGGGAGAAGCTCGATCTGGTGAAGCCGCTCAAGGAAGCTTTGAGCGCTTGAAGCATTTCCAGTAAAATTGCGTAGCGATTTTACGTTCGGAAAATGCGGGGACTTGTTCTAAGCCTTGTCATTCGACGGGGATTGAGAGATACCGGTTGCACCATTTGTAACCCGCATAGTGCCATTCAAGTGGCCCTGTGCGGGTTTAGTCTATTTGTTCTTGAGAGTATGACATGACGGAAGAGCGGCGTTCGCGCGCAACGGAAGCGTTTTTTGGCAGACGCAAGGGCAAGCCCCTGCGCAATCAGCAGATCGATACAATCGAAAACCTGCTGCCTTTGCTGAAAATCGATCTGGAAAGCGCGCCTCCGAAAAATCTCGTCGCTCTCTTTCCGGCGGATGTGAAATCGGTCCGTCTGGAAATCGGTTTCGGCGGCGGCGAGCACCTTGCCCACCGCGCGGCTGAAAATCCTGAGACCGGCTTTATCGGCGTCGAGCCCTTCGTCAATTCCATGGCCAAGCTGCTGGCAAGCGTGCGTGAAGGCGAGTTGATGAATATCCGCCTTTACGATGATGACGCGACGCAATTGCTGGATTGGCTGCCGGATGGGTCGATCGATCACATCGATCTACTCTATCCCGATCCCTGGCCGAAGAAGAAGCACTGGAAGCGCCGTTTCGTTTCCGACGTCAATCTTGCCCGTTTCCATCGCGTCCTGAAACCCGGTGGCAAGTTCTGCTTTGCTTCCGATATCGATACCTACGTCAACTGGACGCTACAGCATTGCGCCCGCCACGGCGGTTTCGAGTGGACGGCGGCAAGTGCCGAGGACTGGCACACCCCCTATGCCAACTGGCCGGGCACGCGTTATGAGAACAAGGCGAAAAGAGAAGGCCGCAGCTCGGCCTATCTCACTTTCATTCGCATTTAACAGCTCGAACCGTCAGATATTCGCGTCCACTTCGGCAGCAACCGGAATGGAAGGCTGTGCGCCGGCGCGGGTGCAGGCGAGCGAGCCTGCGACGGCGGCGCGCTTCAGCGCCTTTTCGAAATCCATACCCTGATCGAGGCTGGCGGCGAGATAACCGCAGAATGTATCGCCAGCGCCAACAGTATCGACCGGCTCGATCTTGAGACCGGACGCCTTGAAGACCTTGCCGTTGCGAATGGCGATTACGCCATCAGCACCAAGCGTCACGATCAATGTCTGGCCGGTCTGCTCATGCAGGGATTTGAGTTCATTTTCCCGTTCGGAGGCTGAAAGTCCGTTTTTGCCGATCAGCAGTTCGAACTCGGTTTCATTGGCGATGACGATATCGGAAAGGCTGGCAAGGCGCGGCCCGTCCGCGGTCAGCGGCGCGGTATTGATGATAGTGGTGATACGTTTAGCCTTCGCGGCCGTCAGTGCTGCTTCGATTGAGGGTGCGGGCACCTCGAACTGAAGCATCAGAATATCGCCCGCTGCCATCTCCGCCACGGCTCTTGCGGCGTCGGATGCGGAAACTTCGCCATTGGCGGCGGGAATGACCGAGATCATGTTCTCCCCGCCTTCACCGATCAGGATTACGGCGGTTCCCGTGGGGCCGGGCGCAGTCTTGACGAGCGACAGATCGGTGCCGGCATCGCGCAGCAATGTCAGCGCTGGCGCGGCAAAGGTGTCATCACCCGTAGCGCCCGCCATTTTGACCGTTGCACCTGCGCGCCGTGCGGCAAGCGCCTGATTGGCTCCCTTTCCGCCGGCCGCCGTGGAAAAGGTTTCTCCCGTCACGGTTTCACCGGGTTTGGGCAGGCGTTTGGCGGTGGCGACGAGATCCATGTTGATGGAGCCGAAAACAGTAATCATCAGGGCATGTCCGTATGAAATTCAAAGCAAGGCGGCGACTTTGCCCGAGGGGATCACTCGTCGTCAACCACCCGCAACTTGGCCGTTCCTGCCCTGTTCTCTGCAAAGCGTCGCGCCTGCTCGATTTCGCTATGGGAGGTCTCCTTTTCCGTCGGCGAAAAATCGAGGCCCTCGATCTTCTGGCCACGCGCCAGCACCTTGTCGGAGGAGATCAGCATCATGTCGACATCTTTCTGCGCCAGCCCGAAATGGGCTTGCAGCTTGCGCGTCCGGTCGTCCAGCCGCCGCACGTCATCCATGAGAAGCGCGACTTCACCCTGAATGAGGTGCGCCTGCTCGCGCATGCGCTGGTCCTTCAGCACCGACTGGATAACCTGCACCGACAGCATCAAAAGCGATGGCGAGACAATGACGACACGAGCGCGATGGGCACGCTGTACCAGATATTCGAAATGCTGGTGAATATCGGCGAAGATCGATTCCGACGGCACGAAGATGAAGGCCGTATCCTGGGTTTCGCCGCGTATCAGATATTTCTCCGCCACGTCGCGAATATGCACTTCCATATCGCGGCGGAACTGCTGGGTCGCAGCCCGTTTGCCCTCGGGCGTTTCATCCGCCTTCAGCGCATTCCACGCCTCCAGCGGAAACTTGGCGTCGATGACGAGGGACGGGGCGTTATTCGGCATCCTGATGATGCAATCCGGTCGGTAGCCATTCGAAAGCGTGGGCTGAAGCTGAAAGGCCCCGGCGGGAAGCGCATCGGCGATCAGCGCTTCCATGCGCGCCTGCCCGAAAGCGCCGCGCGTCTGCTTGTTGGAGAGGATCGCCTGAAGCCCGACCACGTCCTTTGCCAGATCCTGAATATTACCCTGGGCGGCATCGATAACCGCAAGCCGCTCCTGCAGGCGGCTTAGATTCTCGTGTGTCGACCGGGTCTGCTCGGTCAGCGTCTCGCCCAGCCGCTGCGACATGCCGTCGAGGCGCTGGTTGATCGTCTGGCCCATCTCGCTCTGGCGCGTGCCGAGCGTCTCGGCCATCGCCGCGATCCGGCCGTGCAGTTCCGACTGGGTCTTCAACAGATCGGAAATTTCACCATCGGCTTCCGCTTTTTTCCCACGACTTTTCGTGACCATCCAGAAAGCGGAAAGGCCGAAAACGAGAGCCGCAAGAAGCCCGCCGAAGCTGATGTCGACGGAGCCGGCCCGCAAGGCGGGATCGAGGAGAAAAGAGAAATCGATGCTCATGGCTAAATCTACCAGATTTCCAGTGATTCGTAAGATCAAAACAAGAACATTCATGCGGCGGAATTGAGTCGGGCAAAACCAGCCGAAGGTCCCATTTCGACCGCGTATTTTTTATTTCCTCCGCGCAAGAGATACGTTATGGGAAGCCATGACTATCAAACCGCTTATCATTTTGCCCGATCCCGTGCTGCGCCAGCAATCAAGGCCCATCGAACAGGTGGATGCCGAAGTGTTGCGCCTTGCCGACGATATGCTCGAAACCATGTATGATGCGCCGGGTATCGGCCTTGCCGCCATTCAGGTGGGCGTGCCGCGCCGCATGCTGGTGATCGACGTTTCGCGCGAGGACGAGGAGAAAAAGCCGGTCGTCTTCATCAATCCGGAAATCCTCAGAGTGTCGGACGACGTCTCGGCCTATGAGGAAGGGTGTCTCTCCATTCCCGATTATTATGCCGAGGTAGAGCGTCCCGCATCCCTGACAGTGCGATATGTCGATCGTGACGGAAAGCAGCAGACGGTCGATGCGGACGGACTTCTGGCGACGTGTCTGCAGCATGAGATCGACCACCTGAACGGCATTCTGTTCATCGACCATATTTCGCGCCTGAAGCGAGAAATGGTCATCAAGAAATTCACCAAAGCAGCCCGCGCTAAGGTCTGATTCGTCTTAAATATGTAGACGGACCGGCATAGAGGGCAGGGGGCGATATGGCTCTTCGCATCATTTTCATGGGCACGCCGGATTTTTCCGTTCCCACGCTGCGTGCATTGGTGGACGCTGGTCACGAGGTCGTTGCCGTTTATACGCAGCCGCCGCGTCCAGGCGGTCGCCGTGGCCTCGATCTGCAGAAATCGCCGGTGCATCAGGCGGCCGAACTGCTGGGTCTGCCCGTGCTGACGCCGGTGAATTTCAAGGCCGAGGAAGACCGGCAGCAATTCAGGGAATTCAACGCCGATGTCGCTGTTGTCGTTGCCTATGGGCTGCTATTGCCCGAGGCAATCCTGAGCGGTACGCGTCTTGGCTGCTATAACGGCCACGCCTCGTTGCTGCCGCGCTGGCGCGGCGCTGCTCCCATTCAGCGGGCGATCATGGCTGGCGATGCCGAGACGGGCATGATGGTCATGAAAATGGAAAAGGGGCTCGATACCGGCCCGGTGGCGCTGACCGCCAAGGTCACGATCGGTGAGAATACCACGGCAGGTGAATTGCACGACAGCCTGATGCTGACAGGCGCGCGGCTGATGCGGCAGGCGATGGACAAGCTGGAAGCAGACGATCTTCCTCTCGTTGCGCAGCCGGAAGAAGGCGTCGTTTATGCCTCGAAAATCGACAAGGGCGAGACCCGGATTAATTTTTCCCGGCCGGCACAGGACGTCCATAACCATATCCGCGGCCTTTCGCCTTTCCCCGGCGCCTGGCTGGAAATGGAAATCGGCGGTAAGGCCGAGCGCGTGAAGGTTCTGGCGTCAGAGCTGGCGAGCGGTATGGGCGAAGCGGGCGCTGTGCTCGATGACGCCCTGACCATCGCCTGCGGCAGTGGCGCGGTGCGGCTTACCCGTTTGCAGAAGGCGGGTGGCAAGCCGCTGTCGGCTGCCGATTTCGTTCGTGGCACACCCGTTCCCGCCAGAACGAGGCTCGGCTGATGCCGCGTTTCCGCATGACCGTCGAATATGACGGTACGCCTTACTTCGGCTGGCAGAGACAGGATAACGGCCCTTCAGTTCAGGGCGCGCTTGAAGCTGCCGTCCGGTCGCTGACCGGCGAAACCGTTTCTATTCGCGGCGCTGGCCGCACCGATTCCGGCGTGCATGCCGTGGGACAGGTAGCTCATGTCGATCTTTCCCGCGATTGGGCGCCATATAAGCTTCGCAATGCTCTCAACGCCCATCTGGCCATGGCGAAAGAGGCCGTCTCGGTTGTCGACGTAACGGCGGTGACCGAGGATTTCGACGCGCGCTTCTCCGCGCTTCGCCGCCATTATCTGTACCGCATCATTTGCCGGAAAGCGCGGCTGGCACTCGAGCACAAGCGCGCATGGTGGGTATCGAAAGATCTGGACCACGAACACATGCATGAAGCTGCACAGATGCTCGTCGGCCGGCACGATTTTACCACTTTCCGCTCGGTTCATTGTCAGGCGAGCAGCCCGGTCAGAACGCTCGACCGGCTGGATGTGACGCGCAATGGCGATCTTATCGAGATACGCGCCACCGCGCAGAGCTTTCTCCACAACCAGATACGCTCTTTTGCCGGAACGCTTAAAATGGCCGGTGAAGGCAGCATGACACCGGAAGACGTGCGCGCGGCACTGGAAGCACGGGATCGCAAAGCCTGCGGCCCAGTCGCGCCGCCGGATGGTCTCTATTTCATGCAGGTCGATTATCCCGACGTCATTCCGCCGCGTGTCTATTCAAAGGTCGAGACGGTCGAAGACACGGACTGAAGTCCGTCTCGTTTCTCAGGCCGGATAAACGCCGAGAAAACGCTGCAGTGCCTCGGACAGAAGCATGCCCGGCACCAGCAGGGTCATAACGATCGCCGAGACAAGCAACGACTGGTCGCGGATGAAGAAGCGCACGATCCGCGAAAAGGCGAAGACCAGCGACAGCAGGAGTGCCAGCCAGAGAATGGCGATCAGCCCCTGCAAGGGCGGCAGAAAAAACGCGATCAGGATCAGAACCGCATAGGCATAGGAAAATGGCAGCGACAGCCAGTTCATGGTGGTGACCAGTGCGGTGAATTTTTCCCGTGCGCCAAAGGCGAACAGCAGCATGCCGATCAACAGCAGCGGCACGATCCAGCAGATAGCCTCGACCATCGCAAGGCGGAAAAAGAAGATGAACCCCGTTCCTGTTCCGGGCGGATAGCTTGCCAGGAACGCAGCGCGCAGCCACAGCCAGGACACCAGCATGGCGGGCAGGCACCAGAGGGCGGAGTAGAAGGACCGCCACATGCCGCGCTCGGAAAGATCCAGATAACGCGCGCCGGTATGGTCGCCGAGCAGCAGCAGCCAGAGGCCTTTCAGATAGAGCCTTACTTCACTTGCCGTCGGCATGGGAGAACCAGCGTTCGATGAAGGTCTCGTAGATGCGTGTCAGCGTCTCCAGATCGGCGACTTCCACGCGCTCATCGACCATATGCATGGTCTGCCCGACGAGGCCGAATTCCACGACGGGGCAATAATCCTTGATGAAACGCGCATCCGACGTGCCGCCGGTGGTCGAGAGCTTGGGCTCCTTGCCTGTCACGGCTTCCACGGCGCCGGAAAGCGATGAGATGAGCGCATTGTTCCGGGTCAGGAAAACATGGGCCGGACGGTCCGCCCAGACGATCTCATATTTGACCGGGCTGCGGTCGGGACGAAGTTCTCCCTCGGCAGCGGCGGCATCGAGGCGGCGGATGATTTCCGCCCGCAGGCTCTCCACCGTCCAGCTGTCATTGAAACGGATGTTGAACGACGCCGTCGCCCGCGCCGGAATGACATTTGTGGCGGCATTGCCGGTGTCGATGGTCGTCACTTCCAGATTAGACGGCTGGAAGTCGTCCGTGCCGTGATCGAAGGGCGGATGCATCAGCGCGTGGGTCAGTTGCAGCAGCCCGCGAATGGGGTTGTCGGCCAGATGCGGATATGCGGCATGACCCTGCACGCCATGCACGGTGATGCGGCCCGAAATCGATCCCCGGCGGCCGATCTTGATCATGTCGCCCAGCTGGTCGGGGTTGGTCGGTTCACCCACCACGCAGGCATCCCATGTCTCGCCTTTGGCGGCGGCCCATTCCAGCAACTTGGAGGTGCCGTTGATCGAGGGGCCCTCCTCGTCACCGGTGATCAGGAAAGAAACGGAACCTTTCGGTTTTCCGTGTTTCTCGATGTAGCGGGCGATGGCAGCAACGAAACAGGCAATGCCGCCCTTCATGTCCACCGCACCACGGCCGAACATTTCGCCGCCGGCAATTTCAGCGGCAAAGGGCGGATGGCTCCATGCCGCCTCGTCGCCCACCGGAACGACATCGGTATGGCCCGCAAACATCAGGTGCGGACCTTCCGTGCCAAGCCGGGCGTAGAGGTTTTCAACGTCAGGCGTTCCCACTTCCCTCGCCACCATCTTTTCCACCGCAAAGCCAAGCGGTGAAAGCAGGGTGTCTAGCAGCGATAGCGCGCCACCTTCGGCGGGCGTCACCGAAGGGCAACGGATGAGGGCAGCGAGATTGGCAACGGGATCGGTCGTGGTCATGGTATCAGCTTTTATCAGTCGCGCAGAAGCTCGTTGATGCCGGTCTTGGAGCGGGTCTTTTCATCGACGCGCTTGACGATGACGGCGCAATAAAGGCTCGGGCCCGGCTCGCCGTTCGGGAACGGCTTGCCCGGCATGGTGCCGGCAACGACGACGGAATAGGGTGGCACTTCGCCATAGGTGATCTCGCCGGTGGCGCGATCGACGATCTTGGTCGACTTGCCGATGAAGACGCCCATGCCGAGAACGGCGCCCTCGCGCACGATGCAGCCTTCTACGACTTCCGAACGGGCACCGATGAAGCAATTGTCCTCGATGATGGTCGGGCCGGCCTGAAGCGGCTCCAGAACGCCGCCGATGCCAACGCCGCCGGACAGATGCACGTTCTTGCCGATCTGCGCGCAGGAGCCGACCGTCGCCCAGGTGTCGACCATCGTGCCTTCATCGACATAGGCGCCGAGATTGACGAAGGAAGGCATCAGCACCACGTTCTTGGCCACATAGGCCGAGCGGCGCACGACGGCGTTAGGCACTGCGCGGAAGCCCGCAGCGCGGAACTGGTTTTCACCCCAGTTCTCGAACTTCGACGGCACCTTGTCCCACCAGGTGGATTCACCGGGGCCGCCGGTGACGATCTCCATGTCGTTCAGACGGAAGGAGAGGAGCACGGCCTTTTTCAGCCATTGGTTCACTTTCCAGTTCCCGTCCGCCTGCTTTTCGGCGACGCGTACCTTGCCGCTGTCGAGAAGTTGAAGAGATGTGTTCACCGCGTCGCGAACCTCGCCCTTTGTCGATACGTTCACACCGTCACGGTTGTCGAAGGCTGTTTCGATGGTGGTTTCGAGAGAGGTGAGGTCCGGAAGGCTCATGGAAAATTCCTTGAATGTCGCGTGTGTTCGTGGCCACGGATGGTCCCGCGCCGCTGGAAGGCTCTGGTCATTTGATCTAAGGGAGTGTTGGAAAGGCGTCAATGTGATTTGGGTGATTTGGCGCACCAGACGAAAGGCTTGGAAATGACACGACTGAAAAACGGCAAATTGCGGCGCAAGGATGGGGTGTGGGACCCGTTGAAGCGTAGCTCTGCGGACAAGCAGCAGGCCGATGTCATTCCCAAAACACCGCAGTCGGATTCCCCATCCTACCGGCTTGCCTACGCGGATATGGATTTTCTTTGCCGCGAGGAGTTGCGCCCCGTCAGGCTTCAACTCGAACTTCTGAAGACGGAAATGGCGCTGACCGAGCGGGGCATCAAGTCCACCGTCGTCATGTTCGGCGGCGCGCGCATTCCCGAGCCCGGCGGCGAGGCTTGGGCGGCCCGCAACGAGACGCAGAAACGCAATCTGGAGCAATCCTCGGTTTATTACGAGGAGGCGCGCAAGTTCGCCCGGCTCTGCACCGACTACGGCGCGAAATCGGACCATCTGGAATATGTCGTGGTCACCGGCGGTGGTCCCGGCGTCATGGAAGCGGGCAATCGCGGCGCAGCCGATGTCGGAGGCCCGTCCATCGGCCTCAACATCGTTCTGCCGCATGAGCAGGCGCCCAACCCCTATGTCACGCCGGAGCTGAGCTTCAACTTCCACTATTTCGCCATCCGCAAGATGCATTTCCTGATGCGGGCCAAGGCCGTGGTGATCTTCCCCGGCGGTTTCGGCACGCTCGATGAACTCTTCGAGACGCTGACGCTGATCCAGACGAAGCGCATGGCGCCCATCCCGCTCGTTCTCTTCGGAGAGAAATTCTGGCGCTCCGTCGTCAATTTCGAATTCCTCGCGGATTTCGGAACCATTGCGCCCGAAGATATGGAGCTGCTACATTTCGCCGAAACGGCCGACGATGCATGGAACATCGTATCCGCCTATTACGAGCACTGATTTCGGCTTGATGCGACGGGGGAATTTTAGGGGTTAATTAGCAAAGATATTCTAATTTCCCCTCGTCGCGTTGCAGCGCACTGCCCCTAGCGGGCGGGCCTCCATGACGGAGATTTCTCATCCGTTGACGCCAGCCTTTTCGGCCGGCGATTTGATCGAGGCCAAAATGTTCAATTTCAAAGTGAAGTCGCTTGCGACCAAGCTGATCCTTGTAACCGGCTGTGCAATCACCACGGTCCTTGTCGCATCGAATTCCTTCCTCATTTCCCAGACCAGCGACCGTGTCCATTCGCTGACCATGGATCAGGCGAACACCGAGGCACGCGCCATCGCCAACGTCATCGCCGCAGATGTCGGTGAACTCGGCAGTGCTGCCCGCTCCATGGCCGGTATCATCGGCCGTGCGCACCAGGCGAAATCGATGGACCGCCCCGGCATCGTCAACATCCTCAAGGCCAATGTCGAGCAGAATGCTTTCGCTTTCGGAAGCTGGTTCTGTGAGCAGCTGGGCCTTTTCGACGGACAGACCACCGAGATCGCCAACAGGCTCGATCTCGGCACCAATGCAACGGGTGCATTTGCCCCCTACTGGTCGAAGACCCAGAAAGGCGACATCCAGTTTTCGACCTTCAAGAACGACTATGCGGCGGAGTGGTATTCGCTGGCCGCCAAATCCGGCAAGGGCGCCATTACCCAGCCCTATCTGGCCGAAGGCACGGAAGTGCCCACCACAATGACCTCGCTTGCCTATCCCGTCATGTCTGATGGTAAGATGATTGGTGTGGCGGGGGTCGATATCTCGCTGGCAGCTCTGTCGCAGAAGCTGCAGGCGCTGCATCCTTTCGAAACCGGCCGTGTGACACTCATTTCGCAGGGCGGCCAATGGCTGGTACCGCCGACGCCCGAGCAGAACATGAAGGCCTATGACGGAGAGGGTGCAAGCACCGTTCAGGCGGCGATCACATCCGGCAAGCAGGGTCTGATCGAAAATCTCGGTCTTGATACCGACGCGCCCTATAACCGCCTTGTCTATCCGTTTGCGGTGCCGGGCCTCAATGCCACCTGGGTGGTTCTGGTGGATATCCCGCATCAGGCGTTGAACGCGCCGGTGCAGGAGCAGACTTATCTGATGATCCTTGGGGCGATCGTCATTCTTGCGGCGGTTATTGCCGCGCTCTATTTCTCCGTCCGCTATTTCGTCCGCAATCCGCTCGCCTCGCTGGTCTCCGATGTGAAAACACTGAGCGACGGTCGTTACGATGTGCCGGTTTCCGGACAGGAACGCAGGGATGAGACGGGCGCGGTGGCAACGGCTCTGGAAGGCTTCCGTGCGAAGCTTGCCGGTATCCGCGAAATGGAAGCGGATGCCGCCGTGCAGCGTGGCAATGCGGAAACGGAGCGCCAAAGGTCCGAATCCGAGCGCAATGAGAACAGCCGGATGCAGCAACATATCGTGAGCGTACTCGGCGCGGGTCTCAATGCGCTCTCGCAGGGCAATCTGACCTATCGTATCGAGGACCAGTTCCCCGGTGAATATGCAAAGCTGCGCAACGACTTCAACTCGGCGCTCGCCAGCCTCGAGGAAACCGTTTCCACCGTCAACGGAACCGTTGCCAGCATCGGCAACGGCACCGGCGAGATCACCCGCGCTGCGAGCGATCTCTCCCACCGCACGGAACAGCAGGCTGCAAGCCTGGAAGAGACCGCTGCCGCCCTCAACCAGCTGACGGCGCAGGTCAATTCCAGTGCGGAAAACGCAGCGCAGGCGGCGACAGCTGTCAGCAATGCCTGCGACGACGCCGGCAAGTCGGGCGAGGTCGTGCAGCAGGCCGTCAGTTCCATGGAAGGCATCGCTCAATCCTCGGCGGAAATCTCCCGCATCATCGGGGTAATCGACGAAATCGCTTTCCAGACCAACCTTCTGGCGCTGAATGCCGGTGTGGAAGCTGCCCGTGCGGGCGAGGCTGGCAAGGGTTTTGCCGTCGTCGCGCAGGAAGTACGTGAACTGGCGCAACGTTCCGCGACAGCCGCGAAGGAGATCAAAGGTCTGATCAACACCTCCGCAAGGCAGGTGGGCGAGGGCGTCCAGCTGGTCGGCAAGGCCGGCGAGACGATGAGAAAGATTGCCGATCAGGTTCTGCAGATCAACCAGCTGATACGGCAGATTTCGGCCTCCGCCAGCGAGCAGGCGGTAGGTCTCAAGGAGATCAACTCCGCCGTCACTCAGATGGACCAGGTCACCCAGCAGAATGCTGCCATGGTGGAAGAAACAACGGCGGCAAGCGTGACGCTGAACAGCGAGGCGGAAACGCTGAAATCGCTCGTTGCCGGCTTCTCCGTATCCGGCGGTCATTCCAGCCAGTCGAGCCAGCAATTGCGCGCCACCGCGGCGGCAATGCGTGCGCCTGTCGCCTCGTCACAGGCATCGGGCCGCTCGGCTGCGACCCAACGTTCCCGCCCAAGAACCAGCGGCGCAAACGCGCTGGCACAGGACGACTGGACCGAGTTCTGAGAATATCCCGTGGTTCCAAATGAAAGGGCCGCTGGTCATGCCAGCGGCCCTTTTCATGTCTGCGTTCCCATCAGAGGCGGGCGAAACGTTCCGTCAGCAATTCGAAAAAGCCGTCCGCATCCACATTTCGCATCACGCGGGCGTTGACCGGGCGCTCGGTCACCCGCCACCAGTCCACCACCGTCATGCCCATGGTCAGTTCGGAATTGACCTCGATTTCGACATTGCAATCGCGGCCCTGAAACAGCTCGGGCTTGAGGAGATAGGCGATGACGCTTGGATCGTGCAGGGGGCCGCCGTCCGAACCGTATTTCTCGATGTCGAAACGCTCGAAGAATTCCAGCATTTCCGCCATGGCGATTGCCGGGCGTGTGCCTATATCGCGAATGCGGCTGACACGCGCCTTGGTGGTCAGCAACTGGTGGGTTACGTCAAGCGGCATCACGACGATGGGCACGCCGGAACGGAAGACGATATCGGCAGCCTGCGGATCGACATAGATGTTGAATTCCGCAGCCGGTGTGATGTTGCCGCCTTCAAAGAAGCCGCCACCCATCATCACCAGTTCCTTGACGCGGCCTGCAATCTCGGGGGCCTTCTGCAAAGCCAGCGCCACATTGGTCAGCGCGCCGAGCGTGCAGAGCGTCACGGTGCCCGCAGGCTCCCGCAGCAGCGTTTCGATGATGAAATCGACGGCGTGCTGCTTTTGTGCCTCCATCGTCGGCTCGTCGAGAACCGGGCCATCAAGGCCGGTGCTGCCGTGAACATGCTCGGCAGTGATGGGCTTTCGCACCAGTGGCCGCTCGGCACCCTCATAGACGGGAATATCGGTGCGGTCGCACAATTCGCAGATGATGCGGATGTTGCGGCTGGTCAGTTTCAGCGGAACATTGCCGGCGACGGCGCACAGACCGAGAATTTCAATTTCTTCCGGGCTTGCGAAAGCCAGCATGATCGCTGCCGCGTCGTCCTGACCTGGATCCGTGTCTATGATGATTTTTCTGCGTTCTGCCATGTCTTGCCCGCCGTTGAGATAAGGCGCTTTTTTCGAGCGGCGGACGCTCACTTGTCAAGTCTCATTCCTCGGCGTGCCTGCCTTTGCCTTGTGGCCCCGCCTTGCGCATCGTGGTTTTGCTTCCCATATTGCGTACAGCCGGTAAGATTGACCGGCAGGGTTGCCGGAAGCGGGACCGCGAAACGTCGCTTGGTTGCAAGGACAGAGACGATATGAGCCGCATGACGCCATTCACCCACCCGCTTTTGCTGGGTTTTGATGCCATGGAAAAAACGCTGGAGCGTATGGCGAAGGCCAATGATGGCTATCCTCCATACAACATCGAGCGCCTGCCCGGCGCTGAAGACGTGCCGGAACGCCTGCGTATCACGATTGCAGTCGCCGGTTTTTCGCAGGACGATCTGGATGTGACGACGGCCGACAACCAGCTCGTCATTCGCGGTCGCCAGCAGGAGCAGGAAAAGCGGGATTTTCTCTACCGGGGTATCGCTGCCCGGCAATTCCAGCGGGTCTTCGTGCTTGCAGACGGCATGCAGGTGAGGGACGCGCGCCTGCGCAATGGCCTTCTTGCCATCGATCTGGTGAAGCCCGAAATTTCAAACGTGGTAAAGAAAATTAATATTTCCGTCTCAGAGTAGAACGTGAACGCCGGAATCCGACACGAATCGCTCGGCGTGAAGAAGGAGGCTGAAATATGCTTTTAAAAGAAGCGCATGCGCGTCTCACCCGGTCCCAGCTCGCTCATATCGGCGAGGGAGAAGTGGGCTATATCCGTAAAATCCGTGCGGAAGACGTAAGCCGCTGTTTCCCGGAAGCGCCTGATCTCGATCCGCAACTCGATCTCTGGGCCCTGTTTGGCGCGGATGGCACGCCGATCCTCCTGACAGACAATCGTTCCAGCACGTTTTTCAAGGCTGCCGAAGACGATCTGAAAACCGTCAGCCTGCATTGAAAGGAAAAAAGCCCGCCGATTGAGCGGGCTTTTTCTTATGTGATTAAAGGAACGGGCGGTCTGGCATATCATCGATAGAGATGACGCCGTCCTTGTTCCTGTCCAGCCGTTCGAACATTTTTTCGCCGGCTGCGGTGAATTCGGCCTTGCTGACTTGGCCGTTTTCATCGGTGTCGGCCATGCGCATCATCGCGAACGCCCCACCCTTGCCGCCATGCTTGCCCCAGCCCTGACGACCGCCATGTTCGCGTTCGGCGCGCTTGCCCTCAGGTCCCTTGCCTTCGCCCGCTTTGGCGTCAGCAGCCTCTGGGCGCGGATGAGCCGCACGGAACGCCTCCATTTTGGCCTGGCGGTATTCACGCATTTCCTTTGGCGTGATCGAACCGTCCTTGTCCTTGTCGATCTCGGCAAAAAGCGCGTCCTGACGTGCGGCGAACTCTTCCTTGGTAATCTTGCCGTCCTTGTTGGTGTCGGCCACCTTCAGCAGCTGAACGAACGCCAGTTCCGGGCGGAACGGCATGCGCTCGCCGTGGCCTTTGCCGTGCGCTGGCGGGGCCGCAAAGCTGGCTGTAGCGGCCGAGCCGAGCAAGAGGGCTGCGCCAAGAGCAGAGAGTGCGATCTTTCGTGTAGACATCGTCATTACCTTCCGTTGGTGTCCCTGAGGAGGAAGATAGTGGCGCAGGTGGCAGTTCACTACTTAAACATCCGTAAGGTGCATGAAGCTTCGGTAATGTCGTCTGCGCTCGATTTCGATGTTACCTGTCAGCGGGCGATCGTTTTGATCAGGAAACCGGTCAGATCGTCAGTGATGTAGTCGATATGCTCATCCGTCGCGGCGGGGATCTCCCAGCGCTCCATGATGACGCCTTCGAGGTTCGAAGGAACGAGCAGCACGGTCTTCATGCCAAGTGCCTTGGGTGCCGCGAGATTGCGCGGCAGGTCCTCGAACATGGCGGCTTTTCTGGTGTCGAGCTTCGCAAGCGCGGCAAACTTCTCATAGGTCGCACTGGCCGGCTTTGGCAGATAGTCCGCGGCGACGATATCGAAAATATCCTCGAAATGGTCGAGAATGCCGAGCGCGCCCGCCGCTGCCTGTGCATGCTTGACGCTGCCATTGGTGAGGATGAACTTGCGGCCCGGCAACGCCTTGATTGCCTCGCCGAGCTCCGGATGCGGGCTCAGCGCGGAATAGTCGATGGCATGCGCGCGCTCCAGAAACTCGTCCGGGCTGATGCCGTAGTGGATCATCAGGCCCTGAAGCGTGGTGCCATGTTCGTGGTAATAGCGCTTCTGAAGCGCGCGAGCCTCGTCGGGCTCGAGCTTTAAAAGCTCCGCAACATAGGCCGTCATGTTACGATCGATCTGGGAAAACAGATTGACGTGATGCGGATAGAGCGTGTTGTCGAGGTCGAAGACCCATTCGCTGACGTGGGCGAAATCGGCGGCATCGGGCAGGTTTTTCGGCTTTGTGTCCATGGGCAGCTTTATGCCCGTTTCGAATGCCGAAGAAAATCGAAAAGACGACGACAGACGGGAAAATCGGGCTTGGCTGCGGCCTCCAGCGCATGATACCGCCAAGACCATGGAACTCTGGATAGGCATAACCTTCGCAAGCGCGTTCTTGCAGAACCTGCGCTCGACCCTGCAAAAACACCTGAAGGGCATGATGGGCACCACGGGCGCAACTTTCGTGCGCTTCGTTTTTGGAATGCCCTTCGCTCTTGCCTATCTCGGTTTTCTGCATGGTGTACTTGGCCGGCCGCTGCCGGTGCCGAACATGTCATTCGCCGTCTGGGCGATGGTCGGGGCCATGGCGCAGATCGCCGCCACTTTCCTGTTGGTGCACCTGTTTTCCTTCCGCAACTTCGCGGTTGGCACGGCCTATTCCCGAACTGAGCCGGCGCAGGCGGCATTGTTTGCACTGATTTTCGTTGGCGAAAGCGTCAATGGCGGCACTCTTGCGGCCATCGCTATTTCGGTGGCCGGCGTCATGCTGATTTCGGTTGCGCGCACGGAAGTGACCCCTGCCTCCATTCTCACCTCCATCTTCAGTCGGACGGCGGGCATCGGCCTCGCCTCGGGGGCTTTTTTCGGCCTGTCGTCTGTCGCTTACCGTTCGGCCTCGCTGGCGCTAGCACCCAGCCTGCCGGCACCGGATGCGGTGATGCAGGCCGGCTTTACCCTCGTCGTTGTCATCGTGACGCAGACCTTGGCGATGTTCTTGTGGATCATATGGCGGGAGAGGGACGAATTGCGGCGGATCGCGAAGGCATGGAAACCGTCGCTTGCGGTCGGTTTCGTGGGGGCCACGGCGTCATTCGGCTGGTTCACGGCGATGACGTTGCAGCAGGCGGCTGTGGTCAAGGCGCTGGCGCAGGTGGAGATGCTCTTCGCCTTCGCCTCGACCGTGCTCTTCTTCAAGGAAAAGATCAGCCGGCTGGAACTCTCGGGCTGCCTGCTGATCGTGCTGGGCGTGCTGTCGCTTCTGATATTCGGCTGAAAGTGTTGTCGTGGCGGACAGGCATTCCCGTCCGCCACATGAACCGTATCAGGGCACGATGAGCGTGCCCGCGCCTTCCGTGAAGATTTCCAGAAGAACGGAATGGGCGGTCTTGCCGTTGAGGATCACCACGCCCTGAACGCCAGCCTTGATGGCCTCGATGCAGGTCTCGACCTTCGGGATCATCCCACCGGAAATCGTGCCGTCCTTGATCAGCGCACGCGCCTGGGAGACTGTCAGTTCCTTGATGAGTTCCTTGTTCTTGTCGAGAACACCAGGCACGTCCGTGAGGAACAGGAGGCGGGTGGCGTTGAGCGCACCGGCGATTGCGCCGGCAAAGGTGTCGGCATTGATGTTGTAGGTGGCGCCATCGCGACCGGGAGCGACGGGAGCGATGACCGGGATCATCTCCGACTTGGCAAGCAGGTCGAGCAGGGTGCGGTCGACCTCGACGACTTCACCGACAAAACCAAGATCGAGAACGCGCTCGATATTGCTGTCGGGATCGACGACGGTCTTTTTCGCCTTTTCGGCGAAGACCATGTTGCCGTCCTTGCCGCACAGGCCAATGGCCCATTCGCCCGTCTGGTTGATGAGCGCGACGATCTCCTTGTTGATCGAGCCCGCCAGAACCATTTCGACAATCTCGACTGTCTTGGCATCGGTGACGCGCAAGCCGCTTTCGAACTTCGATTCAATGCCCATCTTCGTCAGCATCGCGCCGATCTGCGGGCCGCCGCCGTGCACGACGATGGGGTTGATACCGGACTGCTTCAACAGGGCGATATCTTCCGCAAAAGCCTTTCCAAGTGTGGAGTCGCCCATGGCATGACCGCCATATTTCACCACGATGGTCTTGTTCTCATATTTCTGCATAAAGGGCAGAGCTTGTGCGAGCAGCCGCGCCTGAGTCTCGCTTTCGGAAGCAGTCATGGAAAAACCTCGGTCTGTGGTTGCGGCCCTTGAGAGCCTTTCATCGCTCTACAGCATCGGCGCAAAAATCGGAATCGATTTTTGCGGTGCAGGATGCGCAGATTCGACATGTCGATGCGTTTGCAAAGACAGGTGAATACGCGGGGTGAATGAATGAAGTAACCTCCGGGCCATATTGTGTCGGCGCATAGTAAAATTCCGCTTTTGGGCGGCATGCGGCGCGTAATGAGATTGACATAAAGCACCAATCGGACCAGCCTTGTGGCGAGCAGGGGAGGGGTTATTCAGCAGGGCGACGGAGGATCGTTGCGCATCGCAAAAAACGATGCTGGCCTGAACGACCGAGGAGTTTGAAAACATATGACAGTACCGGATCGAGACAAGCAAAGCGGTTTGCGGGACGAAGTACTCGCTGGCGAATATGTGCTGGGTGCCTTGCCACCGGAAAGCATGGCGGAGCTTGCAAAACGCGTCAAACGCGACCGCCAGTTTGCGGCCATGGTCAGGCGCTGGCGGGACAATCTGGCGGAAACCGAATATCGCGAAAGAGCGGGCGTCGCAGCCCTGCTTGACAGGGATCCGCTTCGCTCCGGTCTGCCATTCAAGGGCCAGCCGCTTCGCAATGGCAGCATATTCGCCGCGATGCTTTTGGAGGTGTGGAATTCCGTGCGTTTCTGGCGGCTTCTGGCATTGACGGCGATGCTGTGGACCGCCGTCCTGCTTTTCACCATCGCCTGAAGGCGATGGTCTTTTAGAGCGAGACCGTTCGTACGATCTCGGCGCGCAGGCTATCCAGCCCGAAGGATTTCTCCGAAGAGGTAGCGAGAACTTCCGGATAGGCGGCGGGACGCTTGCGGATTTTCTCCAGCGTTTCACTGATCAGCCGGGGAACGCCAACGTCCTTGATCTTGTCCGTCTTCGTCAGCACGACCTGATAGGACACGGCCGCTTTGTCGAGCAGGCCAAGAACCTCCTCGTCGTTCTTTTTTATTCCGTGGCGGGAATCGATCAGCACGTAGACGCGCTTCAGTGTCGCACGTCCACGCAGGTAATCGAAGACGAGCTTCGTCCAGGCATCGACATGGTCCTTAGGCGCCTGCGCATAGCCGTAACCCGGCATATCGACTAGCGCCATCGGCGGCAGGTCGCCCGGCTCACCGGAATAACCCTCAGGAACGAAGTAGTTCAGTTCCTGCGTGCGTCCGGGTGTGTTGGAGGTGCGGGCAAGGCCTTTGTGGCCCACCAGCGCATTGATGAGCGAAGACTTGCCGACATTCGAACGTCCGGCGAAGGCAATCTCCGGCGGGCCTTCGGGCGGCAGGAATTTCATCGCGGGAACGCCGCGAATGAATATCCAGGGTCGCCCGAAGAGGGGCTTTTCGGTTGCCGGGCCGGTTTCACTCATTTCGATTGCACCGGCTTTCGCTTGAATAGCCCTTTGAGATTATCGAACAGTTCGATCTTGGCACCGTGACGCTTCATGATGAGGGCCTGCTGCGAGATCGACAGCGTGTTGTTCCATGCCCAGTAGATAACCAGACCGGCGGGGAACGAAGCCAGCATGAAGGTGAAGATCAGCGGCATCCAGGTGAAGATCATCGCCTGTGTCGGATCGGGTGGGGTCGGGTTCATGCGCATCTGCAGGAACATCGTGATGCCCATGACGAGCGGCCAGACGCCGATCATCAGGAAGTGCGGCACGTCGTAGGGCAGAAGGCCGAACAGATTGAAAAGCGAGGTCGGATCGGGCGCGGAAAGGTCGTGAATCCAGCCGAAGAACGGTGCATGCCGCATTTCGATGGTGACGTAGATGACCTTGTAGAGCGCGAAGAAGACCGGAATCTGCAGCAGCATCGGCCAGCAGCCGGCAACCGGATTGATCTTCTCTTCCTTGTAGAGCTGCATCATCGCCTGCTGCATGGCCATGCGGTCATCGCCATGCTTGGCCTTCAGTTCTTCCATCTTAGGCTGCATGCGCTTCATGTTCGCCATGGATGCATATTGCTTGCTGGCGAGCGGGAAGAAGAGAGCCTTGACGACGATGGTGGTCAGCAGGATGGCCACACCGAAGTTGCCAAAATAACGGAAGAAGAAATCCATCATTTTGAACATCGGCTTGGTGATGAAGTAGAACCAGCCCCAGTCGATCAACAGGTCGAACTTCGGAATGGAATATTCGGTCTCATAGCGGTCAACCAGCGGCACTTCCTTGGCACCGGCGAAGACAAGGCTCTTAAGTTCGATGGACTGGCCGGGTTCGACCGTCATCGTGTCGCTCTTGAAATCGGCCTGGTAGCTCGGCTGATTGCCCTTGATGTGCGAGTAACGCGTTTCGAACGGCGTCATCTGCGGCGGCACAATGGCAGCGGCCCAATATTTGTCGGTGATGCCGAGCCAGCCGCCGGTCGCCTTGGCAATCGTTACCGGGGTTTCTTCGACATCCTTGTATTTTTCTTCCGTCAGGCTGCCGTCTTTGCCCGAGACGCCGAGGAAGCCTTCATGGATGACGAAAACGGGCGGTATTGCGGGCTTGTTGTTGCGCGTCACGCGGCCGTAGGTGGCAAAGGAGACGGGCGCCTGCCCGGGGTTCTCGACCTTGTCGTTGACCGTGATCATGTAATGCTGGTCGATCGAAACGGTACGGGAGAAAACGACGCCATTCTGGTTGGTATACTTCAGCGTAACCGGTGTGGTCTCCGTCAGCTTGTCACCGCTTGCGAGTGTCCACACGGTCGCAGGACCGGGAACGCTGCCGGCATCGGCACCGCCAACGTAACCGAGTTCGGTGAAGTAGCCGTCCTTGGTGTCGGAAGGCGAAAACAGCGTGATGATCGGGCTCGAGTCATCGACGGTCTCATGGTAGCCCTTGAGCCGGATGTCATCGAAGCGGGCGCCGGTCAGATTGATCGAGCCGGCGATGGCGTTGGTGTCGATGGCGACACGCTGGCTTTTTGCAATCGCTTCTTCACGCGTCGCCGTGGCGGCGGCCTGCGTGGAGGAGGCAGGCGGTGCGCCGTCGACGGTCACGCCGGGTGCGGCACCCGGTGCCGGCTGTTGCTGCGTCGTCTGCTGCTGCGCCTGGCGGGCCTCTTCGGCGCGGCGCTGCTGCTCGATGCGCGGATTCATGTAAAGGAATTGCCAGGCGAGGACGATGACAACCGAAAGGGCTATCGCGATGAAGTAATTGCGGTTCTTTTCCATCATTCTTTCCTGGAGCGGGTGTCCTGGGACCGTTTCGGTTTCGCCGTTCCTTCAATTCGCTCGGTAAGGAGAGACTGAAGTTTCGGGAAGGCCGTCTCGAGCACGTCCCTGCGGGCGACAATCACATAGTCATGGCCGGGCTTCATTGCGAATCCGGCAGAAAGCCTGACGGCTTCCTTGAGACGGCGGCGCATGCGATTTCGCTCGACCGCGTTGCCTTGTCTTTTCGTTACGGTGAAACCGACCCGAGGTTCGGTTTCCGGGGTTTTCCTGTCGAGAACCTCCAGAAGAAAGGTGCCTCCCCGACGCTTTTCCCCCGTCTGCACGGCAAGAAAATCCGACCGGTTTTTAAGCCGGCCGGGCAGTTTTTTTGTCTTGCTCATGTGCCCGCGACTTTCATCGGGCCACAGAGACGGCAATTAAGCCGACAGACTTGCGCGGCCGCGCGCACGGCGGGCTGCGAGAACTTTGCGACCGCCGGCAGTAGCCATACGGGCACGGAAACCATGACGACGCTTGCGAACAAGCTTGGATGGCTGGAATGTACGCTTCGACATTTATTTAATACCGCGGTGTGCGGCCCTTCTTGAATTTGCACTATTTGCAAGAGCGTTTCGTTTTTTGCACGGCTAACCCCGCCTGGGCGAGCTTTTAATGGCCGAGCGTGCGCGGCTTATAAGGGCATAGGCCGAGCAAAGTCAATTGCCGAAGGGGTTTTCGCGCTTCACCTTTTGCGGAAGCGCCATGAAATCGGCTTCGCTCACGGGCGCTGCGGGCGCATTCCGATCGCACGATCGGTAAATTCTGAAATTCTTTCTTAAGGCGGTATTGATAAATGTTGTGATGGGAAAAGTTATGCCAGCTTCCCATTTTCCATCGTGCGGCTGGCTTTTGGGGGAACGAAATTGAGAATTCGCGGTCGTATCAATCTTCTTGTCGGGCTTATGAGCCTTGTGGCCTGCACCATCGGCGGCCTGTCCATATATGCGGTCAGCGAATTTCAGGTGCGCACGGTCGGATACGAAAAGGCAGCGGAGCGCGCCTATAAGGGTGAAGCGCTGAACCGGCTTGTGACTGCGGTCGTCATGGAGGCGCGCGGGGTCTACGCTGCGCCCGATATCGAAAAGGCGGCACCTTTTGCTGATGGCATCGTCAAGAACCTCGACGCCATGGAGAAGCTGATCGCAACCTGGACCCCTCTCGTTCCGGCAGAACAGAAGGCGGCCTTCGACAATCTCTCCAGTCGCTTCAAGGAATTCAAGGCCTTCCGTCTGGAAACGGCGCGGCTTGCCCGCGAGGCCGGCCCGCAGGCCGCCAACCAGCAGGGTAACAACGACGCGAACCGGGCCAACCGCAAAGCCTATCAGGCGGAAATCGATGCTGTCGTGAAGAATGACATCGCCGGGCTTGAAGCCGTCAAGGCGGGCATCGACGGGTTTGTAACGACGACCTTCTGGCTGGTCATCATCGTCACCGGCAGCGGCATATTGGCCGGCGCGGCGTTCGGCCTCTACATCGGAGCGCGGCAGCTGAGCGCGCCCATCCGCAAGGTTTCGGAAGTGATGAATGCCGTTGCGGACGGAAATCTGGATGCGGACGTTCCCTATCTCGGCCGGACCGACGAAATCGGCGAAATGGCAGCAGCAGTCGAAGTCTTCAAGAAGAACGGTCGTGAAGTGCGCCGCATGAATGCGCAGGAAACCGCCATGCGTGCCAAGAGCGATGATCTGCAGGCCGGCATGGCCGTTGTCGTCGACGCTGCGGCCCAGGGCGATTTCAGCCGCCGCATCAACAAGGATTACGGCGACGAAAACCTCAATCGTTTCGCTGCGACGATCAATGCCCTGCTCACCGGCGTGGACAATGGTGTTTCCGAGACCAGCCGCGTCATCGAAGGTCTGGCGCGGGGCGATCTGACGGAAAAGATGGATGGCGAGTTCCGCGGCGTGTTCGCCGAGCTCCAGACCAATGTCAACGAGACGCTGGCCAAGCTGCGGGAGACGATGCGGGAAGTGCGCAGCAGCACGGAAGGCATCAGCGGCAATGCGAACGAATTGCGTTCGGCGGCCGACGATCTTTCGAAGCGGACGGAACAGCAGGCTGCGGCACTGGAGGAAACCTCCGCCGCCCTCGACGAAATCACCGCCGTCGTTCGCAATTCCACGGATCGGGCGCAGGAAGCCAGCACCATGGTGGCCGAGACCAAGCAGAAGACGGCAGAATCCGCCAATGTCGTGCGCGATGCCGTCTCCGCCATGGATCGGATCGAGCATGCCTCGCGGGAAATCAGCCAGATCATCAATGTCATTGACGAGATCGCCTTTCAGACCAACCTCCTGGCGCTGAACGCCGGCGTTGAGGCCGCGCGTGCGGGTGAGGCGGGCAAGGGCTTCGCTGTCGTCGCACAGGAAGTGCGTGAACTGGCGCAACGCTCTGCGACGGCTGCGAAGGACATCAAGGCGCTGATCACAAAATCCGGCGAAGAGGTCGGACGCGGTGTGTCGCTGGTGCAGAGAACCGGCAGCGCGCTGGGCGAGATCGAGACCCGCGTTTTGGCTATCAACGAACATATCCATTCGATCGCCACGGCGGCGCGGGAACAGTCGACCGGCCTGCATGAGGTGAATACCGCCATCAACCAGATGGATCAGGTGACGCAGCGCAATGCCGCAATGGTCGAGGAAACCTCGGCCGCAACCCACAAGCTGAGCGGTGAAGCGGGCCATCTCGTCACGCTGGTGTCGCGCTTCAAGGTCGGCGTAGAGGATGGTCAGATCCGCTCTCGCGCAGAACAGCCGATGCGGCCCGTGGCGGTGTCCGGAAGGGCAGCGGCCGTGGCCTCTCCGGCACGTAAATTGATGAGCAGCGTCAGCCGCGCTCTCAACGCCCAACCAGCCGCTGCCGTAGCGAACGGGGACTGGCAGGAGTTCTAAGCCATTCCGCCTGCGGTTTCGCTTGAGACCGGTTCTAAGTCAAACGCCGCCCTCCCGGGCGGCGTTTTGTTTTTCAGGCGATGGAAACGTTTGTTTTGCAACGCATTTGAAAAATATCTGTTAGGTCCTATTATCGTGCTTGCATATAAACCGAGCCGTTCCACCGAAGCGGCGGCGCGCATACAGGATCAGGGCCCGGTGTTTTCTAAAGGCGTAGACAGCTTGGACGGCACGGAAGACAATCCGGTGCACTGCATGCCGGGATTGACCGGGGGGCTTTCCGGGCGCCTGCTGTTGCTCACCGTTATTTTCGTGATGATTGCCGAAGTGCTGATCTTCGTGCCTTCGGTCGCCAATATGCGCCTTTCATGGCTGCGGGACCGTCTGAACACGGCGGCAGCAGCCGGCGCGGTGATCGATGGCTTGCAGGCCGAATTGCCGCGGAGCGTGCAGAACGACACGCTGATGGCCACCGGGGCGAAGCTGATTGCGCTGCGCAAGGATGGCACATCGCGCCTGCTTGCCGTGGCGGAAACGCCACCCGGGGTCGATGAGCAATATGATCTATCCGATGTCTCGCAACTGGCAGCGGTGCGGGATGCCTTCTCCACATTGCTGTTTGGCGGCAATCGCGTCATCCGTGTTTTCGATGTGGTCGGAGACAGCGACACCATCATTGAACTCGTGCTGGGTGAAAACAAACTACGGGCGGCGATGCTGGCTTATGCCCGCAATGTTTTCCTGATCTCCATCGTCCTGTCGCTTGTCACCGCCGGTCTCATCTTCGTTTCCATCAACCGCATCATGATCCGGCCCATACGTCGCCTGACGCTCGGCATGCAGCGTTTTTCCGAGGAACCGGGCAATCCCGAGCGGATTTTCGTGCCGGAGGAGGGAAGCGACGAGCTGTCCGTCGCGGGCCGTCACCTGGCCGACATGCAGACGGAGTTGCAGAAAACCCTGCGGCAACAGAAAAACCTCGTGGATCTCGGTCTGGCGGTTTCGAAGATCAACCACGACATGCGCAATATCCTGTCATCCGCACAGCTTATGTCGGACCGGCTGGTGGACGCCAAGGATCCGATGGTCAGGAGCTTTGCGCCGAAACTGCTGCGCACGATCGACCGCGCCGTGGCCTATACAACCGAGGTTCTGGCCTACGGGCAGGCGACGGAAGGCGCGCCGAAACGCAAGACGGTGCAGTTAAGTCTTCTGGTGCGGGATGTGCGTGACATTCTGGCGCTCGATCCGGAAAGCGGCATCGAGTTTCACGATAGCGTGCCGCCCGATCTAACCGTCGATGCCGATGCCGAGCAGCTTTTCCGGGTGATCCACAATCTCTGTCGCAACGCCGTTCAGGCACTGCAATCCGACACGGCGAACGCGGCGCCTCGGCATCTGTCGATTGCAGCCCAGAGGGCCGGCAACGTCGTCAGCATCGTGATAGACGACAACGGGCCGGGAATGCCGCGCAAGGCGAAAGAGAACCTGTTTTCCGCCTTCAGGGGATCGGCCCGCTCCGGCGGCACCGGTCTCGGCCTCGTGATTGCGCGGGAACTTGTGCTTGCCCATGGCGGCACGATAGCGCTTGTCGAAAAACCCGGTCCCGGCACGCAGTTTCGCATCGAGATCGCCGACCGCGCCGCCTCCGTACATGCCGCTCGAACCGCCTGATGACTTCGCCTGAACATGGTCCTGCACAATCGCCGCACCTCCCGGAATATGCGCCCCATATGGCCACTCAAAAATGCCCTTGATGGAATTTCTAGTATAATCAATAAGATACATGAATTGCTGCGGAAAAATGACAATTTCGAAACGAAATCGCTTGCAATCGGAATGAGGACGTTTTAGAGGATCGCCACGCCACCGGAAATGACCGGAACGGCACGCACCCGTAGCTCAGCTGGATAGAGCACCAGACTACGAATCTGGGGGTCAGGAGTTCGAATCTCTTCGGGTGCGCCATTTCTCTTCCCACAAAAATACTATGATACGGCCTTCGCCTAAAGCTGTTTGTCGTGTCGCTAGAATATCGGCACCGTTGGCATATACGTAAAACCCATGTGGCCGAACAGATTCCGAATTTCCCTCATATGTGCTAAAGTTCCGGGGTCATCAGCTGACCGCAGGGTGAAAGCCATGTTGGAAACGGACAAGGTTTTTGCCGGCTCTATCCCGGAGAACTACGACCGCTATATGGTGCCGTTGATTTTCGAGCCATTCGCCCGCGATCTGGCACGGCGGGCGGCGGGGTTGACGCCGATCAATGTTCTGGAAATCGCCGCAGGTACCGGGGTTGTCACGCGTGAACTGGCACCAGGATTACCGCCCGCGGCAAACTATGTCGTGACAGACCTCAACCAGCCGATGCTCGACTTTGCGGCGTCGCGCCAGGTGCCCGACAATCGCATCCAGTGGCGCCAAGCCGACGCTCAGGCGCTGCCGTTCGAAAATGCTGCTTTCGATCTCGTTATCTGCCAGTTCGGTGCGATGTTTTTTCCCGACCGCCCGTCTGCCTATCGCGAAGCGAAGAGGGTGCTGAAGCCCGGCGGCCATTATTTATTCAACGTATGGGACCGCATCGAGGATAATCATCTCGCGAATGAGGTGACGAACGCCCTTGCAAGCCTGTTTCCCGACGATCCGCCGCGCTTCATGGTCCGCACCCCGCACGGCTACCACGATACGACATTGATTCGTGGTGAGCTGGAAAGTGCTGGCTTCTCTCGGGTGGTGATCGAGACGATAGCGGCGCAAAGCCGTGCATCGTCACCGCGCATTCCTGCCATCGCCTATTGTCAGGGAACCGTTCTCCGGACCGAAATCGAAGCCAGAGCGCCGGGAAAACTTGAAGCCGCGACGGACTGCGCCGCATCCGCCATTGAAGCGCGCTATGGCAGCGACGAAGTCGTCGCCAAAATTCAGGCTCATGTGATTCTTGCAGCCGTTTAGAAACCGGGCCCGCGAGGCTCGCGGAGCCGGTGAACAAGCGTCGAGCTCGGATAGTCGAACTGTCCCCTGATATTAGCGGCTTTTTGTGAAGCTCGGCATCGCAAGGCATGGCGATGAGCCGGGATTGCCGGGCTTTTCAGTGTCACGGAACTTTCTGCAAACCTTCGTCATATTGTCATACAATATAAGCATATGCGCTCCAGAAAAGGAGCGCAGAATGACGCCACAATCACTTGAACTTTCGGGTATCGGAAAAGGCTTTGGAGCTGACGATGTTCTGAAAGAAATCGATCTCTCGATCCGTCCCGGAGAATTTTTGTCCCTCGTCGGCATGTCCGGCTGCGGCAAGTCAACGCTGCTGCGCATCATCGCGGGGCTGGAAACGCCGGATCGCGGTTCGGTGACGATCGGCGGTCAGAATGTGACGGAGATCGATCCAAGTGACCGCAATCTGGCGATGGTGTTTCAGTCCTACGCGCTTTATCCGCATATGAGCGTGCGTCAGAACATCGCGACGCCGCTTCGGATGCGACGTCTGCCGCTTGCTGCACGCTTGCCACTGATCGGAAGATTTGCGGCGCCTGCCGAAACTTTGCGCCAGATCGATGCTGCCGTCGAACAGGCGGCCGAGACCCTGCAGATCGCGCATCTGCTGGACCGCAAGCCGGCCCAGCTTTCAGGCGGCCAGCGCCAGCGCGTGGCTCTGGCCCGGGCACTGGTGCGCTCGCCTGCCGCATTCCTCATGGACGAACCACTCTCCAACCTAGATGCAAAGCTTCGCGCCCACATGCGCGAGGAGCTTGCCGGGCTGCACCGGCGGTTGGGCGCGACGTTTATCTACGTCACCCATGACCAGATCGAAGCGATGACAATGTCGGACCGCATCGCGCTGATGTCGGAAGGTCGTATCGAGCAACTGGGCACGCCGGACGAGCTTTACCGGAAACCGGCGACACTGACGGTTGCGCGCTTCATTGGCACGCCGTCGATCAACCTGCTGCCGGTGGAAATCCATGCTGAAGGTAAGGTCACGGCTTTCGGCCGCGATCTTGGCGTCGAGGCTTCTGGTCGTGATGCCGGCCCGGCGACGCTTGGCCTTCGCGCCGAGGATCTGCGCCCGGGTGCGGAAGGCTTCGCGGTGCGGGTGACCCGCAGCGAAACCCACGGCGCGGACCGTTTCGTGAACTGCCGTCTTCTGAGCGACGAGACCGTCGCCATTACCCTGCGTCAGGCCGCGGGCGAGGTGTTGGGCGCCGATGAGAACGGCGTGATGAACCTCGGCTTTGCGCCGGAGCGCGTGCATCTTTTTGCCGCAGACGGCCTGCGTCGCAAGACGACGGTGCGTGAAATGGTGCCGGCATGACGGCGGTTGATTTCTCCTCGGCCACGCGCGCAAAGTCTCGCCCGCGCCTCTCGAAGGCGGACCGACGGATGATCTGGCGTGGCCTGATGTTCGCGGCACCGGCAAGTCTGCTGCTTTTGGCGATCTATATCGTTCCCATATTCGTTCTGGCCGGTTTTTCCGTCACAGATTACAAGCTCGGCGCACTCTCCACCCGCTTTGTGGGTCTCGACAATTTCGTGAAGGCTTTCCACGACCCGGTCTTCCTGCGCGCGCTGGCGAATACCGCCATTTATGCGGTCATCGTCATTCCCTTCGGCGTGTTCCTGGCGCTCGGCGTGGCTTTGCTCGTCTATAATCGCAAGCGCAGCCGTGCCTTCTGGGAAGTCGCTTATTTCCTGCCCGTCACCGCAACGCTCGTCGCCATGGCGACCGTGTGGCAATTTCTGCTGCATCCTTCGCTTGGCCCGGTGAATGCGGCGATCAAGTGGTTCGGCTTCGAGCCCGTCGCGTTCCTCTCCAACCCGGTCATGCTCATTCCCACCATGGCGCTGATGGGTGTCTGGCAGGTTCTGGGCTTCAACATGGTGCTGTTTCTCGCCGGCCTCACCGCCATTTCGAAGGATCTGCACGAGGCATCGAGACTGGACGGCGCGAAAAACCCGATCGACCGGTTCCTTACGGTGACTTGGCCGATGCTGGGGCCGACGACGATGTTCGTGGTGGTCACCACCTCGATCTCGGCCTTCAAGGTGTTCGAGACGGTTGCCGTGCTGACCAAGGGCCGCTTCGGTTCCGAAACCCTGCTTTTCGATCTCTATCTTGAAGGGTTCGAATATTCCAACACCGGTTATGCCGCCGCGCTGACGGTGATCTTCCTCGCTATCGTGTTGATCCTCTCGATCGGCCAGACGCTGCATATGGACCGGAAGGTGCACTACTGATGGCCGCGCTCCGCAAATACTTCCCGCATCTCGTGCTGGCACTCGGCGCTTTCGTGATGCTCCTGCCGTTCTACTGGATGATGTTGACGTCGATCCGCTCGCCTGCGGAAATATTCGACGTCTCGCTCTGGCCGATCCCGGCGAAATTCGATGCCGTCGAAAACTATACCCGCGCAGCGAGCCAGGTGCCGATGGCACGTTTCATGCTGAACGGCGTCATCGTCTGCGTCGGTATCCTCGTCGTGCAGGTCCTGACATCGGTGCCGGCGGCCTATGCGCTGGCGAAGCTCAGGTTTCCGGGCCGCAAGCTGCTGCTGGGTCTCATCATCGCGGCACTCTGCGTGCCAATTCAGGCACTTGCCCTGCCGCTTTTCGTCGGTCTGGCGAAGACGGAACTGCTGAACACCTATTTCGCGATGATGATGCCGTTCTTCCTGTCGGTCTTCGCCATCTTCCTGTTCAACCAGTCCTTCCGCAGCTACCCGGATGAAATCATCGAAGCGGCCCGCATGGATGGTTTTTCGGAAATGGAGATTTGTTGGGGACTGGTGCTGCGCGGCTCGCTGCCTTCGCTCGCGGCTTTCTCGATCTTCTCGCTCGTCGCCCACTGGAACGACCTTTATTGGCCGATGATCGTGGTCTCCGACACCAATCTCGCCCCGCCGCCGCTCGGCATGATGCTTTTTGCGGATGTCGAATCCGGCGCCAATTACGGTGCCCTGATGGCGGGCGCAACACTGATTACCGCGCCAATGGTGCTGTGCTTCCTCCTCGCACGGCGGCATTTCATCGCCGGTATTACCATGACCGGCGTCAAGTGACGTCGTTCGAACTCCTCCTCCCAACCCATTTTGGAGAATGACATGAAAATCAACCGACGCGCTCT
Source organism: Agrobacterium sp. MCAB5 (assembly GCF_052114365.1). Taxonomy (NCBI): domain Bacteria; kingdom Pseudomonadati; phylum Pseudomonadota; class Alphaproteobacteria; order Hyphomicrobiales; family Rhizobiaceae; genus Agrobacterium; species Agrobacterium sp. MCAB5. Next base: position 340,197 of record NZ_JBFREP010000001.1, read on the forward strand.
GATGGGCGGTCTGGCACTCGGCGTGGCCTTTGCAGGCCTCGCAACGCCGGTTCTTGCCAACGAAATCACGCTGAACGTTCTCTACAACCTGCCGGGTTTCACGAAATTCCATCAGCCGCTGGCCGATGAATTCATGAAGAAGAACCCGGATGTGAAGATCAACTTCCTCGCTCCGGCCGCAGGCTACAATGAAGGCCAGCAGCAGGTCTTGCGCTCGGCCGTCACCGGCAATCTGCCTGATGTTTATTTCTCGGGTTACAACCTGACGGCGGAACTGGTGCACACGCTCGCACCGCGCAACCAGATCACCGATCTTAGCCCATTCATCCAGGCTGAAGGCGGTCAGGCCTTCCTCGACAAGAACTACAGCCCGAAGATGGCAGCTCTCGGCCAGATCGATGGCAAGCAGTACGGCCTGCCGGTCAACGCTTCCTCGCCGATCATCTACATCAACTCCGACCTCGTCACCAAGGCTGGCGGCGACCCGGACAAGATGCCGACGACCTTCCCGGAGCTGATCGCTCTCGCCAAGAAGATCAAGGCACTCGACCCGAAGTTTGCGGGCATGAGCTACGACATCAATGGCTGGCCGGATGACTGGTTGTGGCAGGCGCTCGTTTTCGAACAGGGCGGCAAGCTCGTTGACGAGAAGACCAAGACCGTTGCGTTCGACAACGAGATCGGCCTCAACGCCCTGAAGATGACCCGCCAGTTCGTCACCGAAGGTGGCCAGAACCTGCTCGACTGGGACCAGTCGCGCCAGCAGTTCGGTGCAGGCCTTACCGGCTTCATCTTCTCGACGCCCGCTCACGTTCAGACAATCCAGGGTCTGGTTGGCGATCGCTTCAAACTGAAGACGGCAACCTTCCCGCTCGACAACAAGGAAAAGGGCGGCGTGCCGACCGGCGGCAACTCTGCCGTTATCCTGACGCAGGAAAAAGCCAAGCAGGATGCTGCCTGGAAGTACCTGAAGTGGATCACCGGCCCCGAGGCGCAGAACACCATCGTGCGCATCACCGGCTACCTGCCGACCAACAAGCTGGCAACCGGCGCCGACTTCCTGGCTCCCTATTACGCCGAGAACCCGAATGTGAAGACAGCTTCGCTGCAGGCCGATCGTTCTCTGCCGTGGGCCGGTTATCCCGGTGGCGATTCCGTCCGCATCTGGCGCACCCAGCGCGATATCATCGGCACCGTCATGCGCGGTGAAGTGTCGCCGGAAGCTGGTCTCAAGCAGATCGTCGAGCAGACCAACGCCCTGCTGAAGTAAGCGACACCATGGAAAAGGCTGCGGGAACCACATTCCCGCAGCCATTTTATGCAGAGAGACCGACAATGAAGATCATCCAGATCACAGACACACATCTTTTGCCGCCAGGCATCGCGATAAACGGCGTGGATCCCGAGAAGCAGTTGCGCGCGGCGATATCAGATATCGTCGAAAAACACGCAGACGCCGACCTTCTGGTGATGACGGGCGATCTTTGCAATTATGGCGAGCCGGAGGCCTATGAACTCCTTCGCGACATTTTGGCGTCCGTGTCCTTGCCCGTGCGGCTGATGCTCGGCAATCACGACCGCCGTCCGGAATTCGTGGCGGCCTTTCCCGAACAGCCACGGGATGAAAACGGCTATATCCAGTCCTTTATCGATACCGAATTCGGCCGGCTGCTGTTTCTCGACAGCCACGAGGCCGATGTCATCGGCGGCATGTACGGTGCGGATCGCCTGACATGGCTGGACAAGGCGCTTGAAGGCGCTGGCGACCTTCCCGTGACGGTTTTCGTTCACCACCCGCCAATGGATTGCGGTATCCGGCATTTCGAAAACATCGGCATGCATGATGACGGCGCGGTTATGCAGCGTCTAGGCAGACATCCGGCTGGCGTGCGCCATATTGTTTTTGGCCATATCCACGTTCCGATGGCGGGCACCAGCGCTGAAGGGATCGCCTATAGTTCCGGCCAAGCCTGCGCGCATCGCTTCATCACCGATATCGAGGTTGTCGATCCCCTGTGGACCGGCGGCAACCCCTGTTACCGGGTGATCAGCCTCGGTACATTTGGCATGCGTGCCTATGATGTCGAGGTAGGGCAGGTCGTGCTGGGTCAGGCCTCCGCATGCGAAGGCCCCTGATTGCGGGCAATAGCTGAGGCAACCCTCCGGTATGTGACGAGGCGATCCATACGCCTCATCAGCGGTTGCGGTCGGCTGCGATGCTGCGATCGCCCCGCAGCCTGTCGCGCCGATGCGCCACTTGCGGTCTGTCGATCAGATTTGATGGATCAAAGCCATGGTCCCGTTCACACCCTTGATCTATGTCAGCTTCATCGTTGAAACTCCGCGCCATAGTCACTGGTGAGGTGGCCAGCCACGTGACGCGGCATCTGGAATGCAGATCATGGAGAAGTGCATGCTTGAAAAGCGTATCCGCAACGCGTCCCTCTTGAACAGGATCGTCAGCGCCGAAGAGGCTGCCGGCCTCATTCAGGATGGCATGACGGTGGGCATGAGCGGCTTTACGCGGGCCGGCGAAGCAAAGGCGGTACCGCTGGCGCTGGCCGAGCGTGCGAAGACGCACCCGATGAAGATTACCCTGATGACCGGTGCATCGCTTGGCAATGATCTCGACAAGACCATGGTGGAGGCGGGCATGCTGGCGCGCCGTATGCCGTTTCAGTCCGATCCCGCTTTGCGCAAGGCGATCAATGACGGCAAGGTGATGTTCATCGACCAGCACCTTTCTGAAACGGTCGAGCAATTGCGCGGCGGCCAGATCCACGGTGTGGATGTGGCCATCATCGAGGCGGTGGCGATTACGGCGGACGGCGGTATCGTGCCCACCACATCCGTCGGTAATTCGGCGAGCTTTGCCATTCTGGCTGAAAAGGTCATCGTTGAGATCAATCTGTCGCAACCCGACGTTCTCGAGGGGTTGCATGATATTTTCATCCCCGCAAAACGCCCGACCCGCATGCCCATTCCCGTGGTGGCAACGGACAGCCGCGTCGGTCTGCCGTTCATTCCGGTGCCGCCGGAAAAAATCGCCGCAATTGTCCTGAGCGACAAAAGCGACAGTTTTTCGACGGTGCTGCCGCCTGATGACGAGACCAAGGCGATTGCCGGCCATCTCACCGAATTCCTGCTGAATGAGGTCCGTCATGGCCGCATGAGCCACGAACTCCAGCCGTTGCAGGCCGGTATCGGCACCATCGCCAATGCCGTCATGCACGGTTTCATCGATACGCCGTTTCACGATCTCAAAATGTATTCGGAAGTTCTGCAGGATTCGACCTTCGAGCTTTTCGACGCGGGCAAGCTGACTTTCGCCTCCGGTTCATCGATCACGCTCTCCTCTGCCATGAACGAACGGGTCATGCCGCGACTGGCCGATTACAAGAGCAGGCTGATCCTGCGTCCGCAGGAGGTCAGCAATCACCCGGAGGTCATCCGCCGCCTCGGCATCATCGGCATCAATACCGCGCTGGAGTTCGATATTTACGGGAACGTCAATTCCACTCATGTCGGTGGCACTCACATGATGAACGGCATTGGCGGCTCGGGGGATTTTGCCCGCAACGCCTATATGTCCATCTTCGTCACCAAGTCGATTGCCAAGGGCGGCGCCATCTCTAGTGTCGTGCCGATGGTCAGCCATGTCGACCATACCGAACATGATGTGGATATTCTGGTCACGGAAATCGGGTTGGCCGATCTGCGCGGCCTTGCTCCGCGTGAGCGCGCTGCGGTCATTATCGCAAATTGCGTGCATCCCCACTATCGCGATGCCCTGACGGACTATTTCCAGCGAGCGGTGGCACGCGGCGGACATACGCCGCACCTCATTGAAGAGGCGCTGTCCTGGCACAATGCCCTTCGCGAAAGGGGCACAATGCTGCCGCAGCGATAGAACTCGCCTGCACGTCACAATCACGTCTCCCGGCTCCGCAAGGCGGGAAAATTGGGTCTGTTTGGACACACCGGCGCGGAAATCTCCGCGCTTGCGCGATGGTTGCTGGCGCGGCAGTTCCGCCTCCGGTAGAAATTCCTGTCCTCTGGCCGCTATCCGGCTGCCTTTGGGTTGCAGGAGAATGATGTGATGCCCATCCGCTTCGTAGCCATAATCGCGATTGTTGCCCTGCTCGCTGGCTGCGGGGGGCGTCCCATCGGGGTCATGACGCCAACAGGGCAGACCGTGGCTGGAACCACGCCCGTCAATCTCCTGGTCGCCACCACGCGAGCGCCCTCGGACAATGCCGCGGTGCTTTTCGGCGGCGAACGCGGAACCGGGTTGAAGGTCGATGCCGTCACCATCTCCATTCCGCCCAAGGCCAACCGCAAGGTCGGGCAGGTGCAGTGGCCGAAGAAGCTGCCGCCTAACCCTCTGAAGGATTTCACCACGGTGGCGGTTGAGCCTGTTCGTTCCGAAGCGGAGACCAAAAGCTGGATCAGCAAACATATCCATAAGGACCGCCGCGTTCTGGTCTTCGTGCACGGTTTCAACAATCGTTACGAGGAATCGGTCTATCGCTTTGCGCAGATCGTCTATGATTCCGGCTCGGATGTCGTGCCTGTGGTTTTCACATGGCCGTCACGGGCGAGTATTTTCGACTATAATTACGACAAGGAAAGCACCAATTACTCGCGCGATGCGCTTGAGGAAATGCTGACCCGTCTGGCAAAGGACAAGTCGATCGGCGAGGTCACGGTCATGGCGCATTCCATGGGCACCTGGCTTGCCGTGGAGGCGCTGCGCCAGATGGCCATCCGCAACGGCCGCGTCGATCCGAAGATCAGCAATGTCATTCTGGCAGCACCAGATCTCGATGTGGACGTGTTCAGCCGGCAGTTCGCCAGCTTCGGCAAGGCGCCGCCGAAATTCACCCTGTTCGTCTCGCAGGATGACCGTGCGCTCAGCCTGTCGCGCCGCATTTCCGGCAATGTCGACCGTCTGGGCCAGATCGACCCTTCCGTCGAACCCTATCGCAGCCAGCTGGAAAAGGCCGGTATCACTGTTCTTGATCTGACCAAGCTGCAATCCGGTGACCGGTTGAACCACGGCAAATTTGCAGAAAGCCCTGAAGTCGTGCGCCTGATCGGCGACCGCCTCATTGCCGGCCAGACTGTGACGGATTCCGATGTCGGTCTGGGGGAGGCGCTGGGCGCGGTCAGCATCGGTGCCGCGCAAACTGTCGGAACGGCGGCAAGCGTCGTGGTCAGCGCGCCCATTGCGGTGTTCGATCCGCGCACGCGTGAAAATTACGGCAGGCAGGTGGAGAGGCTCGGCCGCTCTGTTGAAAACACCGTCGGATCGGTTGGTGATACGGCCGGCTCCGTGGTGGACGATCAGGCGGTTCAGTCTTCGAGAGTGAATTGCGACGCCGCCGCCAATCGTAACCGGGCGGAGTGCCGCAATCGCTAGATCACGATGAGAAGTGTATGGCGAAAACCATAAGCGATTTTCGCCATCCAGCTCGCGCAGATTTGTATACAGCTTGTATTTTTACCTATATGGTCCGGTCAACAGCTCAACTTCCGGAGTAAGATCCCATGCGTTGGAAACGCACCTTGCAGCTTCTCGATGTTCATTGCGAAGGCGAAATCGGCCGTGTCGTCACCGGCGGCGCGCCGAAAATTCCCGGCAACACCGTGGCCGAGCAGCTTAACTGGATGAATACCGATCCAAAAGGGGAAGCCCTGCGCCGCTTTCTGACTCTGGAGCCGCGTGGCACGCCCATGGGGTCAGTCAATCTTCTGCTGCCGCCGAAGCACCCGGATGCCCATACGGCCTTCGTCATTCTCCAGCCGGATCAGGCGCATGCCAGTTCCGGCTCCAATTCCATCTGCGCGACGACAGCACTTCTGGAAAGCGGCATGGTGGAGATGCAGGAACCGGAAACGGTCGTCATTCTGGAAACGGCCGCCGGTCTGGTCAAGGCCACCGCCACCTGCCGCGACGGGCGCTGCGAAAAGGTCAAGCTGACCATGGTGCCGTCCTTCGTGCATGAGCTGGATGTGACCATCGACACGCCCGAATGGGGCAAGGTGACGATGGATATTTCCTATGGCGGCATCTTTTACGCGCTGGTCGATGTGCGCCAGATCGGCCTGACCATCGAAAAGGCTAATGCAGCGAAACTGGTTGCTGCGGGCATGATCCTCAAGGACCTCGTCAACAGTGAAATGACGGTCGTGCATCCCGAAATCCCCGCCATATCAGGCGTGGCCTATGTGATGTTCCGCGATGTGGATGCCGATGGTTCCATCCGCACCTGCACCACCATGTGGCCTGGCCGGGCGGATCGCTCGCCCTGCGGCACCGGCAACTCCGCCAATCTCGCCACGCTTTATGCGCGCGGCAAGGTGAAGGTGGGAGACGAATACAAATCCCGTTCGATCATCGGTTCGGAATTCGATGTCGGCCTTTCCGCCGTCACCGAAGTGGCAGGTCGTCCGGCGGTCATTCCCACCATTGCCGGCCGCGGTTTCACCTTCGGGCTGCACCAGGTCGGCCTTGACCCCTTCGATCCCTTTGCGGACGGCTTTGCCATGACGGATGTGTGGGGTCCCGAAGCGGGCGGCATCTGAGGCTCGCTTCAAAAAAATGACATTTACAGCCGCCCGATGCCTCTCGGCGGCTGTTTTCCTGTGACGAAAGATGCTAAGCGGGCGCCAATTCCGTCATGCTCCGAGGTATCCCGATGAAGTCGCTCACCCTTCGCCGCCCTGATGACTGGCATCTGCATCTGCGCGATGGCGCCATGCTGGAAGGCGTGATCGGGGATACGAGTCGCCATTTCGCCCGCGCAATCATCATGCCGAACCTGGTGCCACCGGTAGTCACCTGCGCCGATGCCCGCGCCTATCGCGAACGCATCGTCAAGGCAATTCCGGCGGGCGACCGTTTCGAGCCGCTGATGACGCTTTATCTCACCGAGGACACGCAGGCCGACGACGTGGAAGAGGGCAAGAAAAGTGGCCTTATCACCGCCGTAAAGCTCTATCCGGCCGGCGCGACCACCAATTCCCACGGCGGCGTGCGCGATTTCAACAAGGCGATGCCGGTTCTGGAACGCATGGCGAAGATCGGCCTGCCGCTTTGCGTGCATGGCGAGGTGACGACGCCGGAGGTCGATATTTTCGACCGCGAGAAAGCCTTCATCGACACGGTTCTGGAGCCGCTGCGCCAGCGCCTGCCTGAGCTCAAGGTGACGATGGAGCACATTACCACCCGCGATGGCGTGGACTACATAAAGTCGTCCAAGGCCAATCTCGCCGGATCCATCACCACTCACCATCTCATCATCAACCGCAACGCCATTCTGGTCGGCGGTATCAAACCGCATTATTACTGCCTGCCCGTCGCAAAGCGCGAGGAGCATCGCTTGGCACTGCGTGCGGCCGCGATTTCGGGTGATGCCCGCTTCTTCCTCGGCACCGATTCCGCCCCGCATGTCGATCCGCTGAAGGAATCCGCCTGCGGCTGCGCCGGCATCTATACCTCGATCAACACCATGAGCTGTCTTGCGCATGTCTTCGAGCAGGAAAACGCTCTCGACAAGCTGGAAGCCTTCGCTTCCCTCAACGGCCCAGCCTGGTACGGGTTGGCGCCAAATGAGGAGACGATCACACTGGTGAAGCGCGAGGAGCCGGTGTCGTTTCCCGCCAAGATCGAGACGGGCGCCGGGCCGGTGACCGTATTCGATCCGATGTTCCCGCTTCATTGGGACGTGAGCTGATTTTTTTTAATGACCGCCGGCACTGCCGGCGGTTTTGTTATGAAGGCCGAAAAAGGAGAACGCCTATGAACCATTTCACATTCACTGACCGCACTGTCGTTGCAGAACTGGTTGCGAAGATGTTGTGGGAAATCAAGGCGGTCCACTTCAATTCGGAAAGCCCGTACACCTTCGCTTCGGGCATGAAGAGTCCCGTTTATATCGACATGCGCAAGCTCATCTCCTTCCCGCGCATTCGCTCGGCGGCGATGGATTTTGCGGCGGCGGCGGTGATGCGCGAGGCCGGTTTCGAGAAGTTCGACTGTGTCGCAGGCGGTGAAACGGCGGGCATTCCCTTCGCGGCTTTCCTTGCCGAGCGTCTTGGCCTGCCGATGATCTATTGCCGCAAGAAGCCAAAGGGCCATGGCCGCAACGCCCAGATCGAAGGCCATATGCCGGAAGGCGCCCGCGTTCTCGTCATCGAGGACCTGACGACGGCCGGCGGCTCGATGTTCACCTTCATCGACGCCATCCGCGCGGCAGGCGGCATTGTCGATCACGGTATTGCGCTCTTCTATTACGGCATTTTCGAACAGGCCGAAGCGCGCTTCGCCAATGGCAATGTCAAGCTGCATTATCTCACGACCTGGCGCGATGTTCTGGCTGTTGCCCGGGCTGAAAAGCTGTTCGACGAAAAGACCCTGTCGGAGGTCGAGGCCTTCCTCGATAACCCGTTGCCATGGTCTGCAAAGCGCGGCGGCGTCAGCGAATTGCCGCAATCTTAATTTCGGATGCGGCCAGCCAGCTTGTGGCTGGCCTTCCGATCGATCTTCGTCTAAATCGATTTAAGTCCATTTGATTTGCTGTTTGAGGAGGACCGTAATGATCCTGTGTTGTGGTGAAGCCCTGATCGACATGCTGCCCCGGCAGACGACGCTGGGTGAGGCGGGTTTTGCCCCCTATGCAGGCGGAGCGGTCTTCAACACGGCCATTGCGCTCGGGCGTCTCGGCGTCCCGTCCGCGTTCTTCACGGGTCTTTCCGATGACATGATGGGCGATATCCTGCGGACAACCCTGCGGGCGAGCAACGTGGATTTCAGCTATTGCGCAACACTTTCGCGGCCGACCACCATCGCCTTTGTCAAGCTCGTCGATGGCCATGCCACCTACGCCTTTTATGACGAAAACACCGCCGGCCGGATGATCACCGAGGCCGAGCTTCCGGCCTTAGGCGCCGATTGCGAGGCGCTGCATTTCGGCGCGATCAGCCTCATTCCGGAACCATGCGGCAGCACCTATGAGGCGTTTATGGTGCGCGAGCATCAAAGCCGAGTCATCTCCCTCGATCCGAATATCCGCCCCGGTTTCATCAAGGACAAGCAGTCGCATATGGCCCGCATCCGCCGTATGGCTGCCATGTCGGATATCGTGAAATTCTCTGACGAAGACCTCGAATGGTTCGGTCTGGAAGGTGATGAGGACACGCTTGCTCGCCACTGGCTGCACCATGGCGCGAAATTGGTCGTCGTCACCCGTGGCGCCAAGGGTGCGGTCGGTTACACCGCCAATTTCAAGGTAGAAGTGGCTTCCGAGCGGGTGGAGGTCGTCGATACCGTCGGCGCGGGCGACACCTTCGACGCCGGCATTCTCGCCTCGCTGAAAATGCAGGGGCTTCTGACGAAGGCGCAGGTCGCTTCGCTGACGGAAGAGCAGATCAGAAAGGCTTTGGCGCTCGGCGCAAAGGCTGCTGCGGTGACCGTCTCGCGAGCTGGCGCAAATCCGCCCTTCGCGCATGAAATCGGATTGTAAAGGATATGGTTGAACCGTTTTGAAAAGGCGGTTCATCACTCCTGCCTGGGCCAGGGTCGTAAAAAACCGATATTTGGATATCAAGAAGCTTGTGTCGGCCGGTCTTTCACGAAACAAGCATCGCATGAGCGTTCCAACAACCCATCCTTTCGATTTCGACCCGACCTATGGCATGCGGCGCGAGCAGTTGCTGGCCATTATCCCGCCTGAGGCGCCGCCGGGCTTTGATGATTTCTGGAAGAAGCGTTATCGCCGCGCGCTGGCCACGGATCCGCGACCGGTGCTGCGCAAGAGCAAACTCAGCCATCCCCGCTGGCATGTTCTCGATATCTCATACACATCCACCGGCGGCTTCCGCATCGGTGGATGGATGCTTCTGCCGCGCAAAGGACAGGTGCGGCGCGGACTTGTTGTCGGCCATGGTTATGGCGGGCGGGGAGAGCCCGATTTCGACGTGCCGGTGGAAGAAACGGCCGTGCTGTTTCCCTGTTTTCGCGGGCTTTCGCTAAGCGCCTGTCCGCCGATTTCGTCCGACCCGGCCCTTCATGTCCTCTACAACATCGAAAGAAAAGACGACTACATCATCGGTGGCTGTGTCGATGATCTGTGGATCGCCGTCTCCACGCTCGTCACGCTCTATCCATGGCTGGAAGGGCAGGTGGGTTACAGCGGCATCAGCTTCGGGGGCGGGATTGGGGCTTTGGCGATACCATATGATGCGCGCATCGACCGGGGCCATCTGGTCGTACCGACATTCGGACACCGGCCGTTCTGGCTGACGCTGCCGACCGTCGGCAGCGCGGATGCGGTCCAGACCTATCAGAAGACCCATGCCAATGTGCTGGAAATGCTGCGTCTGTTCGATGCCGCTTCTGCGGCTTCCCGCATAAAAGTGCCGATGCTGGTCGCGCCCGCCCTGTTCGATCCGGCGGTGGCGCCGCCGTGCCAGTTTGCGGTTGCCAATGCCCTGCCGCTCTCAAAATTTAATGAAATCTTCATCCTAGACGCGGGACATTTCGAATACGCTGACAGTGCATCCCAAGATGCGGTCCACAGGGACAAGGTCAGACAGTTTTTCAAGGTGCCATGAAACGCGAATATCTCCGCTGGTATAGTCAAAGGCTTCATCGTGATATGGAGCTGTTGATATTCGGTCATTCTGGCGCCAAGGTGCTGATGTTTCCCACACGCGACGGGCGCTTCTTCGAATATGAGGAACTTGGCCTTGTCGACAGTCTGGCCGATAAAGTGGAGGCCGGTCATCTTCAGCTCTATTGTATCGAGGGGCTGGCCAAAGAGACCTTTTATGCGGCCTATAATCACCCGGCCGAGCGCATTCGCCGCCATGCCGCCTTCGAAGATTATATTCTCAATGAAGTGCTGCCGCTGATGGCTGAGAAAAACCCGCATGGCGATACCATCGTGCAGGGCTGCAGTCTCGGCGCGTTTCAGGCCGCCAGCCTCGTCTTTCGTCACCCACATCTTTTCCGCAAGCTCGTCGCCTTTTCCGGCCGCTACGATCTGACGATGAAGGTGGAATCCTTCGGCGATCTGTTCGACGGTTACTACGATGACGATGTCTATTTCCACATGCCGAGCCACTTTCTGCCGGACCTCGCCTGCGGCTGGCGGCTTGAAAGCCTCCGCCGCATCGACATGGTTTTCACCATCGGCGATGCCGATCCGTTTTTGGACAACAACCATCACCTGAGCCGCGTTCTTAATGACAAGCAGATAGGGCATCAGTTGCATGTCTGGGAGGGACGTGCCCATCGGGCAGGTCCCTGGCGCAAGATGGCGGCGCTGTATATCTGAGGCGACCGGCGCCGTCTCAGGCGAGGAGAAATTCCATCAGGGCATTCTGCGCGTGCAGAAGAAATGCCTTTGCGGGCCGGCTTTGACAGGCCGGATGGGTCATTGCATCTGCCGTCACTTCCTGACCACGGGCGACCGGCGGGCAGGGTAAAAAGATCACCTCGGGCTGCATCCTGTCGAGAAGGGATGCGGATATACGGTAGTTGATCAGGATATGATCCGAACCGGCGGGCCAGGAATCGGTAATGACCACATCCGCGTCTAGCAACTCCGCCATATCAGAGCTGGCCCGAAAATTCGGGTTGATGAGCGCAGCATCGGTGACGTGCCATTGTTCGGGGTAAACTTGTGTGACCTGAATTGGCAGGGAAATCGAGGCCTCGACCCACGAGCGCAAAATATTGGCATCCGGCGCGACGCCGACGATCTTGAGACCGTCGACCCGGCTTCTCAAGCTATTGATGTGGGCAAGATCGCCAAGCGTCTCGCAGGGATGATTGGACTTGGTCCGCGCGTTGATGACGGGTGCGCGCATTTCGCCCGCAAGCGCCCGGAGGGTCGAGAGTTCTTTCGTGCGGATAATGACTAGATCGAACCAGTTGTCGAGATAGCCCGCCAGATCGGCAATTTCTTCGCGACCATTAAAGCTGATCGGGACGGTGACACAAATACCGCCCATGGCCTGAATGCCGAGATCGAAGGCAGCGGTGTTGCGCCAACCGGTGTCGTCGACGATCAGCCCGATGCGTTTTCCCTTGAGCAGCTGTGGCATCGTGCCCTTTGACCAGTCCTGCGCCAGACCGCCTGCACGATCTATGATCGACAGCACCGCATCTTCAGGCAGGTCATGAAACGCCAGAAAATCCTTGCCTTGCTGCAGTGCCATATGTGCCTCCAATCGGCGTTCCATCGATGCTGAATTGAAAAAGCCGGAAGTTTCCTTCCGGCTTTCGTAATCATCAAGGGAGCAAGAATTTTACCCCGCCAGTCCCGACAGGGCCTTCACCAGACCCTGTGTCGAGCTGTCATGGCCGGCTGCACTTTCCTTGCCTTCAACGACGGGAAGCAGGCCGGTTGCCAGTTCCTTGCCAAGCTCCACGCCCCACTGGTCGAAGGAGTTGATGCGGAACAGCACGCCTTCCACGAAGACGCGGTGTTCGTAGAGCGCGATCAGACGGCCAAGCGCAAATGGCGTCAGCTTGTCGTAGACGAAGGTAATGGACGGGCGGTTGCCGGTGAAAACGCGGTGCGGCGCGATGAAATCGGCTTGGTTGTCTTCCATGCCCTTGGAGGTAAGCTGGGCTTTCGCTTCGGCCAGCGTGCGGCCCTTCATCAGGGCTTCCGACTGCGCCAGGCAATTGGCGATGAGAAGCTGGTGCTGATGGCGCAGTTCCGGTTCGAAACCGTTGGCGGCGATCATGAATTCCGCCGGAATGACGCTCGTGCCCTGGTGGATGAGCTGGTAGAAGGCGTGCTGGCCATTGGTGCCGGGTTCGCCCCAGACGACCGGGCCGGACTGGCCTTCGACAGGTGTCCCGTCGATCGTCACGCCCTTGCCGTTCGATTCCATGTCGAGTTGCTGCAGATAGGCAGGAAAACGCGACAGGCGCTGGTCATAGGGCAGGATCGCCCGCGTAGAATAGTTCAGCACGTTGCGGTGATAAAATCCGATGAGACCGAGCAGCATCGGCAGGTTTTCACGGATCGGCGCATCGCGGAAATGCTTGTCCATGGCATGCGCGCCATCCAGAAACTTGCCGAAATTCTCCGGCCCGATGGCGATCATCAGCGGCAGGCCGATAGCCGACCAGATCGAATAACGTCCGCCAACCCAGTCCCAGAAACCGAAGATGCGATCGCTCTCGATGCCGAAGGCGGCAACCTTTTCCAATGCTGTCGAAACGGCGGCGAAATGGTGCTTCACAGCCTCTTCACCCAGCTTTTCGGCAATGAAACGGCGCGCGGTCGCGGCATTCGTCATCGTTTCGATTGTGGTGAAGGTTTTGGAGGCGACGATGAAGAGCGAGGTCTCGGGATCAACGAGCTTCAGCGTGTCGGCAATATGCGCGCCATCGATATTGGAGACGAAATGCGCACGCGGACCATCATGGAAAGGCGCAAGCGCCAGCGTCGCCATGACGGGGCCGAGATCGGAGCCGCCGATACCGATATTGATGATGTCGGTGATCTTCTTGCCGGTCGCACCTTTCAGGGAACCGGAGCGAATGGCGTCGGCAAACTTGCCCATGGCGGTAAGAACGGCGTTCACATCCGGCATCACATCCTTGCCGTCAACGAGAACCGGCGTGTTGGAGCGATTGCGCAGTGCGGTGTGCAACACGGCACGATCTTCGGTGAAATTGATCGCCTTGCCGGAGAACATCTCCTCGCGCTTTGCCTCGACGCCACCGTCGCGCGCCAGCTGTTCGAGAAGCGTGACGATTTCGTCATTAACAGCGCATTTGGAATAGTCCATCAGCAGGTCATCGAATTTGGCGCTGAAACGGCTGAATCGTTTGTCGTCGGCCGCAAAAGCAGCGCGCAGATCGGTTGCGGCTGTGCTGCTTGCCGTTGCTTTCAGTTTTTCGATGGTGGCCTGCATCTCGTGCTCCTCGGCTTCCTGGAAGGATGAGGAAACTATTCTTTTTCAGGCGACCAAATCAAGGCGACTTCGGTAAAAGAAATGGACTGGGAGAAAAGAAAAGAGCCGGTTACCCGGCTCTCGTCCTTCAGTTCAGATTGCGCAACTCACGCCGCAAGATCTTGCCGACGTTCGATTTCGGCAGCTCCGTTCGGAACTCGATGATTTTCGGCCGTTTGTAGTTTGTCAGGCTTTTGGCGCAGAAGGCCTTGAGTTCCGCTTCCGTCAGCGACTGATCCTTCTTGACGACGAAAAGCTTGACGGTCTCGCCGGAATGTTCGTCGGGAACCCCGATTGCCGCGCATTCCAACACGCCGGGATGGCTGGCGGCCACTTCCTCGATCTCGTTCGGATAGACGTTGAAACCGGAAACGAGGATCATGTCCTTCTTGCGGTCGACGATCTTGGTGTAGCCGCGCTCGTCCATGAAGCCCATGTCGCCTGAACGGAAGAAACCGTCTTCGGTCATTGCTTTCGCGGTTTCATCCGGCCTCTGCCAGTAGCCGGCCATGACCTGCGGCCCGCGAATGCAGATCTCGCCGACCTCGCCGGTCGGCAGGCTTTTGCCTTCCTCGTCGCGAATGTCGATTTCCGTAGAGGAAATTGGCAGGCCGATGGTGCCGCTGAATTCCGTGGCATCGAGTCTGTTAACGGTGGCAACAGGCGATGTTTCCGATAGCCCGTAACCTTCGGCGATCGGGCAGCCGACCATGGAAAGCCAACGCTCGGCCACCGGCCTCTGCACCGCCATGCCGCCGCCGAGAACGAGAATGAGCGAGGACAGATCGAGCTTGCGGAAATCCTCATTGTTCATCAGCGCGTTGAACAGCGTATTGATACCCGGAAAAATATGCGGTCGATAATGCGACAACTCTTTCACGAAGCCGGGAATATCGCGTGGATTGGCGATCAGCAGGTTATGGCCGCCAAGCGCGATGCCCATCAGCGAATTCACTGTCAGCGCAAAGATGTGGCACAGGGGCAGCGCGCAGATGAAGTTGAGGACTTCTGGACGGTCCTTGCGTTGGGTGAAAGCGGCATCCAGCCACAGGCTGATCTGGGCCTTGTTGGCCAGAAGATTGGCGTGGGTGAGGATCGCACCTTTGGAAATGCCCGTCGTTCCGCCGGTATATTGCAGGAATGCGATATCCTGCGGCAGGAGGCGGACCGCCTTCAGGGAAAATCCCTGACCTTCCTTCAACACGGCCTTGAAGCTGATGGAGCCGGGAATAGCGTAGGCCGGCACCAGTTTCTTCACCTTGCGAACCACAAGATTGACGATATGTCCCTTGAGGCCGAGGAGATCACCCATGGCTGCAACGACAACATGTCTGACCGCGGTTTTCGGCACCGCCTGCTGCGCCACATGGGCGAAATTCTCCAGTACGAAAAGCGCTTTTGAGCCGGAATCCTTCAGCTGGTGTTCCAGCTCGCGCGGCGTATAGAGCGGATTGACGTTGACCACGATCATGCCTGCCCGCAAAATTCCGTATACGGCGACGGGGTTCTGCAGGATATTCGGCATCATCACCGCAACCCGGTCGCCTTTTTCCAGCCCTCTGGATTGCAGCCACGCGGCCACCGCGCGGGTTTCAATATCCAGATCCCGGTAGGTCAGGGACTTTCCCATGCTGGAAAAGGCCTTCCTGTCGGCAAATTTCGCGCAGCTCTTTTCGAGAAGTTCGACAAGGGAGGTATTGGCGGATGCGGGGATTTCGGAAGGTACGCCCGGCGGGTAGGATGCCAGCCAGCGCTTCTCTGCGCTGACATTTTCCGGATGTCCCAGGGACAATTCACTCATGCTTCTCCTCCCAGAGTCTCTGTCGCGCCGTGCGTTCGATGGAACGCATGAAAGGCGCTATAAGCTGCCTGATCATCATGAGACCCCCAATCAACCGGCGTAATGGCCGGATTGAGGGAACCGCATGTGGCGTCACCGGATCGACTGCTCCTCCGCTCCCCGATGACGAATGATAGACGTCTAATCACCTGACGTCCATCGTATCGGCAAAGCCTATTTAACTCTAACGTAAACGTCAATATTCCTGCCGAACATCTCGCAACCTCGTGAATGGAAACCTATTTTCCCCGCCTTTTGACTTTAATCCTGATTTGAGCGATCAACATAATTCGCAAAGCAGGGCAGGATTGGAAATGGCAGGCAACGCAGCGCTTGAACTGAAATCGGTCGGAAAAAGATTCGGCGATACGGATGTATTGTCCGATATCGATCTGACCGTCGAACGCGGCGAAATCATTTGTCTGGTGGGACGTTCCGGCTGTGGAAAATCGACCCTGCTGCGCATTATAGCGGGTGTGGAGACGCCGGATCATGGCAGCGTTTGCGTGAATGGCGCAGTCGTTGCTGGTCCGGCTGGTTTCGTGGAACCGGAAAAGCGCAATATCGGTTTCGTCTTTCAGGATTATGCGCTCTTCCCGCATCTCACCGTCGAACAGAATGTGATGTTTGGTCTCAGGTCATTGCCAAAGGCCGAGGCCCGCCGCCGGGCTGCGGAGATGATCGAGCACGTTCATCTGCAGGAGTTGGCCAAGCGCTATCCCCACACGCTTTCGGGCGGTGAGCAGCAGCGCGTAGCCCTCGCCCGCGCCCTTGCCCCGCAACCGGGCCTGCTGTTGATGGATGAGCCCTTTTCCAATCTGGACCGGGGATTGCGCGACACTGTGCGCGAGGAAACGCTGGGCGTCCTGCGGCAACTGGGCACGACGGCGATCATGGTCACCCATGATCCGGAAGAAGCGCTTTCCGCCGGCGATCGTGTGGTGCTGATGCAGCGCGGTCGTATCGTCCAGAGCGGCACGGGCTACGAAATCCACGATCATCCCAAAAGCCGCTACGCCGCCGATTTTTTCTGCGCCTTCAACAAGATCGAGGGCAGGGTGAGGGAGGGGCGCGTGGAAACGCCGCTCGGGCCTCTGGGCGATGCGTCCGGTCTGGCGGAAGGTCTTGCCGCCACCGCCTATGTTCGCCCCAATGCGATTTCGATCATCGAGGACAGCGCTGTGAAAGACGGGATTGCCGGCGAAATATCAAGTCGTGTGTTTCTCGGCGAGATCGAACAACTCGGCATAGCCGTTCCCGGCCTTCCAGCCGACCTGCGCGTTAGGACGATGCAGCGCACACCCGCCAAGACCAAGGCCGTGCGCTTCGGCATCGATCCGAAGGGTGTCCTGATATTTACCTGAAGTTGAATGAGTGGATTTGCATGTTTATTTTCGCTCCATTTTCAACTGTTGGTGATCGAAACCCTCCTGAAAACGGCCAAATAAAACTTGATTTGATACGTCATGTATGATGTTTGCTCCCCCTATATTGCGCCATCGAAGAGGGAGACACACCATGACGAAATTTGCCAAACTTGCCCTGCTTGCCAGCACGGTCGCCTTTGCAGCGGGATCAGTCAGCGCTGCTGAACTGAACATCTACACCACGAGAGAGCCGGCCCTGATCCAGCCCCTGCTGGAATCCTTCACGGCCTCCAGCGGTGTCAAGGTCAACACCGTATTCCTCAAGGATGGCCTTGCAGAGCGCGTTCTGAGCGAGGGCGCAAGCTCACCTGCCGACGTGCTGATGACGGTGGATGCCGGCAATCTCGTCGATCTCGCGGAAAAGGGTGTTACCCAGCCGGTTGAATCCGAAACCCTGAACAAGGCGATTCCGGCGGAACTTCGCGACGCCAAGGGCCACTGGTTCGCACTTTCCATGCGTGCCCGCGTTCTCTATGCGGCGAAGGATCTCGACCTTGCCTCCTTCAACTATGAAGACCTGGCAGATGCGAAGTGGAAGGGCAAGATCTGCATTCGCGCCGGCCAGCATCCCTATAATACGGCTCTCTTTGCCGACTACATCGCTCACTATGGCGCAGCGGACACCGAAAAGTGGCTTGCCGGCGTCAAGGAAAACCTGGCCCGCAAGGCAGGCGGCGGTGACCGTGACGTTGCCAAGGATATCCTCGGCGGCATTTGCGATATCGGCATCGCCAACTCCTATTATGTCGGCCTGATGCGCTCGGGCAAGGGCGGCGAGGAGCAGGTGAAGTGGGGCGACGCGATCAAGGTCGTTCTGCCGACGTTCAAGAATGGTGGCACGCAGGTCAACATCAGCGGTGCGGCTGTTGCCAAGAACGCTCCGAACAAGGCCGAAGCCGTCAAGCTTCTGGAATACCTTGTTTCGGACGAAGCCCAGAAGATGTATGCCGAAGCCAACTTCGAATATCCGGTCAGGCAGGGCGCTGCACTCAACGACATCGTTGCCTCCTTCGGCACCCTGAAGGTTGACAACAAGTCGCTGACGGAGATCGTCTCTCATCGCAAACAGGCGAGCGAGCTGGTCGACAAGGTCGGTTTCGACCAGTAAAGGCCAATTGGCGACAACAAGTTGGAAGGCGTTCGCATCCGCGGGCGCCTTTCCCTGTATTTTCAAGAAGCTCATGAATCCAGACGCCGTCCAGCCATTGATGCCCCGCGCAAGACCAAGGTTTTCATCCTCCTTCTGGTGGCTGAGCCTGTCTCTGGCAGCGGTCTGTGGCGCCATGCTGCCGGTTCTGGCACTCGTCTCGCAGGCGGTGCAGGGGTCTGATGGCCTGTGGTCCCATCTCGGTTCCAGCGTGATTTTGACGGCTTTGCCGGATACCGCAGTTCTGATGCTCGGCGTCGGGTTGCTGGCCGGTGTTATCGGCACATTTGCCGCCTGGCTGGTTACGGCCTATGATTTTCCCGGCCGCAAAATACTGGAATGGGCGCTGCTGCTGCCGCTCGCCATGCCCACCTATATCGTCGCTTACGCCTATCTCGATATCCTGCATCCGATCGGGCCGGTGCAGGGGGCGATCCGCTGGCTGCTGGGCTATTCCAGCCCGCGTGAATTCCGCCTGCCGGACATAAGGTCCATGACGGGCTGCATCATCCTGCTCGGTTTCGTGCTGTTTCCCTATGTCTATATTCCCGTGCGCGCCATGTTCCTCACGCAGGCGGGCAACCTGCTTGAAGCGGCACGCACGCTTGGCGTTTCCAGACGCGCGGCTTTCTTCAAGGTTGCGGTGCCTTTGGCGCGCCCGGCCGTCGCGGTCGGCATCAGCCTTGCCCTGATGGAAGCGCTGAACGATATCGGCGCATCGGAATTCCTTGGTGTCCGAACACTCACCGTTTCGGTCTATACCACATGGGTCACGAAATCCGACCTGCCCGGTGCGGCGCAGATCGCGCTTTCCATGTTATTCATCGTGGTTGCCCTCGTGGCATTTGAACGATGGGCGCGGCGTAAGCAGCGTTATACCGTGTCGGCGCAGAAAAGCAGGGAACTGGAGCCTGTGCGTCTCACCGGTCTTAAAGCTTGCGGTGCCTTTGCGCTCGGCAGCCTGCCGGTTCTGATCGGCTTCGTGGCGCCGGCAAGCTATCTCGTCACCGAGGCATGGAAGCGTTTCCGGTTCAGCGGACTGTCGTCCCGTTTTGCCGATGAGGCTCTGAATACCATCCTCTTTGCCGGACTGGCGACGGCGATCACCCTCGTCCTCGGCCTTGCGGTCGCTTACGCGATGCGCCTTGCTCCGGGACGCCTCTCGCTCTGGTCCTACCGGCTTTCCACGGTAGGTTACGCGGCCCCCGGCACGGTCATCGCCATAGGTGTACTGATCGCGCTTGGCGGCTTCGACCGGTTTGTCGACCAGACCATGCGCGACTGGTTCGGCATATCCACAGGCCTTATTTTCATCGGCAGCGGTGCGGCCCTGATTTACGCCTATTCGGCGCGGTTCCTCACCATTGCGGCTGGCGGCGTCGATGCCGGCCTGAGCCGTATCCCGCAATCCTTCGATCACGCCTCGCGAACGCTGGGACGATCCGCAACACAGACATTCCGACAGATCCATCTGCCGCTTTCAAAGGCATCGCTGGCCGCCGCCGCCTTGCTGATCTTCGTCGATTGCGTCAAGGAACTTCCCGCCACACTCCTGTTACGGCCGCTGAATTTCGAGACTTTCGCAACCCATCTTTACGGTGAGGCGGCGCGTGGCACCTACGAGGAAGCGTCGATTGCGGCCTTGGCGATTGTCGTCATCGGCATCCTGCCGGTCATGCAGCTTGCAAGGATCGGGCGGCGCAAGAGCTGACGCCTGCACCATAAATGACAGGCGCAAAACTGTGCGAGAAGCCAATAAGCTTCAAATCTGCCCAGAAAACGACAAGCATCCGGCCTTAATCCTGATGTAAATACTCAGCTTAATTGAGGTGCTGCGGCCTGCCGTATATAAACGTCGGCCGTGATCTGTTTCGGGGCATATCTTGAAAAATTTGCATGAGATGTTTTTGGGCCGCCTGGCTTTGGGAACGGCTGCCATTGTCTTGATGGCGCCATTGGTAGGTCAAGCACAGCAGACGACCGTCCTGCGTGAGATTACCGTCGAGGGGCAGGGCGCGGAAAACGCCACCGGTCCGGTCCGGGGGTACGTCGCGAAGAAAAGCGCGACGGGTTCGAAAACTGAGACGGAAACGAAGGACATTCCTCAGTCCGTATCGGTCGTCGGCCGCAAGGAAATGGATGACCGCGGTGTCGTGACCAAGATCGACGAGGTACTGCGCTACACGCCCGGCGTAACGGCGGAACCTTTCGGCACCGATCCGGATACGGACTGGTTTTACATTCGCGGTTTCCAGGCAACCCAGACCGGCGTGTTTCTGGATGGGCTGAACCTGTTCAGCTACGGTTTCGGCGGTTTCCAGATGGATGCCTATGGTTTGGAGCGGGTGGAGGTGCTGAAGGGACCGGCTTCGGTGCTCTACGGCGGCGCCAATCCCGGCGGCATCGTGCAGATGGTTCGCAAGCGCCCGCAGGATGAGCCAGTCCGCGAAACGGAAATCGGCATCAACAATTTCGGCAATACTTTCTTCGGTTTCGATCTCGGCGACAAGGTTGACGGTGAGGGCGTGTGGAAATACCGCGTCACTGGCAAGGTCTCGGGCGGCGATAATTACACCGACTACTCCGAGGATCTGCGCGGCTTCATCATGCCGCAGATCACCTTCGAGCCGGATGCTCAGACCAGTGCCACGCTCTACGGCTATTTCTCGGCGCTGGATCAGGTCCATGTCGGCAATGGCTTCCTGCCCTATGTCGGCACTGTGGTTGACGCACCTTTTGGCAAGCTGGACCGCAAGGGCTTTTATGGCGAGCCTGATATCGACAATGGTCGCGTCTACCAGTCCATGGTGGGTTACGAAGTCAGCCACGAATTCGACAATGGCTGGAAGATCAGCCAGAATGCACGCTACGGCCACCTCTACAAGCACGAAACCGGACCCTATGCGGGCGGCTGGGCCAATACCGACGCCAATGGCCAGCCAATCCTCGATGCCACCACCAATGACTATATGCTGACCCGCTTTGGTTATGACGGCCTGTCGAAGGTCGACAGTTTCGGCGTCGACAACCGCGTCGAAGGCCAGTTCGATACCGGTGCTGTCAGCCATTCGCTGCTCTTCGGTCTCGATTATAAATACTACAAGCTGGATCAGGTGCAGGCGTGCTGCGGATCGAATGCGATCGGTGCGCTCAACCCGGTCTATGGTTCGACGCAGGGAACGAATTTCGTCTACGCCAATAACGTCGTGACGCAGCAGCAGATCGGCATCTATGCACAGGACCAGCTGCGTTTCGGCGATGGCTGGCTGGTAACGCTGAACGGGCGCTACGATTACGTCGATACCGAACTGAACAACAGGCTGCCAGCGAGTATGTCTCGCCGCTCAAATGACGATGCGCTGAGCGGTCGCGCCGGTCTTGCCTATGAATTCGACAATGGCCTGACGCCCTATGTCTCGGCGGCCACCTTCTTCAATCCGCTCATCGATACACTTGCGGATGGCAGCTCCGCCGTACCCGAGGAAGGACATCAGTTCGAGGCCGGTATCAAATACGAGCCGACCTTCTTCGATGGCAGCATCACCGCCTCTGTCTTCAAGCTTGTGAAGGACAACGCCATCGTTTCCTATACCGCCGGCGGCGTAACGACGAGCGGCCAGTTCGGACAGGTGGAGTCCACCGGCTTTGAGCTGGAGGCGAAGGCCAATCTCACCGACAACTGGAAAACCATCGCCTCCTATTCCTATACCGATCTCGATATCACCAAGGACGCCAATCCTAACCTGATCGGCAAATCTCCGTGGATTGTGCCTGCTCACACCGCGTCGCTTTGGGTGGATTACGCCTTCACCGATGATACGTTTGAAGGTCTCAGTATTGGCGGCGGCGTGCGTTATCAGGGCAAGTCCTGGGCAGATGCGGCAAACACGCTGCGTGTTCCGGATGCTGCGGTCTTCGATGCCGCGATCCGCTACGAGAAGAACGACTGGACGGCATCCGTCAACGTCGCGAATGTCTTCGACAAGGAATACGTCAAGAGTTGCGCCGGCGTCTCGGTTTGCGGCTGGGGTGACAGCCGCACCATCACCTTCAAGCTTTCCAAGAAGTGGTAACGGGTAGCTGGCAGTTGCGGGAAAAATAGTTTGCCCCTATAAACATGAATAATCTTATCATGTTTATAGGGGCGCCTTTGCGCCTTGCGGGATCGAGAGGCCATGGCTTTCCGCGTTCGGATGGAAAATGAGATCGAGGGCTTTGCCGTTATCGGCGGCCCACGCTCGCGGGTGTGGAACGGCATCGTCGCCGATCTGTGGGACGTGCGTTGCGCATCGAAGGCGGGTGGCCGCTATGTCGGCAAGGACCCGCGTTTCGTTTTCCTGCTTGATATGGATGGGACGGATGATGGGCGGTTCATGATGAATCGTAGCCGCCGCGACAATTACGCGTCATCCGAAGCGAACCGCATTTCCTTCGTACCGGCCGACCTGGACGTACATGCGGAACTCAGCAATGTTTCCTTCGTGCGCCATCTCGATCTGCACTTCGATGCGGGATTGCTGGGGGCGCGGCTGGTGCAGGGGTTCGATCCGCACGGATTGCTCGATCCGCACCTGATGTTCGAGGATGAGCGCCTGCTGGTGCTTGCGCGGCTGATCGCCGCCGAATGTGATAATCCAGACCCTTTGCACGATCTATACGGCGAAAGCCTCGTGCTGGCGCTGTTGACGGATTTCCTCAAGGTGAAGCGGGAGCCGGTCAAAAAACGCAGCAAGCTGGCCTCCTGGCAGTTGAGAGCGGCGACCGATTACATTCGCGAACATTGCCTGCGGTCAATAAGGCTGGAGGAACTGGCAGAACTCACCAACCTGTCGCAATCCCATTTCAGCCACGCCTTCAAGGCGTCGACAGGCGTGCCGCCGCATCAATGGCAGATGCAGGCGCGTATCGATCGGGTCAAGGACCTGATGATGCGAACCGACATGGCGCTGACCGACATCGCCATCGCAGCCGGGTTTTCGGATCAGGCGCATTTTTCTCGCGTCTTCCGTAAAATGGTCGGTGTTTCTCCTTCCGTCTGGCAAAAAATCCGCCAATAGGGCTTTTTTTCGCGCCTCGTGATCCGCGTCTTCAGTCCACAGCGCGCGAAAAGCTTCGGAACGAATTTCCGGTGGAGGGGTTTACCAAGTGTAATACTCACGAGGAAAAACCAAGGAGGAAAGACGTTATGTTGCATCAAGAACCCCGTGCCGGGCAGGACCCTTACGTCAAGGATACACCGAGCCTGATCGCCAGCGACAAGGTTGAAGGCACGCGCGTCTATGGCGCCGATGGCAAGCATATCGGCTCGATCCAGCGGATCATTCTGGAAAAACGCGGCGGCCGTGTCGCTTATGCGGTTTTGAGCTTCGGTGGCTTTTTCGGAATCGGCGACGACTATTATCCGCTGCCGTGGGAAAAGCTGCATTATGACGAAGAGCTTGACGGCTATCGCATCGATCTTACCAAAGAGCAGATCGAAAATGCGCCTCACTTCGCCAACCTGGACGACGACGACCTGCTGCATGCGCGAGACCGCAAGGTTTACGACTACTACGGCGTCGCACCTTACTGGATGTAGATCGAACGAAATATGGCAAGCATGAAAATGGCCCCTTTCGAGGGGCCATTTGTCGTCTGAATATGATCAGTGCGGATTTTTCTGCATCTCGGAAACCGCGTCGGTAAAGCACTTGCGCGCTTCCTCCGGCGATTTGCGTCCATCAAGCGCAGCGCGGCAGGCGCTTCTGGCTCTCACGAAACTCAATCCGCGAATTTTGGGCCAGCCTTCCGTCAATAACATCAGTGCCTCGAACGGGCCGGCGATAACGCTTTTGCCCTTCGCCTCGAGATTGACCTCGACAGGCTCTGTCCATCTCTCGTTCTTCATCGTGCACCTCCCAGAGCAACGCGATCCCGAAATACACCCGACAGCAAAGCAACCCATGAACGCAGCCGTGTGTTACCGCTGATTAGAATAAGCGCAAGCGATCGAATTGACAACGGTGATCAACGAAAGCCGAAAAACGAAAGAATCGCCAGAACGATGACGACAAGGCCCACGATGTAGATGATCTGGTTCATGATTTTCTCCTTAGCTGGTGTCATCACCATAACGTGAGGGAGAAGATGAGGTTCCAGTCGGAATTACGAATTTAATCACGTACTAAAATATTGTGCGCATCTGATGGTTGTCCCGTCATATGCCGCGCAAATCTCATTTGCGCAGGATCACCCAGATCGCGTGAATGATGCCGGGAATGTAACCGCAAAGCGTGAGCAGGATATTCAACCAGAAATGCAGGCCTAGTCCGACCTGGAGAAACACGCCAACCGGCGGAAGAATGATGGCGATGAGAATACGAAGGACATCCACGATGGCAAGCTTTCCACTTGATTGCGACTTGCTGCTCAACGTGCGGAGGCCTGTTTGGTTTCAAAGGTTTTATGATTGCAGCAGCAGCGCCAAATGACGATTTCCGCCAGTGGACAACGCCGCGCCAAAGGCAACTCAGTGTCGGAAATGAATTTTTAAGGAACAAATGGTGCCGCTTACGTGACTCGAACACGTGACCCCGTCATTACGAATGACGTGCTCTACCAACTGAGCTAAAGCGGCCCGATTGTGACCCGTTTGTTACGGATCAGCTTCATGGCGGGCTGATACAGGCAATGCTGACGGATTTCAAGCCTTGAATGCGCGGGTTTCGAAAAATCCGAAAAAAAGCTTTGCCTGCCCGTTGTTTATAGGTGGCCTCAGCCTCTCGCGCAGATGCGCTGTCTGGCTGCCTCATACTCGCGTACCAGCCGATCGACGAGGTCAGCCACCGGCTCCACCACCTTGACCGCGCCGATGCCTTGTCCGGCGCCCCAGATATCCTTCCAGGCCTTTGCGCCGCCGGTGGCGGTTTCGAAGTCCATCTTGGAAGGGTCCGCTTCCGGCAGGTTGTCGGGGTCCATGCCTGAGGCGACGATCGAGCTTTTCAGGTAGTTGCCGTGTACGCCCGTGAAATAGTTCGAATAAACGATGTCCTTGGCCTGTGCCTCCACGATCGCCTGCTTGTAAGCGTCGGAGGCCCGGGCTTCCTGCGTCGCGATGAAGGGGGAGCCTATATAGGCCATATCCGCGCCCATGGCCTGCGCCGCAAGGATGGAGCCGCCATTGGCGATGGCGCCGGCCAGCAGCAGGGGACCATCGAACCATTCGCGGATTTCCTGAACCAGGGCGAAGGGTGAAAGCGTGCCCGCATGTCCGCCGGCACCCGTTGCCACTGCAATCAGCCCGTCCGCGCCCTTGCGGATGGCGGAGCGGGCGTGGCGATCGTTGATGACATCATGCAGCACGATACCGCCATAGGAATGCACGGCCGCATTGACTTCCGGTACTGCACCAAGCGAGGAAATCACCACCGGCACCTTGTATTTGACGCAGAGGCCGAGATCGTGTTCCAGCCGCCGGTTGGACATATGTACGATCTGGTTGACGGCGAAAGGAGCGGCCGGGCGCTCGGGGTTGGCCTTGTTGTGGGCGGCCAGATCCTCGGTGATCATTGCCAGCCATTCGTCCAGCTGGCTTTCGGGCCGCGCATTCAGCGCCGGGAAAGCGCCGATGACGCCCGCCTTGCATTGCGCCAGCGTCAATTGCGGATGCGAAATAATGAATAGCGGTGACGCTATGACCGGAAGACGCAGATTGTCTTTCAGCACGGACGGCAGCATGTCTCCTCCCACGGATTACGTTTACGCGCACGTAAGTCAATATCGTGTTCGGCAGCGGATTGAAAGCGAAAACAGCGTCGCACTGGCCCGCCAGACCTGCGCTCGCAGCGCCACAATGGATCGATTTTCCCCAAGGCAATCCGGTCTTTATCGCAAACGATGCTTGCGGAGGCGCGGCATAGCCGTTACCGAATCGTAAACCAATGGCGCACTGCCACATATTTTTCGCGAAGAGCAGTAGAATAAGGATCGGTCGTGAGCGGACTGGAAACGGCAATCAGAAATGCTCTGGAAAAATCGGACAGATCGAACGCCGAAGTTCGTGCACGAATTTACCAATCGTCCCGTCAGGCACTGGAAGCGGGCCTGCGCAAGCAGGGCATAGACGACCCGCAGATTGTGGGCCAGCAGCGCCAGCGGCTCGAAAGCCTGATCCATGTTATAGAGAATGAAGAGCGGAATCGTCTTCTGGACAGGGTGGAGCAGCAGTTGCGGCCGCCTGTGCCGGAAAGTGCGGCGCATGACGGCCCCTCGGTCGATCCCGTCTCACAATCGCAGCATCACGGCGATATGGCAGTCGAGCCGGAATTGCGTGGCGAAACGCGCGATGTGCGGCCGGGCGCCGCTGCGGCTCCGGAACCCCTGAGTGCTGGACGTCGTAGTGGAAAACCGCCAAGGAGAGGCTCCAGCGCAGGTGACGCCTCGCTCGCGTTTCGTCCGGAAGGTGCCGTTGGGCGCCGCAAGCGTCGCGGACTTTTCGCCCGGCTTTTCATGCTCGTGACACTGCTTGCCTTTGTCGGTTTCGGCGCCTGGTGGGTCTATTCCTCCGGCCTGCTGCTCACGCCGGAGCAGCGCGATACCAGCGTGCCCAATCCGCCGGCACAAGTCCAGGCGGAGGACTTCAACGGTACTGAGCCCGCGCCGAGCCTTTCCGCCGGCCGCGGTTTTTCTGACGACTGGGTGGAAGTATTTAATGCGGAGCGCGGCAGTTCCGGAGTTTCGGCAGGCTCCCGCGCCAGTGTCGAGAACATCGCCACACCCGCCGGCAAGGCGATACGGGTGACGTCGAGAAGCGTCTCTCAGGACGGCGCAATCAGCGTCGAGGTTCCGGTGGAAGTGATGCGCGACATGGCGGGTAAATCCTCGACCATCTCGATCACGCTGCAATCCTCCAGCGATCGGCAAACTCAGGTTTCCGTAGCATGCGATTTCGCCACGTTGGGCGATTGCTCCCGTCACCGTTTCACGGCCACGGCCGAGCGTGCGGATATGCTGCTGAACACGACGTTCGAGCGTTCGCTTGCCCCGAATGCGCCCGGCAAGATCTTCATCAACAGCGATATCGATGGCAATGCCCGCCCGGTGAACCTGTACTCCGTGCGCATTTTGCCTGGTCAGTAAGAATCCAGCAAGAAGAGGGAACAAGCGCCGCAGCCGGGGCGCTTGTTGATGTCTCCCAGTCTTATTTCAGAAAACCCGGTCCTGATCCCAGGATCTTGTCGTCGATTTCGCCAATCGCCTTTTTGTCCTTGCCGTCGTAGTCAAGCGTATTGAGGATGTGGCGAATGAGGTTCACCCTCGCACGGCGTTTGTCGTTGGCGCGCACCACCGTCCAAGGGGCGACAT
This sequence comes from Agrobacterium sp. MCAB5, assembly GCF_052114365.1. NCBI lineage: Bacteria > Pseudomonadati > Pseudomonadota > Alphaproteobacteria > Hyphomicrobiales > Rhizobiaceae > Agrobacterium > Agrobacterium sp. MCAB5. Next base: position 367,936 of record NZ_JBFREP010000001.1, read on the forward strand.
CGGTGTGGGTCTTTTCCAGCATCTCGTCGCGCTTTTGTGTGTAGTCGTCCCACTTCGTCAGCGCGGCGATATCCATGTCGGAAAGCTTCCAGCATTTCAGCGGGCTGTGGCGACGGTCATGGAAGCGCTCGATCTGCGTTTCGCGGCCGATATCAAGCCAGAACTTGAACAGATGAACACCCTCATGGACCAGCATCTTTTCGAGGCGTGGTGTTTCCTTGAGAAAGCGCTTGTGCTCTTCGGGGGTGCAGAAGCCCATGACAGGCTCCACCCCGGCGCGGTTATACCAGGAACGGTCGAAGAGGACGAATTCTCCAGCCGTCGGGAAATGCGAGATATAGCGCTGGAAATACCATTGGCCACGCTCGGTCTCGGTTGGTTTGGTCAGCGCCACGACACGGGCATAGCGGGGGTTGAGGTAAGCGTGGGCCGCAAAGATCGCGCCGCCCTTTCCGGCGGCATCGCGTCCTTCGAAGACTGCCATCACCCGTTTGCCGGTGTCCTGCAGCCAGAACTGCACCTTGACCAGCTCCACCTGCAGCGCCTCGAGGGTGGCGTCGTATTCCTCCCGCTTCATCTTTTTGTCGTAAGGAAAATCTCCGGCGGAAAGCTTCTTCTCCTCCACCCAGTCGGGAAGAACCGGATCGTCGATGTCGAAGCTGCGCAGCTTGCCGCCAATGGTGATCTCCACCGATCGCTTCTTCGTTTCTTCGCCCATGCTTTCCTCCTGATGTTGTTGTGTAAAGGCAACTCGCTGCCAATGAGTTCATATCCACCCGCATAATTCAAGTGAAAGAGGATTGGTTAGCCGGAGTGCTACCGCAGTGACGATTGCGGCGCAGATTTTGCGCATATACGCTGTGGAAAATACGCGATGATGAATCTCTGTCATGAAGCTGGCCTATGAGACTCCGATGCGCTGTCAGGTGAAAGTGGAAAGTGTGCTGAAATGGCAGTCATGAAAGGCGAGAGTGGATTGAAGCTTTTTGCGAAAAAGCTTGGCCGAAACTGGTTGCCTGTTCTCGTCGTCAGCATGCTTGCCGTCGCTGCCGTTTCTGAGTTGCAAACGCCCTATATGCCCGCCGTCCTGTGGCTCTGTGCCGTCATCGCTATTTTGACCGCTCGGCAAAAGCCGGAGGAGCCGGCTAAGGATGAAACCGCAGCTGCTGAGGCGGAAGAGCCTGATGTGCCCGGCGAAAACGTCATTTCCGGGGTGAGGGCGGGTCTGGCCGTTCTGGATACGCCGGTCTTCATCCTCGATAAAAACGCAGGCGTTCTTTATCAGAACGGCGCGGCGGAACGCGCCTTTGGCCAGCTTCCGGCCGGCGCGCATATTTCCGCCCGGCTGCGTTCGCCGGGCTTGCTGGATGTCATTCGCGAGACCATCACCACCGGCCAGCCCAACCAGGTCGAGCATTCCGAGCGTTTTCCCTCAGAGCGGGTCTTCATCGTCCGCATTGCCCGGGCGGATGCGGGAGAGGCAGCGGGTCCACCGTTCTACATCCTGTCGTTCCGCGATGTTTCGGAGCTTCGCCGCATCGACCGCATGCGCAGCGACTTCGTTGCCAATGCAAGTCATGAATTGCGCACCCCACTCGCCTCGCTGCGCGGTTTCATCGAAACCATGCAGGGGCCGGCCCGCAACGACCCCAAAGCGCAGGAACGTTTCCTCGCCATCATGCTCGATCAGGCCACACGCATGAGCAGGCTGGTGGATGACCTCATGTCGCTTTCAAGGCTGGAATTGCGGGCGAATATTGCGCCGGACCAGAAGGTCGATCTCGTCCCAGTCATCGGCCATGTCCGGGATGCGTTGCTGCCACTCGCCAACGAGCTGGATGTGGTTATTACGCTGCATCTGCCCGACCGGTCGGCAGAAGTGCAGGGCGACCGCGACGAGCTGGTGCAAGTGTTTCAGAACCTCGTTGAAAATGCTTGTAAATATGGCCAGGAAGGCAAGGTCGTGGATGTCTGGCTGCGTGCCGAACCCGGCAAGCCGGTGGAGGTGAGCGTCATTGACAAGGGGCCGGGCATTCCTGCTGAACATGTGCCGCGTCTGACGGAACGGTTTTACCGCGTCAGTGTCGCTGACAGTCGCTCCAAAAAAGGGACCGGCCTCGGGCTTGCCATCGTCAAGCACATCCTCACCCGCCACCGCGCCCGCCTCATCATTAAATCGGAACTGGGCAATGGCACGGACTTTACCGTCAGATTCTGACATAGAGTACATTACAGTCTTTAGCTTCGAAAAATTTTATAAATAAAATCAATAATTTAGGCTGTCACAAATCTTTCACCGAAGTGACATAAAAGGAAGTGGTTACGGTGGTTAAGAAGAGACCGCCGAGCGCATGCTAAGAGCGTCTGCCGCTATCGGCTGCGTCCACAAACAAGCCCACGACGGGAGAGACAAATGAACTTCGTTAAATTTTCCGCAGCAGCTCTGGTGGCTTCTGTCGCCTTCGCTGGCGCCGCCGCTGCTCGCGACCAGATCCAGGTTGCTGGTTCCTCCACGGTTCTGCCCTATGCCAAGATCGTTGCCGAAACTTTTGCTGAGACTTTTCCGAACTTCAAGGCTCCGGTTGTTGAGTCTGGCGGCACGGGCGGCGGTCTGAAGGCGTTCTGCTCCGGCGTCGGCGAAGGCACCATCGACATTGCAAACGCTTCGCGCCCGATCAAGAGCGACGAACTTGCCGCTTGTAAGGCCGCTGGCGTTGCCGACGTTCAGGAAGTGAAGATCGGCTACGACGGCATCGTCTTCGCAATGGACTCTTCCAACAAGGACATCAAGCTCGAGCCGAAGGATCTGTACCTCGCGCTCGCCGCTGAAATCGTCAAGGACGGCAAGCTCGTTGCCAACCCTTACAAGAAGTGGTCGGAAATCAACAAGGAACTGCCTGATGTAGCGATCGCCGCTTACATTCCGGGTTCCAAGCACGGCACACGCGAAGTCTTCGAAGAGAAGATCATGGCTGACGGCTGCAAGGAAGCCAAGGCGACCGACGCCATCAAGGCGCTTATCACCGACGCCAAGCAGGCTGCTGCCAAGTGCGTTGCAGTTCGCAAGGACGGCGCTGCAGTCGACATCGACGGCGACTACACCGAGACGCTTGCCCGCATCGACGCCAACAAGACCGGCCTCGGCGTTTTCGGCCTGGCATTTTACGAGAACAACGCTGACCGCCTGAAAGTTGCGACCGTCAGCGGCGTTGTTCCGTCCACGGAAACCGTTGCCAGCGGCAAGTACCCGGTTTCGCGCCCGCTGTTCTTCTACGTGAAGAAGGCTCACCTGGGCGTTATCCCGGGCCTCAAGGAATATGTCGAGTTCTTCGTTTCTGACGAAATGATCGGCCCCGACTCCCCGCTCGCAAACTACGGCCTCGTTGCCGCTCCGGAAAAAGAACGCGAAGAAATTCGCTCCAAGTTCGCTGCCGGCGCTTCGATGTAATAAACAAGGAGGGGTGCGGCCTGCCGCACCCCTCTCTCCGCTCCGGTACCGTTGTGCTTAAGGCGGCTGTCTCCGGTTGACAGTTCCCATCCATCGCCGTCCACATAATTGTTGATGGATTACAGATGGATAGGATGTATCAACCTTGACGCTTGCCAGACTTTGTTACAGTCAGGCGGCAAGCATCTCTGGATGGTCCAGCGGTCTCGTTTTGATGACTTTTTGATTTGCCCGATATCGCACCGTGCTCTTGAGGCACGACGAGGGAACTCTAATGAACACATCGATCCTTTTGCTGATACTGGTGTTGATCGGCATCGGCAGTTATCTGCTCGGCAGCCGCCGCGCCGTTGCTTTGTCTGGTGGGCGTCCCTCCAGCATGCATTCCCGTGCCGGTTATCACGGTTCCTACGCTGTCGTCTGGGCGGTGCTGCCTGCAGCGCTCATTCTCTGTATCTGGCTTGTTATCAGCCCGCTGATCGTTACCTCTGCGGTGCGTGGCGAATTTCCCGAAGATGTGCGCTCCCAATCCGAAGCGCAGCAGAGCCTGACCTATGGCATGGTAACGTCCATCGCCCGCGGTCTTCAGCGTCTGACGCCGGAAGAAACCGCAAAGGTTGATGCGGATACGGCTGCGGTAAGATCGCTTCTGGCATCGAAGGGCGTGGCAATTGCCGGCGAACCCCAGCGTTTCATGGTCGATGCCGCCCAGACGCTGAATGCGATGACCTCCACCAGCCGCCTGGGCATGATCGCCACCGTGCTGCTGGCCGCATTCGCCGGTGCCGCTTATGCACTGCGCTCAATCGCGCCGCGTTTTCGGGCGCGCAACAGGGTGGAGCGGGTCATTCTCGCGGCTCTGGTCGTCGCGTCGTCCATCGCCATCCTGACGACCATCGGCATCGTCCTTTCGATGCTTTCGGAAGCAATCCAGTTCTTCACCATGGTTCCGGCGCACCAGTTCTTCTTCGGAACGGTATGGGATCCGCGTTTTGCCGCTGCCGGTGCGACCGACTCTTCCGGCCAGTTCGGCCTTATCCCGCTGCTCGCCGGCACGCTCTATATCGGTTTCGTCGCCATGCTGGTCGCCGTTCCGGTCGGGCTGTTTTCGGCGATCTATATGTCGGAATATGCGACGCCGCGCCTTCGCTCGATTGTAAAGCCGCTGCTCGAGGTGCTCGCGGGCATCCCGACAATCGTCTACGGCTTCTTCGCGCTGACGACCGTTGGTCCTTTCCTGCGAGATATTTCCACGCAGATCAGCGGTCTTGCGACAGGCAACTACGCCAACTTCATCCAGGCGCAGAGCGTCATCACCGCCGGCTTCGTCATGGGCATCATGCTGATCCCTTATGTTTCGTCGCTGTCTGACGACATCATCACCGCCGTGCCGCGTTCGCTGCGCGATGGCTCTCTCGGTCTCGGCGCCACGCGCTCTGAAACCATCAAGAAGGTCATCCTTCCCGCCGCTCTTCCCGGCATCGTCGGCGCCGTGCTGATGACGGCGTCGCGTGCGATCGGCGAGACCATGATCGTGGTTCTTGCGGCTGGCGTCGCTGCCCGCCTGCAGCTCAACCCCTTCGAACCCATGACAACAGTGACGGTCAAGATTGTCAGCCAGCTGACGGGTGACCTTGAGTTTACCTCGCCGCAAACGCTGGTGGCCTTCGCGCTGGGCATAACTCTTTTTGCAATCACGCTTTGCCTGAATATCTACGCGCTTTACATCGTGCGCAAATACCGGGAGCAATATGAATGACCGACATCGTTTCCCCGGCGGCCGGTGCTGCCGCCGTGAACAAGGCCACGCGCCGTGATATCGGCATCAAGCGTCGCTATGCTGCTGAACGCCGCTTCCGCGCCTATGGATTGGCAGCAATCTCGTTCGGCCTCATCTTCCTCTTTCTGCTGCTCTGGTCGGTCGTATCCAAGGGTCACACCGCCTTCCAGCAGACGATGATCACCGTTCCGGTCGAGTTTTCCGAACTGATCATCGATCCAAAGAACGAGCGCGCAACCAATCCGGCAAAGCTGATGACGGCCAACTACCCCGTCCTCGCCCGTGATGCGGTGGCAAAGGTTCTCGGCGTCGCGCCGACGGATAAGGCCGGTCTTCGCGCCGTCAACGTCATGATCTCCGACAGCGTACGCACCCAGCTGCGTGATATCGTCGTCGCCGATCCGTCCGTCATCGGCACCACGCGCAGCGTCACGCTTCTGGCGTCGGGCGATGTCGACAGCGCCTTCAAGGGCCAGGTCGACATGTCGGGGGATGAAGCAAACCGCCGTATCTCGAACCAGCAGCTCGGCTGGATGAACCAGCTCGTGGAAAGCGGACAGCTTGGCAAGCATTTCAATACCGGCATCTTCGTCAACGGCGCTTCGAGCCGTCCGGAAGCCGCGGGTGTTGGCGTTGCGCTGATCGGCTCGTTCTACATGATGCTGATCGTGCTGGTGCTGTCGCTGCCGATCGGTGTTGCGGCCTCCATCTATCTGGAGGAATTTGCCCCCAAGAACCGGTTGACGGACCTTATCGAGGTCAACATCAACAATCTGGCGGCTGTTCCCTCCATTGTTTACGGTCTGCTCGGTCTCTCCGTCTTCATCAACTTCATGGGCTTTCCACGCTCGGCCTCGCTGGTCGGCGGCCTCGTCCTGACGCTGATGACCCTGCCGACGATCATCATCGCCACCCGCGCTGCATTGAAGGCCGTGCCGCCGTCGATCCGCGCCGCCGCACTCGGTCTTGGCGCTTCCAAGATGCAGACGATTTTCCATCACGTCCTGCCGCTGGCAATGCCTGGCATTCTGACCGGCACCATCATCGGTCTCGCCCACGCACTGGGCGAAACGGCGCCGCTGCTTCTGATCGGCATGGTGGCATTCGTCGCGAACTATCCGACAACGCCTATGGATCCGTCCACGGCCCTGCCGGTGCAGATTTACATGTGGGCGAACGAAGCTGAGCGTGCCTTTGTCGAACGGACATCTGGCGCTATCATCATCCTGCTTCTGTTCCTCATTCTCATGAATGTTGGCGCAATCCTGTTGCGTCGCCGCTTTGAGCGGCGCTGGTAGAGGGAGCTAGAGCAATGAACATGTTGTCGGAAGCAGCAGTTGAAAAGGCGCTGGACAAGAAAATGAATGAAGTCTCATACAAGATGATCGGCAAGGATGTTTCGGTTTATTACGGCGAAAAGCGCGCGCTTTACGACGTGAACCTCAATGTCCGCGAAAACACGGTGACTGCACTTATCGGCCCGTCCGGTTGCGGTAAATCCACTTTCCTGCGCACCTTGAACCGCATGAACGACACGATCGACGGTTGCCGGGTCACCGGCAAGATCACGCTCGATACCGACGATATCTACGATCAGCAGATCGACGTCGTGGAACTGCGTGCCCGCGTCGGCATGGTGTTCCAGAAGCCGAACCCGTTTCCGAAGACGATTTATGAGAACATCGCCTACGGCCCGCGTATCCACGGTCTCGCCCGCAACAAGGCGGATATGGACCAGATCGTCGAGCATAGCTTGCAGAAAGCGGGTCTCTGGAACGAGGTGAAGGATCGTTTGCTGGAATCCGGCACGGGCCTTTCCGGTGGCCAGCAGCAGCGTCTGTGCATCGCACGCGCGGTTGCCGTCAGCCCGGAAGTGATCCTGATGGACGAGCCGTGCTCGGCGCTGGATCCGATCGCGACTGCGAAGGTCGAGGAACTGATCCACGAACTGCGCACCAACTACACCATCGTCATCGTCACGCACTCCATGCAGCAGGCGGCGCGCGTTTCCCAGCGTACGGCCATGTTCCATCTTGGTCACCTTGTCGAAGAAAACGAAACCGACAAGATGTTCACCAATCCGGACGACCAGCGCACGCAGGACTACATCATGGGCCGCTTCGGCTGATCCCCGGCCGGTGCTTTATCGTAACCGTACAAGACTGGTGCCTCTGCCGTGCCCCGCTGTTGGGCACGCGCATGCAGGCCAAGCCGGAGGAATAGACCATGACACAGACAACGACCCATTCGCATATCCTGTCTGCCTATGACGACGAACTGAAGTTTCTGACGCGCCGCATCGCCGAAATGGGCGGTCTTGCCGAGCAGATGTGCGGTGACGCCGTGCGCGCACTCGTCAATTCTGATGCTGCGCTCGCGCAGAAAGTCATTTCGGACGATACCATTCTCGACCATGCTGAGCGCGAAATTGGCGACAAGGCGATTGTAACCATCGCCAAGCGTCAGCCGATGGCGGCAGACCTTCGCGAGATCATCGGCACCCTGCGTATCGCCGCCGATCTCGAACGCGTCGGCGATCTTGGCAAGAACACGGCCAAGCGCGTTATCGCTGTCGCCGGCACCGGCGTTCCGCGCAAGCTCGCCCGCGGCATCGAGCATCTGTCCGACCTGGCGCTGGTGCAGCTCAAGGAAGTCCTCGACGTCTATTCCACGCGTTCCGCCGAAAAGGCCAATGCGATCCGTGAACGCGACGAGGAAATCGATGCCATGTACACGTCGCTCTTCCGGGAGCTTCTGACCTACATGATGGAAGACCCGCGCAACATCACCACCTGCACGCATCTTCTGTTCTGCGCCAAGAACATCGAGCGTATCGGCGATCATGCGACCAATATCGCAGAGACGATCTATTACATGACCACCGGCAGCCAGCCGGAGGGCGAGCGTCCGAAGGACGACAGTTCCAACACGCTTGGTTCGGTGACCGAGTAACAGACAAGCAGAAGCTTGCGGAGTTCAGCATATGGTGCCCAAGATTGCAGTTGTGGAAGACGAGGAAGCGCTGAGCGTCCTGCTTCGTTACAATCTCGAGGCTGAGGGATACGACGTCGACACGATACCCCGTGGCGATGAGGCGGAAATCAGGCTGCAGGAGCGCATTCCGGATCTTCTCATCCTGGACTGGATGTTGCCCGGTGTCTCCGGTATCGAACTGTGCCGGCGCTTGAGAATGCGGCCGGAAACAGAACGCCTGCCCATCATCATGCTGACGGCGCGTGGCGAAGAGAGCGAACGGGTTCGCGGTCTCGCTACGGGCGCTGACGATTATGTCGTCAAGCCGTTCTCGACGCCGGAACTCATGGCCCGGGTCAAGGCCATGTTGCGCCGGGCCCGTCCGGAGGTTCTGTCGTCGGTGCTCAAATGCGGCGATATCGAACTGGATCGCGAGACCCATCGCGTTCACCGCAAAAGCCGCGAAGTGCGCCTCGGCCCGACGGAATTCCGCTTGCTGGAATTCCTGATGACGTCGCCGGGTCGGGTGTTTTCCCGCTCGCAATTGCTGGATGGCGTCTGGGGTCATGATATCTATGTCGACGAGCGTACTGTCGATGTGCATGTCGGACGTCTGCGCAAGGCCCTGAATTTCTCGCACATGCAGGATGTCATCCGCACGGTGCGTGGTGCGGGATATTCGATGGAAGCCTGAGCGATGCGGAACCAGATAGTTTCGCTGGCGAAGTAGTGCACCAAAAAATCAGGAAGCCCGAAATCTGAAACGATTTCGGGCTTTTTCAATATGAATATCCGCCAAACTCGATGCCATTGTCCGTTTTGACCGGAAGAGATCGGCGGCGCGTTGAAATCCGGATTGAAGGGTCACGCCCGATAGTAAGGGGAAAGGGTGAGGCCTGCCATCAAGCCGCCCAGAAAGCGGCTTTATTTTTGTCATAAAAAAACGGGCCCGAAGGCCCGTAATTTTTGAGTGCTGAATGCGTGCCGCAACACTCAAGCCTTGCGGCGCTCGCTCACCGGCTGGTAGGCGAGTTTCGCATGGAACTTGCAATAGGGCGAAGATTCCAGCGCTTCACAACCGCAGAAATGGAAGTCGTCCTTCAGCGGATCGCCAACCGGCCATTTGCAGGTGCGCTCGGTCAGTTCCGTCAGCGTCAGGCGACGGGAAATCGGCGTGACAACGTTCTTGGAAGGAACGTAATCGAGCACCTGCGCGGTCTCGATATCGATCTCCTCGTGCAGCGCCGTTGCAGCGTTCGAACGGGTGAGGATACGCGCCGGTGCCGCGTTGACGCGACCTGCGAAAGTCGTCGCGCGCGGGGCAGGGGCAGCTGTGCGCTTCGGCGCGGAGCGTGCCGAAGTCACTGGACCGCCAGCCTTGACGCGTCCCGGCAGATTGAGACGATGGACCTTGCCGATCACGGCATTACGGCTGACGCCGCCCAGCTGCGCTGCAATCTGGCTGGCGCTAAGGCCCTCGGACCACAATTTCTTGAGCTTTTCGACTCGTTCGTCTGTCCAGTTCATGCCGCTTCTCCGCTTGTCGCGTGTATTTTCGGCAGAATCCCTCTCCGTCTCGCGCGCATGCCGCAAGCGTGGTTTCCGCCTGATTTTCGGTGACTAGTTCCGCCGCAATGCAGTCTAGTAATTAGCGATTAACCTAGTGCCAGCCCGACTCCGTGGCAAGAGTCGCGGGAATCATCTGGAATCGATTTTCCGGTTTTCCCCAACTTGCTGGCGTATTGAGTCTGAAAGGCAACACCTTGGGGCTGGCCCGCCGCCGCATACTAGTGCTCGAGAAGCCCGGGAAACGCTGACTTTTGTTGACATCGGCAAACGAAGTGACAATAGTGCCCCTGCCGCCGCAAGGCGGCATTTTGATTTTCAGGCGAGGGATAACCCCGCAAGCCTATTGACAACAGTTTGACAGCGCATCTGCGCAAGGAGTGATACAGCCATGGCCGAAGCCGGCGCGCCATTGTTTGATACGTTTTCAAGAGCCCCCCTGCGCTTCGAGCGCGGTGAGGGTGTATGGCTGTTCACGGAAAGCGGCGAGCGATATCTGGATTTTGCGGCCGGTGTCGCTGTCAACTCGCTGGGCCACGCCCATCCTCACCTCGTTGATGCGATCAAGACGCAGGCCGAGAAGGTCTGGCACGTCTCGAACCTTTATGAAGTGCCGGGACAGGAAAAACTCGCCAGGCGCCTGACGGAAGCGACTTTCGCGGACAAGGTATTCTTCACAAATTCAGGCGCGGAAGCCCTGGAATGCGCCATCAAGACCGCCCGCCGTTATCACTATACCAAGGGCCATCCGGAGAAGTTCCGCATCGTGTCCTTCGAAGGCGCTTTCCATGGCCGTACACTGGCGACGATCGCCGCGGGTGGCCAGCAGAAATACCTCGAAGGTTTCGGTCCCAAGGTCGAAGGTTTCGATCAGGTTCCGTTCGGTGATGTCGATGCCCTCAAGGCCGTCATCACGGCTGAGAGTGCAGCACTTCTGATCGAGCCCATCCAGGGCGAGGGCGGCATTCGCTCGCCCAGCAAGGAATTCCTGCAAATCCTGCGCGGATTGTGCGACGAGCACGGCCTGCTGCTGATTTTCGATGAGGTCCAGACGGGTGTCGGCCGCACAGGCAAGCTGTTTGCTTATGAACATACCGGTGTTGCGCCCGATATCATGGCGGTCGCCAAGGGTATCGGTGGCGGTTTCCCGCTCGGCGCATGCCTTGCCACGGCAGATGCCGCTTCCGGCATGACGGCGGGCGTACATGGCACCACCTACGGCGGCAACCCGCTGGCCATGGCAGTCGGCAATGCCGTGCTTGACGTCGTTCTCTCCGAAGGTTTTCTCGAGAAGGTCCGTGACGTCGCGCTGGTCTTCCGGCAGGGTCTGGCCTCGCTCAAGGACCGTTATCCTGACGTGATCGAGGAAATTCGCGGCGAAGGTCTGCTTCTGGGCATCAAGGCGAAGATTCCTTCGGGCGAATTGTTGCAGGCCATGCGCGCAGAGCATCTGCTTGGCGTGCCTGCGGGCGACAATGTCATCCGTCTTCTGCCGCCGCTCGTCACCACGGCGGAAGAGGCCCGTGAGGGTCTTGCACGTATCGACGCGGCTGCCGCCTCCCTGACGGTTGCGAAACAGGCAAAAAGCGCCTGAAAAAATCAAGAGCGGGCCTCTCTTCAGGGGCTCGCAAGCATGGGACAGATTAGAATGGGTTCACCAAAACATTTTCTGGACCTCTCGGCCGTCGGGTCGGAGGATCTGCGGACAATTCTTGATGATGCGCGCACGCGCAAGATTGCTACCAAAACCGGCACGGCGGAAAAGCCGCTTGCTGGCAAGATGCTGGCAATGATTTTCGAAAAACCGTCCACACGCACCCGCGTCTCCTTCGATGTCGGCATGCGCCAGCTCGGCGGTGAGACCCTGTTCCTGTCGGGCACGGAAATGCAGCTGGGCCGCGCGGAAACGATTGGCGATACGGCCAAGGTGCTGTCGCGCTATGTCGATGCCATCATGATCCGCACCACGGATCACTCGCGTCTGCTCGAGCTTGCCGAACACGCAACCGTGCCTGTTATCAATGGCCTGACGGACGACACGCATCCCTGCCAGATCATGGCGGATATATTGACGTTCGAGGAACATCGCGGCCCGGTCAAGGGCAAGACCATTGCCTGGACGGGTGACGGCAATAATGTGCTGCATTCGTTCGTGGAAGGCTCCGCCCGTTTCGGTTACCGTATGGCGATGGCTGTACCGATGGGTTCCGAACCGCACGACAAGTTCCTGAACTGGGCACGCAACAATGGCGGCGAAATCTCGCTGTACCACGATGCCGACAAGGCAGTGGCGGGCGCTGATTGCGTCGTCACCGATACCTGGGTGTCCATGAACCAGGAACACAAGGCGCGCGGCCACAATATCTTCCAGCCTTATCAGGTCAATGAAGCGCTGATGGCGAAGGCCAACAAGGAAGCGCTGTTCATGCACTGCCTGCCGGCGCATCGCGGCGAGGAAGTAACGGATGCAGTGATCGACGGGCCGCAATCGGTGGTCTTCGACGAGGCGGAAAACCGGCTCCATGCACAGAAGTCCATTATCGCATGGTGCATGGGCGTCATCTGACCGCTATCGGCCGGGTGCTTGAACTCGGCGATGCACATTCCCATCTGTGGGGCTTCGAAGACGCTCGTCGGCTTTTCGCTGGCGGGCCACCTCACGATTTGCACGATTTTCCCCGGAGGCGGTTTCGCTTCCCGGATCTCTGTGCGACAAGCTGAAAAAGTACATTTTAAAAGCCGGACTTTTGGACGGTAGCGGCGCAACGGCTGCGCCAAGGAGTTATGACATGGCAGATGTAACGGTTGAACTGGACAATCTCGATTTAGCTGGCGACGACAAGGTTGTGCCCTTTCAGGTCGAAGGTCTGGACGTGCGCGGTCGCGCCGTACAGGTCGGGCCGCTGTTGAATGCCATCCTCGAACGTCACGAATATCCCGAGATTGTCGCCCGCCTGCTCGCGGAAGCAACGGTTCTGACGGCGCTGATCGGCACATCCCTGAAATTTTCCGGCAAGCTGACTGTGCAGACGAAGGGCGACGGCCCGGTTGACCTTCTGGTGGCGGATTTCACCGCGCCCGAGAGCATGCGCGCTTATGCCCGTTTCGATGAGGAGCGGCTGGCGGAAGCTGTTGCTGCGGGGCAAACCTCGCCCGAACAACTGCTCGGAACCGGCATTCTGGCCTTCACCATCGATCAGGGCGTCGGCATGCAGCCTTATCAGGGCATCGTGCCGCTGGACGGTTCTTCGCTGGAAGAAATCGCCGGGGTTTATTTCCGTCAGTCGGAACAGCTTCCCACCCGCGTGCGCCTCGGCGTTGCCCAGTTCTTCGACCGTGACGGCGAAGGCAAGCCGCGCCATAGCTGGCGTGCAGGCGGCGTGATTGCCCAGTTCCTGCCGCAGGCGCCCGAGCGTTTGCGCATGCGCGATCTCCATGGCGGTGACGGCGACGAGGGCGATTATGAAGTGGCGGAGGACGATGCCTGGACAGAGGCAGTGTCGCTGCTGAATACGGTGGATACCGACGAGCTGACCGATCCGCAGGTGCCAGTGGAGCGTCTGCTTTACAGGCTTTTCCACGAGAGCGGCGTGCGCATCTACGATCCGCAGGTCATTTTCGACCGTTGCAGCTGTTCACGGGACAAGATCAAGGGTGTGCTGTCCGGTTTCACCGCCGAAGAGATCAAGGCGAGTGAGGAAGACGGTGCGATTGCCGTGACGTGCGAGTTCTGCTCCACGACCTATCGCTACGATGTCAGCGAGTTTGAAAACGTCTGACGAGGAGAGCCGCGCTTGTGAATGGCGCGGCTTTTTTGTCAGTTCAGCACCCGCAACAGGCCGGGTGAATCCAGTGAAAAGGCGGGGATGGTGACGTTGAACACCTCGCCTTTGTCCGTTTCCATTTCGTAATGGCCAAACATAAGGCCTGACGGCGTATCCAGCGGGCAGCCGGATGAATATTCGTAACTGTCGCCGGGGTTCAGATGCGGTTTTTCGCCGACGACACCCGGCCCGTAGACCTCATCCACCTGTCCGTTCTGGTCGGTGATGTGCCAATAGCGGTTGACGAGTGTTATCGGAACATCGGAATTGTTCGAGATCACGACTTTATAGCCCCAGACATAACGATCGTCATCCGGGTCGGACTGCTCCTCGAGATAATACGGATCGACCGTTACCTCGATATCCCTTGTCAGAGCACGATACATACGCGCCACACCTCGATATTTTCCCTGCTGCCATCATCCTACACTACAGGTTCTGGCTATCGTCAAGAAAATGAATGACTTGACGACCACGCGCATCTTCTGTTGCGCCGTTTTTTCACCGTTAGGGATAACGGTAAAGGTAAATATTGGTTGCCAGACGCGGGCTTTCACCCAGGCGGGATGTGTGCCATGGCCCGACGGGAAGTCGGGCCATGGCGATATGTCGATTGAATCCTTAAACTGAAACGGCCGCAAGACCCTTCGCCAGATCTTCCAGCAGATCGTCCGTATCTTCGATACCGCAGGAAAGACGCAAGGTCCCGCCGGAAATACCCAGTTCGGCACGCGCCTCGTCGGTCAGGTTCTTGTGCGTCGTGGTGCCAGGGTGGGTAATGAGGCTCTTGGCATCGCCGAGATTGTTGGAAATCTTCACGATATCAAGCGCGTTCTGCAGTGCGAATGCCGCTTCCTTGCCGCCCTTCAGTTCGAAAGCCACGAGCGTCGAGCCGCCCGACATCTGCCGCGCGATGATGTCTGCCTGCGGATGGTCGGCGCGACCCGGATAGATCACTTTGGCAACCTTGCCGCTGTCGGCGAGGAAATCGGCGATCTTCGAGGCATTGGCCGTCTGCTGCTTGACACGCAGCGGCAGGGTTTCGATGCCCTTCAGCAGCGTCCAGGCATTGAACGGCGACATGGCTGGGCCGGTGTGGCGGAAATAGTCCTGCAGCTCTTCCTCGATCCACTTCTTGTCGGAAAGGATCACGCCGCCAAGGCAACGGCCCTGACCGTCAATATGCTTCGTCGCCGAATAAACGACGATATGGGCGCCGAGTTCGAGTGGCTTCTGGAAAAGCGGTGTGGCGAAAACATTGTCGACAACCACTTTCGCGCCGATCTGGTTGGCGAGCTTCGCCACGCCGGCAATATCCACCACTTCGAGCGTCGGGTTGGTCGGGCTTTCGAGGAAAAACAGCTTGGTGTTCGGCTGGATCGCCTTTTCCCAATTGTTGAGATCGCGTCCGTCGATCAGCGTGCACTCGATGCCGTATTTGGGTGCAAGCGTTTCTACCACCCAACGGCAGGAGCCAAAAAGCGCGCGGGCAGCAACGATGTGATCGCCGGCACGCAGCTGGCACATGATGGCGGCTGTCACGGCGGCCATGCCGGAGGCAAGCGCACGGGCGTCTTCCGCACCTTCCAGCAGGCACATGCGCTTTTCGAACATGTCATTGGTCGGGCTTGCATAGCGGGCATAGATGAAGCCATCCGTTTCGCCCTTGAAGCGCGCTTCGGCGGCTTCGGAGTTTTCGTAAACGAAACCCTGGGTCAGATAGATCGCTTCCGACGTTTCACCATAGGGTGAGCGTAGCGTACCACCGTGAACGAGCTGGGTTGCCGGGCGCCATTTATTGCTCATGTGATCACCTCAAAACAAAAAAACCGGTCGCAAAAGCAGACCGGTTCCTAGCACCCGGTCTTTTTAGCCACTTGTTTAACGTGGCTGCAAGCCGACCGGCCAAATCACCACGGGATAAGCTTGCCATACTGCCGTTACCGGCTTGCGTCAATGCTTTCCTTTTGGTTTTGTCGCCGTAAAAAGGAATGATGATCATGACCAGAACCACGGGCATTTTGGCGGATGGCGCGATCAGGGCGCTGTTTGCGGGCGGCAAGCTGAGAAGCGAGGCTGATCTCGATGTCGATCAGGTGCAACCCGCCAGCCTCGATCTGCGACTGGGCTCCAAAGCCTATCGCGTGCGCGCCAGTTTCATGCCCGGCCCCGGAACCCGAGTCATCGACAAGCTCAACCGCTTCAGCCTGCACGAGGTCGATCTGAGCGAGGGGGCGGTGCTGGAAACCGGTTGCGTCTACATCGTGCCCTTGATGGAGAGCCTCGAGCTGCCGGCGGATATGTCGGCTTCGGCCAATCCGAAAAGCTCGACGGGGCGTCTTGATATCTTCACCCGCGTCATGACCGACAATGCGCAGGAATTCGACAAGATACCTGCGGGCTATGCCGGCCCGCTATATCTGGAAATCAGCCCGCGCACCTTCCCGGTCGTCGTGCGCCGTGGCTCGCGCCTCTCGCAAATCCGTTTCCGCATCGGCCACTCGTTGCTCAACGAAGCCGAGCTTCTGAAATTGCACGAGACGGAGATGCTGGTCGCCAGCGAAACCCCTAATGTGACCGGCGGCGGCATCGCGCTTTCCATCGACCTTAAGGGTTTTGGCGAAAAAGGGCTGATCGGCTATCGCGGCAAGCATCACACAGCGGTGGTAGATGTCGACAAAAAGGCTCAGCACGATGTTCTCGATTTCTGGGAACCTCTATACGCCCGCGGCCGTGCCGAACTGATCCTCGATCCGGATGAGTTCTATATTCTCGTTTCGCGTGAAGCGGTGCATGTACCGCCACTTTATGCGGCCGAAATGACACCCTTCGATCCCTTGGTGGGCGAGTTCCGCGTGCATTATGCGGGCTTCTTCGATCCAGGCTTCGGCCATGCGCAGGCGGGCGGCACGGGCAGCCGCGCCGTTCTCGAGGTGCGCAGCCACGAGGTGCCCTTCATCCTCGAACACGGCCAGATCGTCGGCCGGCTGGTTTACGAGCACATGTTGCAAAAACCTGATGGCCTCTACGGTAGCGGCCTTGGCTCCAACTATCAGGCGCAGGGCCTGAAGCTCTCCAAGCATTTCCGCGCGGAGTAATGATCCTGTCGGGTGCTTGACACCCGATAAGAACTGTCCGATGTCTTGTGCGCGGCGCGGGTGTAGCTCAATGGTAGAGCAGCAGCTTCCCAAGCTGAATACGAGGGTTCGATTCCCTTCACCCGCTCCATATTTTCAAGGCAATCCAAACCACTTCCTGGCCAGCCAAAAGCGCGCATGTCACCGCCATCGCTCCGGCAAACGTGCGACTATGCGATTTAGCTTGACTACAATTAAATTGCACGTAATAGTTGATGCGGTCGTAACATTATTGGGGGAGTGTTATGAGTCGCAAGCTTCTTTCGGAATTTCTTGGCACTTTCTGGCTCGTGTTCGGAGGTTGCGGCAGTGCGGTTTTTGCCGCTGCTTTCCCTGAACTCGGCATTGGCTTTCTTGGTGTCGCTTTCGCTTTCGGTCTGACGGTTTTGACCATGGCCTATACGGTCGGGGGTATTTCGGGCGGTCATTTTAATCCGGCCGTTTCCGTCGGTCTGTCCGTTGCTGGCAAATTTCCGGCATCGAACCTCGCTCCTTACATAGTGGCGCAGGTTCTGGGGGCGATTGTCGCGGCGGGGGCGCTTTATGTCATCCTTACCGGCAAAGCCGGTGCCGATATTGGCGGTTTTGCCGCAAATGGTTACGGGGAACATTCGCCGGGTGGATATTCGCTCGTGTCGGCGCTGCTGATCGAAGTCATTTTGACGGCATTTTTCCTGATCGTCATTCTGGGATCGACGCATGGCAGGGTTCCCACTGGTTTTGCGCCGATCGCAATCGGCCTTGCTCTCACACTTATTCATCTGATCTCCATTCCGGTCACCAATACATCCGTCAATCCGGCCCGCTCGACGGGACAGGCGTTGTTTGTTGGTGGATGGGCGCTGCAACAGCTCTGGCTGTTCTGGCTCGCTCCGATCCTCGGCGGCGCAATCGGCGCCGTGGTCTGGAAACTTTTCGGCGAGAAAGACTAAGGCTCAAGGCCCGCTTTCTCCGGCCCGCACAGACATGAATGGGAAGCATTGTTTCCCCGAATGGTCGGGGAAACCTGTGAGGAGGGTGACATGGATCTTGCTTCGATATTGGCCCAAATTGTCGGCGGTGCGGTTGGCGGTTCGGCCGGCGGAAAAATACTCAAGGATTCTGATCTCGGTGCGCTCGGCAACCTGATTGCCGGCGCTATTGGCGGCATCGGCGGAGGAACCGTGCTCGGATCGCTGCTCGGGACGGCGGGAACTGCTGCCGCCGGCGGCATGGATATAGGCGCTCTTGCCGGCCAGCTTGTTGGCGGCGGCGTCGGCGGCCTGATTGTCCAGATCATTGTCGGCCTCATCAAGAACAAGCTCGTTACCAAGTAGAGCTGCTCGGCCGATCTTTTGCGAAGCGATAAACCTTGCCGGTGGAGAAGCCTCGTTCGGCAAGGCGTTTTGGTTTGTGCCATATCCGCAGTGGCGGCGCTGACGGAACCGGAATTCGTTTATAAAATCTGGTCGTCAGGCCTTGTTCCTGATGACCGGCATATGCGGCGTCTTGTTCCAGACGAACGGCTTGGTTTTCAATTCCACCACGGCGCGCCATGCGGCGAGTGACAGCATCAGCCAGTAAAGCGGGATCGCCAACCAGCGCCGTCCGACCTGTTGTTTCTCATGAGCTATCATCCTGTTTCTGCCCATCAGTACGAAGATGGCGTAGCTTCCGAAAATATTCAGCGTATCGATGAAAAACAGAATGCCCTGCCAGGAAAGCAGCATATCCGTGCCGTTTTCCCGGATTGCCATGGCCATGAAGGCGAAGGAAACAAACAGCAAGGGATGGGCCAGCGACGACAGAAGCATGCCGCCAATCAGCAGCTGAAAGACGATATAGGCGATCCATCCCATGCGGCGCGCGGTCGTGAAGGGCGAGCGGGTCATGACCAGCCAGCTTTGCAGCCAGCCCTTGTACCAACGCGCGCGCTGGTTCAGCCAGACGGAAAGGGAGGTCGGAGCATCCTCCAGTGTCTGCCGCCGGATGACACCGCAGCGATAACCCAGCCTGTGCAGCCGGAGGCCCATATCGGCATCTTCCGTCACATTATACGGGTCCCATCCTCCCACCCGGCGTAACACGGCGGTGCGAAAATGGTTGGAGGTGCCGCCAAGCGGCAGCGGCAGCTTGCACGCTGCAAGAACGGGCAACATGCAGCGGAAAAGGCCGGAATATTCCAGTGCGAAACAGGCGCTGAGCCAGGAGGAGCTGGCATTGCTGACAATAAGCGGCGCCTGCACACAGGCCACCTCGTCCGGCTGGCCGCGGAAGGCGGCATAGGCTTCGCGCAATTGCAGCGGATGCGGCCGGTCCTCGGCGTCGTAAACGGCAACGAAAGTGCCACGCGCGCCGGAAAGCGCATAGGTCAGGGCCTTGGGCTTCGTGCGTGGCATGGATGGCGGCACCTTGACGATCTCGATATGCGGACCGGGATTTATCCGCTGGATGGCCTCGATCGTCGCTACGTCGTCTGCCTCGCATACGAGCTTGATATCGAGCCGGGATTTGGGCCAGTCCAGCCGCTCCAGCGCATGAATGAGCTGCTCAACGACCGCCTCTTCGCGATAAAGCGCCACAAGAATAGTGTAGACCGGCAGCTCCCCGTACTGCTGGAGTGGTATGACGGTTTTCGCATCGTTTCCTTTTGGCGTATGGACGAGTGCAAACAACCTGAAAAGCAAGGTGGAGAGATAAAGCATCGTGAGGGTGACGTGAATATAGGCCAGGGCCGCCTGCGTATAAAACAGTAGCGACAGAACGAGCAGGGTAACGAAAATGCCGCTGACAAAACCCTGCTCGCCATGCAGCGTGATCCTTGCGGAATGCTGTGGCGCCGCGTTGAAAAGCTGATGTCGCGTGTCTCGGCAGCGGCGTGCTTCGCCCGCCTTCCAGATCGCGCTGCGCATGGCCTGTGGCGTGGTCACGGCAAGTTCTTCAAGAAGATACGGACGCTGATCGAGGATGCCTTTCAGCAATTCCATTCTTGCCAGTTCCGGCACGATCAGCAGCACTGGCTTACCATTCAGCGGTGTCAACCGCAGGAGCCGTGGTTCGGCTAGTTGCGCGTCCAGGTGATTGATGTCTGCGACACGACCCGGATCGATTTCCGGTCGAAACGGCAATCGCAACAATCTGGCAAACGCACCGTAATACGCATCCGCATCGACTAGGCCGCTCGCCAGCAATTCGTCTTCCACGGTTGAGCCGTTTTTGAGGGCTTGCTCTTCGAATGCAGCGATGTAAGGCTTGCCGAACCCCAGCGAAGAGAGAAAGCGTGTTGGCCCATGCTCGTCCGGTTCGGGCGCTGTCCAAAGCGGATTGTCGCCGATGAGCGAAAACGCAATTTTTCGCCCCGTTGACGTCGTGCGGAACGATTCTCGTGTATAGTGCCTAAAATAATCCATGCATCGCCGCCGCCGCCATGGTAACGCCCTGCTTCTTGCTACGGATAGTATAGATGAGAATGATGAATGTAACGCGAAATATAGTTATTAGTTTTACTTTAGCTATCGCTTTACAATTCGGTGGTAATTTGGGAGAACTTCACGCGGAAGGTCTCTCGGACAGAAACCGCATGCCGGTGCTGTTTGATGCGCAGGAGCGGTTTCCGGGTGGCGATCTCTCCTCCGTGCCCCGGATCAGGTTTTTGATGTCGGTCGATTTTCCACCCTTTAATTTTACCGATCAGGAAGGCCGGCTTGCCGGTTTTCATGTCGATCTGGTGCGCGAAATCTGCGCCCAGCTGAAGGTTGAGAGCAAATGCCAGGTGCAGGCACTGCCGTTTGACGAGCTGGAGGCAGCGCTGGAAATGGGAGAGGGCGAAGCGGTGATTTCCGGCATTGCCACCACCGCCGATCTGCGAAAGAGTTTCACCTTCTCGCGACCCTATCTGCTGTTGCCCGCGCGTCTTGCCGTCAACAAGGCGGCGAAATTCACTGGCTCCGGCGCAGATGCCCTGTCGGGAAAGAAGGTGGGTGTGGTCACGGGCTCGCGGCACGAACAGATGCTCAAGGCATTTTTTCCCAAAGCCTCGGCCGAACGCTTTAATGGTTACGAACCCATGTATGAGGCGTTGAAGACGGGCAAGGTGGACGCGGTTTTTGCGGATGGGCTGCGCCTGCCTTTCTGGGTTTCGGGAAGCGCGTCCGGTGCTTGCTGTGCGCTTTTCGGCGGACCTTATTTATCCGACAGATTTCTTGGTGAAGGCCTTTCCATCATGGCAGTTGATCCGGACGATGTGCTTGTACCGGCCTTTGATCAGGCGCTTGCCGCACTTTCGCGCAATGGCCGGCTGGAAGAAATCTACCGGCGTTATTTCCCCTACGGGCTTTATTAGAGAAATCCGGTTTCATTCGGATCTGCGCCCGGATGACGTTCTATTTGGCGGGCGCAAAGGCTTCTTCGTTGCGCCGCAATCGCAAAAGCGCGATCCAAACGGCGGCGGCGATGGCGGCTTCCACGAAGAAATAGCTGCCGATCGTTCCGGAAATGCTGAACGACCAGGTGAGGAAGGCGACGATAACGGAGCCGATGAGATTGCCGCTGTTCCATATCTTGGCGCGGATATCCTGCCGTCCGGATGCGCCAAGCGCCTCAAGCGCGGTCGCCGCAACGGCCATCGGCAGCACGACCCAGCAAAGGATACGGGTGATGATCGGCAGCGAGACATATTCGTCGCCGAACAGTAGCGGCAGGAAGGGTGCGATGATGAAGATGACCAGTGCGCTGCCGACTGCGATGACTAGCGCTGCCTTCAGCACATTATAAGCGCGCTCTATAGTCTTTCCGATACCCTGCAGGGCGGCTGAGGCCGACCCCGGATAGATCAGCCGGTTGAGAGCCTCGACGGAGAGGTAGGAGCTGTCGAGAATTCGCCGGGCAATGGAGTAGCTGCCCAGAACCTCGGCGCTGGCAACGGCACCGAGAACGAGAATATCGGCATTGCCACGCACGGCCTTGAACAGGAACTGGGTGGAAAACAGGATGCCGATGCGGATTTCATCGCGAACGATCCGGAAGACCGGCCGACCGAGCCTGCCGATCGCCTTCAGCGAAATCACTGCCGCAATCGTATGGGCAGCCAAGTTCCACAGGGCCCAGGCCTCCACCGTCTCCACCTTGAAGATGAGACAAGCGACCACGGCGGCAATTGTGCGGGCAACGGCGAACATCACTTCCAGCTTGTTGGCGGAGGCGAAGTCGGAATGGGCGATGAAGCTTTGGGTGGAAAGCGAAATGACTTTCAGAAGGATGAGGTTCGTCACCAGGATCACGAAAGTGGTGATGAGGGTATGCAGTAATGTTTCCGACGTCGGGAAAAACACCGGGATCGTGACCATGCCGATGATGGTCAGCACAATGCCGGTAGTGGCGCTCAAGAGATAGCTGTGGCCGAGCATCACGGGAAACATGCTGCGATCCTGCGCCACGCGGCGGATCAGCGATTCCTGCGAACCGAAACCACAAATCTGTACGCCGAGATTGGTCACGGCCGTGATCGAGGCATAGAGCGCGAATTGTTCCACGCCGAGATGGCGGGCAAGCAGGGCGAAGGTCAAAAGCTGGGCGGCGCTGGACATCAAAAGCGCCCCGCCGGATGCCATATAGGTCAATCCCAGTCTGACTAGATGGCTGAACCGCGGCGTATTCAACGACACCTTATTCTCCGTGCTTTCCGGCGTCGCCGGGCGAATTCAAGATAACTGCCGTGTTTTTAAAATTGATGAACTGGAAAAACCCGGCAAGGGGGCAATAATTCGAAGGCCGTTGACCTCTATGAATGGCAGTTGCCCAGTCTTAGCCTTCTTGAGGTAAGAGAGGGTTAAAGCAATTGTATAATAATGATGATAATGACTGTTATGGTTATTTGGACATGGCCCGGTTTCAAAAAGGGTTTCGTTGTTCGTCACAAGGCAGGCCAATGATCCGATTATCCTTTTTCGATGTGGCCGACGATGCCGCCTTTTACTGATACGCAGTCCATTCCTGTACAAAGCAACAGCATGTCGCTTACGGGCGGCCGTCGCGACGCGATTTTTTTCGTCGTCACGATGCTTTATATCTGGATTTCCGTTGCGCCTTTTGAAAATCTTGCGGCTGCACCCGTGCCGCACGCCGCCGCAAACCAGCTGACCGGGCTGGTGATTGCGCTGATGCTGGGTGTTTTTGCCCTGCGTCATCGGCTGACAGGGCTTTTGTTGCGGCCGCGTCTGCCCATTCTGCTGTTGTTTTCCTGGCTGGTGATTTGTTCGGTGCTTGGCTCCCAGCCTGGCACTTCGCTGCAACGTTTGCTCTTTACGGGCCTTCTGTGCTTCATCACCAGCGTCCTCGTCGTCATGCCGCGCGACAGGCGGCAGTTCGACCGGATGATGGCCATCTTCGCCGTCATCCTGCTGGCGCTCTGCTACTTCGGGGTGATCTTCCTGCGCTCGCGCTCGATCCACCAGCCCTACGATCTCGATGAAACGGCGCTCGCCGGCGATTGGCGCGGCATCTTCAATCACAAGAATGCCGCCGCTCCGGCCATGATCATTCTCGTCATGATCGGGCTTTACCTGCGCAATAGCTGGTCGACGGTCGGCGGCATTGTCATCACGCTTCTGGCAGGGTTCTTCCTCTGGAAAACCAACGGGAAAACCGCAGCAATGCTGTTGCCCGTCACTGTTGCGCTGGTCTGGGTCATGGAAAGACATGCCGGTCGGACATTGCTGATGATCGGAGGTCTTCTGGCTTTCCTCAACATCCTCGCGGTCGGCTCCACCTATTTTCCGAGCATACGGCATGTGGTTGATAGTCTGGGGATCGATTCCACCTTTACCGGCCGAACGGATATATGGCGCCTGTCCTTCGACACGTTTGCGCAATCGCCGATCTTCGGGCAGGGTTTTCAGGCATTCTGGACGAGTGACCGGCTTCTGGAGCAGGCCGATACCGCCGGCACCTGGGCGGTCACCGCCTTCCATGCCCATAACGGCTTTGTCGAAAGCCTGCTGAATGGCGGCCTGCCGGCCTTTGTTCTCATCGTCATATGGCTCGTCATCATACCCGCAAACGATTTTCGTATAGCTGTGAACAAGGGTACCGATCCGGCATTAACGCGGCTTTTTGCACGAATTTGGGTGTATGCACTGCTTTCTTCGTGTCTTGAGAGTAATTTCTTTACCGGAACCGGGCCTATCTGGTCTTCTCTACTGATTGCAATCTATTGTTTGAGGCATCAGGCGTACGACATACTTGAGCAGGGGCAGTAATTTGCAG
The DNA here is from genome assembly GCF_052114365.1 of Agrobacterium sp. MCAB5. Classification (NCBI taxonomy): domain Bacteria; kingdom Pseudomonadati; phylum Pseudomonadota; class Alphaproteobacteria; order Hyphomicrobiales; family Rhizobiaceae; genus Agrobacterium; species Agrobacterium sp. MCAB5. Next base: position 391,906 of record NZ_JBFREP010000001.1, read on the forward strand.
ACAGGCCGGGGGGCTTATGCATGACACAAAAAATCGGGACATTTGCAGACAGGATCAATAACCGGCTGGTGCAGTACTTTCCAGGACCGGCGGCGCTGATCAAAACGTCCGAACCAATCGTCTCCTTCACATTCGATGATGTGCCGGCGACCGCCTGGACGAAGGGCGCGCGCATTCTGGAAAGCGAGGGTGTTCGCGGGACATTTTATCTCGCAGGTACTTTTATCGACAAGCACTATGAACAGCAGGACATGATTTCAACCGAAGGCTGTTCGGAACTTGCAGCGGCCGGCCACGAGCTTGCCTGCCATACTTTTTCCCATCGCAAACTCTCGAGCTTTTCACGGCGCGGGCTTGAAGAGGATCTTGATCACAACGAAACCGTGCTGGGATCGTTCGCCGAAAACCGAGGCAGGCGGAATTTCTCCGTTCCTTTCGGCATGGCCTCGCCCGTCATGCAGCCCCTGTTACGACGAAGGTTCAAGACCGCTCGCGGCATCATGCCTGGCATCAACCGGGGCAGCATCGATCCGTACAATCTTGCCGGGGTGGAGTTGCGCGCGGACCCAAACTATCTCGATGCCGCCGATCGTTGGCTCGAGGATGTTTTGCAAAATGGCGGCTGGCTCATCATTTTCACCCATGATGTTTCGCAGACGCCGAGCTTTTACGGTTGCCCGGAAGACAAACTTCAGAGCCTTGTCCGCTGGGCAGCTTCCGGCGGTGCGAAGATCATGACGGTTGATGCCGCGGCAACGTCACTCGGTCTGTAAAGGGATAGTATCGACGCCTGCTCTCTGAGTTGTGCCCGGGCAAGTAGGACGCCTGTCTTCGCAATGGCGGGTGTCTATTGGCTGGCCCAGATGATGCGGGCGATCCATTCCACATCGGCCATGTCGAAGCTGCGGTTCGGATGTTCGGGATTGAGCGAAAGAAGCTCGATATTCTTGGGGCTTTGCCGCGCCAGCACCTTGGCCATCACTTCGCCGTCACGGCTTTTCAGCACAACGCGGTCGCCGCGCCGCACCTGCGCGCCCGGCTCCACGATCAGGATATCGCCGTCGCGGTAAAGCGGCATCATGCTTTCGCCCTGCACTTCCAGCGCGTAGACGCCCTGCTTGCGTTCGGGAGAAGACGGGAACTCCACCACATCCCAGCCTTGACCGGCCGGAAAACCGCCATCGTCGAAAAAGCCGCCGGAGCCCGCCTGCGCAAAACCGAGCAGGGGGATGGCATTGTCCGCACCGGAAGGCTGCATTGTCTGCGTCCTGCCGAAAGCATAACCAAAAAACTGGTCCACGCTTGCCCCCGTCGCCTCCAGCACCTTGGATACCGATTCCGTCGAAGGCCAGCGTTTGCGGCCATCCGGGCCGAAACGTTTCGATTTGTTGAACGAGGTGGGATCGAGACCGGCACGCTTCGCCAAGGCCGAAGGCGTCAGTTGGTGACGTTTGGCAAGCGTATCGATGGCGCTCCAGATCGTCTCGTGTGAAAGCATAATGAAAGCCCGCAGGTGGAGCCCGTGGCGGAAAAGCTCCTGTCGTTTACTCCGCGGAATCTAGACCATATCCCGTCAGGAGTAAAGAAAAGAAAGGAATAAAATCCTCGATTATGCCACCATGGCCGATGTGTTTATCTTGCTGAGCTGTATCACCGCCTGTGTACGGCTATCGACCTTAAGCTTCAACAGAATAGCGGAGACATGCGCCTTGATGGTGGCTTCCGAAACATTCAGCGCATAGGCGATCTGCTTGTTCAGCAGGCCTTCCGCCAGCATGCCCAGAACCCGGCTCTGTTGCGGCGTCAGCGTTCTGAGCCGGCCGATGAGATCAGCCACGTCAGGATCATGCTCCTTTTCGCCCTGACAGCTTGCCGGTATCCACACATCGCCTTCAAGAACCGCGCGAATGCCATCCCTGATATCGTCGATGCCCGAGGATTTGGAAATAAAACCGGAAGCGCCGAGTTCGATGGACCGGCGAACAGTGGTCGCGTCGTCCGTTGCCGAAACGATGACGATGGGCAGGCTGGAAAATTCCGCCCGCAGCGCCATCAGGCCTGAAAATCCGCTGACACCCGGCATGGCGAGGTCCAGAAGCATCAGATCGGCGTCGTTGCATGCCGTCGCGGCACTTCTGGCAGCCTCGAAATCCCCGGCTTCCATGATTGTCTGCTGCCCATCAAGACCGGATACGGCCTGTTTGAGGGCACCGCGAAAAAGCGGGTGGTCGTCTGCGATGATAATGACAAGTTCCGACATTCTGGCCCCCTCCCAAGGGCGTTATGCGGTTCTTTGAAAGGTATGGCGCACTCCCGTTTGCCGGCAGTCTAGACTGCTTCCGGCTCCTCTTCTGAAAGGTTGCTCTAATCGGTTGCGTATTACAAGAAAAAGCTTGGGAACAGCCGTCGCGGCAATAAAAATGCCGTGGAAACTGTGGACAATCGACCCGCTTTGCGGCAAACCGCCCAGACTGAAAAGCCTTGGAAAGCCTTCGGAGAGCCCCATGCACGAAACGCCCGCGATCATTTATAAAATCGTGCCGGAGACGTTGTGGAATGCAGCCAGGGCACAAGGCGTCTTCGAAGGCGCCGCCATCGATCTGACTGATGGGTTCATTCATTTTTCAACGGCAAAGCAGGCGGCCGAGACTGCCGCCCGGCATTTTTCCGGCCAGACCGACCTGCTTCTGATCGCTGTTGATGGTGCAGCACTTGGCGACAAGCTGGTTTATGAACCCTCGAGAGGCGGCGATCTTTTCCCCCATCTCTATGCGTCTCTTCCCTTGACCGCCGTGCTTTGGGAAACGCCGCTTTCACTTGGCCATGATGGCCAGCACCAGTTTCCGGAGATTTTGTGATGAGCGGATTATTTTCCTCAATCGGCCGCAAGGGCCTGTTTCTTGTCGATCCGGAAAAGGCACATGGCCTGTCCGTAGCGGCGCTGAAAAGCGGCTTTCTGCCCACCTGCATGGTGCCGCACGATCCGCGTCTGCAGCAGACCGTTGCAGGCCTCGTTTTCCCCAATCCGCTCGGCATGGCGGCGGGTTACGACAAGAATGCGGAAGTCCCGGGACCACTTCTGAGGCTCGGTTTCGGCTTTACTGAAATCGGCACCGTCACGCCGCGTGGGCAATCCGGCAATCCCAAACCGCGCATCTTCCGTCTGGTTGAGGATGAAGGCGTCATCAACCGCCTCGGTTTCAACAATGAAGGCCATGCCGCGGCGCTGGAGCGCCTGAAGCAGGCGCAGCTACGCGGCATCGTCGGCGTCAATATCGGTGCCAACAAGGACAGCGAAGACCGCATCGCCGATTATGTGCAGGGCATCGAGGCCTTTTATTCGGTCGCATCCTATTTCACCGTCAACATCTCTTCGCCCAATACGCCGGGTCTGCGTGACTTGCAGGCGCGCGAAAGCCTCGCGGCACTTCTTGGCGCCGTGCTGGAGCGCCGCAGGGCAGAAGCCGAACGCTTTGGCAAACGCATTCCGATCTTCCTGAAGATCGCGCCCGATCTGACCGAGGAAGGGCTGGATGACGTGGCGGAAGAGGCGCTGGCCCATGATCTCGATGGCCTGATCGTCTCCAACACCACGCTCTCGCGTGAAGGCCTGCGGCCCGGTCCGCATAAGGGTGAGGCGGGTGGATTGTCCGGCAAGCCGCTATTCGAGCTTTCGACCACTGTTCTCGCCAAGATGCGCCGGCGCGTCGGCAGCAATCTGCCCATCATCGGCGTGGGTGGCGTTTCTTCGCCGGAAACGGCATTGGAAAAGGTAAGGGCAGGGGCCGATCTGGTTCAGCTCTATTCCTGCATGGTCTATGAAGGCCCCGGCCTGCCGTCGTCCATCGTCAAAGGCCTGTCGAAGCTGGTCTCTCGCGAAGGTGTGCAGTCCATTCGTGACCTACGCGACAGCACGGTCGACCGCTGGGCCGACCGCAAGCTTGGATGACGATGACCTGAACGGTCGAGACGCTGCGTCGGTTAAGATAAGTGCTTATCGTGGCGGTGTGCTCTCCTGCCTCATCCCTGTGACAGGGACAGGAATGAGGGTGGAGGGGGCGCCCCCCGTTATCTCACGCGCAGAGCACCATCGCCCAATAGGGCCGGTTGCGGCTTGCGGCATCATAGGCAACCGCGACGCCAAGGCCATTATATGGTCCGAGCATGTTTTCGAGATGATGTTTCGAGCCGATCCAGGCCTTGACGACACGCTCCACGCTGTCCTGCCCGGCCGCCACGTTTTCCGCTGCTGGTAGCGGCACATTGCCGTCCTTCATGCGGATGAGGAAACTGTCGGTCAGGCCGATCAGATGCGCCATCTTCTGCGCCTTGACCATGCGTCCGGCCTGATAAGCGGCCGCACCACTTGCCGCACTACTGAAGGAGAGTGGCGAAAGCCCTTTCGAGCGGCGCAACTCGTTGACCATTGGAAGCGCTGCCGCGGTCTCATCGCGGGTGCCTGACGGCATGCCCTTGTTTGTAGGCACGGAAACACAGGCGGAAAGAACGGAACCGGCGGAAATCAGCACGAAGCCGCGCCGCGTAAGCGTCTGGAAAGATGTGTCGGTCATGTCAGCGGCGATAGCTCAGGAGGCGCAGGATGATGAAAATGGGTATGACGATCGTCGCGCCAAGGATCAGATAGTCGCCGATTGCGCCAAGCGCGTGGAAACCGCTGCGCCACAGATCGACCACGAAGTCGCGTGCGCCATAGATGATATTCCATGGCGTCAATCCGAAGATCGCCATCAGAAAGCCGACGAGCAATGAAACCACCAGCAGCTTCACCACGGTGCGGGCCACCGTATCACCCAGCATTTTGTTGACCTCACCGGCCATCAGCAAGTCTCCTGTTTTGTCCTGACATATGAAGCACGCTGCTTCGATGCAAGTTTCGGTGCACTATATCGCGTCATATTCGCAATTCCATGAGTGCGCCATGAAATAGGACTTGAGTTTTTTTATGGCTTGATAAATGACAGCCGACATCTTCTCAGGAAATCTTGAATGGCCCCAAACCAGTTTTCTTCCGGTGACGTCATTGCCGACCGCCGGGCGGACTATGCCCGCATGTTGGCGGAGAGTGGTGATTATCCCGCCGCCGCCGAACTCATGGAGCAGGCGCTTGAACTTGCGCCACGGTGGACGGCGGGCTGGTTTCGCTTCGGGGAATATCATGAAAAGGCGGGGGAAACGGACAAAGCCGTGGCGGCTTACGAAAAAGTCGCCGAACTGGATACGGAAGGGCTGTTTGCAGCGGAACTGAAACTTGCGGTTCTCGGCGCCGCGGACACACCGGAGCAGCCGCCGAGCCGTTATGTGGAAGGGCTGTTCGACGATTATGCAGACCGTTTCGAAACGTCGCTCGTCGAGAAACTGGATTACAGCGTACCGCAGAAGCTGGCGGAACTGATCGGCAAGGCGGCGGGAGGCGGCGTCTTCGACACCATTGTCGATATTGGCTGCGGCACCGGCCTTCTCGGAGTTGAAATCCGCTCCCTGGCGAAGCGGCTGGAAGGTTTCGACATTTCCCAGAACATGCTCGCCAAGGCGGAGGAAAAGGGACTTTACGACCATCTCGGCCAGGCCGATCTATCGCTGGAAGCTGACGCCTCGGGACTGTTCGCGTCGGCAATGCCGCACCACCGCGCGGACCTCGTCGCCGCCGCCGACGTGATGATGTATCTCGGCAGTCTCGAAACCGTCATGCCCCTCGTTTCGGCCCTGCTTGTGCCCTCCGGTTTCTTCGCCTTTTCGGTGGAGGACGCAGGGGATGAAGATGGTTTCGTGCTGCGGGAATCGCTGCGTTACGCACATTCGAAAAGCTATGTGACCGGCCTTCTTGAGCGGGCGGGCTATTCTCTTATCGAAATCCGCAAAACCACCATTCGCAAGGATGCCGGAAAACCCCTTTCCGGCATTCTTTTTCTTGCCCGCGCCAAAGCCTGAACATTTCGTTTCTTGCCTTTTTCACGATAGGTCAGCCGTCCTTACGTATCCATCTTGATCGCGTGTTTGTTGCAGTGCAAAATGCGCGGAAACCTGAGGGAAAAAGCGTGAGCAGAACGAGAAGCGTTTACAGCATGTGGAGTTCGGATCCGGCCAAACATGCGCCGGTGGAAGACGTGCAGGGCATCGTTACCGGAGCTATCGTATCGGCGCTCGGTTTTTATCTGCTGAACAAGGTCGGCCTTTTGACCGGTGGCACCGCCGGCGTCGCCTTCCTCATTCACTATGCCTTCGGCATCAGCTTCGGCCTCCTGTTCTTCCTCGTCAATCTGCCCTTCTATTACCTCTCCTTCCGCCGCCTCGGTCTTGCCTTTTCCATCAAGACCTTCATTGCCATCGGTCTTGTTTCGGTGCTGACGGAAGTGGAAGCGCGCTGGATGGTCATTGACAGCATCAACCCGCTCTGGGCGGCGCTGCTCGGTGGCCTGCTCCTCGGTTACGGGTTGCTGGCGCTTTATCGCCATCGCGCCAGCCTCGGCGGCATCGGCATTCTGGCCATCTATATTCAGGACCGCTTCGGCATCCGCGCCGGCCTGATCCAGCTTGCCTTCGATGCATTCGTGATGCTCTGCGCCTTCCTCGTCATCGATCCGGCCACCGTTGTCTATTCGATTGTCGGCGCTTTCGTCCTCAACATGTTTCTCGCCATCAACCACCGCTCGGACAGATACATCGTTGTGCGCTGAATAAAGTACGCTTGAAATCTCTCGCGCTTGGGCGCAATAGCTCGATCAAGGCCGGAAAATCAGGGGAACAGGCATGGGCGATACGACTACGCGCAAGCGCGTGAATATCTGGGCTTCCGCGCCCGATCGCCATTCGCTGCTGGAAGATGCCCAGGGCGTTCTGGCGGGCAGCATGCTGGTCTCGCTCGGCGTGACGCTGCTTTCCGCTGCGGGCCTCCTCACCGGGGGTGTGGTGGGTATTGCCTTTCTGGTGCACTATTCGATCGGCTTTAGCTTCGGCGCGGTGTTCTTCCTCGTCAATTTGCCGTTTTATTATCTCGCCTTCCGCCGTCTCGGCCTTGCTTTCACGGTCAAGACCTTTTGCGCCATTGCCATGACGGCGCTGCTTTCGGAATATATGCCGGGCTTCTTCGCTTTCGAAAGCATCAATCCCGTCGCGGCCGCCCTTTTCGGCGGGTTGACGGTTGCGGCAGGCATGCTGGCACTGTTCCGCCATCGCACCAGCCTCGGCGGCTTCGGCATATTGGCGCTTTATCTCCAGGACCGTTTTGGCTGGCGCGCCGGTCTCGTCCAGCTCGCCTTCGATGGCATGGTGCTGGCCTGCTCATTCTTCGTGGCGACACCCTTCGTCATCCTCTGCTCCATCCTCGGCGCGCTGGTCATGAATCTCGCGCTCGCCATCAATCATAGAAACGACCGCTACATCGCCATGTAACGGTCGTCCGGTGCAGGTAAAGCGGATCAGGCTGCTTTTGCTGCCGTTTCGACCGGGTGCTGCGAACGGAAGCCGACGGCGATGCGGTTCCAGGTGTTGATGGCACCGATGGCAACGGTGATCTTCACGATGTCCTCATCGGAGAAATGCGCCTTCAGGGCCTCGAAGGCGTCATCCGGAGCGCCGGTTTCGGCAATCTTCGTTACCGCATCCACCCAGCCGAGCAACGCCCGTTCCTGTTCGGTATATACCGGGGATTCCCGCCAAACGCTCATCAGGTTGATCCACTGTTCGGAAAGACCGTCGTGACGGCTTTCCTTCACATGCATGTCCACACAGAACGCGCAGCCATTGATGATTGATGCGCGCAGCTTGATGAGATGAACGAAGCGGCGCTCGAGGCCGCTGCTTTGGACGTAGGTTTCGAGCGCCATCACGGCTTTGAAGGCTTCGGGGGACGCTTTGGCATAGTTCAAACGGGTTTTCATGTGTCTCTCTCCATTCGTGGTTCAGTTTGAGGGGCATGTGTCATCGTTCCGGGAAGCTGCGAAGCTCTCCGGTATTTCAGATGGTCGGGTCTTTTTAGGTTCTAGCGCGTCGCCGTCCTGCGCTCGTTCAGCTCCAGAAAGGCGCAGCCGCGTGCCGCAATGCCGCCGTCGTCAGTGGCGGCAAGGTCGCCCAGAATGTCGGCAATGCTGGTTTTAGCGAGTTCCGCCCGATAGGCTTTCTCCGCCTTCAGCATCGCGGCGTTGATGCCGCAGGGCTTGGTGAAATAACGTCCCGGCAGGGGGTTCGGCCCGCGCTGGCGAATTTCTGCGCAGCGAAAGGCAGGCTGTGGTCCCTCCACGGCCAGAACAATATCAAGCAGGGTAATCTTGTCGGTTGTCCGGGCCAGACGATAACCGCCCTTCGGCCCTGGTACGGTGGAAACTATTCCGGCACCGGAAAGCAATTGCAGGTGCTTCAAGAGATAACTCGTGGAAACGCCATGGAATTCTGCCAGCGCCGCCGCCGAAAGCACGCCGCCTTCGGAAAGTCCCGCTAACATGCCTACGCTGGGAATGGCCTGTTCAACGCCGTCGCCGAGTTTCATCCGATTTGCTCACGTTTGGTTTGCTTTAGTATCGTGGATATTATTTATCCATGATTATGCATTCCTGTCAAGCAGCTCTGTTCCGCTCTTCTTTTTTCAAGGTTTCTCACTACCTTGAAGGCGTGAAACACGCTGAGTCTCCCATTTCCGGCACGCATGTCGGCACCTTGCCCCCTTCATTCCAGAAATGGTTTGCCGAAAAAGGGTGGTCCCCGCGCGCGCATCAATTGGAGCTGATGGCTCGGGCGCGTGGCGGCGAAAACATGCTGCTGATTGCACCGACGGGTGCCGGCAAGACGCTGGGCGGCTTCATGGCGTCGCTCACCGATCTTGCTGAACGCGGCAAGGTGCCGCCGGGCTCCGCCTTTGTCGGCGTGCACACGCTTTACATCTCGCCGCTCAAGGCCCTTGCGGTGGATATCGAACGCAATCTCACCAAGCCTGTCACGGAAATGGGCCTGCCGATCTCAATCGAAACCCGCACAGGCGATACGCCGCAGGCAAAACGCCAGCGCCAGAAGGTCAAACCGCCCGATATTCTCCTGACGACGCCGGAACAGGTGTCGCTGCTGCTTGCCAACAAGGAAGCCGAGCGCTTTTTCCGCGACCTGAAATATGTGGTGCTGGATGAGCTGCACTCGCTCGTCACCTCCAAGCGTGGCCATCTGCTGTCGCTCGCGCTCGCGCGGGTGCGCAGGCACGCGCCGCATGTCCGCTTCATTGGCCTTTCCGCCACGGTGGCGGAGCCGATGGATTTACGCCGTTACCTGGCACCGCAGGGGCAGGGAGAACCGCCCGCAGGTCTTATAACAGTGGAAGGCGGAGCCAAGCCAAACATCGCCATTCTGCAGACGGAGGAGCGTATTCCATGGTCCGGCCATTCCGCGCGCTACGCCATGAAGGATTTGTATCCCGCTCTGAAGGCGCACCAGACGACGCTCATCTTCGTTAACACCCGCTCGCAGGCGGAACGGATTTTTCAGGAACTCTGGAATGTAAACGACGATAATCTTCCGATCGCCTTGCATCACGGTTCGCTGGATGCCGGACAGCGCCGCCGGGTGGAGGCCGCGATGGCTGAAAACAAATTGCGCGCGGTCGTCGCCACCTCCACGCTCGATCTCGGCATAGACTGGGGCGATGTCGATCTCGTCGTGCATGTCGGCGCGCCAAAGGGGGCGAGCCGCCTTGCCCAACGCATCGGCCGCGCCAATCACCGCATGGATGAGCCGTCAAAGGCAATCCTCGTTCCCGCCAACCGTTTCGAGGTGATGGAGTGCCGGGCCGCACTCGATGCGAACTATATCGGCGCGCAGGATACGCCCCCCATCGCGCAAGGCGCACTGGATGTTCTTGCCCAGCATGTGCTCGGTATGGCCTGCGCCGAACCTTTCGATGCGGATGATCTCTATCGTGAAGTGACCAGCGCTTCACCCTATGCTGATCTACCGCGTTCTACCTTCGACCGCGTCGTGGATTTTACCGCTACCGGTGGATACGCACTGCGCACCTATGAACGTTACGCCCGCATCCGCCAGATGAAGGACGGCCGCTGGCGTGTCTCCAATCCGGCGGTCGCGCAGCAATATCGCCTCAACCTCGGCACCATCGTCGAGGCTGCGGAACTCAATGTCCGCATGGTCAAGCGCAATGCCAAGGGCTCGGTCGGACGCGGTGGCATGTCGCTCGGCAAGGTCGAGGAATATTTCCTCGAGCAGCTGGTGCAGGGCGATACCTTCCTGTTTGCCGGCAAGGTTCTGCGCTTCGAAGGCATCCGGGAGAATGAATGCCTGGTGTCGCAGGCCTTTTCGATGGACCCGAAGATACCCTCCTATGCCGGCGGCAAGTTTCCGCTTTCCACCTACCTTGCGGACCAGGTGCGCTCCATGCTGTCCGATCCCGCCCGCTGGCAGTCGCTGCCGGATCAGGTGCGCGACTGGCTGGCAATCCAGAAGGAAAAATCGATCATTCCCAAGCGCGACGAGCTGCTGGTCGAGACATTTCCCTTCCGCAAACGCTTCTTCATGGTCATGTATCCTTTTGAAGGGCGTCTGGCTCACCAGACCCTCGGCATGCTTCTGACACGGCGGCTGGAACGGGCGGGCGCAAAGCCCATGGGCTTCGTTGCCACCGATTATTCGCTCGCCATCTGGGCCATGGAGGATATTGGCAGGCGGCTGAAATCCCGCCGCCTGTCGTTGGCGGAACTTCTTGACGAGGACATGCTGGGCGACGATCTCGAGGCGTGGCTGGACGAATCCTTCATGCTGAAGCGGACCTTCCGCAACTGTGCCGTCATTTCAGGCCTCATCGAACGCCGCCATCCCGGAAAGGAAAAGACGGGCCGTCAGGTCACGGTCTCCGCCGATCTTATTTATGACGTTCTTCGCAGCCATGAGCCGGATCATATTCTGCTGGAGGCAACCAGACGTGATGCGGCGGCGGGACTTTTGGACATTGGCCGTCTTGGCGATATGCTGAAGCGAATCAAGGGTCACACCACCCATCGTGCACTGGATCACGTCTCACCGCTTGCCGTTCCCGTCATGCTGGAAATCGGCCGCGAGACGGTGGCGGGCGAGGCGATGGATCAGGTGCTGGCCGAGGCCGCAGACGAGCTTATCGCCGAAGCCATGTCCTGAGGCATCAAACTGGAATGAAGGAACGACCACAAAAGTGCTGAGCCGACTGACATTGAGCGACAGGTTTTCCAATGGCTTCGAATGCCTTGGCAGCGAAACTGCCATCAACGGCGTAGCCGCCTGGTGTGACCCGTTGGGTGGGCTTTACCTGCCCGATCTGTCGCTGCTTGTTGTCTCGGACCTGCATCTGGAAAAAGGTGCGGCCTTTGCCCGGCGCGGGCGCATGCTGCCGCCTTACGACACGATCGCTACCCTCAAAATCCTGTCTTCCCTTGTCAGCCGTTACGATCCGAAGATCGTCGTCAGCCTCGGCGACAATTTCCACGATCGGGTCGGGTCCGAGCATCTGCCGCTTATGCTGCGCGAACTGATCCGCGAGATGGCCCGTGGCCGTGACTGGATATGGATCAATGGCAATCACGATCCGGATGGCACGGTCGATCTGCCGGGGTCTTCGGTAGATGAGATGTTTTATGGCAATCTCGTTTTCCGCCACGAGCCTAAGGTAGGAGATGCCGCGGGTGAAATCGCAGGCCATCTGCATCCCTCCGCCACTGTTCGCCGTCGCGAAAAAACGGTGCGGCGTCCCTGTTTCGCCACCGATGGTTCCCGCCTGTTGATGCCGGCCTTCGGGGTGATGAGCGGCGGACTGGATTTGCGGCACAAGGCCATGCGCGGTCTCTTTGACCACGCTGCACTCGTCGCGCATCTGATGGGGCGGGACCGCATCTATTCGGTACGGTTTTCAAATCTGCTCGGCTGAGCGCATCGCTCCGCCCGTCTATTGGCGGTATACCAGCACCGGTATCTTCGAGTTTTTCAGCACCTTGGCCGTAACGCTGCCGACAAGCATCTCGACGAAGCTTCTGCGCCGGTGTGAAGCCATGGCGATGAGGTCGCAGCCGGTCCTGTTGGCGATTTCGACAATCGCCTCATCCGGCCGTCCCGCCCGCGCCAGCAGGGCTTCGCAATCCAGCCCCATCGATGCGGCGTGCGCCTGCGTATCTCTCAGAAAATGCTCCGCCTCCTCGCAACGGTGGAATTCCTCTTCGGCAATGGCGGCAATGTCCTCGACATCGCTGGCAATCACGTGAAAGGGTTCGGACACCGTCACGACGGTCACCTTTGCGCCTGCCTCTCTGGCGAGAGCGAACCCTTGGTCGATTGCGATCTGCGCCAGCGGCGAGCCATCGGTGGGAATGAGAATGTGCTTGAACATGACATTTCTCCTTTTCATCCCGGTCACAACCGCACTTGCCGCCATAAGCTGCGTACGTGGTTGTAACGTCTTGAATTTTACCGCAAACCATTGAAGGAAGCGAACGCTATCTTTTACGCCGAGGGCGAAAGACGCGCTCTTTTACGGGAATGAAAAACACTCAGTCCTTGCGGAAAATAATACTGGCACTCCAGCCCGTGACGACGGCGAGGAGAACGCACAGCGCGCCATAGGCAAGCGGTGTCTGATGCGCGGCATCGGTGATTGCCTGTTCCATGCCGGTCTTGACGACGCGCAGTTTCAGCTCGCGCTGGGCGATGAAATTGCCGCTCTTGAAGAGATAGGCACGGGCCGTATGCACGCCGTTCGGGACGTTGGCGGGCAGGCGCAGGGTTGCCCAGAACAGGCCGGTGCGTTCAAGCCGCACGCCGGTCGTGTCGTTGCGATAGATGCCGCTTGAAAGCCGCAGGCGCCGATAGGCCTCCTGAAAATCGAAGACATTGTCGGGCACGCCGGAAAACACCGCACTTTTGAGCGACAGATGTTCGACACCCAGCCCCATTGCCCGCAAGGTTCCAGGCGAAGCGACGGCGCTGATATCGCGCGTGCTGGCCATGGAATAGGATTCCGGCAGCGGCGTGAAGGTGATGGCGCTGGTATTGATCCAGATACCGGCCACGCGCTCCTTCTTGCGCACCGTCATGTAGTCGCTAGGGCCTTCGAGGGTGACGACGATATCATATTGGCCGATAGCGAGCAGCAACTGGTCGGTATTGTTGAGAGCGCCGAAAAGCGTGAAATCCGCCCCGCGAAAATCGGAGGTGATCGGAATCTCCGTCGTCGATGCGCCGATTTCGATATTTTCCTGCAAGGACCGCTGCTGTGTGCCGGGAGGCAGGGCAAGCGGCGGTGTCTGCGCCGAAGCGTTAAAGGCAAGACAGGAACCGATAAGCAGAAAGGCGCAAAGCAGCAGGCGGTGGGTCAATAACCTAACCCTCCGACGGCGACCGAAAACAGGTCTTCGGGGCGAACAACCAGTGCCACGGCAAGGCGAAGGGCGACTGCAAGCACCAGAAGCGCCAAAAGCGCGCGCAGCTGTTCGCCGCGCAGTTTCTGCCCGACGCGCACGCCATATTGCGCGCCGATGACGCCCGCGACCATCAGGATGAAGGCCAGCACCACATCGACGGAATAGTTCGTCGCGGCCTGAACGATGGTCGTATAGGCGGTGACGAAAATGATCTGGAACAGCGAAGTCCCGACAACGACGTTGGTCGGAATACGCAGAAGATAGATCATGGCCGGCACCATGATGAAGCCGCCGCCGACACCCATGATCGAGGTCAGGATGCCGATACCGAAACCCAGCGTGACGACGGGAATGATGCTGAGATAGATCTTCGACTTCTTGAACCGCATTTTCAGCGGCAGGCGGTGAACCCAGTTGTGATGGCCGGGGCGGCGCAGTGTCACCGTCTCATTACGGGCAGCACGGCGCAGGGCGGAAATGCTCTCCTTCAGCATCAAGGTGCCGACAGTGCCGAGCAGGATGACATAAAGCAGCGAAACGATGAGATCGAGCTGGCCGATGCTGCGCAGGAAGGAAAATATCCACACGCCCACCGTCGCGCCTACAAGACCGCCGACCAGCAGGACGCTCCCAAGCTTCACATCCAGCGTTCCGCGCCGGAAGTGCGTGATCGAGCCGGAGACGGAAGAGGCCACCACCTGGTTTGCGCCCGTCGCCACAGCCACTACGGGCGGAATATTGTAAAAAATCAACAATGGGGTGATGAGAAAACCGCCCCCCACACCGAACATGCCGGAAAGAAAACCGACGGCCGCGCCCATGCCGAGAATGATGAAAATGTTCACCGACAGTTCTGCAATCGGCAGATAGACAGTCACGGCTCGGACCTCGGGCAAATGGTTCCGGGCGGCAGGGCTTGTCCGGGTGTGGGGCCGCGCCGCGATTTACATTTTCTGTCTGAAAAGACCGGGCATGCCCAGCCTTCATCCGTCATGCCCGCGAGGGTCCGACGTGTCAACATTCAACGGTAAATACGTTGATAATTTGGAAAGATAGCGATCAGGCGTGGGAGCAGCGCCACATTCCGGCGCCAAACTGTAGGGAAGCGGCCGGGAAGGCCGCCTCATCCGTTGCGAAACGGTTATTTGTTGCGGGCGAGCAGCGCTGTCACCAGCTCGTTGGTGATGCGCCCGTCGGGTGTCTGGCCAACGGATTTCTGGAAATCCTTGATGGCGGTAACCGTGTTCTTGCCAAGCTTGCCGTCGGGCTGGCCGGCATCGAAACCGTTCTTGTTCAGGATTGCCTGAATGTTGCGGATAGCCTTTTCCATGTCCACGGAGGCAGTCTTCACGCCGTCCTTGCCAGCCCATTCCTCGGGCGGGTTGACACTGTTGGCGTCTTCCGAAAGCGGCTTGACCTTCCACGCGTCGGCTTTCGCACGTGCACTCTGAAGCTGCTGCGGGTTCATCGCTCCCGCAACCTCGTCACGCTTCTGGGCAGCGTCCGTGTCGCCATCCTTGGCCGCAATGGAGAACCACTTGTAGGATTCCTCGATATCCTGCTTCACGCCGCTTCCGCGCGCGTAGAGAATGGCAAGGTTGAACTGGCTGTCGCGGACACCGAGTTCGGAAGCCTTGATGAACCATTGCGCGGCGGTGGTGAAATCCGGCTGGCCGGCCGCATCGGAGGCGAGCAGGACGGCGAGATTGTGCATGGCGCCTGCATTGCCCTGTTCGGCTGCCAGCGTGTAATAGCGCTTCGCCTCGGAAAGGTTGCGCTCGACGCCATTCGCCTTCTCGTAAAGGTTGGCGAGACGATATTGTGCGGGAGCAAGGCCGCGATCCGCAGCCAGCTTGTACCATTTGGCGGCCTCCGCGCGATCGGCGGCAAGGCCGCGACCCTCGGTGTAGCGTGCTGCGATCTCGTACAGCGCCTGCGTGTCGCCCTTCGCTGCGGCTTCCGCCAGCGATGCTGGCTCGATACCGGCGGGAACTACAATCGCGCCCTGGGCGGCGGCAGTTGTGGTAGCGGCCTGCACCGGTGCCTGCGGCTCACTCTGTGCGACAGTGCCTGATGTCGCCGCATCCACAGCGGGCGCATCGGCAACAGGCGGTTCATTGGCAAGCGGCGCGCCGCCAATGGTACGCGGATCGATGGTGTTTTCCGATGGTGCTGCGTTTTCGATGCTGTCGGCGGATGCTGCCTCTTGCGGATCGATAGCCAGTTCGGACGGAATGGTCACGGCCTTGTCGCCGGTCTCGGGAAGTGCGGAGACCGGGGCATCGCCCATCTTCTCTTCGATGACCGGTGCCGGGGCTTCCGCGCCGCCCATCATCGTCTTGACGAGCGGCATGGCCATCATCGCAAGAAGAATGGCGCCGATGCCGAGCAGCAGCGGGCGACGATAACGTGAAAGCGCCGAAGCGTCTGGCTTGCGATTTTTCTTGCCGGTCTCAAGCTTCTCCGGTGAGGTTTCCATGGCGGCAGCCTGCGCTGCGCGACGGGCGGCGGCGATGAAATCCGTGCGGCCTTCTGCGTCCGCCGCCTTGCCGCTGGAAGCGACCTGGCTGGCGCGCACCCGTTCCAGTATTTTCTTGATATCAGGTGCGCCAGAGCCGGGCTCCAGAAGTTCGTTCTCCTGGCCCGCGGGCAGCACGTCGATCGGATCGAGCGAAGGGGCGGGTTCCACCTGTGTGCGGGTGGTGGTTGCCGATACGGGTTCTTCTGCCGATTTGGCGGTCTTCGCCGTGCCGGTTTTGAAACGCTTGGTCAGGCCGGCAAGCAGGCTCTTTTTCTCTGCTTTTGCGGGTTTTGCAGCGGCGGGCGGCACGATTGCCATCGCATCCGCGCCGTTTTCGCCGGCATCGCGCGTGTCTTCGAGAATAAGCTGTTCTTCGGCGATGTAGCCCTCTTGCGGGAAGATGGCGGCCGGCATGGCCACGTCTTCGCGGGCGGGCGTAATCATATGCTGCGCGACGTTGCGTGGCGCTGCCTCTTCGCGATAGGCGGGAGCGGGAGCGCGATTATCAAGGCTGTCCAGTCGACCGGCAATCTGCACCAGCGTTTCGTGCAGCGCCTCGAAGGTGCGGTGCGTGCGTTCTTCCGTGTTGCGGCTCAGCGCCTCGAGGCTGCGAAGATCGGTGGCAAGATCGGTCAGCATCGTCATATCGGCGAGGTTTGCGCCGGAGGAGACATTGTTGCGCGTAAAGGCGTCCAGAACGGCCTCGGCCGCCTGTCGAGCCGCTTCGATGATATATTCATCGTTGGACGCCATGTAGTCCTCGATCGCCGACATGCGGGCATCGAGTTCCGGCGACATGCCCGCCGGCTGGTGATGACCCGGCTGGCTGATTAGCGAGGAGAGATGGGCGATCTGATTTTCTAGGCTGAGCAAAGCGCCGCTGTCGGCGGGTGCGGCATGGGCGGTCTCGTCCAGACGGGCCGCGATATCGCCAAGCCGTTCTTCCAGGCGCGAGAAAGTGCCTTCGTTGAAACCAGCAACGGGCTGCGGCTGGCTGTAGCGATAGTCGAGGTCTTCGATGCGCCGAGAAAGCGTGTCGAGCCGTTCCGCCAGGCCGTCATTGACGGTGCCGTGATCCAGCGCGTCGATCTTGCGGGAAATGTCGCTGAGGAACGATGTCAGTTCCGCCTGCTGTGAGGGGCGCTGCGAACGCTCCAGAAGCAGGGAAAGCTGGTCCAGTCGCTCGTGCAGCTGTGCCGCGTCGCGCGCCGTGCTCAATTCGTCGATCTTGGCGGCCAGCGTTTCAAGACGGGCGGTGAGATCCACAGCAGGATCGGGCTTTGCGGCGGCAATACGATTGATATCGCCGAGCTGTTCGGCAAGGCCGTTCAGGCGGGTTTCCAGCCGCTGTGCCAGTGCGTGGTCGGTGGCCTGTGCATTGTTGGAGCGGGCGCCAGTAGCGGCAATGGCGCGGCTGATTTCATCCAGTCGTTGGTCCAGACCGGAAAACTGTTCGGTAAAGGCAGCCTCGTTCGGCTGCATATGCTTGCCGAGCTGCTCCACCGCGCTTGCGATGGTGATCAGCTTTTCCTCAAGCACGCGCACGGCGGGATTGTTGCTCATGCCGCCGAGCTGGGTCTTGATGTCGTCGAGACGATAGGCGAGCGAGACGATTTCGTCCTGCAGCGAGGCCGTGTCGAAACCGCGCAACGTGTCTTCCACGGTGTTCCAGCGGCTTTCGATCCGATGTACGCTGTCTTCACGCGCAAGCTGGTCGATGGTGAGGCGCAGGTCATCGAATTCATTGCGCAGCCCGTAGGCATCGGGAGAGGCCAGATTGCCGAGCTGGTCGATGCTGCCGGCAAGCCTTGCAATATCGTCGCGCAGGTCGCCGATGAACTGCTGGTCTTCCGCGATCGCGCGAATGTTTCGGATTTCGGCTCGCAGCCCTTGCGCTTCGCGCGCCACGCCTTCTGAAATATCGTGCTTCAGCTCATGCCGCAGGTTGACGAGCGCCTGCGCGATCTCCTGCAAGGCCGCGTCGTTTCGCTGCTGCTCCTGATAGGGCGGGATGGAGCGCGCGCGCGGTGCGGGGTTGGCCGCCGCGTTCTGCACGTCGTTCGGCCGGTATTCAGGCGCAAGCGGTCTGGTAATGGTTCGTTCCGGGCGCGCAACGGGCTCCTGCGGGCGCTGGAAGCTTGCCTCAAGCAGGCGCTGGCGCTGGCGGATTTCGTTGACCGGGTCGAGTTGCGGCGGGGTGACGGTGGCGCGTGGCTCGCGCGGCGCGGCATGGGCCTCGTTTTTCGGCTCAGCTGTCGTGGCCCGGGGGTCGCGCGGAAATTTCTGGCTCATCAGCCCTTCGATGCGGGCTTCAAGGCCTTCAATGGTGCGATTGAGAGCATCAAGAGACGACCTGTCGCTCGGGCTTTGGTTTTTCGATCGCAATCCGTTCATCTTTTCGCTCGCTTCGCTTCCGTCCGGCGTGCCCGGTGTTTGTTGCAACGGCTACCCGCCTGATAATGCCGTCGCACAACATGCAGCAATTCTAGAGCCGGTATTTGCCCCCATGGAGGAAAATGCTTCGATTGACGAAGCAGTTACCTCGTGTCGGAGAATTCACGAAACGTGGTAAAGAAGTGGTTAACTATGGTTGGAATTTTTTAACTTTTGCGGCGCGTAACGCTTTCGCGTGGGGCTGGCCAAGCATTGCGCGGAAAAAGGGCCATGACATTCGACCGGAATTTATTTGACGTTTACGCGCACGTCAAATATTGTCATCCCATATCGGCCGGATCGGCTCCGGCTTTCACGATGCGGAGGAACATCGGTAATGCCTGTTTACAAGGCCCCAGTTAAAGACACGCTTTTTATTCTGAACGACGTTCTTGGCCTCGAGCGGTATAACAACCTGCCCGGCTTCGAGGATGCAACCCCCGACATGATCGAGGCTATTACCGGCGAGGCGGCGAAACTTGCCGAGGAGCGGCTTTTCCCGCTGAACCTGTCTGGCGATCAACAGGGCTGCAAGCGTGCAGATGATGGTTCGGTTTCCGTTCCTGATGGTTTCAAGGAGGCTTACGACGCCTATTGTGAAGGCGGCTGGATCGGCCTCGCCGTACCGCCGGAATTCGGCGGGCAGGGCCTGCCCTATACGCTGCATGCGGCGATTGGCGAGTATATGTCGTCCGCCAACCTGTCGCTGATGATGTATCCCGGCCTGACGCAGGGCGCCATCGCTGCCGTCCTCGTCCATGGCACTCAGGAGCAGAAAGAAACCTATCTGCCGAAGATGGTCGAGGGAACATGGTCCGGCACCATGAACCTGACAGAACCCCATTGCGGCACCGATCTCGGCCTGCTGCGCACAAAAGCAGTTCCGCAGGGCGACGGCAGCTACAAGATTTCCGGCCAGAAGATCTTCATTTCTGCCGGCGAACATTCCATGACTGATAATATCGTCCATCTGGTGATTGCCCGCATCGAGGGCGCGCCGGAAGGCACCAAGGGTATTTCGCTGTTCATCGTGCCGAAATTCCTCGTGAAGGAGGACGGTTCGCTCGGCGAGCGCAACGGCGTCACCTGCGGCGCGATCGAACACAAGATGGGCATCCACGGCAACGCCACCTGCGTCATGAACTATGACGATGCGACGGGGTATCTCTTGGGTGCGGAGAACAAGGGTCTCTCCGCCATGTTCGTGATGATGAACGAAGCCCGCCTCGGCGTCGGCCTTCAGGGCCTGTCCGTGGGTGAGATCGCCTATCAGAATGCGGTCGAATATGCCCGCGAGCGCATTCAGGGCCGTTCACTTTCCGGGGCGAAATTCCCCGATAAAAAGGCCGATCCGATCATCGTGCACCCGGATATCCGCCGTACGCTGATGACTATCAAGGCCTATAACGAGGCTGGCCGCGCCTTCCTTCTGTGGACCGCGCTGCAATCCGATATTGCCCACCGGTCGACCGATGAGAAAGAGCGTCAGACGGCAGATGACCTGCTCGGTCTCGTCACGCCGATCCTCAAAGGCGTGCTGACCGACAAGGGCTTCGACCATGCCGTCATGGCGCAACAGGTCTTCGGCGGTCACGGCTATATCGAGGAACATGGCATGAGCCAATATGTCCGCGATGCCCGCATCACCATGATCTATGAGGGTGCGAACGGCATTCAGGCGCTCGATCTGGTCGGCCGCAAGCTCGGCATGAATGGCGGCCGTGCCGTCATGGCGCTGTTCAAGGAAATCGGCGATTTCTGCGAGGAAAACCGTGCCGACGAAAAGCTTAGCCTTTACACAAAGGGCCTGAAGAAGGGCTTGAACGATCTGCAGGCCGCAACCATGTGGTTCATGCAGAACGCCATGGCCAAGCCAGACAATGCCGGTGCCGGTTCGACCGATTACATGCACCTCTTCGGTATCGTGGTGCTGGGTTACATGCAGGCCCGCATGGCGAAGGCGGCGAGCGAAGCCCTTGCGGCAGGTAGCACTTCGGACGAGGATTTCCTCAAGACCAAGCTTGTCACGGCGAAGTTTTATATGGAGCGCATCATGCCGGAAACGGCGCTACGCAAGGCCCGCATCGAAACCGGCGCGGACACCATGATGGAACTGGCTGCGGAAGCATTCTGACAGGGCGTGTCACGCGCCGAGGGAGAGAGTTAATGACCGACGTTTACATTTATGACCATGTCCGCACCCCGCGCGGACGCGGCAAGAAGGATGGCAGCCTGCATGAGGTGCCCTCCGTTCGCCTTGCCGCCAAGACGCTGGAAGCCATCCGCGACCGCAACGGGCTCGATACGTCTGCTGTCGATGACATCATCATGGGCTGTGTCGATCCCGTCATGGATGCCGGTGCAGTTATCCCGAAAGCCGCCGCCTTCGAGGCCGGTTATTCCAACAAGGCACCGGGAATGCAGATCTCGCGCTTCTGCGCTTCAGGTCTCGATGCCATCAACTTCGCGGCCGGCAAGGTCAAGGCAGGCTCCGACGATATCGTCATTGCCGGCGGCGTGGAAAGCATGTCGCGCGTTGGCATGGGCATGTCTGGTGGCGCCTGGTACATGGACCCTTCGGTCAACTTCCCCGCCTTCTTCATGCCGCAGGGCGTGTCGGCAGATCTCATCGCCACGAAATACGGTTTCTCCAGGGACGATGTCGACGCCTATGCTGTCGAAAGCCAGAAGCGCGCCGCGCATGCCTGGGAAAAGGGCTATTTCAACAAGTCCGTTATCCCCGTGAAGGACCGCAACGGCCTGACGATCCTCGACCGCGACGAACATATGCGCCCCGGTACGGACATGCAGGCGCTGGCTTCCCTCAACCCCTCTTTCCAGATGCCGGGTGAAATGGGCGGCTTCGAAGCCGTTGGCATCATGGCGCACCCGGAAGTGGAGCGTATCAACTACGTGCACCATGCGGGCAATTCGTCCGGTATCGTCGATGGCGCGGCCGCCGTTCTGGTTGGTTCCAAGGCGGGCGGCGAGGCGATGGGCGTGAAGCCGCGTGCCCGCATCAGGGCTTTCGCCAATATCGGTTCCGATCCGGCGCTGATGCTGACCGGCCCGGTGGATGTGACCGAGAAGCTTCTTAAAAAGACCGGGATGTCGCTTGCCGATATCGATCTTTTCGAACTCAACGAGGCCTTCGCCGCCGTCGTGCTGCGTTACATGCAGGCCTTCGACATCAGCCACGACAGGATGAACGTCAATGGCGGCGCAATCGCCATGGGCCATCCGCTGGGTGCGACAGGAGCGATGATCCTCGGCACGGTGCTTGACGAGTTGGAGCGGCGCGATCTGAACACTGCCCTCGTCACGCTCTGCATCGGCGCGGGCATGGGCACGGCGACGGTTATCGAGCGGGTTTGAGAGGCTGGTCATGAGGCGCGAGGTTTACGAGCGACCCAAGAACGAGATCGAACAGCAACTGGCTAGGCACAATCTGGAAAAGGACATGGCGCAGGATCATAGGGCGTTCGTCAGCCCCGTTTCTTCTGCACATGTCCGCCGCCTCCGAGCCGAACGTTGGGGTTTGATTGTGTTTCTCGTTCTCGTGGTCGGTTCTCTCGGCCTCGCCATCGGCCTGTCATAACCTCAGGGAAATTCAGGGAAGAGGAATCCCAAAATGAGCACTTATACCAATTTCACCATCGAGACGGACGCAGACGGCATTGCCCTTGTCACCTGGGACATGCCGGAAAAGTCCATGAACGTCTTCACGTCGGAAGTGATGGATGAGCTGAACGCCATCGTTGACGCGACTGTCGCCGATAGCGCCGTCAAGGGTGTTGTCTTCACCTCCGGCAAGAGCACGTTTTCAGGCGGTGCCGATCTTTCGATGATCAAGTCGATGTTCTCCTTCTACAATGACGAGAAGGCGAAGGACCCGGATCAGGCAGCCGCCAAGCTGTTCGAACTGGTCGGCCGCATGACCGGCTTGTTCCGCAAGCTGGAGACCAACGGTAAGCCCTGGGTCTCAGCCATCAACGGCACCTGCATGGGCGGCGCTTTCGAGCTGTCGCTTGCCTGCCACGGTCGCGTCGCGTCGAATGCCAAGAGCCTCAAGATAGCCCTTCCTGAAGTCAAGGTCGGCATCTTCCCTGGTGCCGGCGGCACCCAGCGCGTGCCGCGCCTGACCGATGCGCAATCCGCCTTGCAGATGATGACCACCGGTCAGTCGCTGACCGGTGCGCGCGCCAAGGCCATGGGGCTGGTTCATCAGGTGGTGGATCCGGATCAGCTCATTTCCGCTGCCAAGCAAATGATCAAGGACGGCCTGAAGCCGGTTGCCCCCTGGGATGAAAAAGGCTTCAAGGCCCCAGGCGGCGGCATCTGGACGCCGGCCGCTGCCCAGCTCTGGCCGGCCGCTCCGGCGATCCTGCGCCGTGAAAGCGCCGGCAACTATCCGGCAGCACTTGCTATCCTGAAATGCGTCTATGAGGGTCTGCAATTGCCGTTCGATACGGCGTTGAAGGTGGAGCAGCGTTATTTCACCGAAATCCTTCGCTCGAAGGAAGCCTTCGGCATGATCCGCTCGCTGTTCGTTTCCATGCAGGAACTGGGAAAGGGTGCGCGCCGCCCGGCCGGTCAGCCGAAGACGGAGTTCAGAAAGGTCGGCGTCGTCGGCGCGGGCTTCATGGGCGCCGCCGTTGCTTATGTCACCGCCGCAGCCGGTATCCCCGTCACGCTGGTGGACCGCGATCAGGAAGCCGCCGACAAGGGCAAGGGCCATTGCGAGGAAAGCGTCAAGGCCGCCATCGGCAAGGGCAGGCTGACGCAGGATGAAGGCAAGGCCTTGCTCGACCTCGTTACCCCGACAGCAGATTACGCGGCGCTCTCCGACGCCGATCTCGTCATCGAGGCCGTCTTCGAAGACCGCGACGTGAAGAAGGCCGTCATCGAGGCCGTGGAAGCCGTGTTGCCGCAAGGCGCAATTTTCGCCTCCAACACCTCCACTTTGCCGATCACCGGGCTTGCGAAGAACTCCAAGCGCCCGGTGGATTTCATCGGCATCCACTTCTTCTCGCCGGTCGAGAAGATGATGCTGACGGAAGTCATCCTCGGCAAGGAAACGGGTGACAAGGCGCTGGCCGTCGCGCTGGATTATGTGGCGAAGATCAGGAAGACGCCGATTGTCGTCAACGACACGCGCGGCTTCTTCGTCAATCGCTGCGTGCTGCGTTACATGGCGGAAAGCTACGACATGCTGATCGAGGGTGTGCCGCCCGCCATGATCGAGAATGCCGCGAAATTCGCCGGCATGCCGGTCGGCCCGCTGGCGCTGAACGACGAGGTGGCAATCGATCTTTCCTACAAGATCCTGAAAGCAACCGTCGCCGATCTCGGTGAAAAGGCTGTCGATCCGCGCCATATGGAACTGGTGAAGAAGCTGGTGGAAGGCGAGGGCCGTTTTGGCCGCAAGAATGCCAAGGGCTTTTACGACTACCCGCCAAAGCCCGCCAAGAAGTCCCTCTGGCCCGGCCTGAAGGATCTCTATCCTCAGCAGAAGCCGGAGGATGTGGATATGGAAGTGCTGAAACAGCGCTTTCTGGTCACCGTGGCGCTGGAAGCCGCCCGCACCGTGGAAGAAGGCATCGTCACCGACCCGCGTGAGGCCGATGTCGGCTCCATCCTCGGTTTCGGCTTTGCGCCCTACACCGGCGGCGCCCTCTCCTATATCGACGGCATGGGCGTGAAGACCTTCGTGGCGCTGGCCGAGAAGCTGAGCGAGACCTATGGCCCACGCTTCAAGCCGACGCCGCTTCTGAAGGACATGGCGGCCAAGGGCGAGACCTTCTACGGTCGCTTCGATCCCTATGGCAGCACCGCGAAAGCGGCATAAGCCTTCAAGACACACAAATGAACAGGCCCTTCGGGGCCTGTTTTTTTATCGGCCTATCGTGCCGATACCGTCGCTTTATGTGCATCCTTTGCCCGGCTGGGGCGTTGAGAAGGCGTGAACGGGCGATGCGCGCCCGGTGCCGCAATTCAGGACACTTCAGGAGACTGCAATGAAGACATCGCTGCGATCCCATGGTTTCGACAAACCATCGGACCTTGACGACCACTTGGCTGAACTTGATGAAGAAGCTGCGGAGAAAGAGGCAGAAAAGCCCGCTGTCCGAGAGGCGCGTGCTTCCGCTACGGTGGACCAGTCGATACGCGCGGAACTGGACGAACTCCGCAAACAGTTGGAAAAGCTGCGCCGCGATGTGAAAAAGCTGGAATCGGCGTCCCATCCAACCCGCCACAAACCCACAGATATCAGGCACGAGAAAGACCACGAGAATTCGCGCCTGATGATGGTTGTGCGCTCCGTTGCCGTTACCTCGCTTGCCAGCCGCATCTTCGCGTCCTCACCCGTCATGGCGGCTCTGGTGGCTGTGGTGCCTTTTGCGCTTGGACTTGCCGCACGGCGCAGGGAAGGGGCATAATTGCCCCAAGCCGCCCAACCGCCGCTCGCCCGGATCAGCCGCGCCTGAACCCGCCACCTGACTGATGTCGATCAGTTCTGGCGGATTGCCGATAGCGCGTTTCCAGCCACGATAAGGCCTTCACAGCGCACGTATTCCAGCCATCCACAGGCGCCGTGAAAAAACTGTCAAAAAACTTCGCTATGGCGCTTGCCATGTCCGAACAAGATGTTATAACCCCGCTCACTTTCGGGGCACCAAACAGCCCCGCCCGCCAAAAGCGGAGGTTCTTCAAGGACCTGAAGTGCCCGGATAGCTCAGTTGGTAGAGCAGCGGATTGAAAATCCGCGTGTCGGTGGTTCAAATCCGCCTCCGGGCACCATTCTTCTTAATTTCATTTTTTCCTGAATTGAATGCGTGTTGCCTCCTCCGCGCTGGCGAGAGCAGATTGCTTCCGTTGTCATCGGTTTTTTAGCGCGGACGATGTAACTCGATGCGTTACGTCTGCCTACTTGTCCAACAATCGGAAAGCCGCCCGCAAGTGGATCATCGGATAAGACTCGTCGCAGGAGAGTTTCCTTGATCTTCAGGAAGGTAATTCACGCAAAAATTATCTGAGTCCGCGGTGCTACAGATGCTCCCGGTTATCCGTATTCTGCTCCGCCCGGTCCCGATAAAGTGCGGCACGCCCCAGCAGCATCAGCGACACTGGCGTCGTCACCGTCACGAAGATGCCGATGAAGATCTCGTGGAAGGCGAAGCGGTCGCCGGAGACGGAGAAATAGATGATGGAGGCCATGACGATGCCGCCGGTGCCCCAGCTGGTGCCGAGCGTCGGTGCGTGCAGGCGCTCGTAGAAGCTGTTGAGCTTGGCAAAGCCGATGGTGCCGATCAGCGTCAGCGAGGCGCCCAGAAGGACGAAGAACGCCACCAGAATAGCGGCCCAGAGCGGAAATTCTGCGGCATTGTTCATTCAATCACCTCGCCACGCATCATGAATTTGGAAAGGGCAACGGTGGAGACGAAGCCGAGGATCGCAATGAGCAGCGAGGCCTCGAAATAGATGTCGTTGCCGGTGCGCAGGCCGAAGGTCAAGAGAAGCAGCATGGCGTTGACATAGAGCGTGTCGACGCCGAGCACCCGGTCCTGGGCGCGTGGGCCGATGGCGATGCGGTAAACGGAAATCGTCATGGCAATGGCGAGCATCAGCTGCGCGAGCGAAAAGGACCAGAAAAGGATAATCGAACTCATTCGAATATCTCCATCAACAGTTTTTCATATCGGTTCTTGATGAGGCTTATCCAGGCCGCCTCATCCTCATCGTCGAGAACATGAAGCAGAAGCGTGCCCTGGCTGGAATTATATTCGAGCCAGGCGCTTCCCGGTGTCGAGGTGAGGATTGTCGCCAGAACGGCCAATCCCATCGGATCGCGAATATCGAGCGGCACCGCGAGGAAACCGGATTTGCGATCTCTCTCGCGCTGGAACAGAATGATCTTCACGACGGAGATATTGGACAGGACGATGTCGTAAAGCACGATCGCGATCAGCTTGACGAGCTTGTGCCAGTTGCGGATGCGCGGTTTTGCCGGCCGGAGCGACGCCATAGCCCAGGAGGCGATCAGGGCCACACCGGTGCCTAGCAGCAGATGTCCGGCTGAAAAGCTGTTGATCGTCATCCAGAAGATGATCAGCGACACCGTCAGCAGCGGGTAGGGCAGGACACGGCTTATCATGGCTGCGCCTCCGGATTGGTTCCCGCTCTCGGGGCGGAAATGACGCCCTGAATGTAGCTGGCCGGCAGATCGAGAATACGCGCCGTCTCCTGCATGTAGCGCATCACCGGCCCCGCCTGCACGGTCATGGCGAGTGTCAGTCCCAGCAGAAGCATGATGGGCGCTATTTCGATGACGAGAACACGCGGTACTGTGCCTTCGAGGGAGGCCCAGAAGGTGCGGATGCCCGCGCGGGTCATCGAGATCAGCGAGGCGAAACCTGCAAAGACAATCAGGAAGACCAGCCACCAGGAAAGGGTGGAGACGCTGTCATTGGCCCCCAGCCCTGAAGGGTTGAGAATGGCGGTTAGCATGGAGAATTTGGCGATGAAGCCCGAGAGCGGCGGCAGACCGGCGAGGAGAATGCCGCAGGCTGCAAAACACGCCCCGAGCACTGCCATGGTGCCGGGCATGGTGACGCCGACTTCTTCTTCCTCTTCCTCCTCTTCGCCCTCGCCATAGGCTTCCATGGTTACGGCAAGAACGTTCGCGCCGGCATCCTGCCCGCGTTCCACCAGTTCGATCAGCATGAAGAAAGCGCTGATGGTGAGTGTGGAACTGACGAGATAATAGAGCGCGCCGGCTGCAACAGTGGGATTGCCGGTGCCCATGGCCGCGAGAAGCGTTCCCGAGGACACCAGAACCGAAAACCCGGCCAGCCGCCCAAGCGCCTGCGAGGCGAGTACGCCGATGGCGCCGAAGATGATGGTGGCGATGCCGCCGACAAGCAGGGCATCATGACCAAAACCGGCCGATTCCCCGGCCGTCTGCCCGAAAAGCAGGAAGGACAGGCGGGCAATGACATAGATGCCGACCTTGCTCATGATAGCAAACAGCCCGCCGACAGGTGCTGAAGCCGAGCCATAGGCGGAAGGCAGCCAGAAATTCAGCGGCCACATGCCAGCCTTGACCAGGAACGCGATGCCGAGAACCGCAGCGCCGGTTTCAAGCAGCATGCGCTGGTCCGGGTTGAGGCCGTCGATGCGGTGGGCAAGGTCACCCATGTTCAGCGTGCCGGTGACGCCATAGATGAGGCTGACGCCGATCAGGAAGAACAATGCGGCGACGAGGTTGATGGCGATGTAATGCAGCCCGGCCTTGACGCGCTGCTGACCGGAGCCATGCAACAGCAAACCATAGGATGCCGCGAGCATAACCTCGAAGAAAACGAAGAGGTTGAAGAGGTCACCGGTCAGGAAAGCACCGTTGACGCCCATCAGCATCATCTGGAACAGCGAATGGAAATGCGCGCCTGCCTTATGCCATTTCGCCAGCGAATAGATCAGCGAGGGAATGGCAAGCAGTGCCGTCAAAAGCACCATCAGCCCGGAGAGGCGATCGGCAACGAGCACGATGCCGAAGGGCGCCGGCCAGTTGCCGAGCAGGTAGACCCCGCTCGAAACCACCGCCGCAATCTCGGTATTGACCGTCGAGTTCACCTCGCGAAACAGCAGGATGGCGACAACAAGCAATATCACGGTCGAGGCAAGGCTGATGGCGGCCTTCGCCACGCGCTGGCGCTCGTCGAAGAACAAAAGGAGGGCTGCGGTGATCAGCGGCACCAGAATGGGCGCGATGACGATGTGGAAGGGGAACGACATCATTTCGATTCCCTCCCGTCCACATGGTCGGTGCCGGTAAGCCCCCGGGCGGCCAAAAGCACGACGAGGAACAGCGCAGTCGTCGCAAAGCCGATGACGATTGCCGTCAACACCAGCGCCTGCGGCACGGGGTCGGCAAGCGTGGAACTGTCGACGCCGTTCACCAGCACCGGCGGCGCATTGGTCTTGATGCCGCCGACGCCGAAGATGAACAGGTTGACGGCATAGGACAGCAGCGAAAGCCCGACGATGACCTGATAAGTGCGCGGGCGCAGGATTAGCCAGACGCCGGAGCCGGTCATGATGCCGATGCCGATTGAAAGAATGAGTTCCATTACACGTCCTCCGCTTTTGCGGCTTCAGGCGTGCGAACGCGGTAGTTACGCAACGATTGGTGTGCCAGTGCTATAAGAATAAGAACGGTGGAGCCGACGACCAGCGAGAAGACGCCGAGGTCGAACAGCAAGGCGGATGCTGTCGGCATTTTGCCGATATAGGGTATCTCCGTGTACTGGAAATAAGAGGTTAGGAACGGATAGCCGAAGTACCAGGACCCCATGCCGGTTGCCGCCGCCATCAGAAGGCCGAAGCCCATCCAGCGCAGCGGCAGGATGCGGATGCGATCCTCCGCCCAGCGCGCGCCGCCCGCGAGATATTGCAGCAGGAACGCGATTGCCATGGTGATGCCGGCCGCAAAGCCGCCGCCGGGCAGATCGTGGCCGCGTATGAACAGGAAGATCGAAAAGGTGACGATAACCGGGAACATCCATTGCATGACGATGGACGGTACATAGAGATAGTCGCGCACCGTATCGCCCTTGCTGCGGTCGGGCCGCTCCGCATCGAAGGCGTTTTGCATCTGCTGCTGTTCCGGCACCCCGATGCTTTCATGCGCAGGGCGGAAACGGCGAAGCAGCGCAAAGACCGTTAGCGCCACGATCGCCAGCACCGCGATTTCGCCGAACGTGTCGAAGCCGCGGAAATCGACGAGGATGACGTTGACGACATTGGTGCCGCCGCCTTCCGAATAAGCGCGCTCGAGGAAATAGGTCGCTATGGCGTTCGGCACGGGCAGGGTCATGACCGCATAGGCGATGACGGACATGCCAATGCCGCTTGCTGCGGCCAGCAGGAAGTCACGGGCGCGGCGAAGCTGCGCCGGCAATTCATCGCTGCTGTCCACCTTCTCGAAGCGTTTCGGCAGCCATCTGAGACCGAGCAGGATCAGAACGGTGGTGACGATTTCGACCAGCAACTGGGTGATCGCGAGATCGGGTGCAGAAAGCCAGACGAATGTGAGGCAGGTGACAAGGCCGGAGACGCCGAGCATGATGAGTGCGGCGAGACGATGATATTTCGCCTGCCAGGCGGCACCCAGCGCGGCGATCATGCCGATCAGCCACAGAATGGCAAAGATCGGATCGAAGGACGTCACGCGCGGCAGCGACAATGAAAATTCCGAGAGGAAAAGCGGCGAGAAACCGGCAAGAATCGCCACGAGGATCAGAAGCCTCAGCTGCGGCTGCAGGCGCCGGGTGCCGAGCGTGCTTTCCAGCCACCGCGCCCACTTCCAGGACACGGTGACGAGAATGCGCTCGAAGATGCGCTGTCCCCGAAGATGCCGGAAGATCGGCGGGCCGTCGTCGCAGCGGGAGAAATAGCCGCCGAGCAGGGCATAGATGGCAACGCCGCCGCCGAGTGCCGCAATACTCATGATGAGCGGAAGGTTGAAACCGTGCCAGATCGACAGGCTGTAGACGGGTGTTTGCGGACCGAGAACGGAAAGCACGGCCGAATGCAGGAACGGGCCGATCGACAGGCTCGGAACGATGCCGACGATCAGGCAGGCGAAAACCAGGAACTCGATAGGGAAACGCATCCAGCGCGGCGGCTCATGCGGATTGGGGTTCGGCAGGTCAACCGGCTTGGGCCCGAAGAAGACCGTGTGAATGAAGCGTAGCGAGTAGGCGACGGCGAAGGCGCCTGATAACGTCGCGACGTATGGCAAAGCCCGGTCCAGCAGCGAGTCTGCGTGGGTTTCGACGGCCTCGGCAAAGAACATTTCCTTGGAGAGGAAGCCGTTGAACAGGGGCACGCCGGCCATTGCAGCGCTCGCCGCCATGGCGAGCGTCGCGGTTGCCGGCATATAGGTGTAAAGCCCGCTCAGCCGCCGCATGTCGCGCGTGCCGGTTTCATGGTCGATGATGCCGGCCGCCATGAACAGCGATGCCTTGAAGGTGGCGTGGTTGACCATGTGGAAGATCGCTGCAACCGCCGCAAGCGGGCTGCCCAGGCTCAAAAGCGTGGTGATGAGCCCCAGATGGCTGATGGTCGAATAGGCGAGCAAGCCTTTCAGGTCCTGCTGGAACATGGCGAAATAGGCGCCGAGCAGCAGGGTGATGACGCCTGCAGCACCCACCAGCCAGAACCATTCCGGCGTGCCTGCCAGCACCGGCCAGAACCGCGCCAGCAGGAAAACCCCGGCCTTCACCATGGTGGCCGAGTGCAGATAGGCGGAAACGGGCGTGGGCGCCGCCATGGCATTGGGCAGCCAGAAATGAAACGGAAACTGTGCGCTTTTCGTCAGCGCTCCGCCAAGGATGAGAATAAGTGCGGGCAGATAAAGGGAATGGGCGCGGATATCGGCACCGGCCGCGATGATCTTGTCCAGATCGTAGCTTCCCGCCATGTGGCCGAGGATCAGAAGCCCGGCGAGCAGGCTGAAGCCGCCGATGCCGGTCACGGTCAGCGCCATGCGGGCGCCATCGCGCGCGCCGGCGTTCTGGTGCCAGTAGCCGATCAGCAGGAACGAGAAGATGCTGGTCATTTCCCAGAAGATCGACAGCAAAATGACGTTGCCGGACAGCACTATGCCGAGCATCGAGCCCATGAAGGCGAGCAGAAAGGCAAAAAACCGTGGAATAGGGTCCTGGGCCGACATGTAATATCGGGCGTAGAGAACCACGAGCAGGCCGATGCCGGTAATGAGGATCGCGAAAATCCAGGCGAAGCCATCCAGCCGCAGGGTAAAATTAAGCCCCAGCTGCGGCAGCCATTCCACATCGTATTTCAGCACGCCACCGCCACTGACATTTGGATAAAGAAGGATGCTGCCGACCAGGCCGAAGAGGGCTACGGCGCTAGCTACGTAGGCCGCGCTTGCGGCCGCGCCTTCGCGCGGCATGAAGGCCGTTATGAGAGCGCCGACGAACGGCAATGCGATAATAAATGGTAGAACGGTTGCAAGTGTCATATGCGGCGGCGGTTTTCTCTCTGGAATTGGAGCCTACGGCGGGTTTCCGACGACTCCGATCCCTCAAGGTTCGCAAGGAACCGAATGATGAGGACCGCCGGAATGACTAAGAGATAATATGCGGAGGTGCTCTTGGAACCACGTTCGCAAAGTCTCGGAAAGTTTGTGGCGCGATGGCAACAGGCGTGACGGCCGGTTTGGCGTCAGCCACGATCCGCAGGATGGTCGAGGGAAAACCGACGGGGCGAAGCCCCGAAGCACCGTTGTGAGCCTTGCAGCCGTGATCGTCGCCGGTGGTGCAGTCCTTATCGCGAAGCGAGGGGGAGTGGCTTAGGTCAGCCGTCTGCAATCGTTCCAGACGGCTGGTCTTTGAGATTGCCTTGATGCCGGATGGCGCCTGAAAGCCGATGATGACGAGCAGGCTCGCAACCACAAGACCGATCAACACTTGCGGATGGCGCCTTGAACAGCGGCATTTCTCCATCCGTAACAAGTTGGCGTCTCCTTGATCGTAAAGGTCTCTCTAAAGCATCACCGCTGAGCGAATATCCCGTTGATTTGTTTTAGGGGAAGGCGGACACGCTTGTCCAGCGCACAGGCTGGAAAAACCGCCTGTCGCGTCCGATTCCTTTTCGTTTTTGCCCGTTTGCGGCAAAGTAGGGGCGACAATGGCTAAAAGCTTTTACAAATTTTACCGTTTGACGCCGGTGCTGATGTTTCTTAACTTTCAAGCAAGGAATTAACCATAAAGATTGATGGTATTTCCACGGCGGAATGGGGTTATCTCCCCTTCCAGGCATGACGCCGCACTGCCGTACCGGGCCCGATCCGGTATTTCGTTTCTTGGTTCAAGAAGGTCAGGCAAGCGTCGATGCCGCATCGTCCGCGATGGGTATGTTCGTTCAAAAATCCCCCTTAAGGGTGCTGGCGTTCTGAACCTTGCCATTTGGCCGGGTTTTACCGGCCGTCATATTATTGGGGTCGTCGGTTGGGGCAGGACTTGCCATCAGAACAAGCGCGGAGATCGGCAGGCGCAAGCCTGGCGGGGCGGTTGCGCTTTGCCGGCCTCGACGAGACGCAATCCGATTTCCTGCGCAATTATCGCAGCATGCTGGAGCCTTACGTTAAGGCTGGCCTGCGCGATGTGATGAACCGTTTCCAATCCATGCCGGACTGTTCGCCGTCTTTCGAAAGCGAAAACCAGCTCGACCGCCTGCACGATTTGCAATCCTCGCACTGGAGCGTGCTGACCGATGCGCGTTTCGATGGGCTTTATGCCGAGCGGGTGAAAGTGCTTTCCGACAATGCCGGTCGCATGGGTCTCGATCCGCGCTGGCAGATCGCCAGCCATGCCGTCGTTCTGGAACATCTTCTGGGCGGGCTGGTGACTGAACACGCGCCGCGCTCCATCCTGCCCGGCAACCGCAAAAAGAGCCGCGAACTGGCGGAAGCCGTCAAGAACGTCGTCCGTCTGGTGATGGTCGATACCGAGATTGCCGTATCGTTGCGCTTCAATGAATTGCGCCTGCGCCATGGCCGGGAACTGGCAGAACAGCGCGACAATGACCGCTCTGAAGCAGCAAGGTTGCTGGGCGAAGCGTTGACGGCATTTGCCGCAGGCGATTTGCAGGCCCGCATCGGCGGCGACGTGCCCGACGCCTACCGCGACGTTGCTGCCACTTTCAATGCGGCACTCGAGACGATTGGCGCGTCACTGACATCGGCTCAAAACAGCATCGGCGAAGCCGAGGCGCTGAGCGCGCGGTTTGCCGACATTGGCCGTTCCATGGCGGAGCGCTCCCGCCAGCAGGCCGCAGCCCTTGCCGAGACCTCCCGTGCGATCCAGACGATGATCGGGGATGTGGCCGAAAACGGCGCCCGCATTTCGGCGGCGGAGACGGCGGTTTCCCATGCCCGTGAGGCGGCGGTCGAAAGCGGCAAGGCAATCGGCGAGGCGATAAACGCCATGTCGGATATCGAGCAATCCGCCGAGCAGATCGGACGGATCATCGGCACGATTGACGAGATCGCTTTCCAGACGAACCTTCTCGCCCTCAACGCTGGCATCGAGGCAGCACGCGCCGGTGACAGCGGACGCGGTTTTGCCGTTGTCGCGCAGGAGGTCCGGGCATTGGCCCAGCGTTCCGCAGACGCTGCAAGAGAGATCAAAAGCCTCGTTGGCTCCACGAAAAAGCAGGTCGAAGGCGGCGTGCACATGGTCAACCGCACGCAGGACGCAATCGGCGGTGTTGTCCGGCAGGTATCCGGCATCAACGACATGATCACTGAGGTCTCCCGGCACGCGGCAGAGCACGCCGGCGAATTGCAATCGGTCGCTGCCGACATCGGTGAACAGCAAAGACAGGCTGACCGGAACCTTGCCGATATGGGCAATGGCTCCTCGGAGGCCGATACGCTTCACACTGTCATTCTGGAACTCGGCCGCACCATTCGCGAATTCCGCATTGCCCGTCAGGGACAGGCGGCAGCTGTCGCCGCTACGGCTCGGCAGGACACATCATTTGTGGCCCGTGCGGATAACCGCACGGATTACGGCCAGGATTACCAACAATTCAGACGCCAAGGAGTCATGTAATGGCAGCCAGAAAAGCAGCTGAGGCGACGCTGAAACTGTCACCGGTGCTGGATCTCAACGAGGCATCGGCGCTGCACGGCAAGCTGATGACGCTGAGAGGAGCACCTTTGTCGGTGGATGCGTCCGAGGTGGAACGTATCGGTGCGCTTTGCGCCCAGGTCCTGATGGCCGGTGCGAAGTCCTGGGAAGAGGACGGCAAGCCGTTCGGTTTTGCCAGAGTGTCCGATGCATTCGACAAGACCATGAAACTGATAGGCGTCGAAATCGATCATTTGCTCCTGAAGGAGATCAAGAAGTGAAGAAAAAAGTTCTTACCGTGGATGATTCCAGAACGATCAGGAACATGCTCCTGGTCACGCTCAACAATGCCGGTTTCGAGACAATTCAGGCCGAAGACGGCATTGAAGGTCTCGAAGTGCTGGAGCAGAGCAACCCCGACGTCATCGTGACCGATATCAACATGCCCCGTCTTGACGGTTTCGGCTTCATCGAGGGTGTGCGTCGCAACGAGAAGTACCGGGCCATACCGATCCTCGTTCTGACGACCGAAAGCGACGCAGAGAAGAAGAACCGCGCCCGTCAGGCCGGTGCGACCGGCTGGATCGTCAAGCCGTTCGATCCTGCGAAGCTCATCGATGCCATTGAACGCGTAACTGCCTGATACGGGACATTTCACGATGGATATGAACGAAATCAAGGAAATCTTTTTCCAGGAATGCGAGGAACAACTCGCGGAACTGGAATCGGGGCTTCTTAAATTGAATGACGGTGACCGTGATCCGGAAACCGTCAACGCCGTTTTCCGTGCCGTTCATTCCATCAAGGGCGGGGCGGGTGCCTTCGGTCTGGATGATCTCGTGGCCTTCGCCCACGTTTTTGAAACGACCCTCGACTGCGTTCGCTCCAACAAGCTGGAACCGACACAGGACGTCCTGAAAGTCATGCTGCGTTCCGCCGACGTGCTGGCGGACCTGACCAATGCGGCAAGAGACGGCGGCAGCGTCGACGAAAGCCGCACCCGTGGCCTCGTCAAGGAACTGGAAGCCCTGGCCAACGGCGAAACCGTCCACGCATCCGCGCCGGTGGCAGCGCCGGTTGTCGCAAAGATGCCGGAACCCGTCGCGCCCAAGCCGACGGACGATAGCGGTTTCGAGCCGATCCCGTTCTCCTTCTCGGACTTTGCCGATGAAACGACGCCGTTGATGGAGACGCCGTCTTTCCAGATAACCTTCAAGCCGCACGCATCGCTTTATTCGAAAGGCAATGAAGCAGCCCTTCTCCTGCGCGATCTCTCGCGCATCGGTGAGATGAGCGTCAATTGCGACCTGTCGGAACTGCCCTCGCTCGACAAGCTCGATCCAGAAGCGTCCTATTTCTCCTGGACGGTTTCGATCTCGACCGACAAGGGTGAAGAGGGTATCCGAAGCGTCTTCGAATTCGCCGAATGGGATTGCGATCTCGAAATCACCCCGATTCTTTCGGAAACTGCCGCGGATGCGGAAGAGCTGCCGATGATCCCGGTTCCGTTCGACCTGTCGGCTCTCGACGGTGATGCGGAAGGGGAACCGGCCGTTGTGACCGCCGGGGCCGAAGAGCCTTACGTTGCCGCAGTCGTCGAGGCTGCCGTCGCAACGACGCAGATCGCCCAGAGCGTCAACGCCGCCATCGAAAAGCGTGAGGCTGCGGCAGCGCCGGCCGCAGCGCAGGCGAATGCCAATGCCGCGGCCAATGCAAGCGCCGGCCAGACCATCCGTGTCGATCTCGACCGTGTTGACCGCCTGATCAACCTCGTCGGCGAGCTTGTCATCAATCAGGCGATGCTGTCGCAGAGCGTCATCGAAAACGATGCGAGCGGCACGTCTGCCGTCAACATGGGTCTCGACGAACTCCAGCAATTGACGCGCGAAATCCAGGACAGCGTCATGGCGATCCGTGCGCAGCCGGTGAAGCCTGTCTTCCAGCGCATGTCGCGTATCGTTCGCGAAGTTGCCGACATGATCGGCAAGCAGATCCGCCTCGTTACCGAAGGCGAGAACACGGAAGTCGACAAGACGGTCATCGACAAGCTGGCCGAACCCCTGACGCACATGATCCGCAATGCGGTGGACCACGGCATCGAAACGCCGGAAAAACGCGAAGCCGCTGGCAAGAACCCGGAAGGCACCATCAAGCTTTCGGCCAAGCACCGGTCGGGCCGCATCCTGATCGAGCTTCAGGACGATGGCGCGGGCATCAACCGCGAGCGCGTTCGCCAGAAAGCGATCGACAACGATCTCATTGCCGCCGATGCGAACCTCACGGATGAGGAGATCGACAATCTGATCTTCGCGCCGGGCTTCTCCACCGCAGACAAGATTTCCGACATTTCCGGCCGTGGTGTCGGCATGGATGTGGTCAAGCGTTCCATTCAGGCGCTCGGCGGCCGCATCAACATCTCCTCGCGCCCCGGTCTTGGCTCGACCTTCACCATGAGCCTGCCGCTGACGCTTGCCGTTCTCGACGGCATGGTGGTAACCGTGGCTGGCCAGACGCTTGTCGTTCCGTTGACGGCAATCGTAGAAACCCTGCAGCCGGAAGCGAAGAACATTCACTCCTTCGGCGCCAACCAGCGGCTGATTTCCATCCGCAACTCTTTCTGCCCGCTGGTCGATGTCGGACGCGTTCTGAACTTCCGTCCGACCCAGGCCGATCCTGTGGAAGGCGTGGCGCTTCTGGTGGAATCGGAAGGCGGCGGCCAGCGCGCCCTGATGGTCGATGCGATCCAGGGACAGCGCCAGGTCGTCATCAAGTCTTTGGAAGCCAACTATACCCATGTTCCAGGCATTGCCGCCGCCACCATTCTGGGTGACGGACGCGTTGCGCTCATTCTGGATGTCGACGCCATCGTCAGCGCTTCGCGCGGGCAGCCACTGAAACAGGAAATGTCACTCGCGGCGACGGGTTGAAGGCGGATATCCAATGGCAGCACTTAATCTCAGCGATCAGCGACAGTCTCCCGATGACGTTCTTGCCAGCGGCGAATATCCGCTGACGAGACGCGATTTGTCGGAGATCGCTGCGATGATCTACGCGGATGCGGGCATCTATCTCAACGACACCAAGGCGTCGCTGGTCTATTCGCGCTTGTCCAAGCATATCCGCAATCTCGGACTGGCCGGGTTTCGGGAATATTGCGCACTGGTGTCATCGCCCGATGGAGCGGCTGCGCGCCGCGAAATGCTGTCGCACCTGACGACGAATTTCACGCGCTTCTTCCGCGAGAACCACCATTTCGAACACCTGCGCGACGAGGTCCTGCCGGGCCTCATTGCAAGGGCAAAGACTGGCGGGCGCGTCCGCATCTGGTCGGCCGCCTGCTCAGACGGGCAGGAGCCCTATTCGATTGCGCTCACCGTGCTCGCCATGTTTCCCAATGCGGCGGACTACGATTTCAAGATCCTGGCGACGGACATCGATCCGAAGATCCTGGCGCAGGCCCGTGCAGGCGTTTACGATGACAACGCTCTCGAAACCGTGTCTCCCGCGATGCGCAAGCAATGGTTCACGGAAGTTGATGCCGGCGGTCGCCGCAAGTTCCGCATCGATGACAAGGTCAAGCGCCTCATCACGTTCAATGAACTGAACCTGATGACGCAATGGCCCTTCAAGGGCAATTTCGACGTCATCTTCTGCCGCAACGTCGTCATCTATTTCGACGAGCCGACCCAGATGCGTATCTGGACGCGTTTTGCAGGCCTGCTGCCGGAAGGCGGTCATCTTTACATCGGCCATTCCGAAAGAGTGTCCGGCGACGCCAAGAACCTGTTCGACAATACCGGCATCACCACCTACCGCTACATTGGTCACACGTCCGGGAGGAAGGCATGAGCGCACTCGCACGGGTCCTCGTCGTCGATGATTCCCCCACCATGCGTGGCCTGATTTCCGCCGTCCTCAAGGCCGATCCGGAGGTTGAGGTGGTTGGGCAGGCCGGCAATGCCATGGAAGCGCGCGCCGCCATCAAGCAGCTCAATCCCGATGTCGTGACGCTCGACATCGAGATGCCGGAAATGAACGGCCTCGAGTTTCTCGAAAAGATCATGCGACTGCGGCCGATGCCGGTCATCATGGTCTCGTCCCTGACGCACCGCGGCGCGGATGCCTCGCTCG
This sequence comes from Agrobacterium sp. MCAB5, assembly GCF_052114365.1. Lineage (NCBI taxonomy): Bacteria > Pseudomonadati > Pseudomonadota > Alphaproteobacteria > Hyphomicrobiales > Rhizobiaceae > Agrobacterium > Agrobacterium sp. MCAB5. Next base: position 430,047 of record NZ_JBFREP010000001.1, read on the forward strand.
CCGCGCTTGAAATCGGTGCTTTCGACTGTGTCGGCAAGCCGGCTCCAGGCGATGCGCGTCCCTTCGGCGACTTGGCCGACAAGGTGAAGGCCGCCGCACGGTCGCAACACGCAGCTTACCGCGCGGCGCGCCCGGAACCCGTTGTCGCAGCCCAGCCGACCCCGGTCAGCGATTATCGTGCCGGCCGCAAAGTCGTCGCCATCGGCTCCTCCACCGGCGGCGTCGAGGCACTGATTGCCGTGCTCCAGAAGTTTCCGGCCAATTGTCCGCCGACGGTCATCACCCAGCACATGCCGCCGACTTTCACCAAGAGTTTCGCGGAACGGTTGAACCGCATCTGCGCGCCCGTCGTGGAAGAGGCGACCGATGGCGCGCGCCTGCAGACCGGCAAGATCTACCTTGCGCCGGGCGGTGAACGCCATTTGCAGATTTCCAATCGTAACGCGCCCTGCTGCCGGCTTATCGAGCGCGATCCCGTCAACGGCCATCGCCCTTCAGTTGATGTGCTGTTCGATTCGGTCGCCGAGCTTGCCGGACGCAACGCCGTCGGCGTCATTCTCACCGGCATGGGCCGGGATGGCGCGGCCGGGCTGCTGAAAATGCGGCATGCCGGTGCGCGAACCGTCGGCCAGAACGAAAAAACATGTGTCGTCTACGGCATGCCCAGAGTGGCCTTTGAACTTGGCGCCGTTGAACTGCAATTGCCGCTGGCCTCAATCGGCGAAGAAATCCTGAAACTAACCACTGCCCGCAAAGAAGGTGCTGACTAATGTCTCTCGCAGAAAAGATCAAAGTTCTGATCGTCGACGATCAGGTGACCAGCCGGCTGCTGCTCAGCGATGCGCTGACACAGCTCGGCTTCAAGCAGATCACTGCCGCTGGCGACGGCGAGCAGGGATTGAAGATCATGGAGCAGCAGCCCCATCATCTCGTTATCTCCGACTTCAACATGCCCAAGATGGACGGTCTCGGTTTCCTGCACGCCGTGCGGGCCAACCCGACCCTCAAAAAGGCGGCCTTCATCATCCTCACCGCACAGGGCGACCGTGCGCTGGTGCAGAAGGCAGCGCAGCTCGGCGCAAACAACGTGCTGGCCAAGCCCTTCACCATCGACAAGATGCGCGCAGCCATCGAAGCGGTTTTCGGATCGCTGAAATGATTGAAGCTGCGGCCAAGCGCGTACATATCATTCAGGGCGAGTACAAGGTTGTCAGCGATCCCGACGTGGTCATGACGACGATACTCGGTTCGTGCGTGGCCGCCTGTCTGAGAGACCCCGTTGCCGGCATTGGAGGAATGAACCACTTCCTGCTGCCGGGAACGGGCAACGTGACCGGTGGGGATGCGACGCGTTATGGCGTGCATCTTATGGAACTGCTGATCAACGGTCTTCTGAAGAAGGGCGCACGCCGCGACCGGCTGGAGGCGAAGGTTTTCGGCGGCGCAAAAACGATTGCCAGCTTCTCCAATGTCGGTGAGCAGAACGCCATCTTTGCCATGCAGTTTCTGAAGGATGAAGGCATACCGGTCATCAGCTCCTCCACGGGCGGGGATCATGGCCGCAAGATCGAGTTCTGGCCGGTTTCGGGCCGTGCACGACAGCATCCGCTGAGCGGCGCGGAAACCCAGAAGACGGTCGCCATGGAAACGCGTCCGGTGCCGGCCCCCAAGCCCGTCGCCAACGACATCGAATTTTTCTAGTCACGGAGTTTCCAATGCAGATTGCAAACAACACCGGCACCACTCCGTTCGAAGAAGCCTTGCCCGACGTTCTGATGCGCGTGGTATCGGAACTGCACGATGTCGCCTATCTGATCGAGCGCATCGAGCCGCAACTGCTGGAAGCGACAAGCGGCGAATTGTCCAGCGATGGCGTCAAGCTCTTGCAGGGCATCGACCTTGCCGTCCAGAAAACCCGCGGCCTTGCCGAGTTCATCGATACCGTCACCGGCTCTATTCCCGGTGATTGGATCGTGGATGTCTCGACCGCGCTCAGCCTCGTCAAGCTGGCAGAAATGCAAAAGGCGCTGGGCGCAGCCATCCGCCATGGCCATTCGCAGCCGCTGGACAAGGTCGCCGGAGACTTCGATCTGTTTTAGACAGCATTCATCTGGCGGTTCCCTTCCTTTCGCGGATTGCGGATAAAGGCAACGCTCGCGCAAGCTTCGCACCCTATTGTCATTACGGGGCCAAAAGGTCTCGGACTCTATGAATGACGGTGCGGAACAGAATGAATCTGTTAAATCAAATCCCTCAGGTCTTGAAGAATTTCGCGGCGCTGGGTCAGACACGGTTGTTGATGCTGGGCGGCGTGGGCATTTTGTCCATGGCCATTATCCTTGCTGCAGCACTTTACGTGAACCGTCCCGCTTACGAGACCCTTTATGTGGGACTTGAAAAAAGCGACCTCAACAAGATCAGCATTGCACTCGCCGAAGCGGGGCTGGACTTTCAGGTTGGAACGGATGGCGCCAGCCTCCAGGTTCCGGTCGGCCTCACCAGCAAGGCAAGGCTGCTTCTGGCCGAGCGCGGCCTGCCTGACAGTGCCAATGCCGGTTATGAGCTTTTCGACAATGTCGGTTCTCTCGGACTGACTTCCTTCATGCAGGAAGTGACCCGGGTTCGCGCGCTTGAGGGTGAGATCAGCCGCTCCATTCAGCAGATCGACGGAATTGCGGCCGCACGCGTCCATATCGTCATGCCGGATGTCGGTAATTTCCGCCGCGGTGAGCAGAAGCCCACCGCATCGGTCATGATTCGAGCCAATGCCACCGCCGGGCGCAAGGCGTCCGCTTCCATCCGTCATCTCGTCGCCTCGGCCGTTCCCGGCCTTGAAGTCGATGACGTGACGCTGCTCGATTCCACCGGCCAGCTCCTCGCTTCCGGTGACGACGTCACCAACGCAGCCATGAACCGCTCGCTGACGCTGGCGCAGAACGTTCAGCAGGAAATCACCACCAATATCGACAAGGCGCTGGCGCCTTTCCTCGGCATGGACAATTTCCGCTCCAGCGTGACGGCGCAGCTCAATACCGACAGCCGGCAGATTCAGGAAACCGTCTACGATCCGGAATCGCGCGTCGAGCGCTCCGTCCGCACCGTTAAGGAAGACCAGAAGTCCCAGGAAACGCAGCCCGATACGGCCGCGACCGTGGAACAGAACGTACCGCAGGCAGCGCCCCAGGGCGGCGCAGGTGGCCCGCAGTCCTCCGACCAGTCTGCCAAGAAGGAAGAGCAGACCAATTACGAAATCAATTCCAAAACGGTCGCCACCGTCAAGAATGGCTATACCGTCGAGAAGATTTCGGTCGCCGTGGTCGTCAACAAGGGTCGCATCGCCAAGATGGTCGGCGAACCCGTCGACCAGGCCAAGATCGACGCCTATCTTGCCGAAATGCAGAAGATCGTCACCTCGGCTGCGGGCGTTTCCTCCGATCGCGGCGATATCGTCACGCTTACGGCGATGGACTTCCTCGAAACGCAGCTGCTCGACGAAGCCGCAAGCGGGCCGGGCATCATGGAAGTGCTCAGCCGCAATTCGGCAGGCATCATCAACTCGCTCGCCTTCGTCGCTGTTGCTTTCCTCGTCGTCTGGCTCGGTGTACGCCCTCTGGTTCGTACGGTCACTGGCAACGGCGCGGCAGCAGGCCAGATCAGCCAGGAGACCGCAGGCCTCGAACTGCCGGACTTCTCTCCCGGCATGGATGCGGGTGCTGGTGGTCTCATGGAAGGGTTTGGGGCGGATTTCGGCTTCGACAGCACCGACGATCTTCTGGCGGGCGGCGACAGCGAAGGCACCTTCAACCGCCGGGTTCGCGAAGGACCCGAGCGGAGGCTCTCCCGCATGGTGGAAATCAGCGAAGAACGCGCAGCCAAGATACTTCGCAAATGGGCAGTGGAGAAAGCTGCATGATTTTGAAAAAGGCCGGGGTTATCCCGGCCTTTTGCGCATTTCCGGGTTCTTTGGTATCTTGGCGCCGCGCGCGGTCGCATTCCCGCTTTGGGACACTGTTTACAAAAAATTCAGCAACGATACAGTTTGCTGGGAATAGGCTGAGAATGCCGTTTATGGATTGGTCAGCTTTTCAGTATGTTTTTTAGGAATAGACGAACAAGGAAATACGTGGAAAGGCTGGTGTCAGGTAATGGCAAATCTCAGTCCGTTCCATAAAATGAAGTGATTCGGTCTCCGGGGGCTCACCATCCCATTTTGGTAAGCTTCTCGAATGGAATGATTCCATCCCGAGGTATAATCTCCCCATTGGGAGCAAGAGGGCGTAGGCGATTGAAAGTCGATGTTGATATCCGCAGGCTGTCTGCCAAGCCTATGGAGGGCATGGGTAAGCCCTTGCCACGCGACCAGCTTGCCAAGAACGTCGCAGCCTCGGCCGCTGCCGGCAACGTTTCAGGCGCGCTGGATCTGCTCGTAACCTACGCCGGCGCCTCGCATTATCTGCTGGCGCGGGAGGATCTTCTCGAAGAAACCGGACTGAAATTCATCATCACATCCGACTGGCCTTTCGATCTGGTGCGCAGGCTTGGTGCCGAACTCGCCAACAGCCAGAACAGATCGAGCGAAATGGAAAAGTGCCTTTCGCTTCTGCAGCCGCGATTGCTTGTTCTTCCGGACGACGTTTCTGTCCCTTTCGGCATCGACCGGCAATATTCGGCGCTTTCCTTCTGTGTGGGCCGCATTCGTCTTTCGCTTCTGCTGCTGTTTCCTGAACACTCGGTTCCTTCGCCGGATCGTCTGCGCGAAATCGCGCTTCTGACCGGCTATTGCGTCAGCTTCGGCATTGCCAGCGAAGCAAAGGCCGTGCGGGACATCGACCTCACAGAACGTGAGCTTGAGTGCCTGTTCTGGATCGCGGAAGGCAAGACAAGCGACGAAATTGCGATGATACTTGGCATTTCGCGCAATACGATCAATAATTACATTACAAGCGTGATGCGGAAAACCGCGACGAAAACCCGCTCGGAGGCAATCGCCTACGCCGTGCGCAACAACCTCGTATAGATGGTCGGGACCCATGGTACAGACGAAAGATAATGAGGGTACGAGTCAAAGCAGCGGTATGTTTTACCGCAGCCCTGTTGTGACAAGCCGGTCGGATCTGTTTCCGAAGCTGGTCGCCATGCAGAAACTGGTTGGCGCACGTAATTTCGTGGTGACGAAGGCTGCCGCCTCCGGCTTCCCCAACAAGAAGAAGCTGACCTGCGAGCTGGAGAACTGGGGCATGAATGCCGCCGAACAGAGCGCGCAGTTCATCCGCGCGGTCGGCGATATTCTTTTGGATCATATCGAGACATCGCTGCTGCCGGTCATCTGGCGTAACAAGAATGCCGGCGGTTTTGCCGATCTTCCTGACGTGCCGGCTTTGATGCGCCGGATCGAGAACGATACATTGCCCTATGCGGGACTGGCTTTGCCGGTGCGGCTCGGCACGATCGGCAACGGCTACATCGTTTTCTGTGGCAGCAACCTCGTTCTCGACAACGAGGTCGTCATCGAACAGCACATCAAATGCTGCGAGATCATGGTCGATATGCTGGCGCTGGATGAGCGCAAGGTGGCACCGTCTGAAGCGTTGAGCGAAAGGGAAATCGCCTGTCTGCAACTGGCGGGTGATGGCCGTATCAGCGAAGAAATCGCGGTGAAGCTCGGGCTTTCGGTACACACCGTCAACGCCTATCTGGGTTCAGCGACGATCAAGCTCGATTCCGTCAACCGTATCCAGGCGATCGCAAAGGCCATCCGGCTCGGCTATATCCATTGATTGAGGGGGCGGGCTTTCCCGTCCCTGTAAGCCGGCAGGCGCCGGCGCGGCTTGTGTCATCCACTCTAAAAGCTGCTATCGGTACTTCGCGTTTTTTTAACAGTTGCCAACTAGAACTTTTATAAGTTTGGTTTTGGGGAACTGTTTCATGCACAACCGGCTCTTTAAGTCCGTTGCGGGTAAGGTCGTCGTGCTGACGATCGGCCTGATTGCGCTCAGCGTCGCGGCAGTTGGTTTTTCGACATACATTCGCCTGAAGGACAATATCATCACCACTGCGCTGCGTGACACGCACAGCGCGATGCGCGGCATGGCGATCCTTTACGAGATGAAGGTCGGCGGTGTAGCCCTCGAAATGGTGGATGGAGAGCTCAAGAGTATCGGCCGCGCCAGCATCGGGACACTGCGCGACAATGATCTCGTCGACCGCACGGCTGCCGGTAATGGCGGCATCGCGACGGTTTTTGAAGCCAAGGCAGGCGATTATATTCGCATGACCACCAATCTGAAGAACGAAAAGGGCGAGAGAGCAGCGGGCACGAAGCTCGCCACCGACCATCCCGCTTTCGAAAAGGTCTCCAAGGGTGAGGGTTATTTCGGCGCCGCCACGCTTTTCGGCACCAATTACATGACCGGATACATGCCGGTTCTCAACAAGTCCGGAGCGACCGTCGGTATTCTTTTCGTGGGCGTTCCCATGGCCGTCTACGAAGCCCAGATTTTCGGCTTGCGCGACCTGATGCTGATCTGTGGCGCGCTCGCCATGGTCGGCGTGGGATTGCTCGCCTATTTCGTCATCCGGCGCACCCTGCAGCCTCTAGGCAAGCTTACCGATGCGGTTAAGTCCCTTTCGCACGGCAATCTCGATACGCCGATCCCCTATGCCACCAATACCAATGAATTCGGCAACATCGCCCGCGCTCTCGTGATATTTCGCGAGAATGCGCTTGAGAAACTCGCGATCGAGGGCAAAAGCGCCGAGGAACGGTCCGTGGCGGAATCGGAGCGTCACCGCAACGATGCCGAGAAGCAGGAGCTGGACGGCCAGATCGAATTCGCAGTCAGCGAGATCGCGTCCGGCCTCGGCAGGCTTTCGCGCGGTGATCTGAGCCGCACGATCGAGACACCCTTTAACGGCCGTCTGGATCGTCTGCGCACGGACTTCAACGAATCCCTTCTCAACCTGCGCGATGCGCTGGGGCAAATCCGCGAGCGCACCCTGGTCATCCAGCATAGCGGTTTTGAAATCGAGCAATCGTCGGTCGATCTGTCGAAGCGCACGGAGAATCAGGCAGCCTCGCTGGAAGAGACGGCAGCGGCTGTCGAGGAAATCACCGCAACGGTCAGATCGTCGGCCGAGCGGGCGCGTGAAGCCAACGAAGCCGTCCGCATCACCAAACAGAGCGCCGACAGTTCCGGTTCGGTCGTCAGCAATGCCGTGGACGCCATGGGCCGTATCGAAGACGCCTCGCGCAAGATCGAGCAGATCATCGAGGTCATCGATGACATCGCGTTCCAGACCAACCTTCTCGCCCTCAATGCCGGCATCGAGGCTGCGCGTGCGGGCGAGGCGGGCAAAGGTTTTGCGGTCGTGGCGCAAGAAGTGCGTGAACTTGCACAACGCTCCGCGGACGCGGCACGTGAAATCAAGCAGCTCATCAACCAGTCAACGCATGAGGTGAGCTCCGGATCGAAGCTGGTGCAGGAAGCGGGCACGGTTCTTTCAGCCATCAGCCATCAGATCGTCGCCGTCAGCCAGCATGTCGAAACCATCGCGACGGCGACGCAGGATCAGTCCTCCGCGCTCCACAATGTCAACGGGTCCGTCAACCAGATGGATCAGATGACCCAGCAGAACGCGGCGCTTGCCCAACAGTCGAGCGCAGCCAGCCGGGTGCTGTCGGGCGAAGTGGAAGCGTTGCTCGATCTGGTTCAGCGTTTTCAGATGGAGCAGGGCTCGGCGACCGGCCAGGATCGACTGAGCCGCGCAGCCTGACATTGGAATTTTTGAAAGTCGAAGAGCTCCCGGATCGCAAGGTCCGGGAGTTTTTTTATTCTGCCGCCGCGCGGGCCGTGCTGGATATCTGGTTGATATAGGCCCGCAGCGCCGCCGGTTTGACCGGCTTATGCTGGACGGTAATCCCATATTTTTCCGCATCGCTGCGCACTTCCGGGCTGCGGTCCGCCGTCACAAGCAGGGCAGGGATCGTTTTGCCGTAGAATGTCCTGATCAGGCGGATGGCGCTGATACCGTCGCCGTCGTCGAGATGATAATCGGCAATGATGACATCCGGCACCGCTGACATTGTCAGGAACGGTTCTTCGAGTGTGGCCACTGAACCTGCGGGTAAGACCTCACAGCCCCATCCCGTCAGCAATAACGTCATGCCCTCGAGGATTTTCGGCTCGTTGTCGATGCAGAGTACCCTGACGCCGGCAAGCCGGTCGCTCGCCACCGGATTGGCGATCCCGCCAGCGGCCTTGGCTGGCGTCAGGCGGTCTGCCTCGCGCAGCAGGTGGATACGGAATGTCGTACCTTTTCCGGGTGTGGAAATCAGCTGTACCGGATGGTGCAGCATGCGCGACAGCCGGTCGACAATTGAAAGACCAAGTCCGAGGCCGGAGGCCGTTTTTGCACCCTCATCCAGCCGGGCGAATTCCTTGAAAACCGTGCGGAATTTGGATGCGGGAATGCCGATGCCGGAATCCGTCACCTGAATGACGACATCGCCTCCCCGGCGGCGCGCGCCAACGATAACCTTGCCACTCAGCGTGTATTTGATGGCGTTGGAGACGAGGTTTTGTATCAGCCGCCGCAACAGGTTGGGGTCGGAGCGGACGGTGAGCGAGGTGGGCATGACCACGAGATCGAGGTTCTTTTCCTGCGCCATAGGCGCGAAATCGGTTTCGATGCGTTTCAGCAGCTCGTTCAGCGGCACCGATGTCATGCGCGCTTTCATCGAACCGGTGTCGAGGCGGGAAATATCGAGCACCGCGCCGAGAATGGTCTCTACCGACTCGAGCGCCGAATCGATGTTCTGGACGAGATCGCTTTCCCCCGAGGCGCCAAGCCGCTCGACCAGCGAGGAGGAATAAAGCCGCGCGGCATTCAGCGGCTGGAGGATATCGTGGCCGGCGGCAGCAAAAAACCGTGTCTTGCCGATGTTCGCCTCGTCGGCCGATGCCCTTGCCTCCGCAAGTTCGCGGTTGACGCGGGTAAGCTCGACGGTTCGTTCCGCCACCCGCTGTTCCAGCGTTTCATTGGCCTGTTTCAGTGCCTGATCGCTCGCCACTCTCTGCGTGATATCGGTGAAGGTGGCGACGATACCCTTGTCCGGCATAGTGTTGGAGCGCACTTCGATGATGCGCTCACCGCCGCCAAGCACCAGCGAGAAAGGCAGGTCCATGGTCAGGAAACTGGTGATCAGCTGTTCCGTGTCGCCCGGCGGCATGTCGCCGCGCTCCTGCAGCATGGAAACGATGTCCGTCAGCGGCAGCCCCACCTGCCCGAATTGCTCAGGTAGATCGAGAAGGGTGCGGAAGCGCCGGTTCCAGATCGTCAGCTGCTGCGAGCTGTCGAAAACGGCGATGCCCTGGTCCATCTGCGCCAGCGCCGTTTGCAGCATGTCCTGATTATATTGCAGCGCCTCGCTTGCCTGATCCAGCAGCCAGGCCGTGTCGGCGCTGGTGTCCTCCGCCTTCTGGAGAATGATCGAAAGCACGAGACGGGCTGAGGAGGAGCCGATGGCGCTGCCCAGCAATTGTTCGGAGAAATGGATCAGCGCCATGTCGGCGGGCTGGTCGTCGTTGAGCTTCCTGCCCGCCGTCTTTTCATAGGTCGCCAGTGAGCGCAGCATGCGCTCTTCACCGAGATAACGGGCAATCGCGCTTTTGAGATCGCCGACGCTGACGCGGGTTTTCCAGCCACGCGTGGCGAATTGTGATTTCGAATGGCGCTTCACGAAGATGCCGGACTGGATGCGCTCCACCGGTCGCGGGTTGCGTGAAAGCGAGCCAAGTACGAAAGCCATGCTGTTGACGAGCAGGCTGAGGATGACCGCGTTCACAAAAGGGTCGGCCTCGGGACCGTTGAAGACCGTACTGCCAGAAAAGAGGAAGCCGAGAACGGTGGCCGCGACCTCCGAATTATCAGGCCCGCCGAAGCTTGGCAGAAACAGCAGGTAGGCCCAGACAAAAAAGCCTGAACTCAAACCGGCAATCGCACCGCGCGCATTGGCGCGCCGCCAGAACAACCCGCCGAAAAGGGCAGGTGCCATCTGGGCGATGGCGGCAAATGCCAGGAGGCCGATGGAGGCAAGCCCGGTGGCACTATCGGCCGCACGGTAGTAGCCGTAGCCCAGAAGCATCACCGCAAAGATCGCTGTTCTGCGGATGTTGAGAAGCGTTTTGGCGAAGTTGTCCCGGTGCGGCGAACGGTTCAACAGCTTCTGCCGCAAAAAGATCGGCATGACGATGTCGTTGGAAATCATGATCGACAGCGCGACCGAGGCAACGATCACCATGGCGGTCGCCGCTGAAAATCCGCCAATGAAGGTAATCAGCGAAACGACCGGCATCTGATGCGCAAGGGGCAATTGCAGGACGTAAAGATCGGCGTTGCCATTGGCGCCGAGCGTCAAAATTCCGGCAAGCGCTATCGGCAGCACGAAGATGTTGATCGCAATCAGATAAAGCGGCAGCAGGAACCCCGCCATGCGCAGCTCTTCCGGCGTGCGATTTTCAACCACGGTGACATGGAACTGGCGCGGCAACAGGATGATCGCGAAACCGGAAAGCAGGGTCATCACGATCCAGCGGCTGATGGGCGTGTGATAGGATATGGCCCGCATGGCCCGTTCATTGCCCGACGCAAGTTCCCACAAATGCGAGGGGCCGTCGAATAGGACGAACAGAACGTAAAAGCCGACGGTGCACATGGCGACGAGCTTGACGAGCGATTCCATTGAAATCGCCAGAATAAGCCCGTCCTGATGTTCGGTGGCGTCGGTATGCCGGGTGCCGAACATGACGGCGAAGCCCGCCATGACGATAGTGACGAGCAGCGGCAGATCGAGGAAATAGAGGTTGCCGCTGCCAATGCCGTAATCGCCGGGATCGACCATCGTCGCCACCGAACTGGAAACGGCCTTCAATTGCAGCGCGATATAGGGAATGGCACCGACAAGCGCGATGATGGCGACAATCATCGCCACGGTGGAGTTCTTGCCGTAGCGGGCGGCAATGAAATCGGCAACCGACGTCAGCTTTTCGGTTTTGGCAAGCTCCACGATGCGGCGAATGATCGGCATGCCGATGGTGAAGGCAAGGATCGGCCCGGTATAGATGCCGAGGAATTCCAGCCCCTTGTCTGCCGCAAGCCCGACGCCGCCGAAATAGGTCCAGGAGGTGCAATAGATCGCCAGGCTAAGCGCATAGACGAACGGCCGCCCCTTTTTGGGAGCGTTTCTTTTCCGGCTGTTCCTGTCCCCATAACTTGCAACCGCAAACAGCAGCAGGACATAAGCGAAGGCCGAACCGAATATGATCCACCCAGGAAGCACGCATCCTCCCCATGCAACAATCCCTGAAAACGAGCATAGGCGAATTCCGGGCCGTTGAGAATGAGCGCGGTCTGATCATAAAGTTCAAGACTACCGTGCAAAAAGCCTAATAAATGCAATCTTGACGAATTCCAAATGGGACAGGGAATCTATATGGTTGAACCCGTAGGGACAGTCACATAGCTTCAGCTCGCGAAGCAGGAGAGGGACCATCTGATGCTTAACGAATTTAAAACCTTCATTGCCCGTGGCAATGTCATGGATCTGGCCGTGGGTGTTATTATCGGGGCGGCGTTCAGCAAGATCGTCGATTCCGTCGTCAACGACCTTATCATGCCGATCGTCGGTGCGATTTTCGGCGGGTTCGATTTTTCGAACTACTTCCTGCCACTCAGTTCCAGCGTCACCGCCAGCTCGCTTGCCGCCGCGCGCGATCAGGGCGCTGTCTTCGCTTATGGTAACTTTCTCACGGTCCTCATCAACTTCCTCATTCTCGCCTGGATCATTTTCCTGATGGTCAAAGGGGTCAACAAGCTTCGCGCTTCTGTCGACCGGAAAAAGATCGAGGAAAAGTCGGAACCGGCTCCGCCGCCGGAAGACGTCAAGCTTCTCACCGAAATCCGCGATCTGCTGAAGACGCGTTGAAGCTTAGATTGTCCCGGCGCGATATTGCTGACCATGGGTCAGCTCCCTCTCGCCGGGCATCCATCCATAAAGAAAATCCATGACTGTTGCACGGAATATCATGCATATCGCCCGTTCGATGCGATAAGAAGACACCAAACGGAGTGTCTTTAATGTCCATTTTGAACAGTCTGAGTGCGCGCTCTCTGGCGGCTCCCGAGAGCGGCATTGTCGAGGTCGTGAATTATGCCCGGGGACGGGACAATCTTCTGCCGCTTTGGGTCGGCGAAGGCGATCTGCCAAGCCCGGACTTCATCAACAAGGCGGCCATCGACGGGCTCAACAATGGCGAGACCTTCTATACCTGGCAACGCGGCATTCCCGAATTGCGCCAGGCGCTCAGCAGCTACTACGAGCGTCACTTTTCAGCCTCTCTATCCGCAGATCATTTTTACGTAACAGGTTCCGGCATGCAGGCGATTGCGCTTGCGGTGCAGGCGCTGACCTCGCCGGGCGACGAGATGATCTATCTCACGCCCACCTGGCCCAATATTGTTGCCGCCATCGGCGTGGCGGGCGCAAAGGCGGTCGCAGCCGGCATCGATTTCCACGATGGTCGCTGGGATCTCGATATCGGCAAGCTGGAAAGTGCGATCACCGGTAAGACGAAGGCGCTCTTTATCAACACGCCGTCCAACCCGACCGGCTGGACCGCAACGCGAGACAATCTTCGCGATGTTCTGGCACTCGCCCGCAAGCACGACCTCTGGATCGTGGCGGATGAGATTTACGCACTTTATCACTATACCGGCACCCGTGCGCCGTCGTTCCTCGACGTGATGGAACCGGATGACAAAATCGTCTTCGCCAATTCTTTTTCGAAGAACTGGTCCATGACGGGCTGGCGTGTTGGCTGGCTTGTGGCGCCACCCGTCATCGGCCAGGTGATCGAGAACCTTATTCAATATTCCACCTCCGGCGTGGCGCAGTTCATGCAGCGCGGCGCAGTCGCTGCTCTCGACCATGGCGACGGTTTCGTCCGCGAGAACTACGAACGCGCTCTGACATCCCGCGACATTCTCTGCGATGCGCTGATCGCGACGAACCGCGTGGAAACATTGAAGCCGGATGGCGCTCTTTATGCCTTCCTTAAGGTGGACGGCGTGACCGACAGCCGCGCCACGGCTCTGGATATCGTTGACAAGACCGGCGTCGGCCTCGCGCCGGGCACCGCCTTCGGCCAAGGCGGAGAGCTGTTTCTCCGTGCCTGCTTCCTGCGCAACCCAAAGCAGATCGAAGACGCAGCCGATCGGCTTGCGTCCTATATTCTCGGCAGATAACCGCAATCCTGCGATACCCCGCCCTGCCGCGCCGAATTTGGCCGCGGCAGGCAGATTTTCTACCAAAAGAATCATGGCGAGCCGCTAAAACTACAACCTCACGGCGTACCAATCGACGTGCGGGCTTTTCTGTGATATGCGCCTTGTGTTCCATTTATGAGAACATTTTCATCTAATAAATAAAACACACTTCATTGCGCTAACCAATCGTAAGCCACCTTTTCATAGGGGCAAGGGATTGGTGGGGTATTTGCTGTGCAAGTAATCAATGATGAAGAATTATTGGCTTTGATGGACGCAACAAAAGCAAACAGGGAAGTAATGTCATGGCTGTTCTGGTCACCGGTGGGGCCGGTTATATAGGAAGCCACATGGTGTGGGCTTTGCTCGACGCCGGTGAAGACGTCGTTGTTGTCGACCGTCTTTCGACGGGATCACGTTGGGCGGTCGCGCCAGCGGCGCGTTTCTATCTCGGCGACGTCGCCGATCGCGACTTGCTCGGCCAGATTTTCGAACACAACCAGATCGAGACCATTTTCCACTTCGCTGGCTCCGTCAGCGTCCCTGAATCGATTAGCCAGCCACTGGAATATTACGAAAACAATACCGGCACGACCCGCGCCCTTGTTGCGGCGGCAGTCGGTCATGGTATCCGCAATTTCATCTTCTCTTCAACTGCCGCGGTCTATGGGAACCAACCCTTTGATGGCCCGGTGCCGGAAACGGCAGTTCTCAGCCCGGAAAATCCCTACGGCCTGTCGAAACTCGCCTCAGAAATCATGTTGCGCGATGTCGTGCAGGCACATGATTTCAACTATGTGGCGCTGCGTTACTTCAATGTTGCCGGCGCCGACCCGAAGGGCCGTGCCGGTCCGTCCCCCACGGGTGTGGCGAACCTCATCAAGGTAGCGTGCGAAGCGGCAACCGGCCGGCGCGACAAGGTGGAGGTTTACGGAACAGATTATCCGACCGCTGACGGCACCGGCGTTCGCGACTATATCCATGTCAGCGATCTGATCGACGCGCATATGCTCGCCATGGCGCATCTGCGTGCTGGCGGCGGCACACGAACGCTCAATTGCGGTTATGGCGTCGGCTATTCGGTACTGGACGTGCTGCACGCCGTGCAGCGGGAATCTGGAAACGATTTCCCGGTTATCCATTGTCCCCGCCGCGTCGGCGACATTGCCACGATGGTTGCGGATTCGAGCCGCATCCAGTCGGAACTCGGATGGTCGCCGCGTTTCAATGATCTCACAACCATCGTTCGCACGGCCCTTCAGTGGGAGGCTAAACGTCAAGCCCAGCGAAGCGACAGGATTCTGCCTGGGCAGCATAAACTGGCAGCGATAGGCTGAGCGGCCGTTGGTTTTCGGGATGCGGTTCTACCTGACGGAAAAATAGAGGACCGGTCGATCCGAAAGAGTGGCAGCGGGAAGCCATTTCTCGCTGTCGAAATAGCTGCGCGTGAGCTTCAGTCCCGGCAATTGGTCCGTTGCCAGCAAAATCAGGTTCAGCCGATGTGGCGCAGACAGCTCCGGCTTTAGGGAGACCGAAATACCGAAATGCTCTGCCTGATAGGGTTGCAGCCTGCGTGCCGGCTCAAGCATGCTGGCAAGGTCCGCCCAGCGGGTCTGCTCGATGATCATCGCCAACGCGTCCTCAAGCTTCGTCAGAATAACGGCACCATCAGGTGTCTGCGGCGCAACCACTTTCATCCTGATAGAGCGAACCTCGTCGGACGCCTCGCCTCTGATGTCGAGAAAAAGCGATGCCCGTTCCGACGCGTTCGCTGTGTCCCCGACCACAAGATCGGCCATGCATTCGAAATTGCGGATCTTCACCGGGCTTGCGTGCCAGCCTTGCGGGTTGGAAAAGCCCGCCGCGGTAAAGCGGTCGCAGAGGTCCTTGCCGGACAGAACGAAGTCGCGGGCAAAGGATGCCCTGTCGCCGCCTTGCTCGAATTTCAGCAGATGCGGCGGTAGATTGAGCTTTTGGGCGGTAACCTTTTGCCGCTTGACGGGCTTCATCCGGGCTGGCTGCTCGGCGGAGCGTGTGGCAGGCGCAAGGTTGAGATAGCTCAGCAGGCTTTTGAGATGTTTCTTGTCATTGGCAAGCAGCACCGTTGCCAATATGGCAAGACAAACTGCCAGCACCGCAAACAGCAGCGCGCCAGGCCTTACTCTTTTTTGCAGGCTTGCGTCCATCGGGGAACCCTAATGGCTGCCGGGGGAGGGGCGTCAACCGGTTTGTGATATGGCTTTCGGGCTGTCGGTAACCCGGTGAATATACTGCGAGCTGAAGGTCATTAAAAATATTCTGTATTCCACCGCCGGATTTTCCGGCGGCGCAACGTTATTCGGAGGAATTTTTGAACGAGTCCTGCTCGTCCGCGCTGCTTTCGTCGTCGGCGACAGGAATGGCGTAGGAACCGTTCAGCCAGCGGGCGAGATCGAGCGAGCGGCAGCGATCCGAACAGAACGGATAGTCTTCCCGTGTCGAGGGCCGCCCGCACTCCGGACATGGCTTCGTTTTCCGAAGCGGCGTGACATTTCCCGAACCTTCAGGAGATGATTTTGTCATGGTCTATCCTTCGAGCCAGCCCGACGTCACCTCGAATCCTTCACCGGAAAGAAGCGACATGGTCTCATACAGCGGCAGGCCGACGACATTGGTGTAGGAGCCGGTCAGTTTCTGCACGAATGAGCCGGCAATGCCCTGGATACCATAGGCCCCGGCTTTGCCGCGCCATTGCCCGGAAGCGATATAGGCGTCGATCTCGCGCGTGGTAAGGCGTTTGAAACGCACCTTGGTTTCCACAACCTTCTGACGGATCTTGCCGCCGGGCGTCACAAGGCAGATGCCGGTATAGACCCAATGGCTGCGCCCCGAGAGAAGATGCAGCGCTGCGGAAGCCTCCTCGGTATATTCCGCCTTGCCGACAATGCGGCGACCCACGGCCACCACGGTGTCGGAGCCGAGAACATAGGCGTCTTTCCACGTCTGCTCGCTCTTCAGCGCCGCATGCGCAGCCTCGGCCTTCTGTAGCGACAGGCGACGGCACAGCGTGCGCGGATGCTCAAGCTTTACGGGCGTTTCGTCGATATCCATCGGCATCAGACGTGCCGGCTCGATGCCGATCTGGTGCAATAGTTCCAGACGCCGCGGCGAACCGGATGCCAGAACGAGCTTTTGTTTTGAGTTGGTCATTGCGCTGCCCGGGCTTCCGAATGCCGAAAACGGATTACTTGAAGCGATAGGTGATGCGGCCCTTGCTCAGGTCGTAAGGCGTCATTTCGACCAGCACCTTGTCGCCCGCCAGAACGCGGATACGGTTCTTGCGCATGCGGCCCGCCGTGTGGGCGATGATTTCGTGTTCGTTCTCAAGCTTCACGCGGAATGTTGCGTTCGGCAGCAATTCGGTTACGATGCCCGGGAATTCGAGGACTTCTTCTTTTGTCATGTAAGGGTTTTCTTCCTGTTGATAGTGCCGGACCTGTCGTGTCCGGGAAAATTGCGCGGAAACTACACAATCCCGGCACATTTGTGAACCTCTAAAGCATCACGGCGAAAATCGGAACCGATTTTCGCCAGGTGATAGGTGCGGATCGAATAAATGCCTGTCCTGTGCGGCGTTTGAAGTGTCTGGTCCGATCGAAACGGACACTCGACCTCAGTCTTTTGAAAGCGTATCCGCCGCCGGCTGCGGCCTACCTGGCAGGCGTTCGGTAATCAGCCTGGCAAGATGATCCCGCACCTCGCGATAGGCATCCAGAATCTGGTCCCGCGTGCCGGTGATGACGGTTGGGTCCATGGTTGGCCAATAGACAACGTCGAGCGAGTTGGAGCGTGTCAGTTCAAGTGCTGCGTGATGAGCTTCGGGTGTCAATGTAATGATCAGATCGAAAAAATCATCCTCGATCTCGTCCAATGTGCGCGGTTTGTGTTTGCCGAGCGAAAATCCCTGTTCTTCCAGCACCGCATCCACAAAGGGGTCACGCTCGCCCGCCCGCACGCCGGCCGACTGGATGTAGATGCCGGGTGCCACCAGTCGTTTGGCGATGACCTCGGCCATGGGAGAACGGATGGAGTTCATACCGCACATGAAGAGGACCGATTTGGGAGCCTGTCCCCCATTTGGAGCCGTGGCGGGATCTCTCATCTCTAACCCCGCCAATAAAGCACACAGACAAGGGTGAAGAGACGGCGCGCAGTATCGAAATCGATTTTGATCTTGCCGGAAAGCCGGTCCATCAAAGTCTGCGAGCCGTCATTGTGAATGCCCCGCCTGCCCATGTCGATCGCCTCGATCTGGCTTGGAGTGGAGGAGCGTATCGCCTCGTAATAGCTTTCGCAGATCAGGAAATAATCCTTGATGATGCGGCGAAACGGCGTCAGCGACAGGATATGGGTCGAGACATCCTTCTCGTCTTCGGTCTTGATCGAGAAAACCAGCTTGGCATCGACCAGCGATATGTGCAGCCGGTATGGGCCGCCCTCATGGCCGAATGGTTCGAACGTGTTTTCCTCTATCAGATCGAAAATGGCGACGGCGCGTTCATGCTCCACGTCCGGCGTGGACCGGCCGATGCTATCGTCCAGAACCACATCGCAGAGCCGGAAATCGCCTGAAGCCATCTCTTAACTTTCCGGGTTGAGGCGAATGGAGACGGAGCGCGCATGCGCGTCCAGCCCCTCCGAACGGGCAAGGGTGATCGCCGCCGGCGCAAGCTGCCGCAGCTGCTCAGGCCCGAGACGCAGGATCGAGGTACGCTTGACGAAATCCAGCACCGAAAGGCCGGAAGAGAAGCGCGCTGAGCGCGCCGTCGGCAAAACGTGGTTGGAGCCGCCGACATAATCGCCGATCACCTCAGGCGTATGGCGCCCGACGAAGATCGCGCCGGCATTGCGGATATGCGCCATCAGCGCATCCGGATCGTCAACGGCAAGCTCCAGATGCTCGGCCGCAATGCGGTTGGCCAAGGGAATGGCATCGGTGAGCTTTTCGACGAGAATGATCGCACCGAAATCCGCCCAGCTCGCCGCTGCCGTCTCGGCGCGCGACAGCCGCTTCAGCTGCCGTTCCACCGCCGCCTCCACCGCCTTGCCGAGTTCGGCATTGTCGGTGATGAGGATGGACTGCGCGCCACGGTCATGCTCCGCCTGCGCGAGAAGATCGGCGGCCAGCCAGTCCGGATCGTTGTCCCTGTCGGCAATGACAAGCACTTCGGAGGGCCCGGCGATCATGTCGATGCCGACAGTTCCGAAGACATGCCGTTTCGCGGCCGCCACATAGGCATTGCCGGGGCCGACAATCTTGGCGACAGGCGTGATTGTTTCCGTGCCGTAGGCGAGTGCAGCCACGGCCTGTGCGCCGCCAATGCGGTAGATTTCCTCAACACCTGCGATGCGCGCGGCGGCAAGAACGGCGGGGTTTATCACGCCGCCATTCGCCGGCACGACCATGACGATACGCTCTACACCGGCAACCTTGGCGGGGACAGCATTCATAAGGACGGAGCTTGGATAGCTCGCGGTGCCGCCGGGCACATAAAGGCCGACAGCTTCGATCGCCGTCCAGCGTGAACCGAGGCCCACACCGATCTCGTCTTCGTAGATATCGTCCTTCGGCATCTGCCGCGCATGGTGTTTTTCAATGCGCCGGGCTGCGAGTTCGAGAGCTTCGATGACACTTCTGTCAACGGCTGCGACGGCCGCATCGATCTCTTCCGCTGTCACCCGCATCGAGACCTTCGAGAAATCGATGCCGTCGAATTTAATGGAGTAGTGGGCAAGGGCCGCATCGCCGCGATTGCGGACGTCATCGATGATGTCGCGAACGGTCGCGTTGACGTCTTCCGAAACTTCCCTCTTGGTTGTCAGGAAGGCAGCGAATTTCTGTTCGAAATCAGCCGATGCCCGCTCCAGCCAGATTGCCACGCCATTACCCTCTCATTTTCCTCGCGGCGATCCCGCGAGGTGCACGAACTCACCGCAGAAAAATGCGGCTCTGGTATGTGGCATAAATCGAAACAGTGACGAAAGGCAACCGTTGCAATGGCGTGGAGAGCTTATTCGCTATCGGGATGATGCGGTTTGGCGGCAGTTTCCCAGGCGCCGCTCACATCCGTCAGCTGCGCCTCGATGCATTCGACATCGAGTGCGATAGCGCCACCGCCCGAAAGCGTCAGTTCGACGGCGCCATCAGGACCTTCGCCGTTCTGCACGAAGCGGATTGCAAGGAGCGAAAGCACCTGTTCCTTATCACTGCGATTGATGCCGTGCGAGCGGACGGCGGAGACCCGCTTCAGGAAAACCACGCTGCGGCATCGCTCCGGCGGCAGGTTCTTCTTATTCGCGCTTTCCCAGACGAAACGATTGGCGGAAAGTGTGAATTGGCCCTGCTTTGCCTCGAATGCAACGTCCTTCAGTTTGAAGACGCTGTCCTGCATGTGCGTCGAAATGACGGAGAGATCTTCAGTATCCAGCGCGAGCAATTTCAGGCCGCTCATCGTTTTCTTCCTTTTCCGCGGGGCCGCGCCCGCAATGTCTATTCCTTGTACAGGAAATAGGCAGTCGCGGCCCGCTCTGCAACGGGGAGAAAACGAATGAGCGGCGATGAAAGGATCAATCGCTGACGCGTTCGACCAGCGCACCGCAGCGGGTAAGCTTTTCTTCAAGCCGTTCGAAACCGCGATCGAGGTGGTAGACGCGCGAAACCATGGTCTCGCCTTCCGCCACCAGTCCCGCAATGACCAACGACACCGAGGCGCGCAGATCGGTTGCCATGACAGGCGCACCCTTCAGGCGGGTAACGCCTTCGATACGGGCCATCTGCCCGGAGAGCGAAATCTTCGCGCCGAGACGGGCCAGTTCCTGCACATGCATGAAGCGGTTTTCGAAGATGGTTTCGGTAATGTGGGATACACCCTGCGACCGGGTCATCAGCGCCATGAACTGCGCCTGAAGGTCGGTAGGGAAGCCGGGGAAGGGTTCGGTGACGATATCGACCGGCTGAATGCCGTTGCCGTTGCGCACGACGCGCAGACCGGTCTCCGTGTCGCTGATCGACACTCCGGCAAGCCGCAGCGTGTCCAGCGCATTGTCGAGCAGCGATGCACGCGTGCCTTCCAGCACCACATCACCGCCAGCCATGGCAACGGCCATGGCATAGGTGCCGGTCTCGATACGGTCAGGCAGCACCCGGTGGCGTGCGCCGGAAAGCGATGTGACGCCCTCGATGGTGATGGTGGAGGTGCCAGCGCCCTCGATCTTCGCGCCCATCGCAATCAGGCAGTGCGCTAGATCGACGACTTCCGGTTCGCGGGCGGCGTTGTGAATGACGGTGGTGCCTCTTGCAAGGCTCGCGGCCATCAGCATCACATGCGTCGCGCCGACGGAGACTTTCGGGAAGGTATAAACAGCGCCGATCAGGCCGCCCTTTGGAGCGCTGGCGTTGATATAGCCGCCATCGATCTCCATCGTTGCGCCAAGCGCCTGCAGGCCCTCGATGAACAGGTCCACCGGACGGGTGCCAATGGCACAGCCGCCGGGCAGTGAAACGCGCGCACGGCCTTCACGGGCCAGAAGCGGGCCGATGACCCAGAAGCTGGCGCGCATCTTGGAAACCAGCTCGTAAGGTGCGGTGGTATCGACAATGGTACGGCAGGTGAAGTGGACCGTGCGGGAATAGGCTTCGCCCTGGCTTTCACGACGGCCATTGACCGAAATATCGACGCCATGATTGCCGAGAATACGGATGAGCTGCTCGACGTCCGCCAGATGCGGCACGTTTTCGAGCGTCAGCGTATCGCTGGTCAGAAGCGAAGCGATCATCAACGGCAAGGCGGCGTTTTTCGCGCCGGAGATGGGAATGATGCCGTTGAGCTTGTTACCACCCGTAATTCTGATGCGATCCATGCGTCCCTACGGGCCTTTGCCCGCCTTTCTTAATCATGCCTTGCGGAAATGCGCGTCCTTAGACGAGTTTCCGCGGCGTTTCAAATGATGCTGGTGAATTCTCTATGAGGATGATTCGTCCGTTTTTGCGGCAGGCAGGCCAATCGTCTCATCCGCATCGCCGGCCCGGCGCGCGCGAACCTGCTGTTTGCGCTTCTGCAGGTTTT
This sequence comes from Agrobacterium sp. MCAB5, assembly GCF_052114365.1. Taxonomy (NCBI): domain Bacteria; kingdom Pseudomonadati; phylum Pseudomonadota; class Alphaproteobacteria; order Hyphomicrobiales; family Rhizobiaceae; genus Agrobacterium; species Agrobacterium sp. MCAB5. Next base: position 451,475 of record NZ_JBFREP010000001.1, read on the forward strand.
CACGCAGCTTCTTCGCTGCCCGCGCCTTGCGCTCCGCCTCGCGTTGCCGCGCCTTCTCGCCGGGTCCTGCCTGCGCGTTGCCGCTTGCCGCAACGGCAACGGGGTCTTCTGAAGCGTTCACGGAAAACGCCGCCTTTGCCTGTTTGTCATGATGTTCGTTCATAAATTCAGCAATATCCGAAAAATACGTTTTTCAACAGGGGGAACGCTTTTTTGCCCCGCTTGTTGAAGAATATCGTTTTGCGACTTGCGCTCGTCAAAAACCTATGGCAATAGGCCGCCACGCTTGATGCTGAAGCAAACGCTTCGGCACCGGATGCTGCTATAGCTCAGGGGTAGAGCACTCCCTTGGTAAGGGAGAGGCCGAGAGTTCAAATCTCTCTAGCAGCACCATTTTCCCCAATAAAATCAGAAATTTACGCAACGTGACGGTGGGTCTTGTCCACGATGTCGGCTTGCTTTTTCGCGCATTCTGCACCGGTCTCGGTAAATGTGAAAACCGCGCCTCTTGCGAAGCGCGGTTTCCATTTCCGAATATTCTGTTGCTGCCAGAGCGGGACGAAACCGCCCGTAGCCAACGGGCGCCGCTTACTGGCGGAATAGCGACAGGATATTCTCGGAGCTGGTATTGGCGATGGATAGCGACTGGATTGCCAGCTGCTGCTGGGTCTGCAGAGCCTTCAGCTTGGTGGACTCTTCGTTCATGTCGGCATCAACGAGACGTCCGACGCCCTTGTCGATGGAGTCTGTGAGCTTGTTGACGAAATCTTCCTGAAGATCGAGGCGCATCTTGATGGAGCCGAGATCGGCGCTCGCGCTGATCAGCGATTCCAGCTTGGTGTTGACGAACTGGATCATGTTGTCGAGGCCGTCATTGTCCGTCAGCGGCTGGCCCTTGGCGTCCAGCAAACCGCTGAGATCCTTGGTGATGTCGAGATCGATCAGCGAGTAGCCGAGCTTCTGTGCCATCTGGGAATCTGCGGCGGCGGTTTCGAGGTAAATATTGTTATTGGACGAACCGCCGGTTCCGATTGCCGTTACAGTGGTGCCTGCAGGCGTCGGCGCGGTATTGTTGGCTTTTACGTAGAGGGCTTCACCCGCTGCGTTTTCGCCGATCTTGAAGTAGGTGCCGTTGTTTCGTGCGGTTGTCGCCGCAGCAACGGTTACGAGGCCGGTTACTGCGTCTGGAGCAGAAACTGTGGTCGTCGTCCCCGAGGGGAAACCCAGAAGCTGGGATTGCGTGAACACCTTTGCGGTAGAGGGCGTGTTTGTGGCAGCACCTGCGGGTGTGGTCGTGGTAATCTCGAAATTGCGCAGGGAGCCTGTATCGGAATAATAGGCGGCGCTATCGAGGATACCGTTTTTCGCCGCACCGGTCGAGGTATCGAAAAGGGCAGTCTTGTTGTCGACCTGAACGTTGATCGTCTTGACTGCAACATTGCCCGCGCCGTCACGGATGAAGGAGCCGACGATCTGCTTCGTTATCGGGGTGAGGTTGCCGGATGCGTCGCTAATCTTGCCCTTAAGCCAGTTTTCGCCGGAGAAGGAGGCGGATTCGCCGATGCTTTTCAGCTGGTCCTGGAGCTGACGGATTTCTTCCTGGATCTTTGCCTTGTCGACGCCGGCCTCGCGGGCGGCAACCAGCTTCTTGCTGATTTCCTTGACGACATCGACAGTGGTTTCCATGGCGGAATAGGCTGTATCGACCTTTGCGGCGCCGAGGCCGAGGGCGTCCTGAACAGCGGAAAGAGCACCGTTATCCGAACGCATGGTGGTCGCGATAGACCAGTAGGCGGCGTTGTCGGAGGCGGTTTTGACGCGCAGGCCGGAGGAGACACGCGACTGCGTTTCTTCCATGTCGCTGCCGATTGCGCGGAGGGTCTGAAGGGCGGCCATTGCCGCGACGTTCGTCAAAATGCTGGTCATAATTATTTGCCCCTTGATTGGCTTAAATGAAAAGGGACATTCCGGATTGCCGCCGGTAACGATCGCGCGGCTTGATGCCTGTTAACCTCTTTTTCGTCTTGGTTAACCAATCGTTTCGATGGCTAGGTTTTAGGGCCCGAATGGTTAACAAAGCCTAAACTGTCGTTAATAAAAATTAGGAAATAATAATTTCTCTTAACCATGACGGAAAAAGCCGCACCCTTTCGGATGCGGCTCGATTTTTTGGCGACGTCTTTTCCGATTAACGGAAGAGCGACAGGATGCTCTGCGAGTCGTTGTTGGCGATCGACAGGGCCTGAACAGCCAGCTGCTGCTGGGTCTGAAGAGCCTTCAGCTTCGTGGATTCTTCGTTCATTTCAGCGTCGACGAGACGGCCGATGCCCTTGTCGAGCGAGTCGGTCAGCTTGTTGACGAAGTTTTCCTGCAGTTCGATGCGCATCTTGACCGAGCCGAGGTCGGCAGCGGCGGACGTCATGCTCTGGAGCTGCTTGTCAACGAAGGAAACCATGGCGTCGAGGTACTGGTTTTCCGAGACTGCCGAGCCGTCGCTGTTCTTGAACGTGCCGGTCAGGTCCTTGGTGATGTCCAGAGACGTCAGGGAGTAGGTGAGCTGCGTTGCGAGCTGGGCGGTTGCGCCTTCTTCCAGGTAGATCTTGGTGGTGCCGTCGAGGCCAACGGCAATGTTGGTCTTGGTTGCCGGCGAGGTCGGCGCAGTCGTGTTGATTTTCACATACTGGTCGTTGCCAAGATTGAAGTAGGTGCCGTTGACGTCGGGGGCTGTCGCATCGGCGTTAGCGATCGTGACGATACCCGTTGCAGCAGCGGTTGTGAAGGTGACGGGGGTGCCGGCAGTTGCTTCCTTCAGGCCCTTCAGCTGGGCTTCAGTGTAAACCTTGGCTGCTGCAACCTTGGTCACCGGCTGGGCGGCGCCTACGCCGTCCGAGTCATTGGTGATTTCGAACAGCTTGTAGCTGCCCGTGGAAGAAAAATAGGCGTAGGAGTCGAGGACGCCCTGCTTGTCCTTTGCAGCGCCCGAAGACGTGTCGAACAGCACCGTGTTGCGGCTCAGGTCAACGTTGACGGTCTTTACGGACACGTTGCCGGCAGCGTCGCGGATGAAGGAGCCAACGATCTGCTTGGTGACGTTCTTCAGTTCGCCAGCACCGTTGCTGACGGTTGCCTGCAGCCAGTTTTCACCGGAGAAAGACGAGGAGCTGGAGATCGACTTCAGCTGATCCTGCAGCTGGGTGATTTCTTCCTGGATCTTGGACTTGTCGACACCGGGTTCGCGGGCGGCAACCAGCTTGTTCTTGATTTCCTTGACGACGTCGATGGACGATTCCATACCCGAATAGGCAGTGTCGACCTTTGCGGCGCCGAGGCCGAGGGCGTCCTGTACAGCGGAAAGAGCGCCGTTGTCGGAACGCATGGTGGTCGCGATCGACCAGTAAGCGGCGTTATCGGAAGCTTCGCCGACGCGCTGGCCGGAAGACACGCGGTCCTGCGTCGTTTCCATGTTCTGGCCGATGGAGCGCAGGGTCTGGAGTGCAGACATAGCTGCTACGTTAGTGAGAATGCTCGTCATAGTAAATTTGCCCCTTGAATGGCTGATTAAAGAAGGGACATTCCGGTCTCACCGGGAACAGCGCACAGCATCATGCCTGCTAACCTGCTGATTTTTAATGGTTAGCTCGCCGTTTCGATGGCTCTAGCTAACCTCCATATGGTTAATGAAGAGCTAAGGGTCGCAAAAAAATGCACACGCTGAGATTTTATTATGCAATCTTCGCGCGCATGCGCGCGTAGCCTGAAATGTTTAAAAAATAATAAAGCCGCACCCGTTTCCGGATGCGGCTTTGGTAAAAGGGCAATACGCTTGGGTCAGCCTCCGTCACGTTTGCCTGTTTCACGCAATTGCAAGACAGTCAGCCTCCGCTTGCGATCCTGCGTGTTGTGTCATTCAGGCCAGCGGCTATCCGCCTGTCCATGCCCAAAATCTGACAGCCGGTGCTTTCCAATTCCCTAATTTCAGGGCGCTCCCGGCGCTTCGCTCAAATCGTGGTAAATGCTTTCAAAGCAAGGATGGTAAACGAAATCTTCCCGTTTGCGGAGCACTCCACAAATGCAAAACCGCGCCCTTTCGGGCGCGGCTCGACTTTTGTAATTTTCGGTCCGATTAACGGAAGAGCGACAGGATGTTCTGCGAGTCGCTGTTGGCGATCGACAGAGCCTGGATTGCCAGCTGCTGCTGCGTCTGCAGAGCCTTGAGGCGGGTCGACTCTTCGTTCATGTCAGCGTCAACCAGACGGCCGATACCCTTTTCCATCGTTGCCGTCAGCTTGGAAACGAAGTCGCCCTGCATCGAGATGCGGTTGGAGACCGCGCCCAGATCGGCAGCAGCGCTGTTGAGGGTTTCAAGCTGCTTGTCAACGTGGGTGATGAGCTTGTCGAGGATGTCGTTGTCCGTTGCAGCGGCAGTGCCGAGCATGGTGGCACCAGCGCCCTTGTAGATGCTCAGGTCGGAAATATCGAGGTTCGAAACCGACTGCTTAACGCCATCTGCGACAGCTGCCTTGTCGAGGATGCCCGTACCCTTGCCGTCTGTTACAGCGCCGGTATCGAACAGAACGTTCGAGCCGCTGAGCTGCAGATCGACGCGCTGAACCTTGACGGCGCCAGCGGAGTCACGGGTGAAGGAAGCAACAACCTGCTTCTTCAGGTTGGCAATAGCCGCATCGTCAGTACCGGCAGCAAATGCTGCGCCGTCGTTGGATGCTTTCGTCTTCAGCCAGTTTTCACCGTTGAAGGTCGCGGAGTCGGCGATCGACGTCAGCTGCTTCTGGAGCTGGCCGATTTCCTTCTGGATCTTCTTCTTGTCGGCAGTCGGGTCCTGGGCAAGGATCAGCTTGTCCTTGATTTCCTGAACGACCTTGATCGTCGCTTCCATGCCGGAGTACGCGGTGTCGACCTTGGCTGCGCCGATGCCGAGTGCGTCAGAAACGGTGGAGAGCGCCGAAGCGTCCGAACGCATCGTGGTCGCGATGGACCAGTAAGCGGCGTTGTCGGAGGCGGAGCCTACCTTCAGGCCGGTCGAGATACGACCCTGCGTGGTCTCCATGTTGTTGCCGATCGAACGCAGCGTCTGGAGAGCAGCCATAGAGGAGGCGTTGGTGAGAATGCTTGCCATAGTATTTTGTCCCTTGTTTTTACGAGATACTGGAGTTGGGGACATTCCGGACTTTGTATTACCGGTCACAACGTTTCGGCTTCATGCCACTCGGTTCCGAATTACTTGCCTTTGGAAACCAAACCCGCTGTGTGTAGGGAGAATTTGGCAGCAAAGAATTGCCCAATTGTTAATTTGAGCATTAAGAAATGCTAGAAAATACTTATGGTTACTGCGAAGTATATTTAATTGGTAAGTTTTTAATTTAAAATTATAGTTATCCGACCCCTAGCAAAAACGGTAACCAAAGGGTTAAAACGCGAAAACCCCGCAGCCGTGGGGCTGCGGGGTTAACAAACAGGATTAACGAAGATTATTTCGGCACAGTTGCCGTCAGTTGAACGATCTCACAAGGCTGCCGACCAGCAGGTTCCAGCCGTCGATCAGCACGAAAAAAAGGATCTTGAACGGTAAGGAAATCGAGGTGGGTGGCAGCATCATCATGCCCATGGCCATGGTGATGGTGGCGACGATGAGATCGATGACCAGAAACGGCAGGATGATCAGGAAACCGATCTCGAAACCGCGCCGGATTTCCGAAAGCATGAAGGCCGGAACGAGCACGCGGTAGTCGACCACATTGTCGGTCATCACGACCTGTCCGCGCTCGCGGGCGATATCGACGAACAGCTTCAGATCCTTGTCGCGCGTATTGGCGTTCATGAACGTACGGAAGGGTTCGGCGATGCGCCCAATCGCCTGCTGTTCGTTGATCTGGTTCTGCAACAACGGCTGCACGCCGTCTGTCCAGGCTTTATCGAAGGTCGGCGACATGACGTAGAAGGTCATGAACATCGCCATGGACAAGAGAATCATGTTCGACGGGGTCGAGGCAAGCCCCATGCCGGAGCGCAGGATCGAAAAGGCGATCACGAAGCGCGGAAAGCTCGTGACCATGATCAGGATGCCCGGCGCGACTGACAAGACCGTCAAAAGGCCGAAGGTGCGGATGATCCATGCGGCGACGGATCCGTCTATCTGTGTATTGAACAGATCGGTCGGAAATTGCTGGGCGTTGGCAAGGCCCGGCAAAGCCAGAAGAACAGCGATGGTAACAAGAAATCGAATCATTCGATGACAAAGGTCCGGAACATGACCTTGGATACGCGCCCTTGAGAGCGCAGGTCAACTCGTTCCTGAATGTCATCCTTAAGATATTGAAAGCCGCGTGGCCCTTCCAGCTGCTGAAGGGAAACGGTGCGGACGTAGGCCATGATATCCTGATGGATATCCTCCGCGAGATTGACCTCTACCGGACCCTTGAACATCAGCGCCACTTCAAGCCGCACCCAGTTCGTGGAGGGGTATGCAAGGTTGGTGGTGATGGGATCGAGCTGGACGATACCGTTAGCCTCTGCCGGGATTTTATCGATGCCCTCGCCCTTCTTCTCGCCATGCTCGCCGGCGGCAGCCGGGGCATGCGCCTCGGCGCCGGCGATCTTCGGGGCGACCATGCCGCCCACGAACCAGCCGCCGCCCGCACCCAGCAGGGTGAGGATTGCAACGCCAGCGATGGTCATGATCATCGGCGAGGATTTTTTCTTGCCCTCAGTCTGTTCGTTTTCCATGGGTCAGTCCCGCTTTCGCATGTCGGCGTCAGAGCGGCGAGAACAGGTCGACGACCTGCTGACCGACCGGGGGCTGCTGCACTTCCGTCAGGCGGCCGCGGCCACCGTAGGAGATGCGCGCCTCGGCGATGCGCTCGTAGGAGATCATGTTCTGCGCATCGACATCCTGCGGCCTGACGATACCGCCGACGTTGAGGATGCGGATTTCGTGATTCACGCGCACTTCCTGCGAACCGCTGATGATGAGGTTGCCGTTTTCGAGAATGCCGGTCACCACGGCCGCCACCATCAGCGTCAGCTTTTCGGAACGCTTGGTCTTGCCCTTGGCCTGGGTGTCTGTATCGGAGCCGTATTTGATGTTGGAATCTGCCTCCGGCGTCCAACCTAAGATTTCCGCCTTTGCCTTCCAGTTCAGGCCGCTGGAATTAGTACGGTTGCGCTCGGTTTCGTTGTCGAAATCGGCCTTGTCGTTGATCTGGATGTTGACGGTCAGGATGTCGCCGATGTTAAGCGCACGTAGATCCTTGAACAGCGCACCCTGGCTGTCGCTCCACAACGAATAGCCGCTCGCCATGTGCTTTGGCTGCTTCGGATACATGCCCATCTGCGGCGTCTGGCTGAATTGCAGGCCGCTGCCGATCGGGCTCATCGCGGGAGCGTTGCCGATTTCCTTCAGGGTCTGGTTGTTCTGGCAGCCGGCAAGCAGGGCAAGCGGCAGGAGGAGGGCCGGAAGACGCGGGGTCATGAAGGATCCTTCGAAGTGTTTTTGTCGATTGCCTGCGACATGATGCCGGCGACGATTGCGGCTTTCTGAGCATCCATTTCACTGAGGATGAGGCCCGATTGGCGCGGCGGAAGCTGCATGATGATGGCAGCCGCGATTTCCACATGCATCTTCTCGAGCTGCGGTGCTGCGGCATCCGCCTTCATCGTCTTGTAGATATCGACCAGATTGCTTTTCGCCTGCTCGAGGAAATGATTGCGGCGTGCCAACCAGTCCTCATATTCCGCCTTGCGGTCCTGCAACGCGGAAATGCGCTCGTTGACGTCAGCCTGAAGCTTTTCCAGCTCCTGCTTCTGCATGAGATAGCGCTGGTCGCGGGCCGCATCGGCAATATTGGTGCAGAATTTCTGGATTTCATCCTGCGTGCTGAGTTCGGACACCACGTTCTGCTGGCTTTCGGCGCCAGCGGCGGGCAACAGGAAAAGCAGCGAGGCAACGGCCGCGAACCGGGTAAAGCCGTTCCTGAAAGCAGTTTTCTTCTGAAGTTCCATCATTGCAGCACGAGCTCCGCCTGAAGGGCGCCGGCAGATTTGATGCCTTGCAGAATGGCGATGATGCCGTCCGCCTTGAGCCCGATGCTGTTGAGACCGGCAACCAGCGTGCGAAGGTCAGGGCCTTCGACGATGGCGACCTTGCTGCCTTCCTGCAGCGCCATGATATCCGTCTGCGGTTGCACCGCCGTCTCGCCGCGCGAGAAGGGCGCCGGCTGGATGACCTGCGGCGATTCCGTCACCTGCACGGTCAGCGTTCCATAGCTCACCGCCACGCGGGAAATACGCACATCCGCGCCGATGACGATCGTGCCCGTGCGCTCGTTGATCACGACTTTCGCCGGCGTATCCGTCTGGACCGTCAGGTTTTCGATTTCCGCCATCAACCGCGTCAGGTCGGCGGTGCGGGGCTTCTGCACCGAGATTTCCTGCGAATCGCGCGGTTCGGCGATGCCATCGCCGTAACGGGCGCGGGCAAAGGCGTTAACGACATCGGCGACGCGCACCGCGGTCGAAAAATCGGGATTGCGCAGCTGAAGGACCAGATTGACCGAATCCTTGAATTTCGACGGCAGTTCCCGCTCGATGATCGCGCCGTTCGGCACGCGCGCCGAGGTCGTCACGCCCTGCGTCAATGTCGCTGCGTCGCCCTGGGCCGAAAAGCCGTTGACGATCAGTGCTCCCTGCGCGACCGCATAGATCTGCCCGTCTGCACCGGAAAGCGATGTCATGATGAGGTTGCCGCCGCGAAGCGAGGAGGCGTCGCCGAGCGAGCTGACCGTCACGTCTACACGGCTGCCGGGGCTGGCGAATGGCGGCAGGTTGGCCGTCACCATCACGGCGGCGATGTTCTTGGCATTGGACTGGCCGCCCTGCGTGGTGATGCCGAGGTTCTGCAGCATGGCGCGCATGGACTGTTCGGTGAAGGGTGAAGAGCGCAGGCTGTCGCCGGTGCCCTGTAGGCCCACGACGAGACCATATCCGATCAGCTGGTTGTCGCGCCCGGCCTGCAGGGATGCGATATCCTTGATACGGGACGTGTCTGCCTGGGCTGGCGGCGTCGAGAGGAAGGGCAGGGCCGAAATGACCAGAGCCGCACAGAGGATACGAAGCACTTTCATTTCGCCATAACCTGAATGGTTCCGTCCTTCATGACGGTACCGCTGACCATCACGCCGGAATCGATGTTGCGTACCCTTACGACCTCGCCGAGCGAGCCGTCGCTCATGGGCGTTCCGGACGCCATCAGCGTCATGTTGCCGATGTGGAAAACGAGTTTGACGCTCGTGCCGCGCACCACAAGTGACGGTTCACGAAGCGCTGCAATGGGGATTGTGCGGCCGGGAAGCAATGTCTGCTTGGAGATCATGCCTTCCACTTCGCTGATATCGCTCGCGTAACCAGCGGAAATGTTGGGGTTGGTCACTTCCACCGGCTTCACTTGTTCGGGCGTGATCGTCTCGCCCGGATAGATCGTGCGAGTAGGAACCAGCGCCGTCGGTGCCTGTGCAAAAGCGGGTGCCATGGCACCCAGTGAAAAGGCAGACGCAAGGCACATACGGACGAGTGCCGTTCTGCAGCTGCTATGTTTCCGGCCAAACCTCATGTCCGCCTGCCTTTCCGTTCTTACTTCAGGTTCTTGCTGACAATCGAAGCCATTTCGTCAGCGGTGGTGATGACCTTGGAATTCATCTCGTAGGCGCGCTGCGCCGTGATGAGGTCGGTGATTTCCTTGACGGCATCGACGTTCGAGCCTTCGAGGTAGGATTGCTTGATGTAGCCGTAGCTCGGATCGTCAGGCACGCCGATAACGGCGGCGCCGGAGGCCGGCGTCTGGGAAAAGAGGTTGTCGCCGAGCGGCTTCAGGCCCGCCTCGTTGGCAAAGTTGGCGATGGTCAACTGGCCGAGTTCAGTGAAATCCGCAGCGTTGCCGATGCGGGCGGTCACCTGACCCGTGCGGGTGATGGTGATGTCCTGCGCGTCGGTCGGGATATTGATGTTCGGGATGACATTGTAGCCATCAACCGTCACGAGGTTGCCGTCAGCATTCTTGTTGAAGGCGCCAGCGCGGCTGTAGAGCGTAGAACCGTCGGCCGCCTCGATCTGAAACCAGCCCTGGCCGATAATTGCCACGTCGAGCTTGTTGCCGGTTTCGATCAGGTTGCCCTGGGTGTGGATGTTGCGCACCGCGGAAGTCTGCACGCCGAGGCCGATATTGGCTCCCTCAGGCACGATCGCCTGGTTGGCACGGTTCGGCACACCCTGCATGCGTTCGGTCTGGTACAGAAGATCGGTAAACTCTGCACGCGCGCGCTTGTAGCCGGTGGTGTTGATGTTGGCGATGTTGTTGGCAATGACTTCCAGATTGGTCTGCTGGGCGTCCATACCGGTGGCAGCGATGGCAAGAGCTCTCATGTCATTTTTCCTGCGGGGCTAGAGCATTTCCAGTAAAGGCGCGGAGCGGTTCTCCGTCCGGAAAGTGCTTAAAAACAAAGGCCTAGAGCGCGGCCAACGATTGGCTTCAAACCGGACGCGCTCTAGATCTGCATCTTGGTAATGTCGAGATAGGCCGACACGATCTTGTCGCGGAACGCGATGGCCGTTTGCAGCGACTGCTCGGCCGAAAGCACGGCATCGACCACTTCGCGTGTGTTTGCCTTGCCCTGAATACCTTCGAAGGAGGCCACTTCCGCCTTCTTCAGGTTGTTCATCGCATCCGTCGACATATTGCCGAGAACGCTTGCGAAGCTTGCGCCCGTCTGCTGGGCGGGCGTCGTCTGCTGGCTGCCGAAAATGCTGTCGGTCAGCGAAGAGACGTTGCTCGTGCCACGCGTGAGCGAGAGGGAACCGAGTTGTTTGATGCCGTCGATCATTGCGATGCTTTCAGAAGGTCGATGGTGGAGGCGACGAGGTCGCGTGTCTGGCGGATGACCTGAAGGTTGGCGTCGTAGCTGCGGTTGGCTTCGCGCATATCCGCCATTTCGATCAGGACGTTGACGTTCGGCATCTTGACCATGCCGCTGGTGTCGGCGGCCGGATTGCCGGGGTCGTATTCATGGACGAAATCGCCGCGGTCGACGCCAAGCTTCTTTACCGTCACGCGCTGCACGCCGCTTACGCGGTCAAGCTCGGAGCCGAATGTCACGGTCTTGCGGCGATAGGGGTCGGCGCCAGGCGTGTCGCCGGTCGATCTTGCGTTGGCAATGTTTTCCGAAACGATACGCAGTCGGGTGGACTGCACTTCCAGGCCGCTGCCCGCGATCTTGCTCGCCGCACTCAAGGGATCCATGGTTTACCTCTTTACCGTCATCAGCATCATGCGATGGAAGGATTTGACGAGACTGGCGTTCAGGTCGTATTGCCGCTTGATCTCGCCGGTCTTGGTCATTTCCTCAGCAAGCGCGACCGAATTGCCGGACTCCTGCATGCCGATCTCGTTATTGATCGGGTTGTCGCGCACCGCGATATTTTCGCTGAGCTCGCTAGCACCGAAATGGGCGGGATGGGTCTTCGCCATGCCAACCTGCTGGCTGGTGGCCTGCATGACCGCTTCGAAAGGACTGACATCCTTGGCGTGAAACTTGGGTGTGTTGGCGTTGGCGATGTTGGTCGCCACGACTTCCTGCCGCACGCTCAGCCATTCCGCTTGGCGGGAGGCCAGATCGAACAGTTGAATCGGTTGCATAGACTTCTCCATCTCGTATGGCCCGAACCTACGGTGCTAATCTTGCGTCAGACTTGCGGTGAGGGGCGCAGGTGCGGAAGCACTGGAGAATCTGATCCCGAAGGCGATTGCGGAAACAAAAATGGCGCGCCGGCAAATGCGGCACGCCTTGGGATCGAATAGTGGATTGCGAAGACGTCTCCGTCCTGCCGGACTGGATCCGGCGACGGCAGCAGACTTCAGCAGAGTGCCGGTCTGACTACTTCTCGGGATGATAGGTTTTCCCGGAAGAGGTCTCTATCATCCACTCGCCGTCGCGCTGCTCGATTTTGGTCAGGCGCGCATTGTCGGGCAATGTGGAGCCCACCCGTACCATATACATGCCCGATCCGTCCTCGATGAGGGCGCGGCCGTTGGAGACATGCAGCAGGCGGAAGGAGGTCTGGCCGGGGAAGGGCTGGTCTTCAAGCCCTGCGGCGAGATTGTTCTGCTTTTCCTTACCCTTTTCGCTGACCGTCGCCGTCGTCAGCATGTCCGGCAATTCGCCGGGCGCTAGCGCGTCTTCCTTGTTGCGATTGGTCATGGCAAGGGGCGAAACGCTGAAGACTTCACGCGGACCGGTATGGGGCAAGTCGCGCGTGCGGTCGCCGTCTGCCACTCTCATTCCAAACTTGTCCTCGTTGAAGAACACGTACCAGGGGAAAAATGCGGCTGCGGCGGCAAGTCCTATTCCCGTCCACGCCAGAATACGGTCGGGCGTGAAGAAGGGAGGCTGCGGCTGTACGTTCTCGAGGTCGCTATCGTCGATCTTGTCGATCTGTTTCTTTTTCACGGGTCAGCCTCTCATTCTCGGGTTTACCTGTGGCTGATTATTTTGCACTCCACCGCGCAACGCGGTCGCCAGATCGGCGTAGGCGTCCTGCGCCGCCGGTTCATTCGGAAGCTGTTTCAGCGTTTCATAGATGATCGGAACCTGTTTCACCGCCATGTCGAGATCGGGATCGGTGCCGGGTCGATAACCGCCGATGAGGCGCAGATCCCGCGTTTCCTCAAAGCGGTGCACCAGCGCTTTCAGACGCGACACCAGCTTTTCCTGATCCGGGGTCCATGCCTTCTTGGCGAGACGCGAGATCGAGGCCAGAGGATTGATCGGTGGATAGCGGCCTTCTTCTGCAAGGCTGCGATCCAGCACGATGTGGCCGTCGAGAATACCGCGGGTCGAATCGGCAATCGGATCGTTGTGGTTGTCGCCGTCCACCAGAATGGAGACGATGGCGGTGATGGTACCGCTGCCTTCGGCGCCGGGTCCCGCCCGCTCCAGAAGGCGCGGCAATTCGGTGAAGACCGAGGCCGGATAGCCGCGTGCCACCGGCGGTTCACCCGAAGCGACCGCCACTTCGCGGATCGCATGGGCAAAACGGGTCACGCTGTCGATGATAAGAAGGACGTTGTCGCCCCTGTCACGGAAATATTCGGCGATGGTGACGGCCGAAAGCGGCGCCATCTTGCGCAGCATCGGGCTTTCGTCGCTGGTCGCGACAACGGCGACGGACTTGCCCATATTCTCGCCCATCGTATCCTCGATGAACTCGCGCACTTCGCGACCGCGCTCGCCGACAAGCCCGATGACGACCTTGTCGAAGGCATCGGCCTTGGCAAGCATCGATAGGAGCGTGGATTTGCCCACGCCTGACCCTGCAAAAATGCCGAGACGCTGGCCAAGGCAGAGAGGCGAGAAAATATCGATTGCCCGGACACCCGTCTTGAAAGGCGTCTCCACCCGCTTGCGCGTCATCGACGGCGGTGCATTGCTGGAAATCGGACGGCGCTCCGTGCCTGATGCAAGCGGACCCTTGCCATCGATGGGTTCGCCAAGCGCATTGATGGTGCGGCCGCACCAGCTGTCGTCAGGCGCAACGCGGAAGGCACCCTTACGGATGACGGTGTCGTGAATGCCAATCGGCTCGCCCGGTTCGATGGGGCAGACGTAGCAGATATCGGGTTCCACGCGCACAACTTCGCCGAGATGGATACCGGTCGCGCTGCGATGGGCGACGAACTCGCCCAGCCTCACATGCCGCGACAGGCCGGAAACCGTGTAGTGTCCGGCGGCGATGGTGCGGACATGGCCGCCCGGCGCCACCGAAAACTCCGGATCGGCATAGTGTCCGGCAAGGCTGGCGAGCTGGGCGAGCTTGGGTGAAATCGCCTCGACCGTGAGCGTGGATTCCGGCATTGTCATCGCTCAGTTCCTTAACGTGCGCCGCCAAGCGTCTTGATGGCATCGCCGAAAGTGGATTCGGTATCGCGCATCAGCGACGAAATGCTCTCGAAGGCCCGGTTGACCTGGATGAGCTGCGTCATCTGGGAAATGCCGTTGACGTTCGACTGCTCGAGATAACCCTGAACGACGCCGACCTCGTGATTGTTGACGACCGGCGTCGGCGGGGCCACGGGCTTCACACCGCTATTGGGATGGCGCAGGAAGCCTTTCGAGAAATCCGCCTGGAAGATGCCGAGCGTGGCGACGATGTTGTCGTTCTGCCTGATCGCGCCATCGAGACTGACGGTGATCGGGCCACCATTCGCATTGAGCTGGATGGGACCGCCGCCGGCGTCGAGAACCGGATAACCGCTTGAGGAGATGAGTGCGCCGTCCGGGCGCATGGTGAAACGCCCGTCGCGGCTCAGGATCTGGCCGTCGGGTGTGTCCATCGCGAACCAGGCATCGCCCTTGATGGCGAAATCGAAACTATTGCCAGTCTGTTCGAAGGCGCCCTGACGGGTGGAGAGATAGTCGTTACCCTGCGACACGAACGCCACCTTGGCATTCATGTCATTGTGGTTCTTGGCGACCATTTCGTCGAATTTCACTTCGGAACCGCGGAAACCCACCGTGTTCGCATTCGCCATATTGTCGGAAATGGTGGTGAGACGACGCTCCAGCGCAATCTGCGAGGAAAGGGCGACGTATAGTCCGGATTGCATATCATTTGCCTCCGAGTTTCAGGGAGTTGATGGAGATCAGCAGGTCCGGGGAAATGCCGTAGCCGCTGGAGGAGCCGAAAACGGCCAGAGGATCATAGGTCGTGGAGGGATTTTGCATCTCCCACATGATGGTGAAACGCTCGAGCAGCTTGCCGACCTTTTCAGGATTTTGCAGATCCTTGATATTGATGGATTTTTCGATGAGCGCGGCCTGTTTTTCGACGCTTCCTGCCGCAATTTCGTCAGGCAGGTTGTAGGCGGTGCGGAACACCTGCGCGAGCGCGTCGTCGGCTAGAAAATCGAGACCCGATTTGATCGTTGGTGCCTTGCGCTCGAAGTAAAGAGCAAGCCGGACACCGTTATTGTCGCCGCCCGCCTCCTGCTCCAGCGTCTGGCGGGTGTATTTGCTGATGATGCCGGACTGGGCCGCTTCGGTCGCAGTTGCAGCTGCACCGAGACTTGCAAAGTCGAGCGATTTCGCAAGGTCCGAATAGCGGCTGTCGGAAAGCTTGTTGGCGAAGGCGTTCTTGTCGGCCGTGCCTTCGGTCAGCACCTTGCGGATGAAGGCTTTCGCATACGCCATGTCCTCGAGGCCGTTGGCTTTCAGCGCATAATTGTAAAGACGGGTATCGGCCATGAAGTCGTCGACGGATTTCACGCTGCCGATCTTCGACCGGTAATATTCGGTTTCGCGCGCCACGTCGGGTTGCTTCGACACACGCTCAAGCGATTTGCCGATGTCCTGACTGATCAGTCTGTAGCTGGTGTAGGTGGAAGTCACTGAACCGCCGCTCTCGTTTGATCCCGATACCAAGGCGCACGTCCGCCTTTGTCGGGATAATGCCGGATGTTGCTTGTGCGAAACTGGCTGCGGCGACGAGGGACAGAGGCTCCGCGGACAGGTTCACGCAAGCCACATTTTCTAGAGATGGCGGCATGGAACACTGTTCGGGCGTGGTCGATCAATGAATATTGTAATTGGACTTATAATCACCTTCGGCTGCATCATCGGCGGCTACATGGCGATGGGCGGCCATCTGAACGTGCTGGTTCAGCCGTTCGAATTGTTGATTATCGGCGGTGCCGGCCTAGGCGGCTTCATCATGGCGAACCCGATGAAGGTCGTGAAGGATTCGGGCAAGGCGCTCGGCGAGGCCTTCAAGCACTCGGTCCCGAAGGAGCGCAACTATCTCGACGTACTCGGCGTACTTTATTCGCTGATGCGCGACCTGCGCACGAAATCGCGCAACGAGATCGAGGCGCATATCGACAATCCGGAAGAATCCTCGATCTTCCAGAGCGCACCCTCGGTGCTGAAAAACAAGGAGCTGACGTCGTTCATCTGTGACTACGTCCGCCTCATCATCATCGGCAACGCGCGCAGCCACGAAATCGAAGCGCTGATGGACGAGGAAATCGAGACCATCCTGCACGACAAGCTGAAACCTTACCACGCGATCACCACCATGGGCGATTCCTTCCCCGCCATCGGTATCGTCGCGGCGGTTCTCGGCGTCATCAAGGCCATGGGCAAGATCAACGAATCACCGGAAGTGCTGGGTGGCCTCATCGGCGCCGCGCTGGTGGGCACCATGCTCGGCATCATCCTGTCCTATTCGATCTGCAACCCGCTCGCTTCGCAGGTCAAGATCGTCCGCACCAAGCAGCACCGCCTCTACATCATCGTCAAGCAGACGCTGATCGCCTACATGAACGGCTCGGTGCCGCAGGTCGCGCTTGAATACGGGCGCAAGACCATCTCCAACTACGAGCGGCCGTCCATCGACGCCGTCGAACAGGAGATGATGAACCCCGGCGGCGAAAACAAGGCGGCATGACCATGGCTAAAGCTGCACAGCAAAGAGCACCCGTCATCGACACGTCGCTGCTCGCGAAACTTACCGGCGGGCTTTCCGACCGCAAGACAATCGCGAAGGTCGGTTCCGATATCGGCCATCTCTACAGCGAATTCCTGCCTGATATCTTTCACAGCGAGACCGGCATTGCGATAGACGTCGAATATATCGGCTCCGAATCGGGGTTGATGACCGATCTCATCGCCAATATCGGCGGCAATTTCTCGGTTGCGGATTGTTCTCTGCGCAACTGGTGCCCCAATTTCATGATGGCGGTCGGCAACGGCTTCGTCATCGCGCTCATGGAGCGCATGCTGGGCGCGGCGGCCGACACCATCGGCGAGCCGGACGAGCGCAGCCTGTCCCACATCGAACTCGACCTGGCGGCCATGGTTCTCGGGCGCATCGGGGGTGTCCTGCGGTCGGGCGTCAACGCGCCGGGCGGTTTCGAGGCGACGATCGACCCGCCCTTTACGGCCAATGGAAAAAGCGCCTTCGAGGAGATGATCGCCGGCCTCTACGGCGTGACAGTCCGCATGAAGATCGCCATCGGCAAGGTTTCTTCGGAATTCGCGCTGATCGTGCCGCAGCGGCCCCTTCTCAAGACCTCCATCGCCGCTCCCAAGGCTTCAGCCCAGGCGCTGAAGAAGCAGGCGGAATGGGTGGATTTGATCTCTGAGCAGGTGAAGAGATCGCAGGTAACGCTCGAGGCGCGCATCAAGCTCGAAACCTTGACCCTGCGGACGATCTCCAGGCTGGTGGCCGGCGACGTCATTCCGTTTCAGGATCTGAAGCAGGACGACATCGGCGTCGAGGTCAGCGCCAACGGCTCCAAGCTCTATAATTGTGAATTCGGCAAGTCCGGCGACCGCTACATGGTTCGGGTAAAGAACAATGTCAGCACGGACGACGAGATCTTGCGACATCTGATGGGTTAAAACCTGTCCACCTTTTTTGGGTTCTGGGCAGGCTGACGCAAGTTTCAAAGGGAATAATCAGCGCATGGCTACGAAGAAAACACCTGTGACCGATGATATGGCGCTGCCGTCGCTTGAAGATGGCGGTGAGCTCGACCAGGCTATCGGCGATCTGCGTGGCGTCCTCAAGACGGATGCGGAAGGTTCGCTGTCCGACTTTGGCGACTTCGGGGATTTCGGGAGCGTTGACGACGCTTCCGCCGACAGCGACCTTTCCGCCTTCGGTGGCGGAGTGGGCGATTTTGCGATGAACGATTTCGCGGCCACCCCACAGGTCGCGGGCATCAAGGCGCCGCTCGGCAGTGGCCTGTCCGACAATATGGACCTGATCATGGATATCCCGATCGATGTCCAGATCGTTCTCGGCACCAGCCGCATGCTCGTCTCGGGTCTGATGAGCCTTGAAGAGGGTGCAACGATCGCGCTTGACCGCAAGATCGGTGAACCGGTCGAGATCATGGTGAATGGCCGCCGTATTGCGCGCGGTGAAATAACGGTACTTGAAGACGACGATACGCGCTTCGGCGTAAAATTGATTGAAGTAATGAGTACGAGAAAAGCCTGATCCCTGTGGGGACGGAGAGGAAAGACCATGATGGACTTCGAGGATTTCGGTAACCCGCTGGCAGGGAAGCCGTTGTCTCAGGCCGACAAGGCGGCCGCGGTGCTTCTTGCCATGGGCAAGGGCGTCGCCGGCAAGCTGCTGAAATTTTTCACGCAGCACGAATTGCAGATGATCATTTCCTCGGCCCAGACGCTGCGTGTCATTCCCCCTGACGAACTCGCCCAGATCGTGGCGGAGTTCGAAGACCTGTTCACGGAAGGAACGGGTCTGATGGACAATGCCAAGGCGATCGAAAGCATTCTCGAAGAGGGCCTGACACCGGAGGAGGTGGACAGCCTTCTCGGCCGTCGTGCAGCCTTCCAGGCCTATGAAGCGTCGATCTGGGATCGCCTGCAGGAAGCGGAGCCGGAATTCGTCGGCAAGTTCCTGCTGCGCGAGCATCCCCAGACCATCGCCTATATCCTCTCCATGCTGCCCTCGTCCTTCGGTGCCAAGGTCCTTCTGACCATTCCCGAAGAGCAGCGCGCCGATATCATGAACCGCACGGTGAACATGAAGGAAGTCAGCCCCACGGCTGCCCAGATCATCGAGAAGCGTGTGGTCAACCTCATCAACGAGATCGAAGCAGAGCGCAATGCGGGCGGTTCCACGAAGGTTGCCGACCTGATGAACGAAATGGAAAAGCCGCAGGTCGATACGCTGCTCAGCTCGCTCGAAACGCTCAGCAAGGAAGCTGCCAACAAGGTCAAGCCGAAGATCTTCCTCTTCGACGATCTCATGTTCATGCCGCAGCGCAGCCGCGTCCTACTGCTCAACGATGTCTCGGCGGACGTTCTCACCATGGCGCTGCGCGGCGCAACCATGGAAATCAAGGAATGTGTGCTGTCCAGCATCAGCCCGCGCCAGCGCCGCATGATCGAATCGGACCTCGCCGTGCCGCAGGCTTCCATCAACACCCGCGAAGTGGCGATTGCACGCCGCGCCGTGGCGCAGGAAGCGATCCGGCTGGCCAATTCCGGTCAGATTCAGCTGAAGGAAGCCTCCACAGAGGAACAATCCGCAGCAGCCTGAGCGGAAGCCGGTTGATAACCCGCCTTACAGGTAATGCCGGCCATTGCGATGGCCGGTCTCGGGCGCTAGTTTCGGAATGACGGCCTGCCGCGATCGGCGGGCCTTTTTTTATCCCGGGAACGTGCCTTGGCAGACGATCAGGACAAGGACAGTAAAACAGAAGACCCAACGGAGAAAAAACTCCGTGATGCGGCGGAAAAGGGCAATCTTCCCTTTTCCCGCGAGGTGCCGATCTTTGCTTCTTCACTCGCCTTTTACTGCTATCTGGTTTTCTTTTTGCCCGACGGCGCCGGTCGCCTCGGCGTAACGCTGAAGGACCTGTTCGGCCAGCCCGAACAATGGAACCTCAGCACCAGGCCGGATGCCCTGTCGCTGCTTTATTTCCTCGGCACGTCCATGGCCTATCTGCTCATGCCGGCCATGATCATGTTCATCGTCTTCGGCCTTGCCTCCTCGTTTTTCCAGAACCTGCCGTCGCCGGTGCTTGAGAGGGTGCGTCCGCAATGGTCGCGCATCTCGCCCGCAAAGGGGTTCGGCCGCATCTACAGCAAGCAGGGATTTGTGGAATTCGGCAAATCGCTGTTCAAGATCTTGATCGTTTCGATCATCATGTTCCTGTCTCTGCGCGGCGATTTCTACAGTCTCATCGACCTGATGTTCTCCGACCCGCAGGTCATTTTCGTCAGGGTTGTCGAGCTCACCAAAAAGATGATGGTCGTGATTCTCTTTTCGACCGCGCTGCTTGCCGCCGTCGACCTTTTGTGGACGCGCCACCACTGGTTCAGCCAGCTGAAAATGACGAAGCATGAGGTGAAGGAAGAGTACAAGCAATCGCAGGGCGACCCGGTGGTCAAAGCCCGTCAGCGTTCGGTCGCCCGTGACCGCGCCCGCCGCCGCATGATCGACAATGTGCCGCGCGCGACACTGGTGATTGCCAACCCGACACACTTTGCAGTGGCGTTGCGTTACGTTCGCGAAGAAGGCGACGCGCCTGTCGTCGTTGCCAAGGGTCAGGACCTTATCGCATTGAAAATCCGCGAGATTGCGGAAAAAAATAATATCCCCGTTTTTGAAGATCCGCCGCTCGCACGCTCCATGTTTGCGCAAGTCTCGATCGATAGTGTGATTCCACCAGCTTTTTACAAGGCTGTAGCTGAGCTCGTTCATCGGGTTTACGCCATGAAGTCATCGAAAATACGGGTTCAATAAAACCAATGAAAAAATCCGCCTATTCTGAAAAGCGGGAAATGATCGTCGCAGAGGCGATCAACCCGATCGCCACCGAACTGCGCCTGCTCGATCCGGCCGACCTGATTTCATTGCTCAGATTCGAGTGCTACGGCAGCATTGCCGACCTCGTCTCGTCGGCCGCGGAGCTTTATTATCATCCGGGCACGATCAATTTCGGTGCCGGTGGCGAATACAGGCTCGAATGGGAAGGGGCGCCGGAGATCGTCCTCGATCTCGAACTGAAACCGCACGGCGCGACGGTTTATGCGCAATTGATTCTGGCCAACGAGCATGCTGCGGTCGAGATCAATCATGTTTCGTTTCAGAACCCTTCGGAAAATCCGGACGAGAACACCGAATTTCTCCGTCAGAGCCTGACGGCTGCCCGATTCGTGTCGGCCCGCCAGGGCGAAGCTGCCTGAGCCAGTCCAGCGGACATTTTCATATATTATCCATTGCGCCTTCCGAATTCGCGGGCGCGATGGCTTCATTCGGGCACTTTTTCACCCGACCTTGCCTGAAGCGTGTCGGTTTATGCAAAACCGGCCTGTGAAGGCAAGGAACGCCTTGCAAATCAGCGTTGTTGTTTGGTACCTATCGAATTAACGATTTGTTAACGAACGGCAGGTCGCGGTGGCTCTTTTTACCATCGCTGATGCGCATGATGCCTCTGCTCGTTTTCGGCGCAGCGCCGGATTTTTCCTGACAGTACCAATTGGGTGGACCCAATGACCAGCATTTTGACCAATGCGGCGGCGATGGCCGCGCTGCAAACCTTGCGCATGATCGACAAGAATCTCGAAACGACGCAGGCGCGTGTGTCGTCCGGCTACCGTGTCGAAACAGCGGCGGACAATGCCGCCTACTGGTCTATCTCCACAACCATGCGCTCCGACAATGCAGCGCTCTCGGCCGTGCAGGATGCATTGGGACTGGGCGCCGCCAAGGTTGATACGGCCTATGACGCCCTTGCGAACTCGATCGAGGTCGTCAAGAAAATCAAGGAAAAGCTTGTCGCCGCCTATGGCGTCGGGGCTGACCGCGGCAAGATCCAGGACGAAATCAAGCAGCTTCAGGAACAGCTGAAGAGCACGTCGGAATCTGCCTCCTTCTCCGGCGAGAACTGGCTGCAGGCCAGCATCAGCAATGGTGGCACGCCGCCGGTTGTAGAACCCATCACCAAAAAGGTCGTCGCGTCCTTCACGCGCACCGGTTCGGGCAATGTCGGCGTCACCACGGTTGACTATGTGCTGGACGGCAGTGCCGTGCTTTTCGACCTCAGCGGCGGAAAACTCGGTATTCTCGACAAGAGCGCCGTTTTTGTCGCGAAGACGGAACAACAGATCACCCAAACATCGACGACAGCCGGCGTGACCACCAATGCGGGTTACGTCGTCAAGAAATTGACAGACGCGGAAATCGGCACGCTGAATGCGGCGACGCCGGATACGAATGCCGACCCGAGCGTCTACAGCAACGGAACGGTGAATTATCTTCGTCTGTCCGAGAATACCTGGGTCAAGGTGACGGCGACCAACCCTTCGAGCGGCACCACCACCGTCGCGGCGGCCTATCGAGACACAGGCAGCAACGATTGGTTCTATGACACGACCGGTGCGCCGACCTCCGTTGCCAGATCCCTCGGTCTTTCCGTCTCCACGCTCGATCTCGACAATCTCGATGTCGTGGCGGCAGCCATGAGCGGTTTTTCCGGCGGCACCACGAACTACACCGCTTCCGACGCCATCGATGTGATGATGAGTTTTGTCGACAAGCAGCTCGAAGCCATGACCAGTACGGCCTCCAGCCTCGGCTCACTACAGAGCCGCATCAACATGCAGGAAAACTTCGTCTCGAGCCTGATGGACGTGATCGACAAGGGTATCGGCCGTCTCGTGGATGCGGATATGAACGAGGAATCAACCAGGCTGAAGGCTCTGCAGACACAGCAGCAGCTCGGCATCCAGGCGCTCTCGATCGCCAATGCCAACGCGCAAAACATCCTTCAGCTCTTCAAGTAAACCGGCGTCGGTCCGGCGGGTTCGGGGGAGTTGGTTGCAAGGTTTCTGAAAACGGGGCCCGCCTTCATCCTCGCACAAGTTTGAACACCTAACGTCGGGGCAATATCGGGTGGATCGCATGGCGTGATCCGGCCGGAAACAATTGAAGAGACGGGCAGGGTAGCAAGGATGACGGTGGTGCCGCCAAACGGCTTAGATCGCAGGCAACGAAACATGTCTCGCCCCTTTGGCCTGTCTTGCCGGGGGCCGGCATGAGCGCGTCCATTGCAAGATATCTCAAGGATTTCGGTGACGTGCAGCCCGCGGGACTGACGTTCGGCGAACCGTTGGCGGATGTCGACGGCATTTCCGGTCTTGGCGATATTGCGTCCGGTTTCGATGAATTCGAGCCGCTCGACGTCGAAAGCGAAAAACAGGCCGCCTATGCCCGTGGTCACGAGGATGCGACCCGCGAGATCACGGAGAAAATGCAGGCCGAGCGCGAGGAGCTTCTTGCCGCTCATGCCGCAGAACTCGAAGGCTTACGTTCCATCTATCTGGAAGAAATTGCCGTTTTCCTGTCGCTAAGGCTGCGTGAAGGCATCGATGCGATCGCCACCAATCTCAGCGAACAGACCGCCAATATCCTTGCCCCGGTTCTGACCGAAGAGTTGTCGCTGAAGGCGGTTTCGGCGCTTGCGGATGTCGTTCGTGCTTCCATGCCGGATGGCGAGGCCGTGACCCTTGTCGTGAAAGGCCCGAAAGATTTGTTTGAGCAGCTGAAGACGCAGCCGGGCTTTGAAGAAGAGACGATGAAATTTACCGAGACGGCAGATATCGACCTCTCCGTTGAGTTGGGTGAAAGCGTGTTCGTCACGCGCATGTCCGCCTGGGCGTCCAGTCTTCGCAAGGTGATGAAATGAGTGAAGGCGAAAATCACCACCACGGCAAGAACGAGATCATCATCGTCAAACGCCACAAGGGCGGGCACGATGGCGCCCATGGCGGCGCGTGGAAGATCGCTTATGCCGACTTCATGACGGCCATGATGGCGTTCTTCCTCGTCATGTGGCTGGTCAACGCCGCAAACGAGGAAACCAAGGCCTCGGTCGCCAGCTATTTCAATCCGATAAAGCTGTCCGATGAGAAACCCTCGTCCAAGGGGCTGGAAAAACCCGTGGACAAGGAAGAGGGCGTCGAGAAGAAAGACCAGTCCAACATAAAGGCGGAAAAGGTCACCCAGGGTTCGGCCGCTGCGACAGGTGAAGACCTGACCTCGCAGACCGGGGAGCAGTCGAACTTCTCAGAAGCGGACTTTTTCGAGAATCCCTATTCTGTTCTGGCGGAAATTGCCCAGCAGGTCGGGCAGCAGGCCAATGTCAGCGCCAAGGGCGAAGGTGGTGCTGCCGATTCCGGCCCGGCGACGGGTGCGAGCGGCGGTGAGGCTTACCGCGATCCCTTCGATCCCGATTTCTGGACCCAGCAGGTGAAGATCACACGTGCGGACCAGCAGCAAAATCCGGTCGAACAGCAGCAATCTGCCGAGAACAAGCAGCAGGACGCTGCCAAGGATAATGAAGCGGTTGCGGCTAAATCGTCTCAGCAGCCAGCCGATGGTGCAGATCACGGCAAGGCCATGGAAGTCGCCGCCGTTGTGCCGCAGCAGCGGCCGGGTGCCGCAGAGCAGGCAGCACTTACGCAGCCTCAGCCGGAGCAGCAGCAGCAAGGTACTGCTGCGCAGAAGGAAGAGGCCAAAGAGCTGCGCCAAGAGATCGAGAAGCAGATATCCGGCATCAGCGGCAAGCTCGCCGAAGGTCTGGTGGTGACGCCCGCCGAAGGCGGATTGCTGTTGACCATTTCCGACCAGACGGAAACGCCGATGTTCAATGTCGGATCGGCTGTGCCCCGCGGCGAAATGGTCCTGGCCATGGAGAAGATCGGCAAGTTGCTTCAGGAGCGTGGCGGCAGCGTGGTGATCCGCGGCCATACCGATGGACGCCAGTTCAAGGGTGAGGCCAATGACAATTGGCGGCTTTCCATGGACCGCGCGCATAGCGCCTATTACATGCTGGTTCGCGGCGGCCTGTCGGAAGAGCGGGTGAAACAGGTTTCGGGTTTTGCGGATCGCAGATTGCAGGTGCCGGCAGACCCGCTGGCGAATGCGAACCGCCGTATCGAAATCCTGCTTGAGGCCGATCGGGGGTGAGTGTGACGAAATCCTCGAAACGTTGGGTTTTTCTTGCGGCGACACTGTGTGGTCTCGGTGCCGAACCGGCGAAGGTTTTTGCGCAATCGCAAGACAACC
Source organism: Agrobacterium sp. MCAB5 (assembly GCF_052114365.1). Classification (NCBI taxonomy): domain Bacteria; kingdom Pseudomonadati; phylum Pseudomonadota; class Alphaproteobacteria; order Hyphomicrobiales; family Rhizobiaceae; genus Agrobacterium; species Agrobacterium sp. MCAB5. Next base: position 476,147 of record NZ_JBFREP010000001.1, read on the forward strand.
TCATGCCCTATGCCATGTTGCGTTCCCTGCAGTTCGTGCAGGATTCGGTCACCATGGGAGACCATTCGGCAACCGAAATGCAGCGGTTTCTGCTCCAGACGATCGACGAGCGGCTTAAGAGCGCACCTTCGGCGATCTTCAAGGATCCGCGCAATGTCGATGCGGCGCTTGTCTACGCGATGAGCGGCGGCAATCCGGCCACGCTCGAATTGCTCGTCGCGCGGGATGTGGACGGCAATTTCGACAGCCGCGTCGCCGATATTCTGCGCAAATATCTGTCCGGCAAGGGAACGCTGGTCGCCCAGAGCATCGCTGCCATGGTGCCCGAGTATCGCGGCACGAGAATTGGCGCCTATCTTGCATTGATCGGCGGCAATGTGACGATCCCCCGCGATCCGGTGGCTGCCCTCGGTTTCTATGACATAGCCCGGCTCGAAGCGCCCGGTACCATCGTGGAGGAGGCTGCACTCCGCCGCTCGCTTGCTATCGCCGTTGAAGACGGCGATGCCGGGCGTGGCGTCGAATATGCACAGCGTTACGCGCGGCGGTTCCTGCATTCGCCCTATGCCAGCCAGTTCGCGGACCTTCTGGTCTCACTTGTGGTCAAACGTGTCGATTCCATCGGGCACGACATGATAGAGGAAACATTCGCCATGATGGACGCGGAGAGGCAGAAGGAAGCTTATCTGCGCCTGTCCCGTCTCGCGGCGATCAGCGGCAAGGATTCGCTGGCGCGCATGGCGGCGTTGAAGGCGAAAGCGCTGTCGCCGGATATGCCGGACCAGCCGCAAGTTCAGGCAAATCTCTATGAAAGCCTTTCCAATATCGGCACGCCCGATGTGGTGAGCGCGATTGAAACAATCGGGCAAATTCCCGAAGCCCAGCTTTCGGATCGCGACAGGGCCCTGCGGGACGCGGCAAGGGCAATCGCCGACCAGGTGGTTCGTCCGCCTTCCCCGCAGCCTGGCGCCGATCCCGGTGTCACGGCAGGGCAGGGGGCCGGGTCGGGCGCGCCCGCGAATGAGGCGGCCAGTGCCGAGACCAAGGGCATATGGAGAGTTGAAAACCACAAGGCTGAGGATGAGGGCGAGAACGTCCGGCAACTCGTGACGAGCGGCCGCAGTAAGCTCGATGAAATCGACAGCCTTTTGAAGAAAGGCGAGGGGGCACCATGATCGACGCAACCATCAACGCGATAGTGAATGCGCCATATAACGATCCGCGCGCTGGCAGCGCCAGTGTGAGGGACGACGCCAAAGGCGGAAGTTTCGGCGACACTCTCGCGACGGTCAGGGACGAGCGCCCGCCGCAGGCACCGCATTCGCGTCATCAGCAGGAAGCGGGATCGGCTGAGGAGCAGCATGCTCAACCGGATGACGATGCGGAAAAGACGGATGTGCCGGTCAAGCGGCCCCCGAGCTTCCTGAACGTGATCGTCAAGGACCATTCCGGAGAAGGCCATGGTCACGAGGCGCTGGCGGAACTTCAGAATGCGATTAAGACGGCGCATACATCGCCTGAAAACGGCAAACCTGGCAAGAAGGTCAAGGACGCCGACAAGGAGAGCCAGACGGCGGCGGATGCAATCGATCCGAAGCTGGCAGAGCTGCAGACGCTCACGGCCAATGTCGGCGATATCGTGACAGCCAAGACGCCCCTTGAGGAAATTGCGCAGGCGATTGCCGGCAAGGCCGATGTCAAATCCGAAAAGGTCGAAACTGTCAGGGGCAAGGCTGAGCCTCTGGCGAAGGACATGCACGCACGGACCGAGCTTGCCGGAAACGAAGCCGGATCCGGATCGGGCACTGAAGGCGACGCCTCGGCATTCCGCTTCGCATCTCCTCGTTCCGGCACAGCCCGCGCTCTCGATATGAGTACGGTTCAGCGGGATGGCCGCGTCGAGTTCGACGCCCGGGAAAGCAGTGGCAAGGCGACCGAGACGATTACCGTTCTCGATTCGCGGCGGTTCATTGGTCTGGCACCTTCATCCAACGCCTCGGCTCTGACTGGCCTCATCGCCAATGATTCTGAATGGGTTAGCGCCATGCAGCCCGGCTCGTCGCTGTCCAATGAGGCGGCCCAGAGCAGCACCGGCAAAGTCGTCCATACGCTGAAGCTGCACATGACGCCGATCGAGCTGGGATCGGTGACGATGTCGTTGCGTCTTGCCGGTGATGAGCTTGCCGTTCACATGACGGTGGAGAACGTGGCCGCCTACAAAAAGCTTCAGCAGGACAGCAAGAGCATCCTCGAGGGCCTCAAGGCGCAGGGTCTGACGGTCGATAACATCACGATCAGCATTGCTTCTTCTGACAAGAGTGACCAAACGGGCACACAAGCCAACAATCAGCAAAATCAGCAGGCGCAGCAGCAGGGCCAACAGGCCGCCGCAGGGCGCAACCGTGACGAGTCCGGCACACGCGGCGGACGGCAGGGCAATGGTGATAATTTGGGGGTGCATAATGAAGGCATGGATGGCGCTCTTGGCTCTGCCCGCACTTCTGCTGACAACGGCGTTTACCTCTGAAAACGCCTCCGCTTCGGCAACGTCAGGTGTCTGTGAAAGGGAAATTCAGTCCGCTGCCCGCAAATACGGCGTGCCGGAGGGAATTCTCTATTCTGTCGGCCTGACCGAGACCGGTCGCAAGGGTCGGCTTGACCCCAACGCCATGAATATTGAGGGAAAACCGGTATTTGCCTCCTCCACCGAGGAGGCATTGACCACTTTCGAGACGGCAAAGCGCAACGGCGCCAAGCTGATCGACCTCGGATGCATGCAGATAAACCACTATTTCCATGGCGAAAACTTCACATCCGCGCGTGAAATGTTCGATCCGCGCCGCAATGTCGAATATGCCGCCATGTTCCTGCGCAATCTCCACAACAGGCACGAAACCTGGACCATGGCGGTCGCCCGCTATCATGCCGGGCCCAACAACGACCCGGCTCAAAAGAAATATGTCTGCCGGGTGATCGCCAATCTGGTGGCGACAGGCTACGGAAAATGGACCGCCAACGCGAAAAATTTCTGCGACGGATAACAACCATCGGTTGTTTTGATGCGGTCAAGGACTCGCAATTTGAAATGTGGCGAGAGAAAGCCCTAAAAAAGGCGTCGCAAGCGATTTTTTCGGATTTTTGAAATTTTTACACAAAAATTTTGTACCGTATATGGTTAACAACCACTATATATAGATCAAATCGGCACAAAATGGTTAATCAATTATTAATAACTATCGATGATTTCCTACAGTTGTCGCTGAATCCCCCGATTCGTACCAATGCCGCATTGGAAAACACCACACTGATTCGGAGGCGGACGAATGATCGTAGTGGTTGATGAGCGCGAGCTCGTTAAAGACGGCTATACTTCTCTATTTGGGCGTGAGGGCATCCCCTCGACCGGTTTCGATCCGGTCGAATTCGGGGAATGGGTCTCGACGGCAGCGGACAGCGATCTGGCGGCCGTAGAGGCATTCCTGATCGGTCAGGGCGACCGGAGCTTCTCCTTGCCGAAGGCGATCAGGGATCGCACGACGGCACCGGTGATCGCGGTCAGCGACCAGCCATCGCTGGAATCGACGCTGGCGCTGTTCGACAGCGGCGTCGACGATGTCGTGCGCAAGCCGGTTCACCCCCGTGAAATCCTTGCGCGTGCGGCGGCGATCCGTCGCCGCCTGCAGGTTATCTCGAATTTCACCGATGCGGGACCGATCCGGGTTTTCTCAGACGGTCGTGATCCCGAAGTCGGTGGCGAGGTCTTTGCCTTGCCGCGGCGCGAGCGCCGCATCCTTGAATATTTGATTGCCAATCGCGGACGCCGCGTTTCCAAGGCGCAGATTTTCAATGCCATCTACGGCATCTTCGATGATGACGTCGAAGAGAACGTCGTGGAAAGCCATATCAGCAAGCTGCGCAAGAAGCTTCGCAAGAAGCTCGGCTACGATCCGGTCGATTCCAAGCGTTTCCTCGGTTACAGCATTGATTGGCAATAATATTCATTCATCCGCGTGGTCTTTTTCAAACGCGGTATTTCAGACAGCTTCACGCAAGCCAAACGCTTTACCTTCTCCCTGAAGATGACCACGAGGGTTTTTGAATGAGTATTTTCGGCACTATGCGAACCGGTGTGTCCGGCATGAATGCACAGGCTAACAAGCTGGGAACCGTTGGCGACAACATCGCTAACGCAAGCACCACCGGCTACAAGCGCGCATCGACGTCGTTCTCCTCGCTCGTTCTGCCCTCCTCGTCGGGCAGCTATGCCTCCGGCGGCGTGCAGTCCAACGTTCGCTACAGCATTTCAGAGCAGGGCAACCTGTCCTACACCACGTCGAGCACCGATCTTGCCATTCAGGGCAACGGTTTCTTCGTGGTTCAGGATGGTGGCGGCACGCCTTATCTCACACGTGCCGGCTCGTTCGTGAAGAATGCGGAAGGCTACCTGGAAAACGCAGCGGGCTTCCAGCTGATGGGTTACCCCTACGGGGCAAATGCGCCAGCTGCCGTCGTCAACGGCTTTACCGGCCTTGAGGCCGTCAACGTCAATAATTTCGGCCTGACAGCATCGCCCTCCACGCAGGGCAGCTTCCCGGCCAACCTCAATCGCGATGAAGCCGCTGTTGCGGCGGGCTCGCGTCCGAGCGACAACCTTGCAACATCGACGATCGGTAACAAGACATCGTTGACGGCGTACGACAGCGGTGGCGCGAAGGTTCTCTACGATTTCTATTACACCAAGACCGGCGCCAATACCTGGGAAGTGGCAGTCTATCGTCAGGACCAGTCGACCAATGGCGGCTTCCCTTACACGGCGACCCCAGCAGCGAACCTTGTCAAGGAATCAGTCACGCTGGCATTCGACCCGGCGACCAATAAGCTCACACCTACCTCTCAAAAGTCGATCACCATCAACGACACGGTCAGCGGCGTCCCGCAGGCAATAAGTATCGACCTGTCCGACATGTCGCAGTTCTCGACGAAGTTCACGCCGGGCACCGCGATCCTGAACGGTAACGGCCCGAGCCAGATCAAGGACGTGGAAATCGGCAAGGACGGCGTAGTGACTGCAGTCTATCAGGATGGTGGCCGCCGCAACATCTACCAGCTGGCGGTTGCCACGGTGCCGAGCGTCGACAACCTCTCCCCTCAGAACGGCAACGTTTATCTGCCGAGCAACGAGTCGGGCGTCGTCACCATCGGTTTCCCGCAGACGGGCAGCTTCGGTTACATCCAGAAGGGTGCGCTTGAGGGCTCGAACGTCGATATCGCCAGCGAACTCACCGATATGATTGAATCCCAGCGTATCTATACAGCGAATTCGAAAGTCTTCCAGACCGGGTCGGATTTGATGGATGTCCTGATCAATCTGAAGAGATAGTAATTCTCACGAGGACAAATGAATGTCGCTCACGTCAGCAATGAATACTGCGCAGTCGATCTTCAACAATACAGGTAAGCAGACGGACGTTACTTCGAAAAACATTGCCAATGTGGGTAATGCGAACTACGTCAAGCGAACCGCCATTCTCGGCACGACCATGTCAGGTGCAAGTATTGTCGCCAACGGCCGTGCCCAGAATGAGAGCCTCCTGAGGCAGACGATCTCCAGTGCATCCCTCGCTTCCGGCCAGAAAACCGTTCTGACCGGGCTCGAGGAGATGAAAAGCCTTTTCGGCGGCAACGATTACGAGAGTTCGCCTGCCACCTATATGAAGGAACTGCTGAAGAGCCTTGACGGTTATGCCTCAAAGCCGAGCGATTCCGCGCTTGCTGCGACGGCGGTGACATCCGCCGTGGACGTCGCCAATTCCCTGAACAAGGCTTCGTCCGAGTTGCAGGCGATGCGCCTGCGTGCCGACAAGGAAATGTCCCTTCAGGTCGACAAGCTGAACGGCCTGCTCGCGAAATTCGAGGAAGCCAACAACGAGGTCAAGGCGCAGACCGCGATCGGCGGCAATCCAAGTGATGCTCTCGACCAGCGCGAGACGCTGCTGAAGGACATTTCGTCCATCATCGGGATCAATGTCGTCAATCGTGAAAACAACGACGTGGCGCTCTACACGGCGGATGGCGCGACCCTGTTCGAAGTCGTGCCGCGCAAGGTTACTTTCAAGGCGCAGCCGGGCTACGACGCGACGGTCACGGGCAACGCGATCTACGTTGATGGCGTCGCGATCAAGGCGAGCAGCGGCAGCAACACGACAGCGGAAGGTTCGCTTCAGGGTCTGATGCAGGTTCGTGACGACCTGGCGCCAACCATGCAGAGCCAGCTCGACGAAATTGCGCGCGGCCTCATCACCATGTTTGCGGAAAAGCCGGCCAGCCCGACCAGCACGCTGCCGAAGATGCCAGGCCTCTTCACCTACGGCTCGCCTGCGGCCACAACCATTCCGGCAAGCGGTGTTGTCTCTCCCGGGCTCGCTGCGAGCATTACCGTCAACCCTGCGTTAATTATTTCCAAAGGTGGAAACCCGGAATTGTTGCGCGACGGCGGTATCAACGGTACCGCTTATGTAATCAACAGCACAACTTCAGGCGGAACCGGGTTTTCCGCACTGATCGACAGCTATGTCACTGCTTTTGACGCGCCCATGAATTTTGCCGCGTCGACACGTATCGATACGAATACAAGCATCCTGAAATACGGCACCAACTCGGTGGGGTGGCTCGAACAGGAACGATCCGGCGCAACTTCGGCAAACGAAGCGAAAAGCGCGCTCTATGAGCGCTCCGCCACCTCCTATTCGAACAATACTGCCGTCAGCCTGGATGAGGAGCTTTCGCTGCTCATGGATATCGAGCAATCCTACAAGGCCGCCACGAAGCTGGTGACCACCATCGACGACATGCTCAAGTCGCTGATGGATATGGTGAGGTAATAGATGAAAACGTCCTTCATTTCATCGCTGGCGATGCAGAACAGCATGCGCAGCACCATCCTCAAGGCCCAGCTTGAGATGACGAACCTCAATACCGAGCTGACCACGGGTAAACATGCGGACCTGGGCGTGACGCTGGGTGCCAACACGGCCCGCAGTCTTGACCTTAATCGCGATGTCGATCGTCTCTCTTCGCTCGTCAGCGTCAATTCCATCGCCACGCAGCGCCTCAAGTCCTCTCAGGCGGCACTTGATGGCATGGCAAAGGCTGCCCAGGAAATTCAGAAGGTTCTTGTTCCGAATACCAGCAGCGCAGCACCAACGCTGGCAACGGTCGCCAAAACCATTTCGAATGCGTTCAACACCTTCACCGGTTTTGCCAATACGGCAGTCAGTGGCGAATTTCTGTTTTCCGGCATCAATACGGATGTGAAGCCTATCGATGACTACTTTGCCGACGGATCGACGCTGAAGGCAGCCTATGAGGTTGAGCTGAACGCGTTCATGGCCGCACAGACACCTGCGGTCGGTAACATTGCCGACCTGTCCAAGGATCAGGCCGCGGCATTCATGACCCGTATCGAAGGCGTGTTCAACGGTACTACGCCGGTTACGAACCCACCGCACAGCGATCTGACGGCCGGCCAGAATTACGATTTCTGGACGACCTATGGGTCGAAGGCGAGCGACACGAACATGACGAGCCGCATCAGCCAGAACGAGGTGGTCGAGACATCGACCAACAGCAACTCGCAGGGCATGCGTTATTTCGCGATGACAGCAATGACGGCGATGACGTTCCTTGATGACAAGGTCCCAAGCGACGTTCGCGAATTGGTGGCAACCAGGTCGGTGACCAATATAGGCACGGTCATTAGTGGTTTGAACCAGCAGCAGAGCCAGCTCGGCCTTTCCGAAAGCCGTGTTTCGAAAGCGAACGACTCGCTCGCCGCCCAGAAAAAGATCATCGAGACTCATCTGCTGGATATCGAGGGGATCGATACCTACGAGGTGAAGACACGCCTGGATCTGCTCCAGCAGCAGATTGAAATTGCCTACAGCCTTACGTCGCGTCTGCAAAAAATGAGTCTGGTAAACTACCTCTGATGAACAGGGGTGGCGGCAGATAAAGGATACATGAATGTACCAGTTTTCCTACGCCGAAATCATGGAGGATGGTGTCGCAGATGCGAAGGATCGCGAGCGGCAGGCGTTGACAAAATCGATCGATCTACTGGTGGAGGCAAAGGATTCCTCTTCCCAGCGCCACACGATCGAAGCGCTTTTTTACACTCGACGGGTCTGGATCCGCTTCATTGAGGACCTCAAGCAGCCCGAAAACCAGCTGGCCATGGAACTCAGGGCAAATCTGATTTCTATCGCGATCTGGATTTTGAAAGAGTGCGAACTGATCCGGAAACGTCAGTCGACGAATTTCCAGGGTATAATTGACGTGACAACCATCATCAGGGATGGACTGAAATGAAAAGTACACTTCGAATCTCGCTGAAATCGGGCGAAAAGATTTTCATCAACGGCGCGGTTTTGCGGGTGGATCGCAAGGTGGCCCTCGAATTCCTGAACGATGTCACGTTCCTGCTTGAAAACCACGTCCTGCAGCCGGAGCAGGCGACGACGCCGCTCAGACAGCTTTATTTCATCGCCCAGATGATCCTCATCAACCCGGAAGGACGCGAACAGTCGACGAACCTGTTCCGTAAATCCGTGAGCATGCTGCTGAATTGCTTCCAGCATGAGGAGATTCTGGCCGAACTCAAGCGTATCGACGGTCTGGTTGCCTCGGGTAAGGCTTTCGAAGCGCTGAAGGCCATTCGTGGCCTGTACCCGACCGAGGAAAAGATCCTCAACAATCAGGAAATGACCCCCGCAACGATCGAGCAGATTCGCAAGGAGATCGCACCATGGCGGTAGATGCAGTCACGTCGGCAGCCTCTAACCCCTGGGCAAATGCCGGGGCGAGCAGCAACGACAAAAGCGCGGCCTCGCTTAACTACGACAGCTTCCTGAAGCTTCTCATCGCCCAGATGAAAAACCAGGATCCGACCAGCCCGATGGATGCCGGCCAGCAGATGTCGCAGCTTGCGAGCTTCTCGCAGGTTGAGCAGACGATCAAGACCAACACCCATCTGAAGAGCATGCTGCAGGCCGAAGCCCTGACGCGCGCTTCCGACCTGGTTGGCAAAACGGTCAAGAGCGCCGACGACAAGGTCACCGGCGTGGTAAAGGAAGTCGAAGTCTATTCGGACGGCGTCGTCGCCATCACAGAAGCTGGTGACAAAGTGCTGCTGCAGGCCGGTGTGACCTTCTCGAACGGTCCGATCGCGACTACACCTGATAGCGGCACCGATTCGGACGTGCCGGCAGGTTCCTGACATTGAAGAGGCGGCATGATGCCGCCTTTCCGGAATAAAGGATGCGACGATGAACGAGGCCGATGCGCTTGATATCATGCAGGCGGCAGTCTGGACGGTTCTCGTCGCGGCCGGTCCCGCCGTTCTCGCGGCCATGATCGTTGGTGTCGCCATCGCCTTCATCCAGGCCCTGACCCAGGTTCAGGAAATGACGCTGACCTTTGTCCCTAAAATCGTAACGATCATGATCGTTCTCGGCGTTGCCGCCCCGTTTGTGGGCGCGCAGATCGCCCTTTTTTCCAATCTCGTCTTTTCGCGGGTTCAGTCGGGCTTCTGACGCCCGTCCCGTCTGGATGCCATCCTCGCGCAAGCTTCAGCGACTAGGGATAGGCTGAAGCATCGGGCTGAATTGCGTCAGCGATTTTAGAAAACCGGTGCCGCGGAACCGTGCGGCGGCTTTTCCGTCGCCCTTCTCATGAAGAGACAGGACGATTTTATGGCGCAACCACCAGTCATTTCCTTGCCCAAGGTAAGCCCGAGCATGCGGGATGTCGGTTTCGCATTGGGCATCGTGTCGATCCTCTGCGTGCTGTTCCTGCCCATTCCGGTCGTTCTGGTGGATGTCGGTCTGGCCTTTTCCATAGCACTTTCGGTCCTCATCCTCATGGTGGCGCTCTGGATACAGCGTCCGCTGGATTTCTCGTCTTTTCCAACCGTGCTGCTGATCGCGACCATGATTCGCCTGTCGCTGAACATTGCGACGACGCGTGTCATCCTTTCGCACGGCAACGAGGGGCCCACGGCGGCGGGCGGCGTGATTGCGGGCTTCTCCAGCCTCGTCATGTCGGGCGACTTCGTGATCGGTCTGATCGTCTTTCTGATCCTGATCACCGTCAACTTCATCGTTATCACCAAGGGTGCCACCCGTATCGCCGAAGTCGGCGCGCGCTTTACGCTGGATGCCATTCCCGGCAAGCAGATGTCGATCGATGCGGATTTGTCCGCTGGCATCATCGATGAAAAGGAAGCGCAACGCCGTCGCCGCGAACTGGAAGAGGAAAGCTCGTTCTTCGGTTCGATGGACGGTGCCTCGAAGTTCGTACGCGGCGATGCGATCGCCGGCCTGATCATCACCGCGATCAATATTTTCGGCGGCATCATCATCGGTTACTTCCGCCACGGCATGCCGATCGGCGAGGCTGCCGATGTTTTCGTAAAGCTTTCGGTCGGCGACGGTATCGTTTCGCAGATCCCGGCCCTTATCGTGTCGCTGGCGGCTGGCCTTCTGGTGTCGCGCGGCGGCACCTCCGGATCGACGGATCAGGCCGTCATCAATCAGCTGAGCGGATATCCGCGTGCCTTGATGGTCGCAGCCATGCTGATGGGGCTTCTTGCTGTCATGCCGGGATTGCCCTTCCTGCCCTTCACGCTTTTGGGCGGCATCATGGCCTTCGGCAGCTGGTATATTCCGCGCCAGGTCGAAGCGGAAAGCGCGCAGCGCCGTCAGGAAGAGGAGGACAAGGTTCTCCAGACCAACGAAGCGGAAAAGGACTCCGTCAAGCAGGTCCTCAAGACGTCCGAAATCGAACTTGCCCTCGGCAAGCAGGTTTCGACCCGCCTCCTCGGTGCGCATCAGGAACTGGCTTTCCGTGTCGGCAAGATGCGCAAGAAATTCGCGACCCAATACGGCTTCGTCGTGCCGGAGATCAAGGTCTCCGACGACATCATGATCCCGGAAAAGGCCTACCAGATCCGTGTCCATGGCACGACGATCGCGTCGAGCAATCTGCGCGTTGGCGATGTTCTTGTCGTGACGGGGGCAGGGCGCAAGCCGAGCATTCCGGGCGACGAAATCCGCGAACCCGCCTTCGGCATGCCGGCCGTTTCCATTCTCGAGACATTCACCGAGGATTTGAAGCGCGAAGGTTTCCACCCGATCGACAATGTCTCTGTGGTGCTGACGCATCTGAGCGAGGTCATTCGCAACAATCTCCCGCAATTGCTGTCCTACAAGGACGTCAAGATCCTCATCGACAGGCTGGACCCGGAATACAAGAAGCTTGCCGACGAAATCTGCTCGTCGCACATGTCCTATTCCGGCCTGCAGGCCGTGCTGAAACTGCTGCTCGCCGAACGTGTGTCGATCCGCAACCTGCATCTCATTCTGGAAGCGGTCGCCGAACTTGCCCCGCATGTGCGCAAGACCGAGCAGATCGTCGAACATGTACGGGTGCGCATGTCGCAGCAGCTCTGCGGCGATCTTGCCGACAATGGCGTATTGCGTGTGCTTCGCCTCGGCAATAAATGGGACATGGTCTTCCATCAGGCGCTCAAGCGCGATCAAAAGGGCGAAATCGTCGAATTCGATATCGATCCCCGCCATCTCGAGGAATTTTCCGAGCAGGCATCGAAAGTTATCCGTGAATTCATGGATCGCGGACTACCCTTTGTCCTTGTCACGTCGCCGGAAACACGGTCCTATGTGCGCATGATCATCGAACGACTCTTTGCGACCCTGCCGGTTCTCTCGCATGTGGAACTGGCCAAGGGGCTGGAGATCAAGATTCTGGGCGCCATTTCATGATAACCGACCCGCAAGGGACAATTATCGCATTGTTCCTTGCAATTTGCCGTATCGGCGCCTGCTTCATGACCATGCCGGGCTTTTCCAGTTCGCGCATCTCGCCGCAGATACGCATTCTCCTGTGCGTTGCGGTGTCCATGGCGCTTCTGCCGGTACTGTGGGATACGATCTATCCGAAAGTCTCCGGCGCAAGCCAGGGCGCCGTTGTCGGCCTCATCTTCACCGAGATCGTCATTGGCGCAATGTACGGGCTGATCGCGCGGTTTTACACGCTCGGCTTCCAGTTCACGGGCGCGCTCATCGGCGCATCCATCGGGCTTAGCGCTCCCGGCGGAGCGGATGCCGTTGAAGACGTGCAGGAAAACCAGATATCGAACTTCATCACCTTCGGTGGGCTCATGGTGCTGTTCATCCTGGATTTCCACCATATCGTCCTGCGGGCGCTGGTCGATTCCTACGCCACGACACCGGTCGGCGCGCTCATCAGCGGCCAGAAGATGCTGATAACCCTGACAGACACGCTGCGCGCCTCCTTTTCCATCATGCTGCGGCTTGCCAGCCCCTTTGTAATTTACGGTCTGATGTTCAACGTTGCGGTCGGCCTCATCAACAAGCTGGCGCCGCAAATCCCAGTCTACTTCATATCGACGCCTTTCGTTCTTGCGGGCGGTATTTTCATGCTTTACCTGTCGATCGCGGCCCTCATCCGGCAATTCGTGGATGGTTTCGGCCCGGTCTTCATCGGCTTCTGATCTGGAGAAAACGCCATGGCTTCGGACAAGCGTTCGGCCAAACTCAAGCGCCTGGTAACGGTCCAGCGCCACATGGAGAAAATGGCCGAGGTTGAACTGGCCGACACCACCCGCGTGCGTGCCGAAGTGGCGCAATCCATGGAGAACGTGCTTGAAGCGATGAGTTCCATGGAGCCGGTCCACCAGACGTTCTCCAGGCACTATTCGGATCGTTACGGCCGCCTTGTCGTCAAAGATCGCCAGCTCTCCGGCGTGCAGCAATTGCAGGAAAACAAGGTGCTTAAGGAAAAGACCAAGGCCGACCGGCTGGAGGACAGGATGCATCTCGCCCGCGATCTCGAGGATCGTGAGGCCGACGACAATGCAATCTATGATCTGTTAGAAATCACGAACGCATCCCGGACACCAGCCTCCAGCAAGGTTGGCGATCCATAGTCTGTCCCGTTGTTGCATCGTTGGGCGTCCAGAGAGACGTGTTCAGCGGTGTTTCTTGATTGAGCGAACGCCCCGGTTTTAATGCCGCCCGTTCGTCAGCTCGGGAGTTCTGGACGTGGCGATATCGGTTATAAGCGATCTGGTGATGGATGTGGTTCGCGCTGCGGACCCTCAGGAAGTGCAGGTCGCCCAGGAAAAATTGAAGGCGAACAAGGCGGCTTTCGCTGCGACGAGCCTTGCCGATTCGGGCAAGGGCTTTGGCGCTGCCATTGATATGCTTGACAGCGCCACCTCGAAGGCAGGTCTCGGCAATACCAACATCCGCTCTGCCCGTACCGAAGTTCCGGAAACATATCGCAAGTATGAGGCTTCCGTGCTTCAGACCTTCGTTGCCAACATGCTGCCGAAAGACAGCGAGGAGGTCTACGGCAAGGGCAACGCCGGCGAGATCTGGAAAAGCATGATGGCGGAACAGTTTGCCGACACGATTTCCAGAAATGGCGGCGTTGGCATTGCAGAACAGGCCTACAAGGATGCGTTGCGGAAAGCCGAGAGCAAAGGCATTACCGACGTATCCATGAATGACAAAGACCATAATGCTGCAATTCGGATGGTGGCGGAGTTCGAAAGGCAGGTCCTCGGCGTTTCCAATGATAAAACGGACGAGGCTTGAGCATGATAAATCATAACGAGGAGACAAGCATGGACCTTATGTCGAACGACCACCGCATCAAATCCGTTCTCGGCCGTCTTGAAATGATCATCGACAATGAGAATGACAATATCGGTAAGGACCCCCAGTTCGATTTCAAAGTCTCCAATGCCCATAAAAGCCGTTGCCTCTATGAGTTGACGATGTTGTTCCGCGATACCCCCCATGAGGAAATCGCCGCCGGACATCTCGATCAGGTGCAGGGCATCAAGTCCAAGCTCGCGACCAATGCCAGCCGCGTGGAGGCGCATCTGAATGCGGTTCGCGCTGTTGCGGATCTTCTCAAGACCGCGATCCAGGAAGCCGATACGGACGGCACCTATTCCCAGGAACAGTTCATGTACGGCGCAGCCTCCTGATGTTGAAGCTTCTTCTCACCGGCGTCTGGGTTTGCGCCGTCACGCTCGGCGCGGTGTATTTCTCCGTCCAGATGGCGACGGCCCCCTCGTCGGGAGATGAGGCGGGGGCGAAAAAGGCAAGTCTGCAACTGGTCAAAGGCGAAAGCATCACCATCCCCGTCATCAATGACGGTGGTGTGAACGGTTATTTCCTCAGCCGCATTTCCTTGCGTGTCGACAAGGACAAGATGGCGAAGATCGAACTGCCCGCAACGCAATTGATGACCGACGAACTCTTCACGCTTCTTGCGGGTTCTTCCATGGTCAACATCGCCAATATCTCCACCTTCGACCCTGATGTCTTCAAGCAGCGCATCCGAGAGGGGCTGAACAAGAAACTTGGAGACGAGGTGGTCGGGGACGTACTGATCGAGCAGCTCGATTATCTGTCTAAGGCCGATATTCGCGAGCAAAAGGGCAACGGCTCGCCCCGTTCGGTCAAGCTTGTCGAAGGCGAGAAAGTCGACACCGGAAAAGAAGCGGCCCCAAGCCACTAACGGCGGCGCGGTGCAGGCCACCGGTCTGGTTAATCGCCCCTTTCTATTTTCCGAAATATTCGATCGGTTGCCTTCAGGGTAAATTCAACCAGTACCTGTATAAACAGACCCATGAGCTGCCGTCCCGCAAACCATGCGCCGGATTGGCGGCGGTGGATTTGGCATTCGGGGGCTGGCATGAATTTCGCGGCAGATTTTGCGCGGACGGGATCGCAACGGAATATTCACGGACTGCGCGTCTGTGATCTGGACTGGAACGCGGCGCTGGAAATGGTCAGCGGCCAGGCTTCGGCTTGTGATGGCCACACGATGCTCTCGTTTCTTACCATCCAGAATGCCAGGCTGTCCCTCAAGGACATTGCTTACAGGCAGATTCTGGAAAGCTGTCTGCTTCTGCCGCAGGGCAGGGGGATGAATGCCGCCGCACGCGCCGAACACGGCAAGCCTCTGCCCGAGACCATCGATGGCGTTGCCTTCGTCATGGCACTTCTGACCTATATGGCGGTGCCGAAACGTATCGGCGTTGCGGGGGATGATGCAGCACAGGTCGGAGAGGTCCTCGCCAAGCTGCGCGCACATGCGCCCTGGCATGATTTCGTGATGCTGAACCGGGATACTTCGGGCGTGAAGGTGGATGTCGTGCTGGCGGGCATGCTTGCGGAAAACCAGGAGAAATGGCTGCATCGCAGCATCAATCGCGATGATGCGCGTCTCGTCATCGCGGTCGGTCCCCTGTTCAAGGTGCTGGCGTCCGAAGTGGCTGGCATGCCCGAAATCTTTCGCAAGCTGCATATGAGCTGGCTTTACAGCCTTTGCGCCGAGCCCTGGCACATCGCGCTCGGCAAGGGCTGAGGCGGGTCGGCAAGGCCCGCGTTAACCATTTGTTTGCCACGATCCTTTAACCTCCCGTAAGGTTTTGAAAGCCGCCTGTTGCGGGCGGCGCCGAGCGTGGCAGACGGCTTCAGATGGTTGATCACAGTCCCGATATGATGGCGACGCGCCCTGATGAGGATGGTGTTGCCGTGCCTGCGTCGCAATTTCGCAAACGTTGTCTGCGGCTTCTGACAGCCGGTTGCGTAGCCGCCGCCACCGTTGTGGGGGCTGCACTTCCGCTGCTGCTCATCGATTCCGGTTTTCGCGGATATGTTTCGCAGGCGCATGTCGAGGTTACCCAGACCGGCTACGATGCACCCGATGCGGCACGCTTTCTTGCCATGGCCCGCCGCACCCTGCTTTCTCCTTCCGGTCTGGACCGTATAACGGGCGACCTCAAATTGAAGCCCGCCGACATGGTCGGCGTTCGCAATCAGGGCGAACTTGGCCTGCTTTTCGACCTTTTGACCGGGGCGGATACCCGTTCGCTTTCCCCACGTGAAGCATTGAACGGTGCTGTGGGCGAGGCGATACGTCTGGAACTGACGCCAGATGAAAACACGCTGATCGTAACCTCGAAGGCAGCGACGCCGGAAACAGCGATGCGGCTTACGGATTATCTTTCGATGCGTGTCATGGCGGATGGCAAGGCCGGCACCATGACGCCCGCCATGCGCGAGACGGAGCGGGCGCGCACCCGGTTGGACGAGGCGGAAGCCGCCTTGAACGGTTTCCAGATGCGCCACGGCGAGACCGTCCTGGCGGAAGTGCAGCAACTCGAGCAGCAATTGCGCGACCTCAATGACAGCCTTGCGGGGACGACCCAGCAGCAGCAGTCGCTTCAGACGGATCTGGCGGTGGCCACCGGCCTCAAGCCGAATGACGTATTGTCAAAGCCCCTGCCGTCAGGCGCTGCTTTCTCTGTGATTGAGGACATCAGGCAAAGACATGCAAGTGCCAGCATGGCGCTTTCAGGCGTCTCGGTCGATTACGGCCCGAAACATCCCCGCCGCATCGCCGCCCAGAATGCCGTAGACGCCGTGCAGGCGCTTGTCGCTCCCGCATTGCGTCAGCTGGTCGATGGCTTGCGCGCCGATGAGAAGCGCGTCGCACAGGAAGTTGCAACCGCGAACGCCGAACGAACGAAACATCTCGACCGCCTGAGCAGCCTTGGTGTCACGCCCGGTGAATTCTCCAGATTGCAGGGTGAACTGGAAACGGCGCGAAATGCCTATCTTGAGGCGAGCGAGCGTCGGGACATGTCCTCATCCACCACAACCGCCGTTGAGACCCGCCTCACCAGGAAGGCCGGACCGGGCGAATTGTCGCGCGACCTCACACAAGCCGCGATGCTGGCAGGCGGTGGCGCGTTGCTCGGCCTGTTGGGCAGCCTGTATCTCCTGAGCTACCGTCGCCATGACGAGGAGGAGGCACTCGTCTTTGATGATGCGCACGTTCTGCCCTCCGAAAAAGCGCCTGAGCAATCGGGGCAGTTTCCCGAGTTCGAGCCGATCGAGCCGGATGTGTTCCATGATCTGGAAGAACTGGCCGCGGATAGCGAATTCGAGCCGGAGGCTGAGTTCGCGGACTATTACGCCGGGGCGGCGAACGATAGCGGATTCGATACCGATGACATTCCGCTGGACGAGCGTGTGCGGCAGGTTCTGATGGGCAACCGCACCGTCAGGAATACCCCCCAGACGACACCGGAGCTGCCGCCCTTGCTCAGTGAAGCCCTTGCCGGGCATTTCGATCACGAGCAGGCCGAAGCCGAGGAATTGGCGGAATTGAGACTCGAGTTGGCGCTCTTGAGGGAGCGCCTCGCCGATTACGCCGAGCATCGCGACGACTACCGCAAAACTGCCTGACGAAGCTGCATTTTTGCTTGCATTCCTGCAAAGTCGGCACCATACGGGGCCAACGTAATCCAGCAGGAGCAGGACGCATGGCAGTTGTGATTGACGGAAAGGCAAAGGCGGCTTCGGTAACGGAGGCGGTCCGCAAATCGGCAGAAACGCTTGAGGCGGAACAGGGTGTGAAGCCCGGTCTCGCGGTTGTCATCGTCGGCAACGATCCGGCCAGCCACGCTTACGTGAATTCCAAAAGCAAGACAGCCAAGCAATGCGGTTTCAATTCCGTTCAGCACACGCTGCCGGAAGAAACAACTCAAGATCAGCTTCTGAAGTTGGTCGGCGAACTGAACGCCGATCCCTCCATCCACGGCATTCTGGTACAGCTTCCTTTGCCGAAACACTTCAATTCCGATGAGATCATCCAGTCGATCCTGCCCGAGAAGGATGTGGATGGCCTGAGCGTGCTGAACGCCGGCAAGCTGGCGACCGGCGATCTCGCAACCGGCCTCATCTCCTGCACGCCAGCCGGCGCCATGCTTCTGGTGCGCAGCATTCACGGCGAAGATCTTTCCGGCCTGAACGCCGTGGTCATCGGCCGCTCCAACCTCTTCGGCAAGCCGATGGGCCAGCTTCTCCTGAATGCCAACGCCACGGTGACGATGGCGCATTCGCGCACCAAGGATCTCGCCACCGTCTGCAAGACGGCCGATATTCTCGTGGCGGCGGTGGGTCGCGCGGCAATGGTGAAGGGCGATTGGGTGAAGTCCGGCGCGACCGTCATCGATGTCGGCATCAACCGCATTCCCGCTCCGGAAAAGGGTGAAGGCAAATCGAAGCTGGTCGGTGACGTCGCCTATGATGAGGCAAGCGCAGTCGCTGCTGCCATCACCCCCGTTCCGGGCGGCGTAGGCCCGATGACGATTGCCATGCTGATGGCCAACACCGTCATCGCCGCCTATCGCGCGCTTGGAAAGACCGCACCGAAGTTCTGAAATCGGTAGTTACTCTTTCGGAGCCGGTCCTGTGGAGGCGCGGACGACAAGTTCCGCCTTCCAGAGTTCCTGATGAGGTTCGGTCTGGTTAAGCTTGATCCGGTTGATCAGGCGCTGCCCGACACGCACCCCCGCCGCCCGCAAGGATGAGCGGGTGGTGGTGAGCGGCACCGAGAAATTGTCGGGCTTCAACAGCGGCAACACATCGTCATGGGCAATCAGCGAAATATCCTTGCCCGGTTTCAAGCCGCGCTGGTTGAGCGAGCGGATCACGCCGAGTGCCAATGCGGTACTCGCGCATACAATGGCGGTTGGTCGTTCCGGCTGTGACAACAGCGCTTCCATGCCGAGATAACCCTCCTCGTCGGTCATGCTGCTGTGTCTTGTATTTTCCGGGCGCAATGTCAGCCCGTTTGCCGTCAGTGCCTTTTCCACCCCGAGACAGCGGCGGAAGGTGAAGTCGTAGCCCTCCGGCCCGTTAAGAAGCCCGATCCGCTTGTGGCCAAGCTGAAGCAGCAGCTGGGTCGCATCGCGAAATGCGGCCTCATTGTCCACGTCGAGAAAGGGATAATCCTCTTCCACGCCGATGGAGCGGCCATGGACGAGGAAGGGCAGGGAAAGCGATTGCATCATGGCGATGCGGGCGTCGTTCTTCTTCATATAGGCGAGGTAGATGCCGTCGACGCTGCCGCTCGCCGCCAGCCCCCGCAGGGCTTCCCGTTCCTTTTCCGGCTCCGTGGGCGTGATGACGAGGTGAAATCCGCTGCGAGCCGCTTCTTCGCCTAGACCGCTCAGGAATTCGCCGAAATGCACATCCGAGCGGTGATGTTCGCCAACCGGCATGACCAGTCCAATGGAGCCGACCTTGCCGGTCGCCAACCGTTGCGCCGCGGCATTCGGGCGATATCCGGTCTTTTCGGCGGCTTCCATGACGCGGCGGCGCGTCTCTGCGCTCACCTCGGGATATCCGTTGAGCGCTCTGCTGACGGTTGTCTGAGAAATCCCCAGCAGTTGCGACAACTGTTTCAGGTTCATGTCTGTTTTTCCTCCATGCGCGCGCATCGGAAATGGCAAAAGCCTCTCCTCTAACTCCCAAAGCGCTTTAGTTTTTTACCAGTCCCTGCCGGTTTTCTCAATCGAAAACGATAGCCGCCTTTCTAAGTAAGTATGACTATTCATACGACAATGCGGCATGTCCAGCGAAAGAGCCTCTTGACTCCTTCTCAATGACAATGAGATGAATAGGCAGCCAAAGCGCTTTGATTTATGGGAGATGCTTTGAGCCTTTTATGTGATGGGAGGTAAATCACATGCAGAAGACCTTTTTGGCGACGGCGGCTTCTATAGTGCTGCTGTCGGGTTCAGCCTTTGCCGCCGATCTGAAATTCGCGCCCGGTCAGGATGCCAAGTTCAACTGGAAAAGCTACGAAGACTTCAAGGCGGCCCATGCCGACCTGAAAGGTCAGACGCTGACGATTTTCGGGCCCTGGCGCGGTGAGGACGAGGCGCTGTTCCAGACGGTGCTGGCCTATTTCTCCGACGCGACCGGCGTGAACGTCCGCTATTCCTCCTCGGAAAACTACGAACAGCAGATCGTCATCGACACGCAGGCTGGTTCTCCGCCCAACATCGCCATCCTGCCGCAGCCCGGTCTTCTGGCCGATCTCGCCGCCAAGGGTTTTCTGGTTCCGCTCGGCGATGAGACCGCAAGCTGGGTCAAGGACAATTACGGCGCTGGCCAGTCCTGGGTTGATCTCGGCAGCTACAAGGGCAAGGATGGCAACAAGGCTTACTTTGCATTTCCCTTCAAGGCCGACGTGAAGTCGCTCGTCTGGTACGTACCTGAGAACTTCGAGGAAGCGGGCTATAAAGTGCCCGAGAGCATGGAAGACCTGTTCAAGCTGACGGACCAGATCGTTGCCGATGGCGGCACACCCTGGTGCATCGGCCTCGGTTCCGGCGGTGCGACCGGCTGGCCGGCAACGGACTGGGTGGAAGACCTGATGCTGCGCACGCAGCCACTCGACGTCTATCAGAAATGGACGACGAACGAGGTGAAGTTCACCGATCCGGCCGTAGTTGCGGCAATCAATGAATTCGGCAAATTCGCCAAGAACGAAAAATATGTCAGCGGCGGCGTTGCGGCTGTGGCCTCCACCGACTTCCGCGACAGCCCGAAGGGTCTCTTCGACATTCCGCCGAAGTGCTACCTCCACCATCAAGCGTCCTTCGTGCCGTCCTTCTTCCCTGATGGTACCAAGGTCGGAACGGATGTGGATTTCTTCTATATGCCGACCTATGCCGCAAAGCCGGAACTCGGCAAGCCAGTTCTGGGCGCCGGCACGCTCGTCACCATTACCAAGGAAGCGCCCGCCGCCAAGGCTTTCGTCGACTTCCTGAAAACCCCGATCGCCCATGAAGTCTGGATGGCACAGTCCAGCTTCCTGACGCCGTATAAGGGTGTGAATGTCGATACCTATGCCAATGAGCAGATGAAGCGCCAGGGTGAAATCCTCACCTCCGCGACCACCTTCGGCTTTGACGGTTCCGACCTGATGCCGGGCAAGATCGGCGCGGGTGCATTCTGGACCGGCATGATCGATTTCGTCGGCGGCAAGTCGGCCGATCAGGTCGCTGCCGATATCCAGAAGGCCTGGGACGGCCTGAAGTAACCTCAAAAGAGCTTGGCCCGGCGGTGATGCCGCCGGGCCTTTGCCAACGGAACGGCCGTCGACCGCATAAAATCAGCGCGGCGCGGAGAGGATCAAGGGAGGGAACATGGCTCAACAACTCGTTTCTGCCATCGGCGTCATGGTGGCCGGCGTTTTTGCCTGCGCTGCCTATTATTGGCTATCCGACAAACTGTTGCAGGTAATCTTTCCCGTCCGCTCGGGAGACGTGTTGCAGGCATCCCGCAACCTCAACCGCCGCGCGTCGGTCAGGCCCTGGCTGTTCATCGGCCCCGCTCTTCTCCTTCTTCTCGTCTATCTGGTCTATCCCGTCATCGCGACGCTCATCCTCTCGTTCTATGACCGGACCGGCGCCGAATTCGTAGGTCTTGCCAATTATCGCTGGGCATTTTTCGATGCCGGCTTCAGGCAATCGATCTTCAACAACATCCTCTGGCTGGCCGTGGTGCCGGCCGCCTGCACCTTCTTCGGCCTCGTTATTGCCGTCATGACCGACCGCATCTGGTGGGGCAACATCGCCAAATCCATCGTCTTCATGCCGATGGCGATCTCCTTCGTCGGTGCCTCCGTCATCTGGAAATTCATTTACGAGTATCGCGCCGAAGGTCAGGTGCAGATCGGCCTCCTCAACGCCGTCGTCGAGTTTTTCGGCGGCAGCCCGGAGGTATGGATTTCCATGCCCTTCTGGAACAACTTTTTCCTGATGGTCATCCTCATCTGGATTCAGACCGGCTTTGCCATGGTCATCCTGTCGGCAGCGCTGCGCGGCATTCCGGAAGAGACAATCGAAGCGGCCGTCATCGATGGCGCCAATGGCTGGCAGATCTTCTGGAAGATCATGGTCCCGCAAATCTGGGGCACCATCGCCGTCGTCTGGACGACGATCACCATTCTCGTTCTCAAGGTTTTCGACATCGTGCTGACCATGACCAACGGTCAGTGGAACACCATGGTTCTCGCCAATCTCATGTTCGACTGGATGTTCCGCGGCGGCGGTGACAGTGGCCGAAGTGCTGTTATCGCGCTCATCATCATGGCGGCCGTCACCCCGATCATGGTCTGGAACATCCGCCAGGCGAACCGCGAGATGGAGGGCCGCTGAGATGGATATCGTAAAACGTCTGCGCCGCGTCGGCCTGCCGCGCCTCATCGTCCATGCCAGCGTGCTGGTCGTCGTGCTTCTCTGGCTTCTGCCCACACTCGGTATTCTCGTAAGTTCCCTGCGCGACAAGGACCAGATCACCGTGTCGGGCTGGTGGACGGCCTTTTCCAGTTCCGAGCAGACCGCGGCGGTTCGCCTTGCCGACGCTGCCGTGCAGAGGCAGGACGGGAACCGCTACGTCATATCAGGTAATGTTTTTGAAAGCGGACAGGGGGGCAAGGTTGCAGCCTTCGGCGTTCGCGTGCAGGAGCCGACGGCCTTCAAAGCCGGTGAAGCGGCAGATATCGGCGACGGGGAAACGCTGCTCGTCAACACCGATGGCACCTACGAATACAGCAAGGCCTCAAGCTTCGAGGGCTCTCGCGGCAAGCGCGTCTATATTTCCGTCGCGACACCGCCGGTCTTCACACTCGACAATTATCGAACCGTCCTGACCTCGGAAGGCATCGGCCAGTCCTTCGTCAACTCGCTGACAGTCGCCGTGCCGGCAACCGTCATTCCGATCCTCATCGCCGCCTTTGCCGCCTATGCGCTGTCATGGATGAGCTTTTCCGGCCGCAATTTTCTGATTGCGATGGTGGTGGGCCTGATCGTCGTACCGTTGCAGATGTCGCTGATACCGCTCCTGAAACTCTACAACGAAATCGGCAATATCTTCGGCGTACCGTCCAAGACCTATGCCGGCATCTGGCTGGCGCACACCGCCTTCGGTCTGCCGCTCGCCATCTACCTGTTGCGCAACTACATTTCCGGCCTGCCGAAAGAGATCATCGAAAGTGCGCGTGTCGACGGCGCGAGCGATTTCGAAATCTTCGTCAAGATCATCCTGCCGCTGTCCTTCCCGGCGCTCGCCTCCTTCGCCATCTTCCAGTTCCTGTGGACCTGGAACGACCTGCTTGTCGCCATGGTCTTCCTCGGCACGCAGAAGGATGAGCTGGTGCTGACCGGTGCGCTAAACGCGCTGCTCGGTTCGCGCGGCGGCAACTGGGAAATCCTCACCGCCTCGGCCTTCGTTACCATTGTCGTGCCGCTTGGCGTCTTCTTTGCCCTTCAACGTTATCTCGTGCGTGGCCTGCTCTCAGGCTCCGTCAAGGGAGGCTGATTATCCATGAACGCCCATACCAGACAGGATGAGACTATGACCGCTCCGGTGACTTCCGCTTTGACGCCCAACAAGGATTGGTGGCGCGGCGCCGTGATCTATCAGATCTACCCGCGCTCCTATCAGGACTCCAATGGCGACGGCATCGGCGATCTCAAGGGCATCACCGACCGGTTGGCGCATATTGCCGGTCTCGGTGCCGACGCCATCTGGATTTCGCCCTTCTTCACCTCGCCGATGAAGGATTTCGGTTATGACGTCTCGAATTATGTCGATGTCGATCCGATGTTCGGCACGCTTGCCGATTTCGACGGGTTGATCGCGGAAGCGCACCGTCTGGGTATCCGCGTCATGATCGACCTCGTCATGTCGCACACGTCTGACCAGCATCCGTGGTTCGTGGAAAGCCGCGCCAGCCGCAACAATCCGAAATCGGACTGGTATGTCTGGTCGGACAGCAAGCCGGATGGCACGCCGCCCAACAACTGGCTGTCGATCTTCGGCGGCTCCGGCTGGCAGTGGGACCCCACCCGCATGCAATATTACATGCACAACTTCCTGACCTCGCAGCCGGATCTCAACCTGCATAATCCGGAAGTTCAGGAAGAACTGCTCAATATCACCCGCTTCTGGCTGAAGCGCGGCGTCGATGGTTTCCGCCTCGATACCATCAATTTCTATTTCCATGATCTGGAATTGCGCGACAACCCGGCGCTGGCGCCGGAGCGCCGCAACGCCTCTACGGCACCTGCGGTCAATCCCTACAATTTCCAGGAACATCTCTACGACAAGAACCGCCCCGAAAACATCGCCTTCCTGAAACGCTTCCGCGCCGTGCTGGACGAGTTTCCGGACATCGCCGCCGTCGGAGAAGTCGGCGACAGTCAGCGCGGACTCGAAATCGTCGGTGAATACACCTCCGGCGACGACAAGATGCAGATGTGCTACGCCTTCGAATTCCTGGCGCCGGATGCGCTCACGCCACAGCGTGTTGCCGATGTCCAGGCGGATTTTGCCAGGGCGGCGCCGGAAGGCTGGGCCTGCTGGGCTTTCTCCAACCACGATGTCGTTCGCCATGTCAGCCGCTGGGGCGAGCATGTCGAGGATAAGGATGCTTTCGCCAAGGTGCTTTCGGCGTTGTTGATGACGCAGCGCGGCTCCGTCTGCATCTATGAGGGTGAAGAGCTGGGCCTTACTGAAGCCGATATTGCTTTTGAGGATTTGCAGGACCCCTACGGCATCCAGTTCTGGCCGGAATTTAAGGGCCGCGACGGTTGCCGCACACCGATGGTGTGGGATGCGGGCCATGCGCAGGCCGGCTTCTCGACCTCGGACAAGACCTGGCTGCCCATTCCGGCCGAACACAAGCAGCGCGCCGTCCGCGCCCAACAGGGCAATGAGGCATCCGTGCTGGAGCACTACCGCCGCTTCCTTTCCTTCCGCAAAAAGCATCCCGCTTTTGCCAAGGGCGGCATCGAATTCCAGCCAGTGGAGGGCGACGTGCTGAGCTACACCCGCACGCTCGGCAACGAAACCGTTCTGTGCCTCTTCAATCTGTCCGCGACACCGGCAAAGGCGACGCTGCCGGAAGGGAACTGGGAGGTTCTCGAAGGCCACGGCTTTGCAAACGGTGTGGACGGCAGAAGCGTAGAACTTCCGGCATGGGGCGCTTTCTTCGCCCGTTACGCCTGATAGAGCAGGGAGGAACAACCCATGACAAGTCTCGTTCTCAAGGATATCCGCAAATCATACGGGCAGGTAAAAGTCCTGCACGGCATCGATCTGGAGATCGAACAGGGCGAATTCATCGTTTTCGTCGGGCCGTCCGGCTGCGGGAAATCGACGTTGCTGCGCATGATTGCGGGTCTGGAGGAAATCACCGGCGGCGAAATGTTCATCGACGGACAGCTGGTCAATGAAATCCCGCCCTCGCGTCGCGGCATTGCCATGGTGTTCCAGTCCTATGCGCTTTATCCGCATATGACTGTTTACGACAACATGGCCTTCGGCATGAAGATCGCCAAGGAGAACCGTCAGGAGATCGACCGTCGCGTGCGCGCCGCTGCCGAAATCCTGCAGCTGACGCAATATCTGGAGCGTTTGCCCAAGGCTCTTTCTGGCGGCCAGCGCCAGCGCGTCGCCATCGGCCGTGCCATTTGCCGCAATCCCAAGGTGTTCCTGTTCGACGAACCCCTGTCGAACCTCGATGCCGCGCTGCGCGTCGCAACCCGCATCGAGATCGCCAAGCTCAATGAGCAGATGGCAGACACGACGATGATCTACGTCACCCACGATCAGGTGGAGGCGATGACGCTGGCCGACCGTATCGTCGTTTTGAATGCGGGTCGTGTGGAACAGGTCGGCCCGCCGCTGGAACTTTACGAAAACCCCGCCAACCTCTTCGTGGCGCGGTTCATCGGCTCGCCCGCCATGAACATCATTGCGGCAAAAATTGCCGTAACCGGAGAGCGGACTTCGATCGAACTTGCCGGAGGTAAGACGCTGAACATCGTCGTTCCCACGCCTGCAACCGAGCAGGGCAAGGCCGCGAGCTTCGGTGTCCGGCCGGAGGATTTGAGCATCGTCACCGGCGACGATTATCTTTTCGAGGGAAAAGTCGCGATCGTCGAGGCTCTCGGTGAAGTGACCCTGCTTTATCTCGAAGCGCCCAAGGGGCAGGAGCCGATCATCGTCAAGGTGCCGGGCATCGTATCCGTCGCCAAGGGTCAGACCCTGCGTTTTGCGGCACCGCAGGCAAAGCTCCATCTCTTTGATGCCGAGGGCAAGAACTACCGCAGATAGTTGCGGAGACAATGGCCGTGAGCTTCAGGAAACATGCCCCGGAACGTCCCGTTCCGGGGTTTTTTCATGATATTTTGCCGCTGTGGAAAAATGCCAAAAATGTTCCGTCTTCGGTCTGTTTAAGGTGACGCTGATATGAATTGTTAAAGACTACGTTTTAATCTTGGAGACGTTGAAAGAGCATGGAGGTCAGGGCGTGCAGAGCAGTGCGGGTGTTATCAAGAACAGTTACCTGACCAAGGAAGAATCCTTCATGTACGACCGCGAAGGCCGGTTTCGCATGGAAGACACCATGAATGCGGCGCGCATCGAATATACCGAGAAGGCCGTCATGCATATGGCCGCTCGCCGTTGCGACGTCATTCGCATTTCCCAGACCGAGGCCGTGCTGGCACTGCTGACGAAATACAATCTTCCGAACCAGTTCTATCTGGATATTCCCGACGCCCGCATCACCAAGATCGGCTGCGTTATGTTGCGCGTCAACGCCAACAACACCATCCACGTCCGTTTTCTGCGCATGTTGACGCAAAAGGAACTCGACCGCATTTTCGTGTTCAGCACACATCCGGCGCATAAGGACCGGAAGCTCGATATCCGGTCTTTCTAAGGGGCTGGAGAATCTCCGGCTTCAGGAAAGCCCACCCAGAACCGTCTGCTTCAGCTTCACATCGGGCACTTCCGCAAAGGCAAGATCGCTGCGGCCGAAATAGGATTTCTGGTTGGTGGCGGACCAGTCGTTGCAGACCAGTTTGTAGCGCTCTCTTGCGACCGGTTTTTCCGGCATGGCGTAGAGATAATCGCCGGTGCGGTCAGCAAGCGGAATGTCGCCGTCCTGGTTGCAGCGCTTGAGGATTTGCGCAAGCGCTTCGCCATCCACTTCCGTTACCATCAGCTTGCCGTCGAAACGCAGAGAGGCGTTGAAATCGTACCGGCGGATATCACCCTTTGGCAAACCAGCGCCGAAGGAGGTGTGGCCTATGAAGCCGACATCCGCGCCGGTTTTTGTGGCGATCAGTTGCGCCACACGGCGTCCGGCCTCGTCAACTGTCATCGCCTTTTCCGTTTTGCCGACAACCGCCTTCTCTTCTGCCGTCAGATGTTTGTCGAGTGTCTGTTCGATCAGGCCTTTGAGCGCCGGGGAGGAGGGGGCGTCGCTGTCAATGGCGACGGTCTCGATCGTCGGCGCCTTGCCAGAAGCTTCGATCGTCCCAATGGCCATGGATGTGCACCATGAGCCCGTGTGGACATAGCGCGTCGCACCCTGTTCATGCACGAAGTTCAGGTGATCGTGGCCGCCGACCAGCAGGGTGCCATCGGGCAGCAACGGCAGGATATCGCGGTCGGCAACGACACCGGCGTGGCTGAGAACGACGTTGATCGCCTCCGGCTTGACGATTGCAGGCAGATTCGCCTTGGCCCATTCCACAGGCTGCGGAATATCCAGCATCTCACGCGTCGCCTTCGGATAGGTATTGATCGCGTTGGTGGCAAGGCCCGCAACGACGACCGGCCGTCCGCCGACACTCACCTCCGCACTGGCCGGTGCATAGGGTGCGCCGCTGCGCTTGTCGATGATGTTGGACAGCACGGTGATGCCGAGCGCGCGGGCACGACGGACGAAATTGGCGAGGTCGTTATCGATATCCGGTTCATGGTTGCCGATATTGATGACGGTGGGCGCGAGCCTGGCGAGCGCCGAGAGGAACGTCCACTCGATTTCGCCGGACGACCGTGTCGCCACCGCATTGCCGGTTTCGAACAGGTCGCCGTTCAGAAGAATAATGTTGGGTGCCTTGTCAGCCGCGATGCGCATTTCTATGGCTGCTAGGAGCTGCCCGATGCGCTCATAGGCCGAATGCAGGTCGGAAATCACGATTGCACGCAGGGCCACATCCTGCGCCTCCGCCGGCGTTGCCACCACCATCAACGGCAGTATGGCGGTGCCAGCCATAAGCTTCAGCACGTCACGGCGTTTGCTTGAGAAAATCGTCATGTCTGGCCCCATCATCTTGAAATGCGTGATCGTCCCGCGGCTGGCTGAGAAGCCCCTATAGGGCGATCATCACAGCCGCATGACAAGTTTGGCGTTTAAGAGACGGGAAATAAAGCGGTTTCAGCGCGGGTTGTGCAGGTCATGCCAAGAGGGTGCGGAGGCGAGGCCGAATCCGGCCTTCGCCTCCGGGCGATCAATGGAACAGAACGCTGGCGCCCTGGTCGGCAGGGCCGACATTACGGCGGAACGGGGCGAAAAGTTCGCGGCCCATGCCCCATTCGTTGGCGGAAAGGTCGGCGCGCGCCGGTTCGCGCTTTGCCAGCTCTGCGGCTGGAACAAGCACTTCAAGCGTTCCGGAAATGGCGTCGAGACGGATGATGTCGCCATCGCGGATGAGCGAGATCGGGCCGCATTCGGAAGCTTCCGGCGTGACATGGATGGCGGCCGGCACCTTGCCGGAAGCGCCGGACATGCGTCCGTCCGTTACCAGCGCCACCTTGAAGCCGCGATCCTGCAGCACGCCAAGTGGCGGTGTCAGGCGGTGCAGTTCCGGC
Organism: Agrobacterium sp. MCAB5; assembly: GCF_052114365.1. Classification (NCBI taxonomy): domain Bacteria; kingdom Pseudomonadati; phylum Pseudomonadota; class Alphaproteobacteria; order Hyphomicrobiales; family Rhizobiaceae; genus Agrobacterium; species Agrobacterium sp. MCAB5. The sequence goes on from NZ_JBFREP010000001.1 coordinate 504,802, forward strand.
ATGCCGTTGGCCTTCGGACCCTGGAAACGGACGACAGCGATGAAATCGCGGTTGAGCTTGCCGTCCTTGAAGGCATCCTGAAGCTCCTGCTGGTCGTTAAAGACGATCGCGGGCGCCTCGATGATATGGCGTTCGGGCTTGACGGCGGAGATCTTGATGACCGATTTGCCGAGGTTGCCGGTCAGCATCTTCAAACCGCCGGTCGGCTGGAACGGCGTTTCAATGCTGGCGAGAACCTTGGGGTCGTGGCTCTGCTCGGGAGAAGGCTCGCGGGTCACCGCGCCGTTTTCGTCAAGCTTGGCATCCACGGTGTAGGCTTCGAGCCCCTGTCCGAAGACGGTGCGGACATCGTCATGCACGAAGCCCTGTTTCAAAAGCTGCTTGATGAGGAAGCCCATGCCGCCTGCGGCGTGGAAATGGTTCACATCCGCAAGACCGTTGGGATAAACGCGGGCAAGCAGCGGCACGGTATCCGACAGGTCGGAAATATCCTGCCAGGTGAGGATGATGCCGGCTGCGCGCGCCATGGCGATCAGATGCATGGTGTGGTTGGTCGAGCCGCCCGTCGCGTGCAGGCCAACGACGCCGTTGACGATCGAGCGCTCATCGATCATTTCGCCCGCAGGCGTGAATTCGTTGCCCTGCGCGGTGATGGCGAGCGCCCGCTTGGCGGCCTCGCGTGTCAGCGCGTCGCGCAGCGGCGTGCCGGGATTGATGAAGGAAGAGCCGGGCATGTGGAAACCCATGATCTCCATCAGCATCTGGTTGGAATTTGCCGTGCCGTAGAAGGTGCAGGTGCCGGGACCATGATAGGATTTGGACTCCGCCTCCAGCAGCTCGGCGCGCCCAACCTTGCCCTCTGCATAAAGCTGGCGAATGCGGGATTTCTCGTCGTTCGGCAGGCCGGTGGTCATCGGCCCGGCGGGGATGAAGATGGAGGGCAGGTGACCGAAGGAAAGCGCTGCGATGACGAGGCCGGGAACGATCTTGTCGCAGACACCGAGATAGACGGCGGCGTCGAACATGTTATGCGACAGGCCGATGCCGGCAGCCATGGCGATGGCATCACGGGAGAATAGCGAGAGCTCCATGCCCGGCTGGCCCTGGGTTACGCCGTCGCACATTGCAGGCACGGCACCCGCGACCTGCGCCACGCCGCCGGCTTGCGCTGCGGCCTCGCGGATGATTGCCGGAAAGGTCTCGTAGGGCTGGTGCGCCGACAGCATGTCGTTATAGGCGGTTATGATGCCGAGATTACCAACCCGGTCGCCGGCAAGGAGGTCCTTGTCGGCGGGGGAACAGACAGCAAATCCATGCGCGAGGTTACCGCAGGAGAGAGTGGAGCGATGAACCCCCTTAGAAACCTGCAGCCGCAGCCGCTCGAGATAGGTCTCGCGGTAAGGCTTGGAGCGTTCGACGATGCGGGCGGTAATGGCCTGAATGCGGGAATCGGCGGACATGAGCGTTCATCCTGTTCGTTGGTCGAGAACCGGTGTTCCGGGAGATGAAGGACCGGTTATCGTGTTTTCGTCTTGTGTCGTCGGGCGCTGTCGCGGGGCCGCTTGCGCGGCAACCGCATCCAGTTATGGCGCCCAGTAAATATCCACGGCGGTTTCTGCCCGGTTCAGCACGGCGCGGATCGGCATTTCGTCCTCATCCTCGCCCGACTGTGCTTTTTCAAGCGTCGCCTTTTTTGCTGCACCTTCGATGTGGAGCACCAGAAAACCTGCATCGTGAAGGCTGGAGAAGTTGAACGTTAACCGTTCTTCCCCCGCGGTTTCCGCCGCCATGGTCAAAACGCCGCGCGGTTCGTCAAGGTCGAGCGCTTCGTAGAGATTGTCGCCACCGGGAAAGAACGATGCCGTATGCCCATCCGTTCCCATGCCCAGCACGACGACATCAAAAGGATCGCAGATCGCCTCGGTCTTGACGGTCGCAAGCGTCGCTGCATCCTCAGGCGAGGCCGCGGGCTGGAACAGCGGCACGAAATAGGCCGCCTTCGCCTTGTCCTGCAACAGGTTCTCGCTGACCAGCCGGTGGTTCGAGCGCTCGCTCTCCGGCGGCACGAACCGTTCGTCCACGAGCGTCACGCTGATGTTGCTCCAGTCGAGATCATGATGGGAAAGCGCCTGGAAGAACAGCTTGGGCGTTGAACCGCCCGAAACGGCAATGCTTGCCGTTCCGTATTCTTTCGTTGCCGCGTCGAGACGCGCGGCAACATCCGCCGCCAGGGTTTTCGCCAGTTCAGCGGCTGTGTCGAAGACATGGATTGTTTCGCTCATACCCGCGCCCTCAGTCAGCGTCGTGCCAGGTGCGACCGTCGCGCTCGATCAGTGCGATCGAGCCGCTCGGACCCCAGGTTCCGGCAGTATAACCCTGTACGCCCTGTCCCAGCTCTTCCCAGCTCTTGAGGATCGGATCGACCCAGTCCCAGGCCGCTTCCACTTCGTCGCGGCGCATGAACAGTGTCTGGTTGGAGCGGATGGTATCCATCAAAAGCCGCTCATAGGCATCGGGGCTGCGCACATTGAAGGCTTCGGCAAAGCTCATGTCCAGCGAAACCTGACGCAGACGCATGCCGCCCGGGCCGGGATCCTTGATGAGCAGCGACTGCTTGACGCCTTCGTCCGGTTGGAGGCGAATGACCAGCTTGTTGGCTTCGATCTTGCCGGCCGCATCGTCGAAGATCGAATGCGGGATCTGCTTGAACGTGACGACGATTTCCGAAACGCGGGTCGCAAGGCGTTTTCCCGTGCGAATGTAGAAAGGAACGCCGGCCCAGCGCCAGTTGGCGATTTCGGCCTTGATGGCGACGAAGGTTTCCGTGTTGGAAACGCCGCCCTCCAGCTCCTCCAGATAACCTTTCACCGGGCCGCCTGCGGAAGCGCCGGCGCGGTACTGGCCGCGAACCGTCAGCTTTTCGACATTGGTGGTGTTGATCGGCTTCAGCGAGCGCAGGACCTTGAGCTTTTCGTCACGCACAGCTTCCGCGTTCATGGAAGCGGGCGGCTCCATGGCAACGAGGCAAAGCAATTGCAGAATGTGGTTCTGCACCATGTCGCGCAACGCACCGGCCGTATCGTAATATCCGGCGCGACCCTCAAGGCCGACAGCTTCTGCGACCGTGATCTGCACGTGGTCGATATGGGCGGAATTCCAAAGCGGCTCGTAAAGCGCGTTGGCAAAACGCAGTGCCATCAGGTTCTGCACCGTCTCCTTGCCGAGATAGTGGTCGATGCGGAAGATCTGTTCTTCCTTGAAGACATGGCCGATGGTGTCGTTGAGTTCCTGCGCCGAGGCAAGGTCGCGGCCGATCGGCTTTTCAACGACGATGCGGGTCGAGCGGGTGATAAGCTTGTGTTCGCGGATCTTGTCGGCGATATCGCCGAAAATGCCGGGCGCAACAGCGAGATAGAAGGCGCGTATGCGCTCCTTGCCCTCATCGAGCAGCTTCTTCAACACGTCCCATCCGTTGCCGGATTTTGCGTCGACGGGAACGTAGAAAAGCCGGTTGAGGAACAGCGCAACCTGCGCATCATCATATTCACCCGCCTTCAGATGCTCCTTCAGCGCGTCTTGCGCGAATTTGCGATATTCCTCATGGCTCATGACCGAACGCGACGCGCCGATGATGCGGGTCGGCTCCGTGAACTGGCCTTCGACCTGACGGTGATAAAGGGCCGGCAAAAGCTTGCGCTCTGCCAAATCGCCTGTGCCGCCGAAAACGACACAATCAAAAGCTTCAACAGGAATGATCTGACTGCTCATATCGATACTCTCGATCTTCAAGGGTTGGGGCATCCATAATCTAATCGATTTAAAAATGCCAGTCTCAGTTATGTGAAATTATGAATTTTGGTTTCACGGGTCGAAAACCCGTACCGATTGTCATTGAGTGATGCCGGCTAGAAAGCAGGGTTCTTGAACAAGCCTTTGGCCGGCGGCGGAACGGAAAAAAAGAAAAAAACGACGATTGCTACGATTTTCCCCATCCATGATCGCAGCGATGGCTCATCGACCTTGTGCGAGGCATCTATACTGTCCAGCAGCAGTCTTGCCTCATGCCGCTGCCACTCCGGCACCCGGATTTCCATGCCTCCGAAAGCGACCGTCAAATGCCAGTTCACGGAAACGATATGGGCCGAGGGCACGGTGGTGTGGATGCCATAGGCGCGCAGAAACGAACACGTCACGGCGGTTTCCGCCATCCCGTAACCGGTCGCAATCGCTACAAGCCTGTCGCTAGGTCTTTCCATAAGATCTCCAGAGGTGGGCGGATTTCCTAAAACCTGTCTCGCAACGCGTACCATGAGAGCGCCAGGAAAAGCAGCGGTGCCCGCAGCGATGCGCCGCCGGGGAACGAAGGAACCTTCAACCGCGCGAATGGCGCCAGCATATCCTGTCTGCCGAGAACGAGATCGGCATAGAGCTTGCCGCAATAGTTCGACAGCATAACCCCGTGTCCGGAATAACCGCCGATGGAGGTGACCCCTGGCATGACTTCCCGCACGAACACCCGCCTTGGCAGGGTGATGCCGACGGAGCCGCCCCAGGAATGGGTGATCTCGACATTTCCGAGTTCGGGATAGATTTCCGCGATCTGCCGGCGAATATGGCTGGAAATGTCGCGCGGCGTATCGGCCGTATAGGCCTCGCGCCCGCCGAACAGCAGCCGGTTGTCGACCGTCTTGCGGAAATAGCGCACCACGAAACGGGAATCGGCCACGGCTTCCTTGCCGGGAATAATGTCGGGATAAGCGTCAAGCGGTGCGGTCGCGCCGATGAAGGAGCGGATGGGCATGATATGGGCCGCCGTCACCGGTTCCAGATTGCCGATATAGGCATTGGTCGCAATCAGCACCCGCGTTGCGGTCAGCGTGCCGGAGGGCGTTTCGATGATGGTCTTGCCGCCCGCCTGGCGTATGGATTTGGCGGGCGTCATTTCATGGATGCCGGCGCCCGCCTCTTTTGCGGCTTTCGCAAGCCCGACCAGCAGCTTCAGCGGATGGATATGGCCGGTGCCGGTATCGCGTGTGCCGCCGAAATAATGGCTGGAGCCGACACGTCTGCGTGCGTCCGCCCGCTCCATGTAGGAAATATGCGGATAGCCGTAGCGATTGTTCATCGCATCGACGCTTTTGCGGTAATCGTCTTCGTAAGCAGCCTTGTGCGCAACATAGAGCTGCCCCGGCAGATACTCCATGTCGATGCCGTGATCGCGGGCGAAGTTGAGGACGTAGTGCTTGGCATCCTCGGCGATATCGAACAGTACCTTGGACTGCTCGAAGCCGATCTCGTCTTCCATCTCGTCGGGAAACGAGCGCTGCCCGGTGCCGAATTGCCCGCCGTTGCGGCCTGATGCGCCGTCGCCGAAACGATGCGCCTCGATCAAGGCGACGGAGACACCGTTGGCGGCAAGATTAAAGGCGGCCTGAAGCCCGGTATAGCCGCCGCCGACGACCGCGACGTCCACTGCTTCCGACCCGTCGAGCGCCGGATATTGCGGCCGCTCCTGGGCGCTTGCCTGATACCAGGAAATCCCCGGCGCTATCGGGCTTTGCCACGTCATGCTTCAGACCTCACACGTTGAGAAGCAGGAATTCCCGCTCCCATGGGCTGATGACCTGCATGAATGTCTCGAATTCCCCGCGCTTCAGGCCCGCATAAAGGCCGACGAATTCATGGCCGAACACCCGCTCGAACTGTTCTTCGCCTTCCAGCAGCGCCACGGCTTCCAGCAGCCCGCGCGGCAGGTCGATGGAGCCTTCATTGGCCGTATCAGCGGTCGGTTCGGTCGGCTCGATATTGTTGACGATGCCGAGCCAGCCGCAGGCAAGCGAGGCGGCAAGCGCGAGATAGGGATTGGCATCCGAACTCGGCAGGCGGTTTTCGACACGCCTTGCCTGCGGGCTGGAAATCGGCACGCGGAAAGCCGTCGTGCGATTGTCGTAACCCCAGGCATTGTTGACCGGGCAAGCCATGTCAGGCGTCAGGCGTCGATAGGAATTCACGTAAGGAGCAAGCATCACCAGCGCGTTCGGAACATAACGCTGCATGCCGCCGACGAAGGCGAAGAACTCCTTGGACGGGCCGCCGTCCTTGTTGGAGAAGATATTGCGGCCGCTGTCGATCTCCACCACCGACTGATGGATATGCATGGCCGAACCCGGTTGACCCTGCATGGGCTTGGCCATGAAGGTGGCGTAGATGCCATGCTTCAATGCTGCTTCACGGATCGTGCGCTTGAACAGGAACACTTGGTCGGCAAGTTCGATCGGATCGCCATGGCGCAGGTTGATTTCCAGCTGGGCCGGGCCTTCCTCATGGATCAGGGTATCGATCTCGAGCCCCTGTTTTTCGGAGAAGTGATAGATATCGTCGATCAGTTCGTCGAACTCGTTGATGCCGGCGATGGAATAGCTCTGCCCACCGACAATGGAGCGTCCGGAGCGGCCTTTCGGCGGATGCAGCGGATAGTCAGGGTCGTCATTCATGGCGACCAGGTAGAATTCGATTTCCGGCGCGACGACCGGCTTCCAGCCTTTTTCCGTATAAAGCGAAAGCACGTTTTTCAGCACGTTGCGCGGCGTATAGGGAACGAAATTACCCTCGGCATCCACGACATCGCAGATCACCTGCGCGGTCGGGTCGCTTTCCCATGGCACCACGGACAGCGTGGAAAGATCAGGCACAAGCTTCAGGTCGCTGTCGCGCGGCTCATAGCGGAAGTTTGCCGTCTCATCCGGATATTCGCCCGAGATCGTGTGGCGATAGAGCGCGGAGGGCAGGGCAAGCGAGGTGTCGCCCGTAAATTTCGCCGTCGGCATCATCTTGCCACGCGCAACCCCGGCAAGATCGGGTGTTATGCATTCAATATCCTCAATACCGCGCGCCCTCAACCATTGCGAAGCTTCGCGCCAGGAGGAAACGCCACGGGTAGAGGAAAGGTCGAGGGGAGGTTTCTTTGCCATGGTTGCCTGTTTCTTCGGGCGGAGCATGGTTTTCTTCGGGGGCATGTATCACCGGGTCTGTGTTTCGACTGGCGCCATCATAACCGGAGTTTGGCAATTGGCGAGGGGGAAAGCGCCATTGACAACGGGCGACACTTCGAAAAGAGGAAAGGGAGAAGCAAACGGAAAACAACTATGGCAGACAAATGTGACGTGCTGATTTTGGGGGCGGGGGCTGCCGGCATGATGTGCGCCATCCGTGCCGGCCAGCGCGGCCGCTCCGTCATCATCCTCGACCATGCCAAGGCGCCGGGCGAGAAAATCCGCATCTCCGGCGGCGGCCGCTGCAATTTCACCAACATCCACGCCGGGCCGAAGAACTATCTCTCCGCCAACCCGCATTTCGCCAAATCTGCACTTGCCCGTTACACGCCGCGCGATTTCATCGCTCTGGTCGAAAAACATCGTATCGCCTGGCATGAAAAGACGCTTGGGCAGCTGTTCTGCGACGATAGCGCCAAGGACATCATCCGCATGCTGCTTGGCGAAATGCAGGCTGCAAAGGTGAAATTGAGGCTCGAAACCGCTGTTTCTGATGTCGCCCATGATGGCGGCCGGTTTCGCGTGACGACCTCCGGCGGCGTCATCGAGGCGGAAAGCCTTGTGGTCGCAACGGGCGGCAAGTCGATCCCGAAAATGGGTGCGACGGGTTTTGCCTACCAAATCGCCGAGCAATTCGGCCTGTCGCTCATCGAGACGCGCCCCGGCCTCGTGCCGCTGACGCTTGATCCTGCGGCACTGGAAAAGCTGAGCCCCCTTGCCGGTGTTGCCGTGCCAGCCGAAATTTCCCATGGCAAAACGGCTTTCAACGAAGCACTGCTGTTTACCCATCGGGGCCTAAGCGGCCCCTCAATCCTGCAAATCTCCTCCTATTGGCGAGAGGGCGATACGATCCGCCTTAAACTGGAGCCTGCGCGCGATATCGTCGCCTTGCTAAAGGAAGCGAAACAGAAGAACGGCCGCCAGTCGGCCCAGACCGCTCTTGCGGAAATCCTGCCGAAACGGCTGGCGCAGCATGTCGTCGAAAAATCGGGGCCGACCGGCAACCTTGCCGATATGTCAGACAAGGCTCTGGCGACCTTGGCGAATGAGGTGCAGGACTGGCAGATCAAACCCGCCGGTTCCGAGGGGTATCGCACGGCGGAAGTCACGCTTGGCGGCGTGGATACGACCGGCCTCGATTCCCGCAGCATGGCAGCGAAAACCGTGGCCGGCCTCTATTTCATCGGCGAATGTGTTGACGTGACCGGCTGGCTGGGCGGTTATAATTTCCAGTGGGCCTGGGCCTCCGGTCAGGCAGCAGGTGAATTCGCCTGAAACCGCTCGTATTAACACCTTGTTAATGGGCACGGAGTCATCCTGACAGAATGCCAGCAAAGCCGGATCGCATTGTGGTTCCGCTGTACATGATGTCATGCTGGAGGCTCTTAACAGGGCATGGGTCGGTTGAGTTTTTCGTCAGGAGCCCGCGCATGAACAGATCCGCACATCGCCGCCCTCGCGCCATTGCCATCGCCCGCGCCGAAAGCGAGAGCAGGCAGTTGGCCTTTCGCCTGACTGCAATCGCAGCCGGTGCCGTGGCTGCCCTGATCGCCCTTTTTTATTAAGGTCAGGCTCTTCGCTTTCGCCCTTGCAGCAATCGCGGTAAACAGCCGCCACGGCCAGGATGCCTCGGCCATATCGGCATAGAATTTCTCTTCTTGCCGGATGGCTTCCCGCCGCGTGCGCGGCGTCTGGCTTTCGATGATGGCCAATGCTGAATAAAATACGTGCATGTCACTCTCCATGTTGCGGAGGGCCATGATGCACGCCGTTTTTTGTTTTATCTGCGCAAGAAAATGCGCTACGTTTTTCATAAATGAAAAACGTCACTTGGGATTCATACCAACTTTTCCTCGATGTGTCACGCAGCGGCGGCCTTACGGGTGCTGCGGTGCTGACGGGTTTGAGCCCTGCGACTATCGGGCGACGCATGATCGAATTGGAGGAGCGCATTGGCAAGGCGCTGTTCCAGCGCAGCCAGACGGGATACGCGCTGACACCGGATGGCCGCGCGCTGTTTGACCGCCTTCAGGCGATGGAAAACGCGGCAAAGGATATCGAGGGATGGCAAAAGGCGTCGTCGGCCTCTTCCGTCGTGCGCATTGCCGTCGGCACCTGGAATGCCTGGCTGCTTGCAGTAAATTTCTCCGCCATCTGCACGGATCGCGACGATTTCCGCATCGATCTTTTCATCGCCGAACAAAGGGCGTCTTTGGCGCACCGTGAAAACGACATCGGTATTCGCGCTTTCGAGCCCGAGGAACGCAACCTCGCTGCCATCAAGACGGGGGAGGTGGCCTATGCGCCCTACAGGCTGCGCAACGCCGCCGCTTCTGTTGCCGACCGGTGGTTGGCGGTGGCGGAAGAAAACGCCATTTCCGCCTACCTGCGCTGGCCGCATGAAAACCGGCGGGACAATATCGTGGTGACCGTCAACAGGCCAACGGCACTGCTCGATCTCACGCTGGCCGGGGCAGGGGTTGCCGTGCTGCCGTGTTTCGTGGGCGATGCCGATGCGGGGCTGATGCGTGAGGGTGACGAAATCGAAGCGCTTCGTCACAATCAGTGGATCGTCATGAACAATGACGATCGCCACCGCCGTGATATCAGGACGGTGGCGGATCGGATGACCCGTCTAATCAAGGGGCATTCCGATCTTTATGCCGGGCGCAAGAGCCGCCCCATACGAGGGGATTCACCTTAGATTGTGCTACTAATATTTATTTATTTTTAGTTGCACTCCGGCCTGAATGCCTTTAGGTTGTTTTTTGTAAATATAACCCTTTTAGGTTGAGGCCGCCATGATAATTTCATCATCCTATGTAAATGCGATGTCCGCAGCAGGTACACCGGAAGAAGCAGCAAAGCTCTTTTATGCAGCAGTCAGCAAAGGTCTCGCCGCAGTCGTCGCCGATGCTCTTTCGCAATCTGTTACGTCGATTGCGCCGGCAGCAGCGGGAACCAAGATCGCAGGCTGGGAAAAGCTTGTGGGAGGCGTAGCGATGCATCTCGCTTGGGAATCTCCGGCCATTCTCAACCCAATTCCCCTGACGCAACTCGCCTGCTTCGCTCCCTATGCAGCTCAGCTCCAGGGGGGTGCCGAGGCGATGGGCGTCAATGTAAGCATCGGCGTTTCCGTATCGGCAAGTTTCTAAGGACGCCACGTCGTATTGTTTGGATTGAAGACCGGAGCATCGATCTCGATGTTCCGGTCTTTCGTTTCACGCAGCAGCACTTCCCTGCGCGACGATGACCGGGATCAGAAGATCGCCCCAGTTGCCGCCCCCGCCGTGATGGCGGGCTGAGCGGACGAGTTCAACGGAAACACCGGCCTCAACTGCCTTCATGACGGCCTGATTGAGGCGGTGCAGATCGTTGGCCAGCATGCGGATGGCGACCTGTTGATCCTGCGTCATGGCGGAGGACTGCTCCTCGGCGCGTTCCTTGACGTGGGTCTTGATGGGGTTATGGGCATTCATGGCATTTCTCCTCTCTTTATTGGTTGGGGTTCTTGATGCGATTTGCAAGCCCTTCCCGTTCAAGGGAAGGGCAGTTTTCCAGTTTATTCCGCCGCCGGGCGGAACTGGTCGTGCTCGGTGGATTCCTGCATCGCGGTGGTCGAAGACGTGCCGCCCGAGATTGCCAGCGACACGGCGTCGAAGTAGCCGGTGCCGACTTCGCGCTGGTGTTTGGTGGCGGTGTAGCCGTTAACCTCGGCCGCGAATTCCGCTTCCTGAAGCTCGGAATAGGCCGCCATCTGCCGCTCCTTGTAGCCGCGCGCCAGTTCGAACATGCCGTAATTCAGCTGGTGGAAGCCGGCCAGCGTGATGAACTGGAACTTGTAGCCCATCGCCCCGAGTTCGCGCTGGAACTTGGCAATGGTCGCGTCGTCGAGGTGCTTTTTCCAGTTGAACGACGGCGAGCAATTGTAAGCGAGCTTCTTGCCGGGATGCACCTTGTGCACGCCCTCGGCAAACCTGCGCGCCTGCTCGAGATCTGGCTTGGAGGTCTCGCACCAGATCAGATCGCAATAGGGCGCATAGGCCACCGCACGGGCGATGCAGGGTTCAAGACCGTTCTTCACCTGATAGAAGCCCTCGACGGTGCGTCCGGCATCGTAATCAACGAAGGGCTGGTCGCGCTCGTCAATGTCAGAGGTCAAAAGCTTGGCTGCCTCCGCATCGGTGCGGGCGATGACCAGCGTCGGCACGCCCATGACGTCGGCTGCAAGTCGTGCCGCCGTCAGGTTGCGAATATGCGCCGCCGTGGGGATCAGAACCTTCCCGCCGAGATGGCCGCACTTCTTTTCAGATGCCAGCTGGTCTTCATAGTGAACACCGGCTGCACCGGCCTCGATGAATGCTTTCATGATCTCGAAGGCGTTGAGCGGTCCCCCGAAACCTGCTTCCGCATCGGCAACGATCGGCGCGAACCACGTGTCGACCGAAAGGCCCTTGCCCTCTGCCGTCTCGATCTGGTCTGCCCGTTGCAAGGTGCGGTTGATGCGCTTTGCAAGCTCTGGCGCCGCATTGGCGGGGTAGAGCGATTGGTCCGGATACATGGCGGAGGCCGTGTTGGCATCTGCCGCAACCTGCCAGCCGGAAAGATAGATCGCCTTCAGCCCGGCGCGAACCATCTGCATGGCCTGGTTGCCGGAAAGCGCGCCGAGCGCATTGATGAAATTCTCTTCGTTGATCAGCTTCCATAGCCGGTTGGCACCCATCTCGGCCAGCGAATGGCGGATTTCAACGGAGCCGCGCAGCCGCTCCACGTTGGCGGCGGTATAAGTGCGCTCAATGCCGTCGAAGCGTCCCTGCGGTGCGCCCGGAACAAGTTTGTAAAAATCCATCATACTTCTCTCTCCCATGACAAATGCAGTTTCAGAAACGTGCTGTCTTCAACTGTGTGAAGCGCCGTTCGATGTGACTACATTTACATTTTCATGAGTTTGAGCGCCAGAACAAACATAAAAACAGTGACTTGAAAGAGGTTATGCTGTAGTGTGCATGACAGGGTGGAGCTGTAAAATTGTAAATTTTGTAAAAGCCTCATGCCCGGCGATTTTGTAACAGACTTGTATGAGTCTTTCGATGTGAGGTTGAGGCTGTGTCGGAAAACAAGATTTTTGCTGGCCCGCGCGTACGTCGTATTCGCAATGGTCTGGCCCTGACGCAAACGGCCATGGCCGAGGCGCTGGCAATCTCGCCTTCCTACCTCAATCTCATCGAGCGCAATCAGCGGCCGCTGACCGTGCAGCTGCTCTTGAAGCTCGCTTCAGTCTACAAGGTGGATCTGGACGACCTGCAAGGCGAGAGTGCCGGTTCCGCCGGGCAATTGCGCGAGGTCTTCGCCGATCCGCTCTTGGTGGGCGAGGTGCCGTCGCCGCAGGAGCTGATCGAGGTGGCAGATGCCGCGCCCAATGCGGCAAGTGGCGTCGTCAAGCTGTACAGGGCGTATCGGGAACAGGCGCAGCGCCTTTCCGACCTCTCGGATCTTCTGGCGCGCGAAGGGCATGAGACGGCGCTTTCCTCCACCCGACTGCCGATCGACGAGGTGCGGCACGTCTTTGAAAACCGGCCGGCCTATGTCCATTTCATCGATGCGGCGGCAGAAGAACTGCACAGGCAATTGTCGGCGGGCGAAGATCTCGCCGCGGGCCTTCGCGCATGGCTTCAGAAAAACCACGGTATCGTGGTCAGAACTCTGCCGGTCCATGCCATGCCCAATCTGCGGCGGCGTTATGACCGCCATTCCATGCGGCTGTTTTTGTCCGAGCGCCTGTCGCAGCCGGATCAGCTCAGGGAAATGGCGATGGAAACCTGTCTTCTGGCGCTTCGCGACGAGATTGGCGCGGAGCTGGAGACGCTTGGCCTGAAGGGGGAGGAGGCGCGGCGCATCGCCCGCTTCGAGCTGGCGCGTTATGCCGCCCACGCCCTGATGATGCCCTATGGTGCGTTTTTGAGTGCCTCCCAGCGCGCGAAATACGATCTCGATGTCCTGCGGTCGCGCTTCAATGTGTCGTTCGAGCAGGCCGCCAACAGGCTCGTCAGCCTGCAACGGCCGACGGCTGCGGCAATCCCGTTCTTTTTGATGGAGACTGACAATGCCGGTAACCGTTTCCGTCTTGCGGGCGCCGGTGGTTTCCCGAGGGCACGGTTTGGTGGCCTCTGTCCGCGTCTTAATATCCACGCAGCTTTTGCCCAGCCGGGGCAGGTGCTGGTGGAGCCGGTGGAGATGCCTGACGGTGACGCCTTCCTGACTGTGTCGCGCACACTTGAAGGCCCGCAGGCCGGTTTCGGCGAAAGGGTGCGGCGAACGGCAGTGCTTCTGGGCTGCGATCTCGCCCAGGCCGGGGAGACGGTCTACGGGGCTGCCGGCGCAGGTGGGCCGACCATTGCCATTGGTCCCTCGTGCCGGCTGTGTGAAAGGCAGGGCTGTCTGTCGCGGGCGGAGGCCCCGCTGACGAGGCCGCTCGGCCTGGACGAAATGGTGACCGGTCTTAGTGTTTTCGACTTCCAGTAGAGGTTTCGCATCACTTTTTTTCCGGTGGAACACATTCGGTTGAAAATGCTGTGCTGCACATTTCCCGCTTGCTCCCTTTTGTTTTCCTTTCTAGTCTCACTAAAAAAGGGGATCACGCTTCCGTCACGAGGATGCGTTAACAGGAGAAATCATGAAAAACCGTTCGCTCCGTTTCACTTTGGCTCTCACGACGGCGCTCGTTGCTGCAGGCTCGGCAATGGCCCAGGAGAAGGTCGTTCACGTCTTTAACTGGTCGGATTATATCGACGAATCGATCCTCACCGATTTCACCAAGGAAACCGGCATAAAGGTCGTTTACGATGTATTCGACAGCAACGAACTCGTGGAAACGAAGCTTCTGGCCGGCAGCTCCGGCTACGACGTGGTGGTGCCGACTGGCCCCTTCCTCGCCCGCCAGATCAATGCCGGTGTTTTCCAGAAACTCGACAAGTCCAAGTTGCCGAATCTGAAGAACATGTGGCCGGATGTCTCCGAGCGTCTGGCGAAATACGACCCCGGCAACGAGTATGCCGTGAACTACATGTGGGGCACAACAGGCATCGGCTATAACGTCGCCAAGGTGAAGGCGGCTCTCGGTGATGTTCCGGTCGACAGCTGGGATATTCTCTTCAAGCCGGAAAATGCCGAAAAGCTTAAATCCTGTGGCATCAATATTCTCGATGCATCGGACGAGACCTTCGCCATCGCGATGAATTACCTCGGCAAGAACCCGGACAGCAAGGAAACGGCCGATCTGGAAGCGGGCGGTGCCGTCTATTCGAAGATCCGTCCCTTTGTGAAGACCTTCAACTCCTCCGCCTATATCGACGAGCTGGCAAATGGCGACAGCTGCATCACGATCGGCTGGTCGGGTGACATTCTTCAGGCGAAAAAGCGTGCCGAAGAAGCCAAGAACGGCGTCGAGGTGAACTACGTCATCCCGAAGGAAGGCACCTATATGTGGTTCGACAACCTTGCCATCCCGGCGGATGCCAAGAATGTCGAGGAAGCTCACACCTTCATAAATTACCTGATGCGCCCGGAAGTCATCGCCAAGGCGTCCAACTATGTTCAGTATGCGAACGGCAACCTTGCCTCGCAGGCGCTGATGGATCCGTCGGTTGCCAAGAACCCGGCGGTCTACCCCAATGCCGAGACGATGAAGAAGCTCTTCACCATCTCACCCTACGGACCGAAGGAACAGCGTGTCTTGAACCGTGTCTGGACGCAGATAAAGACCGGTAGCTGATAGCTCCGCGCGCTGGTTGAGAAACGGCCGGCGGGCCTGTTTCTCTGATACCTTGCCGGCAGGTCACGCAACCTGCCGGCGCTGCCCGCCTCATGGCATCGGACCGAAAAGTGTGACGCTGTTTTCGGGAAATCCGATGCTCAAATCTACAAAATCAACGGGATTTGAGGGTAGGGTGAATGGCGAAAACTCTGGGGCCGGTCAAACGCAAATTTAGCCCTTGGGACAATCCCGATGCGGTTCCCTTCATCCGGTTTGAAAACGTCACCAAGCGGTTTGGCGATTTCGTCGCCGTCGATAATCTGACGCTCGATATTTACGAACGGGAGTTCTTTTCGCTGCTCGGTCCTTCCGGCTGCGGCAAGACCACGCTGATGCGCATGCTGGCCGGTTTCGAGGAACCGACCAATGGGCGTATTCTCCTTCAGGGCAAGGATATTTCCGGCGTGCCGCCCTACAAGCGCCCGACCAATATGATGTTTCAGTCCTACGCCCTTTTCCCGCATATGTCGGTGGAGAAGAACATTGCCTTCGGTCTGGAGCAGGACGGTCTGCCCAAGGCAGAAATATCCTCGCGGGTCGAGGAAATGCTGCGGCTCGTCAAGCTCAGCGAGTTTGCCAAGCGCAAGCCGAGCCAGCTTTCGGGCGGCCAGCGGCAGCGCGTGGCGCTTGCCCGCTCGCTTGCCAAGCGGCCGAAGGTGCTTTTGCTGGATGAACCGCTCGGTGCGCTCGACAAGAAGCTGCGCGAGGAAACCCAATTCGAGCTGATGGACATCCAGACCAATCTCGGCCTCACCTTCCTGATCGTCACCCATGACCAGGAAGAGGCAATGACGGTGTCGGACCGGATCGCGGTCATGGACAAGGGCATTGTGGTGCAGGTGGCAACGCCTGCCGAAATCTACGAGGCGCCGAACAGCCGTTACGTGGCGGATTTCATCGGCGACATCAATATTTTCGACGCCAATGTCGTCACTAACGCGTCCGATATCGGCAAGCCGGGACTGGTGACACTCGATTGCGACGGGCTGACAGTTGCAGTGGAGCAGGAATGCGCCGCTGTCACCGGAAGCCGGGTGGCTTTCGCCATCCGCCCGGAAAAGGTCCGCATCTCGCTCGATCAACCCACCGACAGCGCCGTCAATTCCGCTTATGGCGAAGTCTGGGATATCGGCTATCTCGGTTACTTCTCGGTGTTCATCGTCAAGCTTGCCGATGGCCGTGTCATCCGTGCAGCGCAGGCGAATGTCTCGCGTCTCGTGGATCGCCCGATCACCTTCGGCGATATGGTGTGGTTGAACTGGAAACAGGATTCCGGTCTTGTGCTAACGCACTGAGGGAGGCTTTTATGGCGATCACCACTCCTGAAAACCGGCAAAGTCCCTGGCGATGGCTGGTCGTCGCCGTTCCCTATTTCTGGCTGATGCTGTTTTTCGCAGCGCCCTTTTTCATCATTTTCAAAATATCGCTTTCGGATACGGCGATATCCATGCCGCCCTATACGCCAGTCTTCGAAGGGTTTTCGAAGCTTGGCGCGTTCTTCTCGCAGCTGGATTTCGAAAACTACCTGTTTCTGACGGAAGACCCGCTCTACATCGACGCCTATCTCTCGTCGCTGCGCATCGCATTCATCTCCACCTTCCTGCTGTTACTGATCGGTTATCCCATGGCTCTTGCCATGGCGCGTTCGCCGTCATCCATCCGCCCGACGCTGGTGATGCTGGTCATCCTGCCGTTCTGGACCTCGTTCCTTATCCGCGTTTACGCCTGGATCGGTATTCTGAAGCCCGAAGGTCTGCTGACGGTGCTGTTCCAATGGCTCGGTTTTCTGGGGCCGGACCAGCAGGTCAATATCTTCCGCACCGAGACGGCGATCTTCATCGGCATCGTCTATTCCTATCTGCCGTTCATGGTGCTGCCGCTTTATTCGGCGCTGGAAAAACTCGACAATACGCTTCTGGAAGCGGCGGCCGATCTGGGTTGCCCGCCCTGGAAAGCCTTCTGGAAGATTACCTTCCCGCTGTCGCTTCCGGGCGTGGTGGCCGGGTCGATGATCTGTTTCATCCCGATAACCGGCGAATTCGTCATTCCTGATCTGCTTGGCGGTGCGCAGACGCTGATGATCGGCAAGACGCTCTGGACTGAATTCTTCGGCAACCGCGACTGGCCCCTGGCATCCGCCGTTGCGGTGCTGCTTCTACTGTTGCTGGTGGTGCCCATCGCCATCTTCCAGAACCAGCAGAAGAAAGTCGGGTGAGGCCATGAAACGCGGAAAATTCGACATCACCGTCCTGACCCTCGGTTTTGCCTTTCTCTACATCCCGATCATCATCCTGATCGTTTATTCCTTCAATGCCTCGAAGCTGGTCACCGTCTGGGGCGGATTTTCGCTGCAATGGTACAAGTCCATGTGGTCGAACCAGGGGCTGATGGATGCAGCCTGGGTGACGCTTCGTGTCGGTATTTTGAGCGCCACCATCGGCACCATCCTCGGAACGCTGGCGGCGCTGTCTCTGACGCGCTTTGCGCGCTTTCCGGGACGCGTGCTGTTTTCGGGCATGATCTATGCGCCGCTCGTCATGCCGGAGGTCATTACCGGTCTGTCGCTGCTTTTGCTGTTCGTGGCCGTCGGGGTGGATCGCGGCTTCTGGACGGTGGTCATCGCACACACCACCTTCACCATGTGTTATGTGGCAATCGTCGTGCAGTCGCGCCTGTTGACCTTTGATCGCAGCCTCGAGGAAGCAGCGCTCGATCTCGGTTGCCCGCCGGTCAAGACCTTCTTCAAAATTACCCTGCCGCTGATCTTCCCGGCCGTCATCGCCGGCTGGATGCTGGCGTTTACGCTGTCGCTCGATGATCTCGTGATCGCAAGTTTCGCCACCGGTCCGGGTGCGACGACGCTGCCGATCAAGATTTATTCGCAGGTTCGTCTTGGTGTCACACCTGAGATCAACGCCATCTGCACGATCCTTATCGGGCTTGTCACAATCGGCGTGATTGTCGCTTCCATCGCCTCAAAACGCACGGAACTCCAGCGAATGAAGGACGAACACGCAGCCGCGCGCAACTGATCGAATATTCCTCTCCGATTTCTACGCGTTACTGTTGAGGCGTCGATAAAATTAGAAACCTGTAATTTAGTTTTTGACTTTTACGGTCTCAAAATAGGAATTATCGTCGGTAATTGATCGATTTTGGTTTTAACCGCTTGTTAATAGGAGTTGGCGGAAAGTAAATCCCAACGCAGGGCTGTCAAACTTTAGATAGCCGGGATTGATAATTTCCATATGGCGAGGTTGTCCCCCTTTCTCTCGTTAAAAAAGCACAACTAATACAGGCGGCCGAGAGGCCGCCTTTCTTTTTGCCGCCCTGCGGGTTGCCTTCAGCGGTTTTCCGGATGATCCATCGATTTCGACACGAGAAGCACGGGGATAAGCCCGGCAATGATGATGATGATCGCCGGCACGGCGGCATCCTGCACCCTTGAGCGGGACGCGTCTTCATAGACCAGCGTGGCGAGCGTGTTGAAGCCGAAGGGCCGCAGCAGGATCGTCGCCGGCAGCTCCTTCATGGATTCGATCAGTACCAGAAGAAAGGCTGTCAGCGCCGCAGGCCGCATATTCGGCAACAGCACCTTGAACAGTGTCTGCAACCGGTTGCGCCCAAGCGTTCGCGAGGCCATGTCGATATGCGGCGAGAGCTTCTGGAACCCGGCATCAAGCGTTCCCTCCGCCATGGTCATGAAGCGCACCGAATGGGCGTAGATGATGGCAAAGGCAGTGCCTGACAGCAGCAGGCCGCTCGAAAATCCGAAATGGGAGCGGACAAACCAGTCGACGTGATTGTCGAGACCGGCCAGGGGAATGAGCACGCCGATGGCGAGCACCGTTCCCGGCACGCCATATCCCATGGAGCCAAGTCGCGCGGCCACCTTTGACGTGCGCGAGCGCTCGGTGCGGATGGCATAGGAAAATACGAAAGCTGCAATCAGAGTGACGAAGGCGGCGGAAAGCGAGACCTCAAGACTGTGACCGAGTGCTTTCAGCAGCTTCGGCGCAAACAGCGCATCCAGCCTTTTTGCGGCGTAACCGCCAAGGACGATGACGGGAATGAGGAAACCACTCGCCACGGGAACGATGCAGAAGAGGCTCGCAGACCAGCGCCGCCAGCCGCGAAGGCTTTTCAAACGGTGGCGTTGTGCCATGGTCGTGGCTTTTGGAGCGGCAAAGCGCTGTTTTTCGCGTGCGTTGCGTTCGATGAAGATCAACGCGCCGACGATGAGCAGAATGACGGCGGCGATCTGTGTGGCATTGGCAAGATTGCTGCGATTGAGCCAGGTCTCGTAAATCGTGAAAGTCAGCGTCTGGACACCGAGATATTCGACAGCGCCAATATCGTTCAGCGTTTCCATCAGAACCAGCGAAAGACCGATGGCGATCGCCGGCCGCGCCATTGGCAATTGCACGGAAAAGAATACGCCAAGCGGTTTCGCACCAAGTGTGCGCGCAGCTTCGGCCGCAAACCGTCCCTGCATGGAAAAGGCGGCGCGGGCCGAGAGATAGACATAAGGGTAAAGCACCGAACTCAGAACCACCACGGCGCCGCCAAGCGAGCGTACGTCCGGAAACCAGTAGTCGCGGATGCTGTGATAGCCGAAGACGGCGCGAAGGGCGCTTTGTACCGGGCCGGTGAAATCGAGGAACTCGCCGAAAGCATAGGCTGCCAGATACGAGGGAATGGCGAGCGGCAGGACAAGTGCCGCCGACAATACCCGCCGCAAAGGGAATTCGAATGTGGTGACGAGCCAGGCGCAGACAATGCCGAACAATGCCGTCGTTGCGGCCGTCATCGCCAGCAGCAGGAAGGTGCGAAACCCGGCGCGCGGCAGAACGTTGGCTAGAAGGTGTTGCCATCCTTCCGTGCTGCCGGTCAGCGCCAGCCAGAAGACCGCCAGAACAGGCATGGCGGCGATGGCTGCGACGATGACCGCCGTGATGGGCAACAATGAAACGCGTCTTGTTGCCGGAATGGAAACCGTCATGGAAATGCCAGCCTGCTGTCCTGCGAAAGCCTCAACCGGCTGTCCGTTTAGCCGGCGGTTCCCGCATTGCTACGCCCGCATGGCCTCAGTTGGCAAGAACCCGCTGCGACGGAAAGGTAATTTCCACCAGCGTTCCCTCGTTCGGTGTCGAGGTGATGGAGAAGTTCGCCCGGTTGGCGTCCACCATCGCCTTGGTCAAGGGAAGGCCGAGCCCTGTGCCATCGCCGCGCACGCGCTTGCCCGATGACGCCACCTGCCGGAACGGCTTCATGGCCTGTTCCAACTCAGCTCGGGTCATGCCGATGCCGGTGTCGCGGATACGCAGCGCGACGCTGCCATTGGCCTCATAGGCAGTGGAAACCACGATCTGGCCGCCTGATGGCGTGAAGCGGATAGCGTTCGACA
Source organism: Agrobacterium sp. MCAB5 (assembly GCF_052114365.1). NCBI lineage: Bacteria > Pseudomonadati > Pseudomonadota > Alphaproteobacteria > Hyphomicrobiales > Rhizobiaceae > Agrobacterium > Agrobacterium sp. MCAB5. The sequence continues at coordinate 525,074 of NZ_JBFREP010000001.1, forward strand.
GGATGTTGAGTACGATCTGCTTGATCGAGCGCAGGTCGGCAACGATCTGTGGAACGGATTGCGAAAGCGCCGTGCGGATGATGACACGCTGATTGTTGGCCTGCGGCTGCACCAGCGAGACCGCCTCGGCCACCGTCTCGTTCAGCGGAACCGCGATGAAATCGACATCCATCTGACCGGCTTCGATCTTGGAGATGTCGAGGAGGTCGTTGACGATATCGAGCACATGCCGGCCCGAACGTCCGATATCATTGGAATACTCCACATAACGCGGATGACCGATCGGCCCGAAACGCTCGGTCGCCATCATGTCCGCAAAGCCGATGATGGCGTTGAGAGGCGTGCGGATTTCGTGGCTGACACGCGCAAGAAAATCGGTCTTGTGTGCATTGGCGGTTTCCGCCGCGCGCTTGGCGTTGCGTAACTCTTCTTCCGTGCGCTTCCACTGGGTGATGTCACGGATGACCACGCAATAGCCGTGCGAGGATTTGAGCCGCCCGATCGTCATGAACAGCGGCAGAAAACCGCCGGATGCCTCGCGGCCAATCACCTCGCGGCCATCGTTCAGCACGCTGGCGACACCGTTATTGGCTAGGCCGGAAAGATAGTCCAGCACCGCGCGCTGGCTCTCATGCGCAAACAGGGTGACGAAGGGCTTTCCTGCGATTTCGCCATTGTCGTAGTTGAATAGCGCACTGGCGGAGCGATTGAGCGAACGGATTTCGCCGTCGTCTCCCAAAAGCACCACGCCATCCGTTGCCGTTTCCAGAATGGAATGCAGTTCTTCGACTTCGCCCTGCAATACGGAAACGCTGCCTGCGTCGGCACTCGCGGTTTCCGCCGCTGACGTATTCTCGTTGGCTGCCGTAACCGGTGCCTGCTTTTCTTCCAGCGGAACCAGCGACAGCATCAGCGCCTTGGTGTCTTCCCAGCGGATGGATTGCAGCCGTGCCTTGACCGGAATGATGTCATTTTCGGCGCTGACGACGACCATGCCGCCTTCGTTATCAGGCATATCCTCAAGCTCCTGCCGTTGCAGCAGGGCTTCCAGTCCACCGACCTCGTCCAATTCATCAAGAGAGCCGTAGCCCGTCAGCCGCAGGAAATCCGGATTGGCATGGATCAGCCTGTCACCGGCATGCACCAGCAGTGCCACGGGCATCTGGTCCAGCGTTTCGGCGCTCAGCGCATCGGCGGGGCGCAGCTGTGGGCTAACCATCACAGCGGCGATATCGGCCGCCGGTACCACCTCGGTGAAGGCGACTGTCTTTTCTTCGATGTGGATTTCATCGGCAGGCTTGTTCGTGGCCGCAGGGCGTTCGCCGCGAACATAGTCCGCGAAGAGATCGTCTTCCTCAGCCGGTTCTGCGGCATTAACGTCTTCTTCCAGCACGGGCGGCAGGTCCACCTGCGTTACCGCGTCGATATCGTCTTGGATATGCTGTGCAGCCGGATCGGTAGAAGGAGCGTCTTCTTCCGCCTTCGGGCCTTCGTCTGAAACGGCATCTACGGGTGCCAGCGTCCGGCCGATTTCGCGGAAGGCGGCCTGCTCGCCTGCGGTCAGGCCCTCGCGGGAGCGCCAGCGGCGCTCTTCCAGATGGACGACCTTGTCGGAGTAGGGCTCCGGCTCTGGTTCCGGGGTCGGTACGATTGCCAAGGCCGGCACTTCGAATTCCGGCGGGCTGTAATCGTGGGGCCGCTCTTCGTCCGAAATCTCGGCTGGCGCATCTTCAGCGGCCGGGATTTCCTCATCGAGCTCATCGAGAAAAGCCAGCAATTCCTCGTCTTCATCCGCGGCAGCCGGCTGCGGCAAAACCTCGGTTTGAAGGATGTCTTCGCCGTGCAGGAAGGTGAGGCCGGTGGCGTGCGGATCCTCTGCGGCATCGGCCAGCCGCACGATGCCGAAACCACGGAAACCGTCAAATTCGCGCGAGCGCGTATAGGTGGGAAGGGCGGCGAGATCGATCGGCACCATGAGAGACGTGCCTTCAACCGGCCAATAGATCGTCTTGCCAGACCAGGTATCACGGCGGCCGAGAAGCTCGCGAATCTTGCCTTCCGGATCGAGATTGAACAGTGCCGCCACATCGGCAAAACTCATGCCTTCGACAGCTGCCGCCTTCGCGCCCACAGCCTCCGCAAATTCGTGCGAGATCGAGCTGAAGCGGCCCTCGGCATCGATTTTCCAGACGAAACGGGATGCACGCGCACCGGCGTTGAAGACAAAAGGCCGGGGTTCGTCGGTCGGTTCCACGGCCGCCGGGGCATCCTCTTCAACGGGTGCAGCGTCCTGCGCCGCTATTGTTTCAGCGACCTCATCTTCCGCCTCTGCGCGCTCCACGTCCGGGGCCTGTTCGGTATGGTCTTCGCTGGAAGCCTGACCAGCTGCCGGAACCTCTGCCTCATCCGCATCCAGTTCGAAGAGATCGGCAATATCGTCCGTCATCGCCGCATTCGCAGCCGTATCGGCATCCTCCAGCGGGACATCCGCCGGAGCATCCGTTTCTTCTTCTGCTGCAAGCAATGGCAGGACGGTTTCCTCATCCTGTTCCACAGTCACTTCGTCTTCGACGTCGGAAGGCAGTTCCGGCACGTCCTCCACATCTTCTATCCCGGCGACGGCGTCGAGCACGGAATCGAACGAGGCAGCCGTTGCGGCAACAGGCGCGGTCTCGGCGACCGGCAAAGCCGGTTGGGCGGCGGCCGGTGCTTCCTGCGGCTTGTCTTCGGCAAAGCCGTTAACGGGATCGAGCGTCCCGAGCGCGGTTTCGACCACGAACAACAGATTGAGTTCTGGCGATGTCGTGATCTGGCCGGCGGCGGCGGGCATGTAACCCTTGCCGGTCGGCACGGGCCGTTTGACGAGGTGGCCAGCCTGACCTGCGGCCATCCTAACCAGCGTCCTTGCCGTATGCGGCGTGATGCCGAGCGACGCAAACTTGGCCGAAGCGGCAACGACCTCGTTATCGCCATTGATGACAGCGATATGGATATCGGGATCGTCAAAGCCTTCAATCATGCGCCTTGCGCATTCCGCCGTGTCGGGTGCGGCCTGATCGGTGAGGGCGGAAAACAGAATAGCAGGCTGGCCCGGTTCGGCCTCGATGATTTCCGCCTTGGCGGTAACGGCAAGGCTGCGGAAGCCGGCATTGATACGAATGGTAAACGGCAGGCTGTCGCCCGTCTTCGAAAGACGCGCCGCCGTCGCGGCCAGCTGCCGGAAGGTCACGTCCTGCCGTTTGGGTCCCTGTTCCAGAAAATCATAGACCATCGGCGTGCCGAACAGCGCTGCACCGCGCCCATTGGCCCAGAGCGCACTCTGAAGATCGAGCGAGAACAAAGCCATCGCCTCGCCGCGCCCGAAACCTTCGCGCACCCGTTCATGCACTGCGATATCGATAAAGGGATACTGGACGGCGGGCATGTCGAAACCTATTCTGGCACTACCGGACCTTGCGAGGCTTTCGGCTTCCTCATGAAGCTGAAACGTAAACCCGCTGAGGCACCACGTTAACAGAATTTTAAATAACTTCACAGGGCGGCGCGGTCCACCGCCGCCTGAATGAATCGCCAAATAGAGTTAACATGAACAGGCCCGGCGAGACCCGTTCTGGCCCCGTTCCAGATTGCAAGCGGTATACCCGGCTATCGACTGTTACCAGCTCTGGCGCCATGAAAACCGCTTGCCTTTCCAAGCCTTTTTTCGCAAAATTCGCTGAAGGACTTGCAAATAGCGAAAACACCTTTTATGTCACCCCCCGTGGCGCCGGTTCGGCGTTTGATGTGCGGTTGTAGCTCAGTTGGTTAGAGCGCAGGTTTGTGGCACCTGAGGTCGGAGGTTCGAGACCCCCCAACCGTACCATCTCCAATTTCCTAAAATTCTTGAAAATCATTGCAGCGATTTCAAACCCGATTTGGGTTATCGCAAACGCATGTCTTTGCTGCGCGTCGACTGTGCGGTTTCCTCCCTTCCAAAAACCATTTGGCTAAAATCTCTTGCGCTGGTATTGTCCGCCCAACGAAACCTTATGAAAGCCAGCAGCATAGCGTCTACGCTTGTGCGCGGCGAAATGGACAAGACAGTGATCGACCCCGGAAACGGCCCAAAGCCGTCGGAACAAGGGGCGTCGGTGGCAAACAAAGGGAAAGCGAAGCGATCCCGTCGTGGCAAGAAAAACAGGCGTGACGGTAAACCCCGTGACGTTGCTGTGCTGTCGCATGATGTTGCCGCGGATGTTCCGGCCGGTTCCCCCTATGTATCGGCTCTCGAGCCGGATGCCGAACCGCGCAAAAGAAAGCGGCGTCGGCGTTCCCGTGGCAAAGGCACCTCCCATCAGACGCCGCCTGCTGCCAGTGAACAGCCAGAGGCTGTCATCGCAACGGATGCCACCAATCCATCCTCCGTGCCGCCTGCCGGTGGTCGCAAGTCGCGTAACCGCAAGCGGGCTCACCGTGATCCGCGCAGCCGCGATCCGCAGGGTCGCCCGCTGGTTCCCTCCCATGCGCCCCGACATGTTGGCAAGCAGAACGGTCGCGCCAATGGGACGGCTCAGGAACCGCACCGGCAACAATCCGAAATGTCCGCCCGTCACGGCGCCCGCCATCAAGAGCATGGCTCCGAATTCGCAACGGACATGTATGCGGCGCTCGATCTCGGAACCAATAATTGCCGACTGCTGATCGCGCAGCCGACACGGCCCGGCCAGTTCCGGGTCGTCGATGCCTTTTCGCGCATCGTCCGGCTGGGCGAGGGGCTGGTATCGACCGGCCGTCTTTCAGACGAAGCCATGGATCGCGCGGTGGAGGCTCTCAAGGTCTGCTCCTCGAAACTTGCTGGACGCCCGATCAGGCGTATGCGCCTCATCGCCACCGAAGCTTGCCGGGCAGCAACCAATGGCGAGGAGTTTCTGGAGCGGGTTACCCGGGAAACCGGGCTCAAGCTTGAGATCATCAGCCGCGAGACGGAAGCGCGTCTCGCCGTTTCGGGTTGCGCTTCCCTAGTCGGGCGTGAAGCCCGTTCGGTGGTGCTGTTCGATATAGGCGGCGGATCGTCGGAAATCGCGGTCATCAAGGTCGGCGAAAACCGTTCCAACCGGCTCGCCAACCACATCACCCACTGGACATCGTTGCCGGTCGGCGTTGTTACCCTCTCGGAACGCCATGGTGGCCGCGATGTGACGCCGGATGTGTTTGCCGCCATGGTGCGGGAAGTCGAAGGCCTGCTGGATGCCTTCCAGTGCCCGCCTCTGGCGCCGCTTGCGCATCACGAGGATTTTCACCTGATCGGAACCTCGGGTACGGTGACGACGCTTGCGGGCGTTCACCTCGACCTGCCGCGCTACGATCGCCGCAAGGTGGATGGCCTCTGGCTTTCAGATACCGAGGTGACGGCGATGCAGGACAAGCTTCTGGCATGGGATTTTGCCGGCCGCGCCGCCAATGCCTGCATCGGTCCTGACAGGGCCGATCTGGTTCTGGCCGGCTGCGCCATCCTCGAGGCCATTCGCCGTCGCTGGCCGGCGCGGCGCATGCGTGTGGCCGATCGCGGGCTGCGCGAAGGCCTGTTGACGGATATGATGGCGGATGACGGCGCATGGCGGCGTAACCGGATAAGGCGCATGCAGATGGCACGGCAGGACAGAACGGAAGGTTTGACATGAGCAAGGCGCCCACAAGCACCAATCGCACCGGCCGAAAGATCGGTCAGAAGGTCAAGAAGACCAAGCTCAAGGCTTCATCGCGCCGCTGGCTGGAACGTCATATCAACGACCCCTATGTGCAGCGCGCAAAGCTTGAAGGCTATCGCGCCCGCGCCGCCTTCAAGCTTCTGGAAATCAACGACAAGCACCAGATCCTGAAGGGTGCCACCCGCATCATCGACCTTGGTGCTGCACCCGGAAGCTGGTCGCAGATCGCTTCTAAGGTTACCGATTCCACCGAGGATGATATCCGCGTCGCCGCTATCGATTTTCTCGAAATCGATCCCATCCCCGGCGTGAAGATCCTGCAGCTTGACTTCCTCGATCCGACCGCACCGGACCAGTTGATGGAGGCCGTTGGCGGCACGCCGGATCTGGTACTGTCCGACATGGCCGCACCAACCACGGGCCACCAGAAGACGGACCACATCCGCACCATGCATCTGTGCGAAGTCGCGGCCGATTTCGCGGTTCAGGTGCTGGCGGAAGGCGGCCATTTCCTTGCCAAGACCTTCCAGGGCGGCACGGAAAAGGCCTTGCTCGACATGCTGAAGAAGAACTTCAAGCAGGTCCTGCATATCAAGCCGGCGTCCTCGCGCTCGGAATCGGTCGAAATGTTCCTGCTCGCCAAGCATTTCAAGGGCCGGACAGCCGAAACGCAGTCCGTTATGCACGTGGATGAGGCGGACGAAGACTAATCACTCTGCCGGTTGCGAGACCTTGCCGCGGTGGCCGGAAACGGCCGCGCCCGCTTGCGCGTCCATGCGGATGATCGGCACGATTGCAAACAGCGAAACGAGCGCCACGATGGTGAAGGCAACGTGGAAATCGGCGAGCTGCAGATGCGAGCCAGATAACATGCTGCTGACTTCCAGGATGGCGGCTGCGAAAGCCACGCCGAGCGCAAGGCTGATCTGTTGCAGCACGGATGCCATCGAAGTTGCCTGACTTGCCTGGCTGTCGTCTATATCGGAATAGCTGAGCGCGTTGGATCCGGTAAAGAAGAAGGAACGGGCAAAGCCCGCCGTGACCAGGCAGATCATGATCAGCGGGTAGGGCGTTTCCGGCGTGAAGAAGCTGTTGGCGAGCGTCGTGAAGGCGCCGACGATGCCGGCTCCGATCAGCGTTGATCTGAACCCCGTTGCGGCAAAGACCCGCTTGGCCATGAATTTCGTGGTGATCGCGCCGATTGCCCCGGCAAAGGTGATCATGCCTGACTGAAACGGGTTGAGCCCGAAACCGATCTGCAACATCAACGGCATCAGGAAGGGAATGGCGCCCGTGGAAATGCGGAAGGCGGTGCCGCCAACGGTGGCCGCCCGGAATGTCGGGTTGCGGAAAATGCGGAAATCCAGAATGGGGGCAGGGTGGTTTGCCGCGTGGCGCACATAAAGAAAGCCGCAGATGAAACCGATGACAGTCGAAGCGATGCCGATGGCGGGCGGCAGTGCAGGAAGGCTGACGACCGACACGCCGAAAACCACGCCCGATGCTGCAAGACCGGATAATACGAAACCCTTGCCGTCCATCGGTGGCGGATTGGTGGTCTCGATTTCCGGCAGGAAGATCGTCGACAGCCAGATGCCGATGACGCCGATGGGCACGTTGATGAGGAAAATCCAGTGCCATGAAAAATAGGTGGTGATGAAGCCGCCGATCGGCGGGCCGGTCAGAGGCCCGACAAGCGCCGGTATCGTCAAAAGCGCCATGGCGGAAACCAGCTCGCTGCGTTGCGTCGTCCGCAGGAGGACGAGGCGGCCAACGGGCGTCATCATCGCCCCGCCCATGCCTTGCAGGAAGCGCGAAACGACGAATTCGAATACCGATGACGAGACCGCGCAGCAGATCGAACCGACGACGAAGACGCCGATGGCGAAACGGAAGATTTTCTTGGCGCCGTATTTGTCGGCCATCCAGCCGCTGATGGGAATGAAAATCGCCAGCGACACCATATAGGCCGTCAGTGCGAGCTTGAGCGTGATCGGACCCACATGAAGATCGGCCGCAATGGCCGGAAGCGACGTTGCGATGACGGTGGAGTCCATCTGCTCCATGAAGAGAGCGACTGCCAGGATCAGGGGAATGATGCGGTTCATGAGGCTGCCTGCGGCTCTCCGCTGCGACAATGGTATCGCAGTTCCTCCTACGCCTGATGGGCCGACTTGCCAACACGTTAATTATCAATTTCTGAAGTTCCGATCAAACCTGCGTGAGGCCGGTTTTCTTGCAACTTTCTCGCTCTATTGTCCGTTGGGCAAAGTGACATTGGCGAGAATCGGGAGAAAAATGATGACTCAATCCTTGAGCATGAGCAGACGCGGCCTTATCGGTGTGGCGGGAGCAAGCGTTCTCGGCGCGCCGCTATTGATGGCGCGCACCGCAACGGCGCAGACGAACCAGCCGCAAACTTCCATGGAGATCAAACACGCCATGCCGCCTGAAACCAATCGCTTCAAGCTTGGTAATTTCGAAGTGCTTGTCGTGAAGGACGGCGCGCGCGCCGCGCCCAATCCGGGCGAGACCTTCGGCACCGATCAGTCGGCGGAAACCGTCGGCAAGCTGCTGGAAGACAATTTTCTGCCGAAGGAGCAATTCGTCAATTCCTTCTCGCCGGTTCTCGTAAATACCGGCACGGACCTCGTGCTGTTCGACACGGGTTTCGGCGAGTCCGGCCGTGGCGCTGGTAATGGCCGTCTTATCGAAGGCATGGCGGCTGCCGGTTACTCTCCTGAAGACGTGACCGTGGTGGTGCTGACCCACATGCACGGCGACCACATTGGCGGATTGATGTAAAAGGGCGCGCCGGCCTTCCCCAAGGCGCGTTATGTTTTCGGCCAGGCGGAATATGATTTCTGGACGGACGAGAAGCGGGTTGGCACGCCTGCCGAAGGCGGCCAGAAGGGCGTCATCGCCAACGTCAAACCGCTGGCGGAAAAGGCGACCTTCATCGGCGACGGCGCTGACGTGGTTTCCGGCATCACCGGCATTGCGGCGTTTGGCCATTCGCCGGGCCACATGATCTTCCGTGTCGAATCGGAAGGCAAGCAGCTGATCCTGACGGCTGATACGGCCAACCATTTCGTCCTGTCACTGCAAAAGCCGGATTGGGAAGTGAAGTTCGACATGGATAAGGCGGCGGCAGCTGCAACCCGCAAGAAGGTCTACGACATGATCGCCACGGACCGGTTGCCGTTCCTCGGCTATCACATGCCTTTCCCGGCTGTCGGTTACGCGGAAAAGCTGGATACGGGGTACCGTTTCGTGCCGAAGTCCTACCAGTTCGACATCTGATGCATATCGCGCAAAAGCGTTAAGCGGTTTTGCGATAACGACATGCGTAAAAACAAGCAGTTAAAGCGCGTCGTGCGGAACAGGGATCCACAGGACGCTGTTTAACGCCTGCTGCAATGCAGCAACAGAATAAGCCCGGAAGGTCATTCCGGGTTTTTTCTATTTCCTTCCTGTCATGAACGTGTTACCAGCCCTCGCCAACTTCCAAGCAATCCTTGCAGGGCGCCGGGGTGAACTTTTCGTTCCGGGACGGCCACGCATTTTCATTATGAAGGAATTTGGTCATGGCACGCATCATTCAAACACCCACTGGTTTGGACGCTCTCACATTTGACGATGTGTTGCTGCAGCCCGGACATTCCGAGGTTATGCCGGGACAGACGAATATCGCCACCCGCATTGCCCGTGATATCGATCTCAACCTGCCGATCCTATCTTCCGCCATGGACACGGTCACGGAAGGCCGCCTTGCCATCGCCATGGCGCAGGCCGGCGGCATCGGCGTCATCCACCGCAACCTTACCCCCATCGAACAGGCCGAAGAAGTCCGGCAGGTAAAGAAGTTCGAGAGCGGCATGGTCGTCAACCCGGTCACCATCGGCCCGGATGCCACGCTGGCAGAAGCACAGGCCTTGATGAAGGCGCACGGCATTTCCGGCATTCCGGTGGTTGAAAACGGCGGTGCAGGTGGCCACAAGAATGGCCGTCTCGTCGGCATTCTGACAAACCGCGACGTGCGTTTCGCATCCGATCCGCAGCAGAAGATCTATGAACTGATGACCCGCGAAAACCTTGTTACGGTCAAGGAAAGCAGCGTCGATCAGCAGGAAGCGCGCCGCCTGTTGCACAAGCACCGCATTGAAAAGCTGCTGGTGGTGGATGGAAAGGGCAATTGCGTCGGCCTCATCACCGTCAAGGATATGGAGAAGTCGCAGCTCAACCCCAACGCCACCAAGGATGCGCAGGGCCGTCTTCGCGCCGCTGCCGCAATCAGCGTCGGTGCCGATGCCATCGAGCGCGCAGAACGCCTCATCGATGCCGGTGTTGACCTTCTGGTCGTCGATACCGCGCATGGCCATTCGCAGCGCGTGCTCGATGCCGTTTCGGTGGTCAAGAAGATGTCGAACTCCGTTCGCATCATCGCCGGCAATGTTGCGACCGCTGACGGCACCAAGGCACTGATCGATGCCGGCGCCGATGGCGTCAAGGTCGGTATCGGCCCCGGTTCCATCTGCACCACCCGTATCGTCGCCGGCGTTGGCGTTCCGCAGCTTGCTGCGATCATGGCCTCGGTCGAAGTGGCCAATGCTGCAGATATTCCTGTCATCGCCGATGGCGGCATCAAGTTCTCGGGCGATCTGGCGAAGGCTATCGCCGCCGGCGCCTCCGCCGTCATGATCGGCTCGCTTTTGGCCGGCACGGACGAAAGCCCGGGCGAAGTGTTCCTCTATCAGGGCCGTTCCTTCAAGGCCTATCGCGGCATGGGTTCCGTTGGCGCCATGGCGCGCGGCTCCGCCGACCGTTATTTCCAGGCGGAAGTGCGCGACACGCTGAAGCTCGTTCCGGAAGGTATCGAAGGTCAGGTTCCCTATAAGGGTCCGGTCTCCGGCGTCCTGCACCAGCTGGCCGGTGGCCTGAAGGCTGCCATGGGTTATGTCGGCGGCGGCACGATCAAGGAATTCCAGGAGCGCGCCACCTTCGTGCGCATTTCCAGCGCGGGCTTGCGCGAAAGCCACGCCCATGACGTGACGATCACCCGCGAAAGCCCGAACTACCCCGGCGCGGTTTGATCTTTCGAACCGAATCCGCAACAACATAGTCTCAGTATTTGGCGCTCCCCGATTCACGCCGGATCGGGGAGCGTTATTGTGATTGGAGGAGAAAGCATGTCACCAACGACCGCAATGTTCTGGCCGATGATAGCCCATGCATTTCTCGTGTTCGTTCTTTACGCCTTACTGCTTTACCGCCGCAAAAAATACACGCTGACGGACCGTGATACCGCGCTTAGATATCGCGATACGGGACAGGAAGGGCGCGAAAGCTATCTGGTCAACCGAAACATTGCCAACCAGTTCGAGCTTCCGGTTCTCTTCCACCCCGTCTGCCTGCTGCTTTATATTACCGACGCGGACAATATCGTTACCGTCGTTCTGGCCTGGCTGTTCGTGATTTCCCGTTATGCGCACTCCTTCGTTCACGTCACCAGCAACCGTTTGCGTTATCGTGCGCCATTGTTCGCGATTGGTTTCGCGCTTCTCGTCTGCCTCTGGGGCTGGCTCGCCATCTGGTTGGCGCTGGAGTGAGATGGCACCGTAAGGTTGCTTCATAAGTGAGACAATCGCGCTTCTAAAATGCTGCGATTTGCGATGGGTCAATTCCGTGACGCCCCATCCCCGGTAGTCTCTGCCTCGCCGTCGACAATTTCAGGCGAGCAGAGATTAGGGAGTATGTCATGGCTAAAACAATGAAGGCCGCGGTTGTCCGCGCATTTGGCAAACCGCTGACCATCGAGGAAGTGGCGATACCGGATCCCGGCCCGGGTGAAATTCTCATCAATTACAAGGCGACCGGCATTTGCCACACGGACCTGCACGCCGCAACGGGCGATTGGCCGGTCAAACCCAATCCACCATTCATCCCCGGCCATGAAGGCGTCGGCTACGTCGCCAAGATCGGCGCTGGCGTGACCGGCATCAAGGAAGGCGACCGCGCCGGCACGCCGTGGCTTTATACCGCCTGCGGATGCTGCATTCCGTGCCGTACCGGCTGGGAAACTCTTTGCCCAAGTCAGAAGAACTCGGGTTATTCCGTCAATGGCAGCTTTGCGGAATACGGGCTTGCCGATCCGAAATTCGTAGGCCGACTTCCCGACAATCTGGAATTCGGCCCCGCTGCACCCGTGCTCTGCGCCGGTGTCACCGTCTACAAGGGTCTCAAGGAAACCGAAGTGAGGCCCGGCGAATGGGTGGTCATATCGGGCATTGGCGGGCTTGGTCATATGGCCGTGCAATATGCCAAGGCCATGGGCATGCATGTCGTTGCCGCCGATATTTATGACGACAAGCTGGAGCTTGCGAAAAAGCTGGGCGCGGATTTCACCGTCAACGGTCGGGCGCCGGATGCGGTGGAACAGGTGCAGAAGGCGACCGGCGGCGTCCACGGCGCGCTCGTGACGGCGGTTTCGCCCAAAGCCATGGAGCAGGCCTACGGTTTCCTGCGCTCCAAGGGCACGATGGCACTTGTTGGCCTGCCGCCGGGCTTCATCTCCATTCCGGTTTTCGAAACGGTGCTGAAGCGCATCACGGTGCGTGGCTCCATCGTCGGCACAAGGCAGGATCTGGAGGAGGCGCTTTCCTTCGCTGGTGAAGGCAAGGTAGCCGCTCACTTCTCCTGGGACAAACTCGAAAACATCAACGACATCTTCCGTCGCATGGAAGAGGGCAAGATCGACGGCCGTATCGTCGTGGACCTTGCCGCCTGAGACAGATGACCAGCGGTGGCGCTCACGCAAAAGTGTGCCGCCGCTTGTTCACCGGGCGGCGATCTGCGCTATCCTCCCTGTGCATCTGCGCGTTCAGGGAGAAGAGAGCGATGGACGACAAGCCGAAGATTACGCAGGCCATGATCGACGCTTACGATGAATATACCCATCTCAGCCTCGATCGCCGCAAATTCATGGAAAAGCTCAGCCTGCTTGCCGGGTCCGGCGCAGCTGCTGCCGCAATCGCGCCGCTTCTTTCGGCCAACAGCGCCCGTGCGGCAATCGTCGCGCCTGATGATGCGGGTATCGTTGCGGAAGAGGTGACGTATCCCGCCCCCGGTGGCGAGATGAAGGGCTATCTCGTCACGCCGAAATCGGTCTCCGGCCCCATTGGCTCGGTCATCGTCATCCATGAAAACCGGGGCCTGAACGACCATATCCGCGATGTGGCAAGACGCGTGGCGCTTGCGGGGTTCAGGGCGCTTGCGGTTGATTTCCTGTCGCCGCAGGGCGGCACGCCTTCGGATGAAGATAAGGCACGGGAGATGTTCAGTGGCCTCGATATGGAGGCAACAGTCGCCAATGCCGAAGCCGGTCGGGTGTGGCTCGCCGCAAGGCAGGGTGCGAACGGCAAGGTTGGTGCGGTCGGTTTCTGCTGGGGCGGCGGGCTGGTCAACCGGTTCGCCACCAAATCGGCAGGCCTGAATGCCGGCGTCGCCTATTACGGCCAGCAACCGCCGGCGGCCGATGTGCCTGCTATCAAGGCGCCCCTGCTGTTACAGTATGCCGGTCTGGATGAGCGCATCAATGCCGGTATCGACGCCTATAAAAAGGCGCTGGAGGAAAACGGCAAGACCTTCGAAATCTTCGTTTACGACGGCGTCAACCACGCGTTCAACAACGATACATCCTCGGCGCGATACGACAAGGCCGCGGCCGATCTCGCCTGGGGCCGGACGACGGAGTTCTTCAAAAAATATCTGGCGTGATGGGGTTTTGGTCCGCTGTGGCGGACAACCCCTGAAATCCCGCTCTAGACGCCGCCAGCCCCGCGTTTCAAATGCTCATCAAGCCGGGGCATGATCTCAACGAAATTGCAGGGCAGGTGGCGGTAATCGAGCTGGGCTTTGAGAATACCGTCCCAGGCATCCTTGCAGGCGCCGGGAGAGCCGGGCAACACGAAGATGAAGGTGGCGTTTGCCACGCCGCCGGTCGCCCGTGACTGGATGGTGGCGGTGCCGATCTTTTCATAGGAAATGCGATGGAAGATGGCAGAAAAGCCGTCCATGCGCTTTTCGAACAGGGGTTCCAGCGCCTCGGGTGTCACGTCGCGGCCTGTAAAGCCGGTGCCGCCGGTGGTGATGACCACATCCACGCTCCCGTTGAGCGTCCAGTCGCGCACGGTGTTGAAAATAGCAGCCTTGTCGTCTGCCACGATGGTGCGGGCTGCGACCTTGTGTCCGGCTTCCTCTATGCGTGCGACCAGCGTGTCGCCGGACTTGTCATTCTCAAGCGTGCGGCTGTCCGAAACGGTCAGAACCGCGATGCCGAGGGGAATGAAGGGTCTTTCGCCTGCCATGGCCTTATCCTCGAATTGTGTTGTCTTCAGATGGTCCGCGTCGCCTGAAAATACCAGCCGGGGCGCTTGTTTCGAAGCGATGTTTCCGCTTTTCGGGCGGCCTCGAAGGAATGAAATAGTCCAAAACAGGTGGCACCCGAACCGGACATGCGCACAAGGGAAGCACCTTCCTGCAACAGCATACCGGCGATTGCGCCGATATCCGGCAGGAGCGCCTTGGCGGGGACTTCCAGATCGTTTCGGCTTTGCGCCAGAAAATCCATCCAGCCGCCTTCTTTCCGCTCCGGCAGGGGCGGGTTGGCCTTGTCGAGCAATCGCCGAAAAATCTCCGGCGTCGAGACCGCTTTCAGAGGGTTGGCCAGCACCAGAAAGAATTCCGGCAGATCGGAGACCGGCTCGATATCCTCGCCGATACCTCGTGCGATGAGTGGGCGGCTTTCAAGGCACATCGGCACGTCAGCGCCAAGCGCAAGCGCGATGTGTGCGAGATTTTCAGGAACAATCCCGGCATTCCAGTGCCGCAACAGCGCCCGCAGTGTCGCTGCCGCATCCGCTGAGCCGCCGCCAATGCCGGAGGCGACTGGCAGGTTCTTTTCGAGATGGATGGCAACCGGGCGTGCCGATTGACCTGCCGCCACAAGCGCATCACGCAAAAGGTCTCTGGCACGGACGACGAGATTGTTGCCGCCATCGCCTGCGCGCAGCAGATCGCCAAACGGGCCGGAGATGGAGAAAGTGTCGGCATCGGCATCGCGAACATGGATCGCGTCGCCTGCTTCGGTGAAGGTCACCAGCGTCTCGAGCAGATGATAACCATCTGCCCGCTGACCGGTTACATGCAGTGCCAGATTGATCTTGGCCGGGGCCGCCTCGGTTGTTTCGACAGCCCCGGTAATGTCATCCGCGCGCATGTCGCGTCAGGATTTCTTGTCCGGGGCAGGGGCAACAGGGGCCGGTGCTGGCGGAGCCGGCGGCTGCGGCGCGGCCTCCTTCTTGGCGGTGTTTTCGGCGTCCTTTTCCAGCGGCGGCAGGCCGTTGGCAATCTTTTCCTTCACCTTGGCCTTGTCCAGATCGTCATTGTCGCCAATCAGCGCGCGGTTCCACTGATACACGGCCTCGATCTTGCGACCGACACGCCAGTAGGCATCGCCCAGATGATCGTTGATGGTCTGATCGCCGGCCTTGAGCTCGATTGCCCGCTCCAGTTCGGTGACAGCCTGGTCAAACGCACCCAGTCGGAAATGCGCCCATCCAAGCGAGTCGACGATATAGCCGTCATTCGGCCGAAGCTCGACCGCGCGGCTGATCATCTTCATCGCTTCGTCGAGGTTGATACCCTTGTCCACCCAGGAATAGCCGAGATAGTTCAGCACCTGCGGCTGTTCCGGGTTGAGTTCGAGCGCACGCTTGAAGTCCGGCTCGGCCTTGTCCCATTCCTTCAGGCGCTCATGGGCGATGGCGCGCTGGAAGAACACGGTCCAGTCCGACTTCTGCGGCACGGCACCGATCACCTCGACAGCCTTGTCGTAGTTTTCGGCCATGGCCTTGTAGTCCTTGGCGTCGGAAAGCACGCTGCCATAGGCGAGGTAAGAACGGATATCCTTCGGATCGGATTGCAGCAGGGATTGCAGGTGGTTGCGCGCTTCCTCCACCTTGCCCGTCTGCGCCAGCGTCAGCCCGAGCTGCAGCTCGGAGATGCGGTGCATCGGCGAATCCTTCGGCACGTCGCGGTAGAAGGCGATGGCGCGGTCGGGCTGTTTCATCGCCTCGGCAAGTCCGCCGAGAAGGATCAGCGTATCGGCGCTTTGCGGATCGAGCGCCCGCGACGTCTGAAGGTAAAGCGTGACGATCTCTTCGGCACCTTCGCGGTTCAGCGCACCCGCGATGGAAAACATCACGGAAGCCGCGCCTTCAACGGCATTGGTGATCTGCTGCGGCGGCTTCTCGCCCTTCTCGATGGATTGGCGAAGCGCTTTGAGCGGCGCATAGTTCGGCGCAAAAGTGTCGCCGACCGCAATTGCGTCCAGCGCCTTCTGCTTGTTGCCGGCTGAAGCCTCCAGCCGTGCAAGCGCCATCACCGCGCGCATATAGGTGTCGGAAGCGGTTGCCCCGCCTTCACGATCCGTCACGGCCTCATTGAGGCTCTTGCGGGCAGCATCTGTGTTGCCGGAGACAAGGGCGATCGCCGCGGCATTGTATTTCTGGAAAATCGAAATCCAGCCCGGACCCTTCATGTTGTTGACGAGGGCCAGCGCTTCCTTGGGCTTGCCTGAACCGGCGCGCGCCCATGCCGTCAGAAGCGTGTTGACCATGCGGTCGAGATCGTTCGGGCCGGTATATTTCAGGATTTTCTCGGCTTTGACGAATTCCTTGTCCTTGATGGCGTCGAGGCCGCGCACGATGGTCGTCACGCGTTCGACGGAGGTATCGTCCTTCATCGAATCGGCAATCTTGGCGCCAGCCTCGAAATTGCCGCTCAACAGTTCGGCGATCATCAGGCGCTGGCGGATTTCCGAATTGGCCGGATCGAATTCCAGCGCCTTCTTGTAGAGCGAAATCGCGGTGGGGTAATCCTGATCGACATCGGCATTGCGCGCGGCAAGGAATGCGCCGGAGAAGGTATTTACCTTGGCAGGATCGAAAGTAACGGCCTTGGCTTCCGTTTTCGTCTCCGCAAAGCCGGGGCTTGCACCCGCGCCAAGTGCGAGAGCGGCGGCAAGAGCCGCGCTGCAGAGAAGACGAAGTGCTGGTTTACGCCGCATGAGGGAACCTTTGCCTTTGTGCAGAAGCACGGAAAAATCAGTTTCCATTGTTTGGTCACGATAGAATGGCTTTTTTGAAGCAACCCCGCAAGAAATTATGGCCCGCGCCACAATCTCCCCTTGCGGGACACCCAGTCCGAAACAGCGGCGGACGGTCTTGTCCATCCGCCGTTTGCCTGAGGCCTCCAGCGTCAGTTGAGACGCTCGATGCAGAAGTCGATGACTTCCAGAAGCGCGTTTTTCCACGGGCTTTCCGGCAGCGGTGCAAGCGCATCGCGGGCAATGGTGCCGTAATGCGTGGCGCGGCCGATCGTATCGCCAAGACCGTTGTATTTGGTGATGAGACCGAGCGCTTTTTCGAGGTTCTCGTCGCTGCTTTCACCCTTTTCGATGGCGTTGCGCCAGAAGGCGCGCTCATCCTGCGTGCCGCGGCGATAGGACAGGATGACCGGCAGGGTTATCTTGCCCTCACGGAAATCGTCACCCGTATTCTTGCCGAGATCGGCGGATTTGCCGCCGTAATCCAGCACGTCGTCAACGAGCTGGAAGGCGAGGCCGAGATTCATGCCGTAGGATTTCAGCGCGCTGCGGCTTGCCTTGTCGGTTTTGGCGACGATGGGGCCAACTTCCGCGGCCGCTGCAAAAAGGGCGGCCGTCTTGGCACGAATCACCTGCAGATAATCGTCCTCGGTCGTTTCCATGTTCTTGGCGACCGAAAGCTGCAGCACTTCGCCCTCGGCGATGACGGAAGCGGCGGTGGACAGCACGTCGAGCGCATCCAGCGAGCCGACGTCCACCATCATGCGGAAGGCCTGGCCGAGCAGGAAGTCGCCGACGAGAACGCTTGCCTGGTTGCCCCAGATGGTGCGGGCGGTGGACTTGCCACGGCGCAGATCGCTTTCATCCACCACGTCGTCATGCAGCAGCGTCGCCGTGTGCATGAATTCCACGCTGGTGGCGAGCTTGATATGGTGGTCGCCCTCATAACCGAACATCGAGGCAGAGGCCAGCGTCAGCATCGGCCGCAGGCGTTTGCCTCCGGACGAGATCAGATGGTTGGCCACCTCAGGTATCATCTGGACATCGGAACCGGCTCTGGAAAGGATAAGCTGGTTCACCCGTTCCATGTCGGCACGGGTCAGGTCGACAAGCGGCTTGACGGATGCGAGTTTGTTTTTGCTTTCTTCAAGCGGTATGACGACGCCCAAGGGACAGGACTCCTGTTCGAATTTGAGTTCGACAATAAAAACTGGCGCCTGTCGCGGCAAGGGGCGAATTGCCGCTAGCCATTCAAAAAAATGGGAATTTGGGGCTTATCCATGCGTGAACTGATCCGTACCAACGATGCCGTGCTGTTATCCTTCGCCGAAAGCCTGATGAAGGACGCTGGCATCCATTGCCTTGTCGCCGATCAGGCAATGAGCATTCTGGAAGGTTCGCTCGGTCTTTTGCCCCGCCGGTTCCTGGTGGAGGAAGACCGCGCCGGTGAGGCCCGCCGCATTCTCGTGGATGCCGGTCTGGGCGACGAATTGCGCAACGAAGAGGCGTAAACGAACGTGGGCGGCGAGATTTCGGAAACTTTGGATGCGTTTCACCGGGGCCGTTTTCACATTCTCCAGCCCAAGGGCAGGGGGCACCGCGCCGGCATGGACGCCATGCTTCTTGCCTCGATGGTGGCGGACGAGCGCGCCTGCCGCATAGCCGATCTCGGCGCGGGGGCGGGCGCGGCAGGTTTTGCTGTCGCCACGCGGCTTGAAAAGGCCGAAGTGACCCTGTTCGAACGTTCGCCGGAAATGGTGGAATTTGCCTGCCGCAGCCTGGCATTGCCGGAAAATGCCGCTTTTTCCGCCCGTGTCAGCGTGCGTGAGGCCGACGTGACACTGCGTGGCAAGGCGCGCGTCGAGGCCGGACTGCCGGACGGGCATTTTCACCACGTCATCATGAACCCGCCCTATAATGATGCAGGCGACCGCCGCACGCCCGATGCGCTGAAGGCTGAGGCCCACGCCATGACGGAGGGCCTGTTCGAGGACTGGATCAGGACCGCAGGTGCGATCACGGTTCCAGGCGGGCAGCTTTCCCTTATTGCACGGCCGCAATCGGTGGCGGAGATCATTGCCGCTTGTGGCAGCCGTTTCGGCGGCATCGAGATCACACTCATCCACCCACGCCCCGGCGAGGACGCGGTGCGCATGCTCGTAACGGCGATCAAGGGGTCACGGGCGCGGCTGTCGTTCCGGGCGCCGCTCGTCATGCACGAGACCGGCAGCCATGCCTTCACGCCCATCGTGGATGACCTGAATAATGGCCGCACCGCCTATCGCCGTAATGTAAAGGCAATCGGGCCTGGCCTATAAATTCGCCGTTCCTCCGGCCGCAAACCATTGTGTTTTGCAGGGCAATACATACATCCGTGACGAACAGGCAAATGCTGCGAGGAGTGAATTGTGGGTTTTCTGAAGTATCTGGT
Source organism: Agrobacterium sp. MCAB5 (assembly GCF_052114365.1). Taxonomy (NCBI): domain Bacteria; kingdom Pseudomonadati; phylum Pseudomonadota; class Alphaproteobacteria; order Hyphomicrobiales; family Rhizobiaceae; genus Agrobacterium; species Agrobacterium sp. MCAB5. The sequence continues at coordinate 544,359 of NZ_JBFREP010000001.1, forward strand.
GCCGAAACGCTTTCGCAAAAAAGAACTCGTCATCCCGGTTGTGCGCATGCATGGCGCCATCATGGCTGGCGGCAACCAGTTCCGCCCCGCCCTCAATCTTGCCTCCTATGCACCGCTGCTGGAAAAGGCCTTTGCCGTCAAGGACGCGCCAGCTGTCGCCATTTCCGTGAATTCTCCCGGTGGCTCGCCGGTGCAGGCGCGAATGATCTATAATCGCATCCGCCAGCTTGCCGAGGAAAAGGACAAGAAGGTCCTGATCTTCGTTGAGGATGTGGCGGCCTCCGGTGGCTACATGATCGCGCTTGCCGGCGACGAGATCATCGCCGACCCCACCTCCATCGTCGGTTCGATCGGCGTCGTTTCCGGCGGATTCGGTTTCCCTGAAATGCTGAAGAAGATCGGGGTGGAGCGCCGCGTCTATACCGCCGGCGAGAACAAGGTCATCCTCGATCCCTTCCAGCCGGAAAAAGAGGGCGACATCGAATATCTGAAGTCGCTTCAGGTCGAAATCCACAATGTTTTCATCGATATGGTCAAGATGCGCCGCGGTGCAAAATTGAAGGGCGATGAGACGGTCTTCTCCGGCCTGTTCTGGACCGGTATGCGTGGCCTGGATCTCGGCCTGATCGACGGCTTGGGCGACATGAGGGAAGTTCTGCGCCGCCGTTACGGGACGAAGGTCAAGCTACAGCTCGTCACCGGCGGGCGCTCGCTGTTCGGCAAAAAAGTGCCGGGCGTGAATGCGGCACTCGGCCTCAATGCCGAAAGGCTTGCGGCAGGCGCCGTCTCGGGACTTGCGGAAGTTGCCGAAGAAAAGGCATTGTGGTCACGTTTCGGTCTATGATGTCGCAGGAATAGGGCCTTATGGCGCAGCTTATTACAATTGTTCTTCTGGTGGTGGGATCCGTCATCCTCTACCGCCGCTTCGTTCGCGATGCGGAAAAGCTTTCGGCAAAATCGAAGCAGCGCGAAAAGGAACGCGAAACCGGCGCCATCGGCACGCTGATCAAGGATCCCGAAACCGGCGAATACCGCGTGAAGCGTGAGGATGAGACGTAAGCCGGTGTCTCCACGCATAAATCCTTGACCCCTTCGCCATGCCGTGGCACCAGTCCGCATCCGAAGTAAGTCAGTGCTTACTTATCCTCACAACGCCGCGATGACTGCAATGACCGATATTCCAGACCATATGAACCCCAAGCGTTCCTTTCAGGCGCTGATCCTGACGCTGCACAATTACTGGGCCGACAAGGGCTGCGCGGTATTGCAGCCCTATGATATGGAAGTGGGCGCTGGTACGTTTCATCCGGCAACGACGCTGCGCGCGCTGGGCCCGAAGCCGTGGAAGGCTGCCTATGTGCAGCCCTCGCGCCGGCCTTCCGATGGTCGCTACGGTGAAAACCCCAACCGTTTGCAGCATTATTACCAGTATCAGGTCATTCTGAAGCCCAACCCTTCCAACCTTCAGGAACTGTATCTCGGTTCGCTGAAGGCGATCGGTCTCGATCCGCTGCTGCATGATGTGCGCTTCGTCGAAGACGACTGGGAAAGCCCGACGCTCGGCGCCTGGGGTCTCGGCTGGGAGTGCTGGTGCGACGGTATGGAAGTGTCGCAATTCACCTACTTCCAGCAGGTCTGCGGCATCGAATGCTCGCCGGTCGCTGGCGAACTGACCTACGGTCTGGAGCGTCTGGCCATGTATGTTCAGGGTGTCGACAATGTCTACGACCTCAACTTCAACGGCCGCGAGGGTGAAGAGAAGATCTCCTATGGTGACGTCTTCCTGCAGGCCGAGCAGGAATACTCCCGCCATAATTTCGAATTTGCCGATACAGCCATGCTTCATCGCCATTTCATCGACGCCGAAAAGGAATGCCAGGCGCTTCTCGCCGCCGGTGCGCCGGGTGATGATGACAATCAGCGCCTGCATAAATGCGTGTTCCCGGCCTATGACCAGTGCATCAAGGCAAGCCATGTCTTTAACCTGCTGGATGCGCGCGGCGTGATCTCGGTGACGGAACGCCAGAGCTATATCCTGCGCGTGCGCACGCTGGCAAAAGCCTGCGGCGAAGCCTTCCTGCTCACGGATGCGGGCGGGTTGAACTGGAACAGGGCCGCTTGAACCTTTATGTAAGGCGGGGCAACAGTCTAACGTGCGGGTGCCGTTGCGGCGCTCGCGCCTCTTGAGGAGGGGTCGGGAATGTTCATCACGCTGGCAATCATCGCGGCAATCGCGCTCTATGTCGTCTTCATCTATAACGGCCTCGTCAAGGCGCGGCAGATGAAGGAAGAGGCGTGGTCGGGCATCGATGTGCAGTTGAAACGCCGCGCCGATCTCATTCCCAATCTCATCGAGACCGTGAAGGGTTACGCGGCGCATGAAAAAAGCACCTTCGAGGAGGTGATTGCCATGCGCAACCGGGCCCAGGCCGTACCGGCTGGCGATGTCGAAGGCCGCGCCCAGGCGGAAGGCATGCTGTCGCAGGCGCTCGGCAAGCTCTTTGCGCTCGCTGAAGCCTATCCCGATCTGAAAGCCAACACGAACTTTCTGGAATTGCAGCGCTCGCTGGAAACCATCGAGGGCGAACTGCAGATGTCGCGCCGTTATTACAATGGCGCCGCGCGCGATCTGAACGTCAGGGTGGAAAGCTTCCCATCCAATCTGATCGCCGGCCAGTTCGGTTTTGCCAAGGCACCCTATTTCGAGATCGACAACCCGGCAGACCGCGCCGTGCCGACCGTGAAATTCTAAGGCCACCGTTCCCCGGGTCCAAATCCTCCCGCCGACATTCCTGTATCCCGGCTCTCTGCCGCATTCTTTGACAAGACGACGATCATGATCGAACTGACCATCACCCCGCCCGGCCACCCACTTTCCGGCAAGGTAGAGCCACCCGGCTCCAAATCCATCACCAACCGCGCGCTTCTGCTGGCTGGCCTCGCCAAGGGAAAAAGCCGCCTAACCGGCGCGTTGAAAAGCGATGATACGCTCTATATGGCCGAAGCCCTGCGCGCCATGGGCGTTAAGGTGACAGAACCCGACGCCACGACCTTCGTGGTGGAGGGTACAGGCGTGCTTCAACAGCCGGAAAAGCCGCTTTTTCTTGGCAATGCCGGCACAGCCACGCGGTTCCTGACTGCGGCTGCAGCGCTGGTGGATGGCGCCGTCATCATCGATGGCGACGAGCACATGCGCAAACGCCCGATCATGCCGCTGGTGGAAGCGCTGCGCGCCCTCGGCGTCGAAGCGGATGCGCCGACCGGCTGCCCGCCAGTTACCGTGCGGGGCAAGGGCATGGGTTTCCCGAAGGGCAGCGTCACCATCGATGCCAACCTCTCCAGCCAGTATGTGTCGGCACTTCTGATGGCGGCCGCCTGCGGCGACAAGCCTGTCGATATCATCCTCAAGGGCGAGGAAATCGGCGCGAAGGGTTATATCGATCTCACAACATCAGCCATGGAAGCCTTCGGCGCAAAGGTGGAGCGAGTTAGCAACGCCATCTGGCGCGTGCATCCGACCGGCTACACCGCGACCGATTTCCACATCGAACCGGATGCATCCGCCGCCACCTATCTCTGGGGTGCGGAGCTTCTTACCGCCGGTGCGATCGACATCGGCACGCCCGCCGACAAGTTCACCCAGCCGGATGCCAAGGCCTACGAGGTCATGGCGCAGTTTCCGCATCTGCCCGCTGAAGTCGACGGTTCGCAGATGCAGGACGCCATTCCGACCATCGCCGTTCTCGCCGCGTTCAACGAAACGCCAGTACGTTTCGTCGGCATTGCCAATCTGCGCGTCAAGGAATGTGACCGTATCCGCGCCGTCTCGCTCGGCCTCAACGAAATCCGTAACGGTCTGGCGCATGAGGAAGGCGACGACCTGATCGTGCATGCCGATCCGGCGCTCGCCGGTCAGACGGTCGATGCCTCCATCGATACTTTTGCCGATCACCGCATCGCCATGAGCTTTGCGCTGGCGGCGCTGAAGATCGGCGGCATCGCCATCCAGAACCCGGCCTGCGTTGGCAAGACCTATCCGGGCTACTGGAAGGCGCTCGCCTCGCTCGGCGTCGACTATACCGAAAAGGAAAGTGCTGCCGAGCCGCAGCACTGAAACCGGCTGGAGGAGACCGCCCCGTGAAGACCATCGCCGCAAGACTTCTCGCGCTGCTTGTCTTCCTGGGCGCGGCATGCCCGGCCTTTGCGGAAGAATTCATCCGCTCCTATCATTCCGTCGTCGAGGTTGCGAAGAGTGGCGAACTGACGGTGACGGAAACCATCACCGCCCGTGCTGAAGGTCAGAACATCAAGCGCGGCATCTTCCGCGATTTCCCGCTTTATGCGCTGGATGCGAATAACCGACGCACCAAGGTGGATTTTAACGTCGTATCGGTGGAGCGAGACGGCGCGCCGGAGAACTGGCGCACCGAGAATATCGATGGCGGCATCCGCATTTATACCGGCAGCGCCGACCGTTTTCTTCCGACCGGCGAGCATATCTTCCAGATCACCTACACCACCGCCCGGCAGATCCGTTATTTCAGCGACTATGACGAACTCACCTGGAATGTCACCGGCAATGGCTGGCAGTTTCCGATGAGTGAGATTTCCGCCACCATCACTTTGCCACAGGGCGTGAAGGCCACCGATACTGCCGTTTTCACCGGTCCACTCGGTGCCAAGGGCAAGGATGCGCGCATTTTGAGCGAAGGCAACGAGGTGTTTTTTGCCTCTACCCGCCCGTTTTCAGTGGGCGAGGGCATGACAGTTGCCGTGAAGTTACCGAAGGGCGCCATTGCCGCCCCCGACTCCTCCCAGGAGGCAGGTTGGTGGCTACGTGACAATCTCGCCATCCTGCTTTCGGGCGGCGGGCTTTTCGCAGTGCTGCTCTATTATCTGCGAGCATGGTTCGCGGTCGGCCGTGATCCGGCCAAGGGTGTAGTCGTGCCGCGCTGGGATGCACCGGAGGGGCTTTCGCCGGCTCTGGTCAATTACGTTGATAACAGGGGTTTTTCCGGCGCAGGCTGGACAGCGCTGTCCGCCTCGGCACTTGATCTGGCGGTCAAGGGTTATGTCGTTCTGGAGGATCTGAAGAACTCCATCGTCATCCGCCGCACGCAAAAGCAGGCTGGGGCGGAGTTGCCGAGCGGGCAGAAGACGCTGTTGTCCTCCATCGGTGGTCCGGGCGAGACGCTCACCATCGACAAGGCGCATGGAACGGAAGTCGAAAAGGTCGGCAAGCAGTTTCGTGCGGCGATAGAGAAAGAGCACCGCGGCAAATATTACCGCAGCAATGCCGGTTACATCGTTTTCGGCATCTTCTTCAGCGTCGCCATCATCGTCGCGACGCTGGTGTTCGGTGATCTTGATGAAAGCGCCATTGCCGCCGTGCTGGTCTTCGGCTTTTTCGCCTTCTTCTTCAGCATCCTGTCGATCGGCATCGGTCGACAGTTCTCGCGTGGCGCGTCGTTGAGCAAGCGCATCGGCGGCATCGTCATGCTGGCCTTTGCCGGTTTTGTGGCTTTTTCGGTCATTGGCGGCATTGCCACGCAGATCCTGCTGGATGTGACGCATGACACCAAGTCGCTGGCGCTGGCCGCCATCGGCGGCATCGTGCTTACCAACGCGCTGTTCCTGTTCCTGATGGGTGCGCCGACGCCGCTCGGCCGCAAGCTGATGGACGGCATCGAGGGCCTCAGAACCTATCTGACGCTGGCGGAAAAGGACCGGATGAATATGGCGGATGCCCCCGCCATGTCGCCGCAGCATTTTGAGACATTGCTGCCCTATGCGGTCGCGCTCGGCGTGGAAAAACCCTGGAGCCGCACCTTCGAGACCTGGCTTGCCACGGCTGCTGCCGGTGCCGCCGCGGCAAGTTATGCGCCCGGCTGGTATTTGGGCAGCAATTACGGCAGCTTCGGAGACCGGATTGGTGGGTTCTCCACTTCCATGGCGAATACAATCGCTTCCACCATTCCCCAGCCTGTCAGCTCATCTTCCTCCAGCTTTTCAGGTGGCGGTGGCGGTGGTTCTTCCGGTTCGGGCGGCGGCGGCGGTGGTGGTGGCGGCTGGTAACGTCCACCGGCGGTAATTTAACCGATAGCTGATGACTTTTGCCGCTGGTCTTGCTAAGTCCGCGACACTCTTTTGCAACAGATTAAAGTCTTTATCCCATGCCCGATCTTCTGCTTGAACTTCGCTCCGAGGAAATCCCCGCACGCATGCAGCGCAAGGCGGCGGGCGATCTGAAGAAACTCGTCACTGACGCCTTGGTGGAGAGAGGGCTGACCTATGAGGGTGCGCGCGAATATTGGACGCCGCGCCGCCTCACGCTGGATATTCGGGGCCTCAATGCCCGCTCCGCCGATGTGCGTGAGGAAAAGAAGGGTCCGCGCACCGATGCAAACGAAAAGGCGATTGAGGGCTTTCTGCGCGGCGCTGGCCTTAATGATGTCTCCGAGGCTCAGGTCGTTTCCGACCCGAAGAAAGGCGATTTCTACATCGCCATCATCAACAAGCCCGGCCGCGCGGCGGAAGAGATCATCGCCGAGGTGATGCCCGGCATCATCCGCTCCTTCCCCTGGCCGAAATCCATGCGCTCCGGCCCGGCCTCCATGCCGAAGGGTTCCAGCTATGCCGGCATCGAAGGCAAGGGCTCGGAGAGTCTTCGCTGGGTGCGCCCGCTGCAATCCATCGTCTGCCTGTTCGGCCCCGAACATGACGAAACCCAGGTCATTCCCTTTGTCATCGACGGCATCGTCGCTGGCAACGTCACCTATGGCCACCGTTTCCATGCGCCGGGTCCGATCACCGTGCGCCGTTTCGAGGATTATGTCTCCAGCCTTGAAAAGGCGAAGGTCATTCTCGATGCCGACCGCCGCAAGGATATCATCCTGCACGATGCCAAGGATCTGGCATTTGCCAACGGCCTTGAGCTGGTGGAAGACGAAGGCCTGCTGGAAGAAGTCTCCGGCCTCGTTGAATGGCCGCAGGTGCTGATGGGCACTTTCGAGGAGGATTACCTGCAAATCCCGGCGGAAATCATCCGGCTGACCATCAAGACCAACCAGAAGTGTTTCGTCACCCGCAATCAGGGTGCGGAAGAGGGTCTTTCTAACCGCTTCATCCTGATCTCGAACATCGAGGCAAGCGACGGCGGCAAGGAAATCATCCATGGCAACGGCAAGGTCGTCCGCGCCCGCCTGTCGGATGCCCGCCATTTCTGGAACCGTGACCAGGGCGATCTGCCCGATCTGGAGACGCTCAAGGATTCGGCTGCGAAATTTGGCCTCGATCTCAAGAAGCCGCTCGACCAGCGCATGGCCAAGCTCGATGCGCTGAACGTTACCTTCCATGCCAAGCTCGGCACTCAAGGGCAGCGTGTGGCCCGCATTCGCGAACTGGCCAAGGCTCTGGCCCCCGTCGTCGGGGCAGATGAGACGCTGGTAGACCGCGCCGTGGTGCTGGCCAAGGCTGACCTGCGCACCGAAGCCGTCGGCGAATTCCCCGAGCTTCAGGGCCTGATGGGCCGAAAATACGCAACCTTGCAGGGCGAAAACGAAAGTGTCGCCGCGGCGATCGAGGATCACTACAAGCCGCAGGGTCCCTCCGACCGCCTGCCAGCCGACAAGGTGGCGATCACGGTTGCTCTCGCCGACAAACTCGACACGCTCGTCGGCTTCTGGGCCATCGATGAAAAGCCTACCGGTTCGAAGGATCCCTTCGCACTGCGCCGTGCGGCGCTGGGCGTGGTTCGTATTCTGCTTGAAAAGAACGTGCGGCTTCCATTAGTGCCTGCCATAACGGATATAAATTTGGCGTTTTATCCTTCGGAAGCGAGGGAATCTGCAGAGAAACTGCTCCGAACCATCAATCCTGTTCGAGGGGAGTTTGAAGAGACCGAGTTGTTCAAGAACCTGCAAGAAGATGAAGCCTTCCACAATGGTCTCTTTGTTGCTCGTCCGTCCGTTTTTTCGCTGCTCTCCTTCTTCCACGACCGCCTGAAGGTCTATCTGCGCGATCTTGGCGCCCGCTACGATCTGATCGATGCAGTCCTGACACCGGAATCTGACGATCTGCTGATGATCGCCCGCCGTGTCGAGGCGCTGACCGCCTTCATCACCGGCGAAGATGGCCGGAACCTGCTGGCCGGTGCAAAGCGCGCCACCCAGCTTCTGGCCGCAGAGGAAAAGAAGGGCACCGTGGTTGCGAACAGCGTTTCAGAAGAACTGCTGAAGCTCGACGCCGAAAAGGCGCTTTACGCGGCGATCAAGACCGCTTCCGCCGATGCCGCAAAGGCCGTCGAGACGGAAGATTTCCGCTCCGCCATGCAGGCGCTTTCGACGCTTCGCGCGCCCGTCGACAAGTTTTTCGAGGATGTGCTCGTCAACGATGAGGACGCGGCCATCCGCGCAAACCGTCTGGCGCTGTTGAAGGCCATTCGTGAAGCCACCGGAACGGTTGCGGATTTCTCGAAGATTACGGGGTGAGGGGATTGGGTGAAAGGGGCACGGCGATTTGCTCGGTTTACCCCCCTCTGTCCTGCCGGACATCTCCCCCTCAAGGGGGGAGATCGACCAGCGGGGGCCTACCAACTACATTGAACGTCGCGGGAAGAGCGGGGAGCATGCCTCTTGCCGATCTCCCCCCTTGAGGGGGAGATGCCCGACAGGGCAGAGGGGGTAACTCAGGCCTCCACTCGTGCAGGATGATTTTAGATTGACCAACACGCCTCCCAAAATCCTAATCAGCGCCTGTCTCCTCGGCCAGGCGGTCCGCTATGACGGCAATGGCAAACCTCTCGTCCACCCGGCGATAGACCGCTGGCGGGATGAAGGCAGGCTGGTGGCGATCTGTCCGGAAATGGCGGGTGGCATGTCCGTGCCGCGCCCGCCGGCGGAAATTGAGAATAGCGCCTCCGGTCTCGATGTGCTGGAAGGCCGCGCCCGGGTGCTGGAAGTAACCGGCGGCGATGTCACGGCGGAATTTATTGCCGGTGCGGAAAAGGCGTTGGCCCTTGCTAAAGCCAATGGCTGCACGCACGCGCTGTTGATCGACGGCAGCCCGTCCTGCGGATCGGTCGCGATCTATGACGGCTCGTTCTCCGGCATCAAACATGCGGGCAATGGCGTGACGGCGGCGCTGCTTGAAAGAGCGGGAATTACGGTCTTTTCGCCTGTCGATATCGACCGGCTGGATACTCTGACACGTTGAAACAAAAAACGCCGGAGTTTCCTCCGGCGTTTTCGTTTATCCATCACCTCAGCGTCTATCACCCCGCCATGCGCATCTGCTCTGCCATGCCGTGCAGCTGGTGGCTGGAGGAAACGCGGAAGCCGCGGATGAGGTTCAGCAGCTCTTCGGTATCGACGGCCAGCGCTTCCGCCGAAGCCGTGGTCTCTTCCGCCATCGCCGCATTGTGCTGGGTGGCGACGTCGAGCTGGTTGAGCGATGTGGAGATAGAGCGCAGCGTCGTGTCCTGTTCGGCCGCCGAATGGGCGATCTTGCCGACGATCTCGTTGGCGGATTTGATCTGGTCAGAGATGCGTTTCAGCGCGTCACCGGCTTCGCCTACAAGACGCACGCCGTTTTCCACCTGGTTGGAAGAGCGGGCGATCTGGTCCTTGATCTCCTTGGCGGCGGCGGCAGATTTCTGCGCAAGTTCGCGCACTTCCTGTGCCACCACGGCAAAGCCCTTGCCCGCTTCCCCGGCACGCGCCGCTTCCACGCCCGCATTCAGTGCCAGAAGATTGGTCTGGAAAGCGATGTCGTCAATCACGCCGATGATGTTCGAAATCTGATCGGAAGATTGTTCGATGCCGCTCATCGCCGCAATCGCTTCTTCCACCACCCGGTCGCTGCGCATCGCTTCGGAACTGACTGTCGTGACGCGCTTGGCGGCGTCGGCTGCACCTTCAGCCGTCTGGCGTACCGCAACCGTCAACTCGTCGAGCGCGGCAGAGGTTTCCTCTAGATTTGCCGCCTGCCGTTCGGTGCGCTGCGAAAGCTCGTTGGAGGCCTTGCGGATTTCCTCCTTCGAGCCGCCGATATCGATGCTCTTGGAATTCACCTTGGCCATGGCGGCGTCGAGATGGGTCAATGCCTCGTTGAAGTTGTCGCGCAGCGCGGCGTAACGGTTGCCGAGATCGGCGCAACGTACGGTCAGATCACCGCCGGCGAGTTTTTCCAGCGCCTCGCCAATGGTGGTGACGACACGTGCCTGCAATGCGGCCTCGTCGCGCTGCATGTCGAGGTTGTTCTGGCGCTCGGCGTTGAGCTGCTGCTGCTGTTCTTCCTCTCGGCGCTGCATGGCGTGGCGCTCCCGCACCTTGTCCTGAAGCGAGGCCGTGGCCTTCGCCATCATGCCCACCTCGTTGGTCAGCCCGGTATGGGGTATGGTGAGCGAGACGTTCTCATTGGCGACTTCACCCAGCGCCCTGTGAATGTCGCCGAGCGGCTTCGAGATCCCCCGGATGACGTAGAAGGCGGCGGCAAGTGCCAGCACGAAGATGGCAGCACCGATGGACAGCGCCCTCATCACCTCGCCACGAACCTGGGCATTCAGATCATCGATGTAAACGCCGGTCACGACCACCACCTGCCAGGGCTCAAAAGCAAGGGCGTAGGAGCTTTTGGCGTAGTCATTGCCTTCCATGCCGGGCTTCGGACCGTAGAAATCTGTCTGGCCGCCACCGTTGCGGCCAAGCCGTACGAGCTCGTCACGATACTGGAAGCCCTTGCTGTCCGGCTTGCCCTTGTAGTTCTCGCCGACACGCTTCGCGTCGGGATGGAATTTCATCGTCACGTCGTAGTCGTAACCGAACAGATAGCCATCCGGGGTGAACCGCATGGCGCTGACGGTGGCGAAGGCCTGCTTCATGGCGTCTTCGCGTGAAAGTGTCCCGGCCTTTTCCTTGTCGTGGAAGGATTGCAGGATGGAAATGGCGGATTGCACCTGTGTCCGCAGCATGCCGTAGCGTTCTTCATAGATCGCGTCGGTGGCGGATTTCAGCTGGTAAAACGTTGCTGCTGCGAAGGCGGCCATAAGGGCCACCACGAGCACGATCAGCTGACGGGAAATGGAAAGATTCTTCATGGGCGCTCACAAGCTTTTGCGTCGCGAGCCGGAAAAAAGCCGCGCGCTGCCGAAGTTTCGAAAATGGGAAGGCGCCTGATGCGCTGTGATCAGCCTGAAAGCGAAAGTCCGCTCCAAGCCCTCATGTCGTGCTGCATCGCACTATAAGGTCACTTAGCGGCAAAAAATTTGAATAAATATTTAATTAGCAAAAGCTTTATGAGCGTGCTTGGCAGAATAATGGATGCATAATTTATTATTCACCGGATGGTTGCCGTGCACTTCGAAAAATGCAGCGATGACGCGATTATTTGACTTTTGTCATCAAAGACGCCGCCGACACTGTCGGTCAATTGCCGCGCAATTTGAAATCCTGGAAATCGGGTGCCGCCATTGCTGATGCGCTTGACGGTGCCGTGGCATTGGCCGCCGAAATTGTCTTCGTCGCTGCCGTGGTCGCGGTCATGTCTATGCCTGCTGGCGTGGCTGCCGTTTCCTCGGGGGGAGTGCCAGCTTCACCCTCATCATAGGTGGCAATTGCGGTGCCGGGGGTTTCCTGCGGCATCCAAGCGGGATTGGTGCTGACGAAGGTGACGGGCGCGCCGCCAAGCCAGGCTTCGGTGCGCACCAGCGTGCGCTTACCCTCGATTTCACGCATTTCCGTGTGCTGCGTGCCCGGCTCGATGGAGGGGATGGCAAAGCCCTCGGGGGCAGTGTTGTCCTTTACGGGCTGGCAGCGGGCGCAGTCGAGACGAACGAAGCTGCCATTGCTGGTGTGGGTGCCGTTTACATATTCGATGGAAGACGCCATCGCAGACCCGCCGGTCAGCGCGACAACCGCTGTCAAAAGAAGACGACGCATCGAAAAACCCCCGAAATGACGGCGCAGCCTCACGATCGAGACAGAATGCGCCCTTCAATGTTCGGCAGATATTATCGGTCTTTCGTTTCCATCAGGTCAGCAAACTTGGTAAAAATTGAGCGAAATCTGCGCTCCGGCCGCTGTATGCCTTGAATGGTCAGACTTTTTCGCGCGCCACGGCCTGCCAGCCGATATCGCGACGGCAGAAGCCGTTTTCCCATTCCACCTTGGCCGCTAGCGCATAGGCGCGCGCCTGCGCTTCCGTCACGTTCTTGCCAAAGGCGGTGACGTTCAGCACGCGTCCGCCCGTCGCCACCAGTCTGCCGTCCTTCAGCGCCGTCCCGGCATGGAACACCTTTGCCTCTTCGCTGGCATCGGGAATATGGGCGATGGGCGTGTTCTTGTCGTAGGCACCGGGGTAACCCTTGGAAGCTAGAACAACCGTCAGCGCCGCATCGTCGCGCCATTCCGCTTTTACCTTGTCCAGCGTGCCGGTAGCAGTGGCGTAGAGGATCGGCAGCAGGTCGCTCTTGAGGCGCATCATCAGCACCTGACATTCCGGATCGCCGAAACGCACATTGTATTCGATCAGCTCGGGGCCTTTGGCGGTGATCATCAGACCGGCGAAAAATACGCCGGAGAAGGGATTGCCGTCTTTCGCCATGCCAGAAATCGTCGGTTCGATGATTCCTTTCATGGTGCGCTCCACCATGGCTGGTGTCATCACCGGGGCGGGGGAATAGGCGCCCATGCCGCCGGTGTTGGGGCCGGTGTCGCCATCACCCACGCGCTTGTGGTCCTGGGCTGTTGCCAACGCCAGCGCGGTTTTGCCATCGGAAAGGCAGAAGAAACTGGCTTCCTCACCGTCGAGGAAAGCTTCCACCACAACCTCGGCGCCGGCAGCGCCAAAAGCGCCGTCGAAACAGTCGTCGATGGCGGCAAGCGCTTCCGCCTCGCTCATGGCAACCGTTACGCCCTTGCCGGCGGCAAGCCCGTCGGCCTTGATGACGATGGGTGCGCCCTGTTCACGGACATATTGCTTTGCGGGTTCGGCGGTCTTGAAACGCTGATAAGCCCCGGTCGGAATATCGTAACGGGCGCATAGATCCTTCGTGAACCCCTTGGAACCCTCAAGCTGAGCGGCTGCTTTCGAAGGCCCGAAGGTGGCAATATCAGCCGCACGCAGATCATCTGCCAGACCGGCAACCAGCGGCGCTTCCGGTCCGACGACGACGAAGTCGATCGCCTTTTCCCTGGCAAAGGCGATAACGGCGGCGTGGTCTTCCACGTCAAGCGAAACGAGTGTCGCATGGTCGGCGATGCCGGGATTGCCGGGAGCGGCATAAAGTTCATCGAGCAGGGGAGACTGGGCGATTTTCCACGCCAGCGCATGTTCGCGTCCGCCGGAACCGATCAACAGAACTTTCATGGTCAACACCCCTGCAAATTCGCCTGTAACCTTGTTTGAGGGGCGTTAAGGGCAGGGGGGCGAAAGGTCAAGGAGAAAGCGCCTCAAATGCCCGTCTTTCCCTCGAACTCAGCCTTTCCTGTGGAATCGTTGCCGCCTCTTGTTGTCACGCCACAATCAGACATTATGTTCGCCGCTCCAGATGTGACATCAGAGAACCCCATGACCGCAGATAATGCCCGCCTCGCCACGCTCATCGCCTCCGAAATCAACGCCCGCGCCGATCAGGTGAAGGCGGCAGTGGCGTTGCTGGACGAGGGAGCGACCGTGCCCTTCATCGCCCGTTACCGCAAGGAAGCGACGGGAGGGCTGGATGATACCCAGCTTCGAACGCTTGCCGAACGCCTCGTCTATCTGCGTGAACTCAATGCGCGCCGCGCCTCCATTGTTGATACCATCAACGGTCAAGGCAAGATGACGGACGCCCTGATGGTCAAGATCATGCAGGCGGGCACCAAGGCGGAGCTGGAAGACCTTTATCTGCCCTACAAGCCGAAGCGCCGCACCCGCGCCGAAATCGCCCGCGAGCGCGGTCTCGGTCCGCTGGCCGAAGCGATCTGGGCAAACCGCGCAGCCGATCCGGCAAAGCTTGGCGAGGCCTATGTGCAGGGCGAGGTGGCGGACGTGAAGGCAGCGCTTGAAGGCGCGCGCGACATCGTGGCGGAAACCATGACGGAAAACGCCGATCTTCTTGGACGCCTGCGCGACTATATGCGCCAGAACGCCATTTTCCGCGCCAAGGTGGTCGACGGCAAGCAGGCGGCAGGCGAAAAATTCTCCGATTATTTCGATCATTTCGAGCGCTGGGCGACAGTGCCGGGACACCGCGCGCTGGCCATGCTGCGCGGCTGGAACGAGGAAATTCTGACGCTGACCATCGATGTCGATGCGGATGATCCCTCTCCGGTCAAACCCGCGCAGCGTACCGTCGCGGCCGCCTTCGATATCCGCAATGCCGGCCCCGCCGATCAATGGTTGATGGAAGTGGCAGGCTGGACTTGGCGGGTGAAGCTCTCCATGTCGCTTTCGCTCGATCTCATGCGCGAATTGCGCGAACGTGCGGAAGAAGAGGCGATCAATGTTTTCGCCCGCAATCTCAAGGATTTGCTGCTGGCCGCACCGGCGGGCTCACGCGCCACCATGGGGCTCGATCCGGGCATCCGCACCGGCGTCAAGGTGGCCGTGGTGGATGGCACCGGCAAGCTGCTCGACACCACGACGGTCTATCCCTTCCAGCCGAGGAACGACGTGCGCGGCGCGCAGGCGGAACTCGCCATGCTCATCCGCAAGCACAATGTCGAGCTGATCGCCATCGGCAACGGCACGGGCAGCCGTGAGACGGAAAAGCTGGTCGCCGATCTGCTGACACAGATGCCGGCTTCGGCTTCCGGCGCAAAGCCCACCAAGGTCATCGTTTCGGAGGCGGGCGCATCGGTCTATTCCGCGTCGGAACGGGCGGCGGCGGAATTCCCCAATCTCGACGTGTCCCTGCGTGGCGCGGTGTCCATCGCCCGCCGCCTTCAGGACCCGCTGGCCGAACTGGTGAAGATCGAGCCGAAATCCATCGGCGTCGGGCAGTATCAGCACGATGTCGATCAGGGCCGTCTTAGCCGTTCACTCGACGCGGTCGTGGAAGATGCGGTGAATGCCGTCGGTGTCGATCTCAATACCGCCTCCTCGCCGCTTCTGGCGCGGGTTTCCGGCCTCGGTGCTTCGATTGCCGATGCCATCGTCGCACACCGCGACCAGACCGGCCCCTTTGCCAGCCGCAAGGAGCTGTTGAAGGTGCCGCGCCTTGGCCAGCGCACCTTCGAGCAATGCGCCGGCTTTCTGCGTATTCCCAACGGCAAGGAACCGCTGGATTCGTCCTCCGTGCACCCCGAAGCCTATGGCGTTGCGAAAAAGATCGTTGCCGCCTGCGGTCGCGACCTGCGCACGCTGATGGGTGACAGCGCCACGCTGAAGGGGCTCGATCCGAAGCGCTTCATCGACGAGCAATTCGGCCTGCCCACCGTCAAGGACATCATCGCCGAACTGGAAAAGCCCGGCCGAGACCCGCGCCCAAGCTTCAAGACGGCGACCTTTGCTGACGGCGTGGACGAGATCACCGATCTGAAACCGGGCATGTTGCTGGAAGGTACCGTCACCAATGTCGCCGCCTTCGGCGCTTTCGTGGATATCGGTGTGCATCAGGACGGGCTCGTGCATGTCTCGCAGCTGGCCGACCGTTTCGTGAAAGACCCGCATGAGGTCGTGAAAGCGGGTGATGTCGTCAAGGTCCGTGTCGTGGAAGTGGATGTGAAGCGCAAGCGTATTGCCCTCACCATGCGCAAGGACGGCGGCGAGGCGGCACCCCAGCCAATGCGCGAAAAGGGCAATGCGGGCGCCATGCGCCACGCGAATTCCAAACCGCAGGGACACAACGAAGGGTCGCAATCCGGTGGTGCTCTTGCTGCGGCTATGGCCGAAGCGATGAAGCGACGCTGACCTCCGGTTGAAATAATTTCTATGGAAAAGCCCTGCCGGAAACCCCGGTGGGGCTTTTTGCTTGATGAAATCGTTCAATTTTTTTGAAATAAGACTATCTTGAAACTTGTGCCGAAAGGAATACGGTCAGAAAAATTGATAAGTGAGACTTAGCAATTGGGGGTGCCATGGCGTCGTCTCTGCATGTTCTTCTCGAAAAGATAATCAAGAACGGTAATCTTGTCGTCAATAGCCCGGGTGGTAGCCGTACATTTGGTAACGGTATCGGAACAAGGGTGGTTCTGAATTTCACCGACGAAGCTGCCATGCAGGAGATCGCTGCCGATCCTGCGCTGAAACTCGCCGAAATTTATATGGAAGGACGTATGCAGGTCGTCGAGGGCGACATCTACGACTTTCTGGCGCTGGTTAAAAGCAACACGCTAAGCGAGGCGCTGTCCTTCGGCATGGTGTGGCGTGGTATGGCCCGCATCATCGCCGCCCGTATCAGGATGCATCTGCCGGTAAACCACAACAAGAGCAACGTCGCCCATCACTATGATCTGAGCGCCAAGCTGTTCGACATCTTCCTTGATGAGGACTGGCAATATTCCTGCGCCTATTTCAATCCGCCGGGCATCAGCCTTTATGAGGCGCAGGTCGCCAAGAAGCGGCACATCGCCGCCAAGCTGATGACGGAGCCGGGCCAGAGCGTACTGGAGATCGGATCCGGCTGGGGCGGCATGGCGATGTATATTGCCGAAAGTGCAGGTGCCGATGTGACCGGGATCACGCTCAGCGAGGAGCAACTGCGCGTTTCCCGCGACCGTGCAGCAAAACGTGGGCTTGCCGGCAATGTTCGTTTCGAATTGCAGGACTACCGTTACCTGCCTGCCTCGAAGAAATTCGACCGTATCGTCTCGGTCGGCATGTTCGAACATGTCGGGCCGACCCATTACCGCGATTATTTCGACAAGGTGGCGGAGGTTCTGGACGACAAGGGCGTAATGGTGCTGCATTCCATCGGCCAGCCCAGTCCGGCACTTGCAACCAATCCCTTCATCGAAAAATATATTTTCCCCGGTGGTTACATCCCCTCGCTTGCCGAGGTGCTGCCGGCCATCCAGAAGTCTGGGCTGCTGGTGAAGGATATCGAAATCCTGCCCATGCATTATGCGCATACGCTGCGGCACTGGCGCGAACGTTTCGTGGCGCGCAAGGCCGAGGCGGTAGCACTTTATGACGAACGTTTCTTCCGCATGTGGGAATTTTATCTGGCGGGGTCCGAAATGGCCTTTACCCACGAAAATTTCCATATTTTCCAGATCCAGCTCGCCAAGGATCGCGACGCCGTTCCGCATAATCGCGATTACATTGCCCGCAACGAGGAAAAGCTGCTGGAGTTCGAAAAGACGCGGCCGCCGCTTGAGAAGGTTATGTTCTAAGGCTTGTCCATTCGCCATCGTCAAGCCGGACCTGATCTGGCATCCAGCCAGCCCAAGTCCTTGGGCTGAAAGAAGGCTTCCTGCCGCGCAGGCGCGCGACGTCTGAATTCCGGCTCAGGGCCGGAATGACGGAAGAGCTAATCGCCGCCTTCTCGCGCTGGTTAATGGAATGGAAACGGAATCCCTCTAATTCTACGCTTACCTGTTTGTATTGCGTTTCCTGGGGTTATTTTCATGTTCAAGCCATCAGCGGCCGTCGCCGCTTGTGTTTTATCGCTTTTTGCCGTCGGTAACGCCCATGCCGATGGCTGGTTTTCCGGCGACTGGTATTTGAAGCTCGGCGGTTCGGGTTTTTCTGCGCCGAAATATCAGGGCGACAACAAGAACGAATTCGGCTTTTCGCCCATCATTTCTCTCGGCCGTCAGGGTCAGGGCGCGCGTTTCACGTCGCGCAACGACAGCGCCTCGATCTCGCTGCTGGACAATGGCCCGATCAGCATGGGTCTTGCGGGAAAGCTGGTGTCTCCGCGTGACCAGAAGGATTCGGCCGATCTGAAAGGCATGACCCGCATCAAGCGCGGCGGCGAGCTTGGCGGTTTCGCCGAGGCTTATCCCACCGACTGGCTGCGTATTCGCGGCGAAGCCCGTCAGGGCATCCGCAGCCATAGCGGTGTGGTCGCCGACCTCTCGGCCGACGTCTTCACTGATATCGCCCCCGGTATCCAGATTTCCGCCGGCCCGCGCGCCACATGGGTCAGCAGCAAATACAATGAACGCTATTACGGCGTAAGCGCCGCGCAGACAGCGGCCGGCGCGCCATCGCCCTACAGCCCCGGCGGCGGCCTGCATTCCGCCGGCGTCGGCGCCGCCATCACATGGAAGGTCACGGAAGCCGCTGAAGTTGGTTCCTTCGCCGAATATCGCCGCCTGACGGGCGATGCCGCCGACAGCTCGCTGGTGCGTGAGCGCGGCTCCAAGAACCAGTTCGTCGTCGGCGTCCAGGCAAGCTACAAATTCGGCTTCACGCTGCCCTGAGGCGGGCGAGTATGCCCACCCCAAGCCCCGCCGCGAAAGCGTTGCGGGGCTTTTTTGTGTCTGCGGCCAAGTGCTGAAATCGATTCCGATTCGCCTGCCGATGCTGTAGAACCATCGCCATGGTTCACCACAGCGATTTGTCAGACCGCGTCTCCGACGCACCATCCAACAACTGGGTCTATCGGATTTTGCCGAGACCCCTCTGGCCCTATGCGCAGCTGGCAAGATGGGACCGCCCCATCGGCTGGCAATTGCTGATGTGGCCGTGTTTCTGGTCCGCAGCACTCGCGGCCAATGCCGCGGTAGCAAGCGGCGGTTTTTCCTGGGGCACGCTGATCTGGCAGTTGGCGCTGTTTTTCATCGGATCGGTGGCGATGCGCGGTGCAGGCTGCACCTATAACGATCTTGCGGACCACAAGATCGACATGGCCGTTGCGCGCACGCGCTCGCGGCCGCTGCCATCTGGTCGCGTGAGCAGGGCGCAGGCGAAGGTCTTCATCGTGTTGCAGGCGCTCGCCGGACTCGTGGTGCTGTTGCAGTTCAACGGATTTGCGATTGCCACCGGCATATTCTCGCTGGTCTTCGTGGCAATCTATCCCTTCGCCAAGCGCTTCACCAACTGGCCGCAATTTTTTCTCGGCCTTGCCTTTTCCTGGGGTGCGCTGATGGGCTGGGCCGGGCAGTTCGGGTCCATCGCCTGGCCAGCTGTCCTGCTTTATGTCGGCTCCATCGCCTGGACGATCGGTTATGATACAATCTACGCCCATCAGGACAAGGAAGACGACACGGCTGTGGGCATCGGTTCAACTGCCCTGCTGTTTGGAGACAACACACATCGCTGGCTGGTTTTTCTTTATGGCACAGCCCTTGTCATGATCGCCCTGTCCTTCTGGGGAGCGGGCGTTAACCTGATCGCCTATAGCGGCCTTGCCGCCGCCGCCATCATGCTTTTCCGGCAGGTCTGGGTGCTCGATATCGACGACGTGGCGCAATGCCTTGTGCTGTTTAAATCCAACAACCGCGTCGGCGTGCTGATTTTCGCCGGCCTCATTCTGCCGCTTCTGTTGGCGTGAGGTTGTTGAAAGGCAAGATGCAAAAAAGCCCGGCCGCGATATCCGCGCCGGGCTTTTTATTGTTTTGTCTGAAGATTATCAGCTGCGAGCGATGATTTCCTTGCCCTCGATCTTCATGCTCATGCCGAGAGAACCGGTGGAGCGGCGCACGAGGAAGCGCGGGCGACGATCCGCGAAATAGGAGTGCCGGCGACGGGGGCGGCTGTTCTTGGTGCGCACCTTGCCGAGATGTTCTTCCAGCGGACGGGCGACGCCATCGGCCTCCACCATCAGCATCGGAATACGATAGGCCTCGGACCAGCTGCGCCAGTCGGCGGCGATGTCGCAAAGATCATGGGCGACGAGAAGCGGAACGCAAAGTTCCGGATCGTCGTGGTGAAGCTCCAGCGTCACCGTCACCTGTCCATCACCATGGTCGATGGCGCGGGCGGCAACGCCCTTGAAAGCGCGGGCTGGCAGGGCGAAGGACAAAGGCAGGCCGGAAGAGGACAGGACCTTTCGCAGAACGGCGCCCCGTTCATCGAGCGTGACGGCAACATCGGTTGCGCCATTGCCCCTGCCATAGGTGACCTGTTGCGGAAAACGTGCCGGGTCGAGTCTGAGTGTGGCGACGGCCCAGTCGGGCTTCAGAACGGTCTTGGTCATGTTTATTCTACCCTTGTTTTACCTGAGAGCCGGTTTCCGGTCTTCTCATCGGGACTTTTCGTCCTCTGATGTCAGGAGAATATCCGCCGCATGTTCGAGACTGCTTAAAAATCGCGGTTAAGAAAACTTTGCATTCCCAAATGGTTAGCAAAACCCACCGTGGCATGGTTTCGCTGAGGTAAAGCCGATTGAGACAATGCGATTTTTCTCAGTCCCGAAACTGTGCTCTTTCAAGCTCCGGGCAAGGCGCGTCATGCACAGTCGCGCCAAGGCCTGCCGTGCGTCCGGATGGAGGTGTGGTCGGCGAATTCAAAACCGGAGCCGGCCGTATCCAGCGTGATGCGCGGTGCTCCAGGGGGCATTCGCATGGTATCGACTTTTCTGAGCTACGACCTCATCAACCGCGATATGAAGGCAAGCATTTCACGCGTGTCGCAGCAGGGGATCGTCGAGCGGCAGACGAAATATTACAAAGAAAACATCGGCAATGTAAAAAGCGTCGACGAGTTCCTCAATAACTACCAGCTTTATTCCTATGCCATGGATGCCTTCGGTCTCGGCGAGATGACCTATGCCAAGGCCTTCATGAAGAAGGTGCTGGAAAGCGACCTGAACGACCAGAACAGCTTTGCCAACAAGCTGACCGATGAACGTTATCGCGAATTTGCCGCATCCTTCAACTTCA
Source organism: Agrobacterium sp. MCAB5 (assembly GCF_052114365.1). Taxonomy (NCBI): domain Bacteria; kingdom Pseudomonadati; phylum Pseudomonadota; class Alphaproteobacteria; order Hyphomicrobiales; family Rhizobiaceae; genus Agrobacterium; species Agrobacterium sp. MCAB5. The sequence goes on from NZ_JBFREP010000001.1 coordinate 565,112, forward strand.
CGCAGTCCACGACCACGGTGCAGACGGAGGCGCAGCTCGACAAGATGATCGGGCTTTACGACACCTCGATCACCAACCTCGATGACAGCCTGTCCGAAGAAACCCGTTATTATAAGGCGATCATCGGAACGGTCACGAACGTCGACCAGCTTCTTCAGAACGATAGAACCCGCGCCTACATCTTCGAGGTCTTCAGCATTGATGAGAAGACCTACAGCTATTCCCACATCAAGGGATTGATGACGAGCGATATCGATGACCCGAACAGCTATCTGAACCAGAAGTTCGGCGCGGCCTATTCCGCTGCCGTGGAAAAGCTTACGACCAAGGGCAATATCGAGTTGCATGGGGATGTGACGGATCGGATAACGGCCATCGATACCGCGCTGGCTGATACCACGCTGACCGCCGAACAGCGAACCGCCCTTGAAACAGAGAAAACCACCCGGCAGGATCAGCTCACCCAGCTTGAAGCCGTGCTGCCGCCGAAGGACCAGTGGGCGGCGACCCTTGCCTCCATCACGGCGGAGCAGACCCAGCTCTCGAATACCGTCTCGCAATATAATACGATGGCGCAGATGGCCCAGGCTTTCGAATTTGCCAATGACGGTAGCGTTGCGGCCGGCCAGGCGCAGACGGCCGACAACGTCAAGATCCTGACCCAGGCCTATGTCGGCAGTGCCCCGCGTGTGACCCCGACCGTTGCCACCTTGAACAGGGATTATTTCGAATCGAAGATCGGTTCGATCAAGACCGTCGATGAGTTAATGGCAGACCCGCGTCTGGTGAATTACATCAAGGTCGCATTCGACCTGAATGACTTGACCATAGTCAATGCGACGATCGAGAACATTTTGACCAGCGATCTCAGCGATCCCAACAACTATATCGCCAAGTTCGGCAATGGCGACAAACGTTACATCGCATTGCGTGAAGCGTTCAATTTCAAGGCGGATGGAACGCTGCCGGACGGTACGGCACCACAGACGACGACCCAGACCGTTACCACGACCAACGGGTACATGAACCATTATAACGACAAGGACGAAGCCGCTGACGAAAACGCTTTGAAGCTGTTCAAGAGCGATATTGCCAACGTCAAATCCGTTGCGGACTTCCTGGAAAGCAGCGCGGTCTACACCTATGCGCTCAAGGCGGTCGGCCTAGATCCGGCGAAGGTGAATATTGCGGACGTTCGTAGAGCCTTGACCAGCGACCTGCTGGACAAGAAGAGCTACGTTTATGCGCTGAAAGACGACCGTTACGTCAAACTCGCTGAACTCTTCAACTTCAAGTCTGACGGATCGCCAGGCTCTCCGGTTCTTGCGCAGTCCGAACTTGAAATTCAGAGCATGTCGGTCGACTACATCAAGAAGAAATCAGCCTTCGGAACAGACCAGGAAAAGGAAGCCGCCAAGAAGGAGGCGGAATTTTTCCGTTCGGAGCTACAGAAGGTCAAGACGCTCAGCGATTTTCTGGGGAATGATCGCCTGACGAAATTCGCGATGGAATCGCTTGGCATCGACCCGACGAAGGTCACCAAGGACCAGCTGCAAAAAATGTTCACGTCCAATCTGGATGACAAGGACAGCTATCTAAACAAGGAGATGGACCCGGCTTTTCGCCGTCTCGTCACCGCGTTCAATTTCGACACGGACGGTAATATCCTGCGCGAGGATCGAAGCTCCATCCAGACTCGTCGCGGCCTCTACGAGACGCTGGACAATTATCTGACGCAGACGCTGGAGACGCAGGCAGGTGAAGAAAATGCGGGCGTGCGTCTGGCGCTCTATTTCAAGCGAATGGCGGCGGGAACAACGTCCTATTACTCCATTCTCGCCGACACCGCGATCCAGAACTTCATCACGACCACCTTTGGCATTCCCGATGAACTCGGCAATGCCGGGGTCGATACGCAGGTGGCGATGATGAAGAAATATTTCGACATCGAGGACTTTCAGGACCCCGATAAGGTCAAGAAGCTGATCGCCCGTTTTACCATCATGTACGACGACAAGCAGAACACCACCAACCCGATCATGATGCTGTTCAACGGCAGCGGCTCGGTGGGCATCAGCGGCGACACGCTGCTGGCTGTCGCATCGCTGCGTGCGCGGTAAGCTGGAACGCGAAGACGGACAATGGAAAGGCCGAGCTTACCCGGTTAAGGCGTCTCACACCCGCATTTGCGGACCCATTCACCAGCCCGGCAGCATGTGCCCGGCGCGCAGGCGCGGCATCTTCGGGTAGGTCTTCACATCGTTATCCAGCTCATCGGCGACGTTCATCGGAGAGATGTTGTCGAGGCAGGCGGTGATGTGGTCTGTAATGGCGTTCACCAGCGAGGGCGACAGGCCGGGCCGTTTCATCAGGCCGATCTGGACCGGCGGCAGCGGTGGGAAACCGTCCGAGGCGGTCAAAACCTTCATGCCGGTACGCAGCGCCGATTCCGGCAGCACGGAAACCGCCATGCCTGCCAGCACGGCGGCGGCTACCACGGTGGAAGACCAGCTGGTGAACAGCACCTGATAATCCCGCCCGTCGGCATCGAGCGCCGAGCAGGCAAGTTGGCGCCAGTGACAGTCGCGTCGGCCGACAGCCAGCGGCACTGGCGCATCATCCTTCAGCGGATGGTTCGCGGAGGTGACCCAGCAGAGTGGCTCGGTGCGCACGACATCGGAGGAGCGGGCGCGGGGATTGTGGGTGACGAGTGCTATATCCAGCTCGCCGCGCGCCATTTTTTCGGCAAGGCTCACCGAAGGTTCGCAGACGATGTAAAGCTCGACATTCGGATGCGTCTTGGCGAAACGCCCGATGATCTCTGGCATGTAGCGGTCGGCATAGTCGTCCGGGGTGCCGATACGCAACGTGCCCTCGAGCCTGTTGTCATCGAAGGCCGCAATCGCCTCGTTGTTAAGGCGAATGATGCGGCGGGCATAATTCATCAGTTTCTCGCCCTCGGCCGTCAGGCGGTTGCCGCGCCCGTCCTTTGCAAAGAGCTGTTTGCCGATCCGCTCCTCAAGTCGCCGCATCTGCATGGATACGGCGGATTGCGTCTTGAAAACGCGCTCAGCGGCCTTGGTAAAGCTGCCGGTATCGACAATGGCGATGAAGGTGTGCAGCTGGTCTATGTCGAGAGGTGCGGACATTGATACTCATCCATCAGAATGATTGATGTCTCACATTAGAAACATTCGTTGGACTGATCAATAGTCTTGCGACATTTTGACACCCAGCAAATCAATCTCAACCCCGGGGCGGGCACATCGTCAGGCCCCCAACCCAAGGCAGCTTCCCGCGCACGGTGCGTCGGGAGCGGTGCCGCATCGTGCCGTTACGGAAGGATCATTGTTATGCGCACGGCAGAACGGAAAATGGAACTGGAATTCGCAACCGGCCAGCAGAGCGACACCCTGCGTCGCATCGCTTTCGGTGTTGCTTCCACCGTGAAAACGTTTGTGCAGCGCATCTACAATCGTATCGTCGCAAATGGTCTCACGGAGCTTGACGATCGCCTGCTCGCCGATATCGGGCTGGCGCGCTCGGATGTGACCAACGCGCTCAATACCGGCTTGCTCGAAGATCCGACCGCCCATCTGACCCGCGCCGCACGCACGCGCTCAGTCACGCGGTTCAAGACGCTCTAGGCTTGTGTTCGTGCAATTCCGGCGTACCTCCAGACGCCGGGATTGATTGCGAACCGATAAGGTTTTCCCCGCAGGGTGATTTGCCAATAACCCTGCCTTTGCCCGGTGTCAGGCCCCTCGGCCGCACCGGGTTTTTTTATGGCAACGCCTTGCCTGTTTTGCGCATTGTCCGGACGTAAAGCCGCTGCGCAGTTTCAGCGGAATGTTTTAATACTGATATTCATCGAATACTGGCAGCACCGATCCACCCCAGCGGCCGTTATAGAGCGCAAGCAGGTCTTCGGCGAGCGTGGTCTTCTTGGCAAGAACCTCGTCCAGCGAGGACAAGAACACGGTTTCGTCCTGGCCTTCGCCGTTCAGCCGGTTGCGGTTCTTGAGGCCGGTGCGGGAAATGTCGAGCACCTCGCGGGCGAAACCGAGAAGCGGCTTGCCGGCGATCTCCGCGGCGAGCCCCTTGGCCGGCACGGTATTGCGAAGGGCGATGACCTCATCAAAACTCCAGTCGGCTGTCAGCGCATCGGCTGCGTCAAGCGCTTCCTGATTATAGAGAAGGCCGACCCAGAAAGCGGGCAGGGCACAGATGCGTCTCCATGGGCCGCCATCGGCACCGCGCATTTCCAGAAAGCGCTTCAGGCGCACGTCGGGGAACAGCGTGGAGAGATGGTTCGTCCAGTCACCCATGGTCGGTTCCCATTCAGCGATTTCACCCTTTAACGCCCCGTTCATGAACTGGCGGAAGGTGACATGGGTGCAATCGTGATACTTGCCGTCGCGCACGATGAAATACATCGGCACATCCAGCGCCCATTCGACATAATCCTTGAAGCCGAAATCGTCATTGAAGGTAAAGGGCAGCACGCCGGAGCGGCGATTGTCGGTGTCGCGCCAGATATCGCCACGCCAGGAAAGCAGGCCGTTCGGCTTGCCTTCGGTAAAGGGCGAGGATGCAAACAGTGCGGTTGCCAGCGACTGGAGCTTCATGGAAACGCGCATCTTCTGGCGCATATCCGCTTCGGAAGAGAAGTCGAGGTTAACCTGAATGGTGCAGGTACGGTACATCATGTCGAGACCCTTGGTCCCGACCTTTGGCATGTAGCGCGTCATGATCGCGTAGCGCGATTTCGGCATGCGCGGTGTTTCGTCATAGCTCCACAGCGGGCTGCCGCCTATGCCGAGAAAACGGATGCCCATCGGCTCCGCCACTTCGCGCAGGGTCGCCAGATGCTGGTTGGATTCCTTGCAGGTCTGATGCAGGTTCTCGAGCGGGGCACCTGACAGTTCGAACTGGCCGCCCGGCTCGATCGATATGGCGCCCATGCCGTGCTGTTCGCCAAGTCCGATGATGTTTTCACCATCCATGATCGGCTCCCAGCCGAGCTTTTCCTGCATGCCCTTCAGCAGAGCGGAAATGCTGGCCTCGCCGAAATAGGGAACCGGCCGGTTGCCCTCGCGGAAAAAGGCGAATTTCTCGTGCTCGGTGCCAATGCGGAAGTCGGCTTCAGCTCTGCAACCGCCGGCCAGATAATCTGTAAGCTCCGTGACGGAGGAGAGGGGTGTCTGGTCGGTCGTATCGCGTGCCATGGCTTACCTTGTTATGACGTCTCTGTTGCGGCGAGGCATATGTGTGGCAGATAGAGCCGGATCGTATCCGGAGGCAAATGAATTTCTTTTAAAGATGCATGAAGCGCAATGGTTCAGCGCATGTCGCGTAAAACTGTGCAGCGGTTTTGCGATAAAGACATGTTCCAGATAGGTCAATTCCAGTCGCCGATCGATGCCTGAATGACCGCAAGTGCTGCGACCGCAGCCGTATCGGCCCTGAGGATACGCGGCCCGAGCGGAATGGGGGTGACGAAGGCAAGGCTGCGCAGCAACTCTCTTTCCTCTTCGGAAAACCCGCCTTCCGGGCCGACCAGAAGAGCGATTTTGCGTTCCTTGATGGATTGCAGGACAGGCAGCGGATTTTGGCCCGCGTCGCCCTCGTCGCAATAGATGATCCGTCGATCCTGGGGCCAGGTCTCGAGCATGTCTTTCAGTTTCACCGGCTCGGCCACGTCAGGCAACGACAGGATGCCGCATTGCTCGGCGGCCTCGATGGCATTGGCGCGCAGCTTTTCGGTATTGTGGATCTTGCCCTGCACATGCTGTGTCATCACCGGCTGCAAAAGACCGGCCCCCATCTCGACCGCCTTCTGCACCAGATAATCCATGCGTCCGACTTTCAGCGGCGCAAACAGGTAGTGCAGATCCGATGCCTGCGGCTGGGGCCGTGTCTGTTCCAGAGGGATGAGGGTGATCTTCTTGCGGCTCGGAAAGGAGAGCCTCGCCTTCCATTCCCCGTCGCGGCCGTTGAACAGCAGGATTTCCGCGCCATCGGTCATGCGCAGCACATTGGCGAGATAATTGAACTGTTCGGTCGTTGCTTCCTGCGCCGCGCCCGCAACAAGCGGGGTTTCGACGAACAGGCGTTGCATCCGGAAATTTGCGCGCATGGGACTTTTCTGTTTCAGCGTCAGAGAAAGAGGAAGGACATAAGCCAATATAACAGTGCTGCAAGCGTAGCACTTGCGGGAACGGTCACCAGCCAGGCGGCGATGATGGTCATGAAGTGGGATCGCCGAACGAGATAACGGCGGCGTATCTCGGAAGGATTGTCCAGATATCGATCGGCCCGGCGGATTTGAATGGTGCCGGCCTGGACGAGTTCCTGTCGCCGTCGAGACGCCTGCGTGTACCATTCGCGGAAGAAGCCGACGCCGAACACGGCGCCGATCGCCGTATGGGTGGTGCTGACCGGCAGGCCGAAGCGTGATGCGACGAGAACCGTCAGAGCCGTAGCCACGGAAACGCAGAAAGCGCGCATCGGGTTGAGCTTGGTGATCTGTTCACCGACAAGGCGGATGAGGCGCGGGCCATAGAGAAGAATACCGCAGGAAAGCCCGAATGCGCCGACCAGCATCACCCAGAGCGGCGCGCGGGCGGACGTCTCCACCGCCTCGTCGTGCAGCGCACGAACGATTGCCACCACCGGGCCAATGGCGTTCGAAACGTCATTTGCCCCATGCGCAAAGGACATGAGGCCAGCCGCAAGAACGAGCGGCCACTGAAACAGCGTTCGAAGCGACTGGTTGCGGTTTTCCAATCCCACCGATTGTTTGCGGATGATCGGCACGCACAGCCGCCAGGCGACGAGGCCGGTCAAAAGCCCGATGCCGCTTGCATGGCCAAGCGAGACATGCACGATCTGCCTCAGCCCCACCCAGATGAGATAAGCGGTGAAGACCCCGGTCATGATGCCGATCAGAACAGGAACCCAACGCTTCGCGGCGTCGATCTTGTCCTCCCGGTAGATGATGAATTCCTTGATGAAGGCAAGGAGGGCGATGGCGATGGCCGCGCTTATAAAGGGCGCTAGAACCCAGGCAAAGGCGATGCTGCCAAGCGATAGCCAGTCGACTGCCCGGATGCCATAGGCCGCCATTCCAGCCCCCGCAACGCCGCCAACCACCGTGTGGGTGGTGGAAATCGGCGCTTTCGTCCAGGTCGAGATATTGACGAGAAGACCGGCGGCGAGAAGGGCCGACAACATAGCCCAGGAAAACACGGTGCGGTCGGGAATGGTCTGGATGTTGATGATGCCGCTGGAAATGGTCTCGACGACGTTGCCGCCGGTGATCAAGGCACCCGCGATTTCGCAGATTGCGGCGATGATGAGTGCCGCTGCAAGCGGCATCGCCTTGGCGCCGACCGCCGGGCCGACATTGTTTGTCACATCGTTCGCGCCGATGTTGATTGCCATATAGGCGCCGATGGCAACGGCTGCGATGATGATGACGGCGCCCGCCGTGCCCGTGACGAAGGCGCCGGCAAATATCGCCGCCAGAACAACGAACATCACCCCCGCACCAAGGCCGGCAAGCTGCTGCGTGACGTGCAGCGTCGCCTCTTCGACACGGGTGATCTTCTCGAGATCCTTGTCGAGCGTCGGCTTCATGTTCGGTGGCGGCTTCATTGCCATTCAGACCTCGTTCGCCAGCATTCCCATTCGTCCGGCAATGTCGCGGGCTGAAGGCAATTTACAGAAAGACTGTTACATCTCGCACATCTTTCCAAAATGAAAGACAGTAAAAGCCATGTTGGAAAAACAAACTGCAGATTGCCACTATTCGGGCGTGGACGCTATTTCGAAAGCGCCATCCGCTTGTCGAAAGTGAGCATGAGCGCTTTCAGTTCCGGCTCGTTGACCCGTTTGGCGGCCTCTTCGGGAGTGACCCATTCAAGCCGTCTGGAATCCTTCTCGGGAAAGCTGTCCTGCAACTCCGCCACTTCGAGCAGATGTACCTGAACCTTGCACAGCACATTGATGCCGCTGTTCAGCTTTTTCTCATACTCATAAAAGCCGAACGGGGCCTTATCCACCCTGCCTTTGACACCAGCTTCCTCGTAGGCTTCCTGTTCGGCAACGGCATGCGCCTTCTTGTTGGCCATGGGCCAGCCTTTGGGAATGACCCAGCGCCCCGTATCCCTGCTTGTCAGCAACAGGACTTCCGGCTCATGATGTTTTTTGGACGATCGATAGCACAGCGCTGCATATTGCTGTCGCGGCGGTCTGCGCAACATCAAGCCTACATCTGTCGCCAATCGATTCAAAATCTTCAATCCGTGTGGATCCTTCTTCGCCTGTTAGTCGTAACTGCTAATATAGATATCCTTTATGTCCCGCCAATCCCCTCTCACGCATAACCCACGATTGTCTTCATGCCGTTGAAGAGCGTAGGCAGCAGGGGATGTGGCAGGGGTGCGAACGAAGGCTTTGCCCGGTACGTAACCGTCAGCGACCGATCGCGGAAATACTGCATTTTTTCTGTTTTACGCTATTCAGAACGCAAAACCGCTATGAATTATTGCCGGAACTGCGTTGGCCAGCGTGCAATCCCCAATTCTGGAGACCTTCGATCACACCGTCAGCTTCGGTCGCGCGCGAGAGGAAAAAACGGCTGTCATTGTTCGCCAGCGAAAGAAGCTCCGGCAAGGCATTGCCAACGATCACACCGCGAATACCATTCAACTCGAACATCGCCCGATCATTGCCAGTATCGCCCGCAACCACTGATTCGTCGAGACCAATGTGCAGTTGTCCACATAACCACGCCAATGCCGCACCCTTGTCTGCGGCCTTGGGTAATATGTCGAGGTCGCGGTTGCTGGAATAGACGATCCGGGCATCGATATCCGCCGCAACCAGCGTGGCTTCGATATCACTGAGCGTCTTCTCATCCGCACCATGCAGGAACCAGCTGGATTTGAGTCCATGCTGATAGCGTTCCGCCTGCATGGTCACACCCGGCAGGCCGGCCATGACATCGGCGATCTTTTGCCGGTCGAAACCCGTACCGAGCGAATGCGTATAAGCGCTTTCAAGCTCGCCCCGCTCTCTTGCGTGCAGCATGGTGCCGACCCCGCCGATAATGTAGTCGGGCCTCGGCAAGGGAACGTCTTCCAAAAGGGCGAGCTGGTCATCGACCAGCCTGCCGCTATTGAAGACCAGAACCGGGCGAAGATCGTCCGGCAGCGAATGCCAGAAATCGCGGAACCGGCGCGTAGCGGCGTTATCGCCGACGACGGTTCCGTCGAGATCGGTGGAAAACAGGCGAAGCGGTTTCAATCGCCGTCGTTCCATGGTTCTGCCCAATCGGATTCTTCCAGAACAGGCATCAGCGGCCTGCCTTCCACCAGCGCCAGCAATTGCTGCGCGATTCCCGTCCAGGTGAAAAGGCTGCGCGCCTTGTGCGCCCCCATGCGGGAAAGCCGCCCATACAGCCGCTCGTGCTTGAACGGCTTCATCATGGTGATGCCAAGGTCTTCCTTATCGAAAGGATCGGCAAACAGCGCGTGGCGGCCGTAGCTGACGGCGCGGAACAGCCCGCCGTGGATGGTTACCACGGTCGGAGTTCCGCTCGCCATCGCCTCGATTGCGGTCATGCCGAATGGCTCGTAACGGCTCGACAGAACGAAAAGATCGGCTGCCCGGTAGATATCAGGCAAATCCTCGTCCTCGACATAGCCGGAAAACGCCACCTTGTCCTCCAGCCCGAGCGATTTGACTCGCTCTTTCAGCTGATTGAGAATGGTGGTTTCCTGCTCGTCCATATTCTCGCCGCCGACGGCCAGATGAAGGCGGGCTTCCGGTTCGCGCGCCGCAAGAACCGAGAAGCCGTCGATCAAAAGGTCGTAACCCTTGTTGGTGGCAAGGCGTCCAAGCGCCAGCACCACCTTGCCCTCGAAACCGAAACGCTGCCGGATCATTTGCCGCGTCGCATCAGAGACGGGGAAGAAGCGGTTGTCGTCATAACCCGGCGGGATCATGTGGATGTGCTTGCGCTTCAGACCGTAATCTTCGATCAGGACGTCGAGTTGCACCGGCGTCGTCGCAATCACCATGTCGCAACTGCGATAGATGATGAGTTCGTGCTGGATACGTTCCTTGAAATTGAACTCAAGTTCGAAGGTATCGGCCTTTTCCGGGTAATCGGTTTCCATCTGGCGTTTTTTCCAGAGGCCGAGCGAATGCGGCGTGTGCAGATGCGGGACTTTCAGCGCCTCGGAAAGCCGCTGCCCGGCAACGCCCGCATCCCAGTAGTGGCTGTTGATGAAAGAGTAGTTGAGGTTGTTTTTCTTGATGAAGCGCAACGCGTTTTCGCACCATTCCATCAGGTGGCGGTGCAGATATTCCTTGGGAATGAAATCGCGCCCGCCGCAGGGAATGCGCACCACACGGACGCGCTCGTCAACCTCGTCGAATTCCGGCTGGTCTTCGAAGCGGCGGGTATAGAGATCAACGGTGTAACCGAGCTGGCCGAGTTTGCGTGCAAGCTCAAGCACATAAACCACTTGTCCCCCGGTGTCCGCTGCGCCGAGTGGCGGGTGCGCGGCGACATAGCCATGCGTCGATATGAGAGCTATCCTTGGATAGCGTTCAGTTTCGCTCGTGGTCGTCATGGGTCCCATCTTGGTAAATTTTTCCAATTAACCCCAGAAAAAGACCAAAGAGGACAAAAGGTTCCATAAAATCTGAAGAAAAGCGATGCCGCATTTCGTCTGAAGCTGTTTTCAGGCGTTGCGCTGCTGTTGTCGCAGGCGTGAAATCCGGTCCCATTCCCTTGCCTGATGCGCCTTTGATGTGGTGTCCACGATGAAATCGATATGGGTTTCCGCCGCAGCCCTTGCCCCTGCCGCATTACTGCCCGCAATGGCCTCGTGGATGGCGATATGCTGTCTCAACACCTCGTCATGCGCACCTGCGACGCTGAATATGAGATGGCGGTTATAGAAGATGTCGTCGCTCAGGAGCCGGTAGCAGGACCGCAATGTGTGCATCAGCACGATATTATGTGCCGCCTCGCCGATGGCGTTGTGAAATTCCACATCGCTTGCAAGTTCTTCTTCGAAGCGGCCAGCCTCATGGGCCTCCCGCATTTTTTCGACGATAGCCGCAAGGTTGCGCCTGTCCGGTTCCGTCGCCCGCTGTGCCGCAAGTTCGGCGGTCATGCCTTCGATATATCGGCGATATTCCAGAAAATCCCGCGTTGCGCGGCTGTGGCGTGTGATCAGCGCGCTCAAGGGATCGGAAAAGACCGGACCGACAATATCGGCCACATAAGTCCCACCGCCGTGCCGGCTGGTGAGAAGGCCGCGCGTTTCGAGTTCCTTCAGCGCTTCCCGCAGGATTGGCCGCGAGACATCGAGCTTCTGCGCCAGTTCACGCTCGCCGGGCAGCCGGTCGCCATCCCGCAATATGCCGTCGAGGATCAGTTCCTCGAAACGTAAGATCACCTCCTGCGATGTGCGGCTATGCTCTATTCGGGCGAACAGTGTTTCGTCCATCGCAACATTCTCCGGCGAAGTCCCGCCCCGTAATCGATGGGGCAAATTATCAGCGAAGCATCGCACTGGTCAAATATTCTGTCCAGTTCTGCCGTAAGCTCTGCGCCATGCCTGCGGCAACACGGCACCTGCCTTTTTAAACTGGCTTTTGTTAAAGCACCCGCACAGGGTGGTGATGGCGGCTTTTCTCCGTCAGGTGCATCAAAACAATTACATCTGCTTCGATTGCGGTGTCGTCATCGCGATGGATGTTCTAGAAAACCGGCGAAACAGGCGGGGACGATATCGCAATGGCCAAGGGTAGATTTGCTTTCGCAAGCGCGCCGGAAAGATCGCTGGCTCTCGGCGAGGTTCATGCGCGGCCGACCGTGCTTCTCGCGCCGTCGCGCATCATCGTCCAGCTTGCCTTCATGATGGATGGCGGTTCTGCCGTGCATCACTCGGTCATTGCGGAAATGTCGCGTAGCCGGGGTGTCGCGCCGCCGGAACGCGATGCCCGCCACCATGCCATGCCCTGGGGGCAGGGCACGCTGCGCTGGGAGCGGCATACCGAATTCTCGACATGGTTCTGGGATGGCCCCGCGCCGGAAAAATTCGGCGGCGATATTGTCGGCGATCCGTTCGGCGACGGTTTTTCACCACCCGGCTCCCTGATATCAGGCATACGGCTGGAAATCCGTCCAGAGGGCGCAACGGCTCCCAATGCGGAGACCATGTTCGAGCCGACGAGCCTCTGTTACAGCGACGTGCGCGACGGGCAGGCGGCGATCCTCACCGATTTCCGTCAGGATCGCGACGGGTTGACGCAGATATTGGTGATCGACCGTGGCTTGAGCGATTACAGCCGCGGTGCGCTGGTGCAGCGGCTGCTGGATATCGAGACCTATCGCACGCTCGCCATGCTCGGACTGCCGATGGCGCAGACGCTGTCGCCGGAAATCCGTCGCATCGAAGATGGCCTGACGGGAATCACCCAGCGCATGAAAAACGGCGCGCGCGACGAGGCCGATGCGCTGCTGGCGGAGATGACCCGGCTTGCGGCGGAACTGGAAGCCAATGCCGCGCTCAGCCTCTATCGTTTTGGCGCCAGCCGCGCCTATGACGGCATCGTGCGTGAACGTATTCGCGCGCTTGCGGAAACGCCCGTTCAGGGGCACGAGACCATGGGCAGCTTTCTGGAAAGGCGTCTGGCGCCCGCCATGCGCACCTGCCAGTCGGTCGAGGAGCGGCAGGCCAACCTGTCGCGCAAGCTCTATCGCGCTACGGCACTCGTCAGAAGCTGGATCGACGTGGAACTGGAACGGCAGAACACGGTGCTCCTGAACACCATGAACAAGCGCGCCGCCATGCAGCTTCGTCTGCAGCAGACGGTGGAAGGCCTGTCGGTCGCCGCCATCTCCTATTATGTCGTCGGATTGATCGGTTATCTCACCAAGGCGATCAGCCACGATGTGCTGCCGGTTGATCCCGCCGTGGTCACCGGCCTTTCCGTTCCCTTTGCCGTCTTTGGCGTCTGGTGGGTGGTGCGCCGCATTCGCCGCTCCCATGTCGAAGGCGGGCACTGAATACCGGCGTCAATCATGCTCCCAATAGGGTGAGGGGCCGTAAAGTCCGGCGAGATAGTCGATGAACAGCCGCACCTTCGCGGGCAGGAACTGGCGGCTTGGATAGACCGCCGACAGCGTGACGTTTCGCGATCCCTCATAGCTGGGTAGAACCTGCACCAGCCGGCCGGCGCGCAATTCGTGGCCGATATCCCAGGTGGAGCGCAACGCAATTCCCAGTCCCGATATCACCGTCTCGCGGATCACTTCGCTGGAATTGGTGACCAGCATGCCTTCCGGGCGGATGCTGAGCGCCCCGCCCGGTCCTTCCAGTCGCCAGATATCGTTGTTGTGGGCCGGCAGGCAGCGGTGCTTCTTAAGGTCCTCGATCGTCGCCGGCATGCCGTGGGCAGTGACATATCCCGCCGAGGCGCATAGCACGCGGCGCACCGGCGCCAGCCGGCGGGCGACGAGGCTGGAGGAATTGAGATCGGCGATGCGGATCGCCAGATCGTAACCGCCTTCGATGATATCGATGAATTCGTCGCTGAGCACCAGATTGACCGACAGGTCCGGGTGGCGCTCCATGAACGTCTTCAGATGCGGCGCAATATGCATGCGACCGAAGGAGGTGGGAGCTGAGATTTTCAGCGTGCCGTTGACGGTGTTTGCGCGCCCAGACACGAAATCCTCGGCATCCTCCAGCCCTTCCAACACGGCAAGTACCCGTTCGTAAAAGCCCTGGCCCGCTTCGGTCAGTGAGATCTGCCTTGTCGTGCGCTGGAACAGCCGTGCGCCGAGCTTTTCTTCCAGCCGCTTGATGCGCTTGGAAATAACAGCGGGCGAATAACCAAGCTCCTTGGCGGCAAGCGACATGCTGCCGGAGGCGGCAACGGTTGCGAAGACCTCCAGGTCGCCCAGATTTGTCACAGTTGCCTCCCGATTATTTCCAGAACGGAAAAAATCCTTAGCATTTGATTGCGCTCCTTCAAAGTGGTAAAGAAACAATACCACTTGGCAAGACGTGCATGGAGGAGGGGGCGGTGACGCAGCCGATCAAGTTTCTGGAGCCGCGTGCGGCGGTTTTATCGAGCCGTGACCGCATCATATCCGATCTGAAGGATATCCTGGCCGAGGACTGTCTCGTGCACGAGCCGCGTGAGCTCGTGCCTTTCGAGACCGACGCTTTCGTCTCCTACCGCCGCCTGCCGCTGGCCGTCGCCTTGCCGAAGACCACCGAAGAGGTCGCAGCGGTGATGAAATATTGTCACCGTTACGGCATTCCTGTCGTGCCGCGCGGCGCGGGCACCTCGCTTTCCGGCGGCGCCATTCCGCAGGAAGATGCGGTGGTGATCGGCCTTTCGAAGATGTCCGCGATCCTCGAACTCGATTTTTACAATCGCACGGCAAGGGTACAGGCGGGCGTCACCAATCTCTCCATTTCCGATGCGGCCGGTGCGGAAGGCTTCTTTTATGCGCCGGACCCAAGCTCGCAGCTTGCCTGCACCATCGGCGGCAATGTCGGCATGAATTCCGGCGGTGCGCACTGCCTGAAATACGGTGTCACCACCAATAATCTGCTCGGCGTAAAAATGGTGCTTGTCGATGGCACGGTGCTGGAGCTGGGCGGCAAGCATCTTGACGCCGCCGGTTACGATCTTCTCGCCCTCATTTGCGGTTCGGAAGGCCAGCTCGGCATCGTCACCGAGGCGACGGTGCGGCTGATTGCCAAGCCGGAGGGCGCGCGCCCGGTACTGTTTGGTTTCGAAACCTCCGAAGAAGCTGGCTCCTGCGTGGCCGATATCATCGGCGCGGGCATCATTCCTGTCGCCATCGAATTCATGGACAAGCCGGCAATCGAGATTTGCGAGGCCTTCGCTAGGGCCGGATATCCGCTGGATGTCGGCGCGCTGCTGATTGTCGAGGTCGAAGGCTCGGAGGCGGAAATGGACGCCATGCTGGCCGATATCGTCGCCATTGCGAAAAAACACGGCGTGAAGACGGTCAGGGAATGCCAGTCGGCCATGGAGGCCGCTGCGATCTGGAAGGGCCGGAAATCCGCTTTCGGCGCAACGGGCCGCATCGCGGACTATATCTGCATGGATGGCACGGTGCCGCTTTCCCAGCTTTCCTATGTGCTGAAAAAAACAAGCGAAATCACCGACCGCCTCGGCCTTCGCGTCGCCAATGTCTTTCATGCGGGCGATGGTAACATGCATCCGCTGATCCTGTTCAACGCCAACGATCCGCAAGACGCCGCCCGGGCCGAAGAGGCGGGCAATGAAATCCTGAAGCTCTGCGTCGATGCGGGCGGTTGCCTCACCGGCGAACACGGTGTCGGCATCGAAAAACGCGACCTGATGCGGCACCAATATGCCGAGGCTGATCTTGCCCAGCAGATGGCGGTTCGCGCTGCTTTTGACGAGGGTTGGTTGATGAACCCTTCCAAGGTGTTTCCGCTGGAGGGGAGGGGATGATGTACTTTAGCTTTGTAGCCTTGGTGGGTGCGGCTCACCCCTCCGTGCCCGGCAGGGCAGAGGAGGGTATCTCTTGCTCGGAGCGCACCCCATGCTGACCCCCTATGCAGAAACCCAGGTCGCCGACATCATCCGCGACCACACAACCCGAAAAACTCCGCTGAAAATCATCGGCGGCAACACCCGCTCCGGTTTCGGCAATGCGGTCGAGGCAGATGAAACGCTTTCCTCCCGCGCAATGTCTGGCATCATCGCCTACAACCCTGCCGAAATGGTCATGACGGTCAAAGCAGGCACACCGCTCGCCACCGTCGAGGCCGCCCTTGCCGAAAACCGGCAGATGATGGCCTTCGAGCCGATGGACCACCGCCCGATCATGGGAACTTCAGGCGAGCCGACCATCGGCGGCGTCTTTGCTGCCAATGTTTCCGGCCCGCGCCGTTATGTGGCTGGTGCGGCGCGTGACAGCCTGCTCGGCATCCGTTTCGTCAATGGAAAGGCGGAAGTCATCAAGGCGGGTGGCCGGGTGATGAAGAATGTCACCGGGCTAGATCTTTCGAAGCTTCTGGCGGGTTCACACGGCACGCTCGGTTTTCTCACGGAAGTAACCTTCCGCGTGTTGCCGAAACCGCCAGCGGAAAAAACCGTGGTTGTCTCCGGTCTGGACGACGAGGCCGCGACGCGGATCATGGCGGCAGCGATGGCGATGAGCGTCGAGGTTTCCGGTGCGGCCCATCTGCCGGAAAGCGTTCGCTCCCATTTCATCGCAGGCGCTCTGCCGGAAGGTCCGGCGACAATCCTGCGGCTGGAAGGGCTCGGGGCTTCCGTCGAGGCGCGCGCGGCGAAACTCCTTTCCGTCATGGATCGGGTTGGCCCATGGGCGCTGCTGGAAGGCGAGGAGAGTGCTGTTTTATGGCGGCAGGTGCGGAATGTCGCGCCCTATGCCGGGCAAGATGCCAAACCGCTCTGGAAAGTCTCGGTCGCGCCGAGCGAAGGCCACAGGCTGGTTGCTGCCTTGCGCATGGAAGCGGGCATCGATGCCTTTTATGACTGGCAGGGTGGTCTCATCTGGATGCAGATGGAGGCGGACCCCGAAGCGAAATTGCTGCGCGGTGCCATCCGCGCGCTCGGCGGCGGGCACGCCACCTTGATACGGGCGAGCGACGCGGTGCGCGCCACCGTGCCGGCATTCGAACCGCGCCCGGCGGCGGAGGCCATATTGTCTGCGCGCATCAGGGAAAAGCTCGATCCGGCGGGCATCTTCAATCCTGGCAAGATGGGAAGGGCCGTCTGAACCATGCAAACATCCTTCACGCCCGAGCAACTGGCTGATCCGCAAGTGGCGGAATCCGAAAAAATCCTGCGCAAATGTGTGCATTGCGGCTTCTGCACCGCCACCTGTCCCACCTATGTCACGCTTGGCAATGAGCTGGACAGTCCGCGCGGCCGCATTTACCTCATCAAGGACATGCTGGAAAATAGCCGCCCGGCGGACCGCGAAGTCGTCACCCATATCGACCGCTGCCTGTCCTGCCTTGCCTGCACCACCACCTGTCCGTCCGGCGTCGATTACATGCATCTGGTCGATCACGCCCGCGCCCATATCGAACAAACCTATAAACGTCCCTTCATGGACCGCCTGACCCGCAATCTTCTGGCTGCAGTTCTGCCTTATCCCGGTCGCTTCCGGCTGGCCTTGCATCTGGCACGGATCACGCGACCCTTCGCCGGTGTGCTCGCGAAGTTTCCCGCGCTGAAACCGCTGCAATCCATGCTCGCTCTCGCCCCGGCTTCCGTGCCCGCCGTTTCAGCTTCTGCCCGTCCGGGTGAACGGTCAGCCGAAGGTGAAAAGCGTGGACGTGTCGCCATTCTTACCGGCTGCGCCCAGCCGGTGCTCGATCCTGGTATCAACGAGGCGACGCTGCGTCTTCTGGCGCGGCTTGGCGTCGAGGTTGTCGTGCCGAAGGGGGAAGGCTGCTGCGGATCGCTGGTGCATCATATGGGGCGCGAGGCTGAGGCGCTCGCCGCCGCCCGCCGCAATGTCGATGTATGGATGCGTGAAATGGAAAATGGCGGCCTCGATGCCGTCATCATCACCGCATCCGGCTGCGGCACGACCATCAAGGACTACGGCCATATGCTGCGGCTTGATCCGGCCTATGCGGACAAAGCCGCACGGGTATCGGCACTCGCGAAGGACATCACCGAATATCTTGCCACGCTCGACCTGCCGCAAAAGGAAAGCCAGGGCCTGACGGTTGCCTATCATTCGGCCTGCTCCATGCAGCATGGCCAGAAGATCACCATGGCACCGAAGCAATTGCTGAAAGCGGCTGGTTTTACCGTCCGCGATCCGGCGGAAGGGCACCTCTGCTGCGGGTCGGCCGGAACCTACAACATCATGCAGCCGGAGATCTCAGGAAAGCTGAAGGCGCGCAAGGTGAGGAACATCGAGGCCACACGCGCGGATGTCATTGCCACCGGCAATATCGGCTGCATCACGCAGATCGCGACTGGCACGGAAATGCCGATCCTGCACACGGTCGAGCTGCTGGACTGGGCTTATGGCGGACCGAAACCCGCGAGGCTTTTGGCCTAGAGCGCCGTTCGCTTGTAAGGGCCATGGGACCCGACACAAGGTTCGGGCCGGTGCGTCGTTCGCTCTGCTCATCCTGTGACAAGCACAGGAGTGAGGTTTGAGGGTAGCTTGGCACCCTGTCGGAAAGCGCCCTCTATTTCCATCCCAGCTTTAGAACTTGTAGGCCACGCCGAAGTTCACCGCATTGGTCATGATATCGGTTTTCAGCTTGCCGCCATTGTCGATATCCACGTCGATAAAGGAGTAGGTGCCTTTATATTCCACGAAGGTCGACCAGTTGTCGGTTATGCGGTAGCTCAGGCCGGCCTGCGCCTGCAGGGTTGCGCCACCGAACTGGTATTCGAAGGTTTTGCCGGAAGCCCGGGTAACCTCCACATGCGGCACGTTGATGCCAACGCCCGCGCCCACGTAAGGCGTCAGGCGCCAGGTCTCCAGCGGGAAACGATAGAGCGCGTTCAGCGTCAAAAGGTTCAGGCCGTCGGTGAACTCGAAATGCGACCAGCCGGAACGCGCCAGCGTCTGGTCGTCGGCATAGACCTTGTCATGGGTGTAATCGAGCGAGATGCCGAGATTGTTGAGCTGGCCTTCCTCGAACCAGTACGTGCCGCGCACCCCCCAATAGGCCGGGCTCGAAAATGACTTGCCTTCCCACCCCGCCCGGAAGTCCGTTCCGTCCGAAACCGTGACATCGCTGTGCGGGGCGCTTTGCCAGCCGCCGTAACCGGAAAATTCAAATTCCCCCGCAATTGCGGAGGAGAAGGAAACGCCGCTGAGCAGCAGGGCGCAAAGAATGGAAACGTGGCGCAGCATGGGGAGAATCCAGTTTGGTGTTGAGGAAACACCAAACCGCTTTTTAGTAACATTTAAATGACAGAAACGAAAAACGGGCGGTCAGTTGACCACCCGTTTCAAGGCCGTTCCATCATCCCCCTGAGAGAGGTCCGGCGCCTGGCGTCCCCCGCCAAGTCTCCTTCAATCAATCTAGTAGCGATTGTACCGCTGCGGGACATCAATTCAAGCGCGATCTGCCGTGGTGTGGGCTGCAAGTCCGCGTATTAGCGGCACCGTTGCCGTCATATCACAATGACGGTTGTTCCGACGTTCACACGCTCGTAAAGATCGGTGACATCCTCGTTGCGCATGCGGATGCAGCCTGAGGAATTGTTGCTGCCGATCGTCCAGGGCTGGTTGGTACCGTGGATGCGGTAAAGCGTTGATCCGAGATACATGGCGCGCGCGCCCATCGGATTGGCAGGGCCGCCTTCCATGAAGGCCGGAAGGTAGTGTCCCTTCGTCGCTTCGCGGCTGATCATTTCTTTCGGGGGCGTCCAGCTCGGCCATTCCGCCTTGCGGGTCACCTTGTGTGTTCCGGCCCATTCGAAACCGGGCTTGCCGACCCCGACCCCGTAACGACGGGCCTTGCCATCCGCCATGACGAGATAGAGGAAGCGGTTCGGCGTATCGATGACGATGGTGCCGGGCTTCTGAGTGGTCTGGTAGCTCACGATCTGAGGCAGGAATTGCGGGGCGATCTGCGTGCGCACCGGCGCATTCGGGCGAACGGCGGCGTTCTGTACCCGGGCCGGGCGCTGCGAGGTGACGCCGGAGCTTGGGCGCTGTGGCATGGCGGCCTGGCGTTGCTGGAAGAAAGGCTGGCGGGCTGCTGGCGCGCGCGGGTAAACCACGGGGCGCACATTGCCGCCACCAAGCTGCGTTACCCAAGGGGCGGAAAGGTCTGGACTGACGACGACAGGCGGGCGCTCCCGGTAACGCTCACCTGCTGCGGCGGCCGGGGCGGCGAAGGTGGAAACGAGGCTCAGCGCCAGAAAAACGGACTTCATCGTCATCGGGTGGACTCTCTCTGCGGTATGTCGCAACAATAGCAATTGCGGGATCATTCGCCCGCCTTGCCGGCTACGTTCGCACCTTGACGCCAGCGAATCGTAAATGGCTGTTCATTAAAAAGCGCTTGATTAGAAAAAGCTGGATTTAAGGTTAGCGACCCGTTTTGAAACGTGGTGAATGAGTGGTAAGTGCGCGCATCACGCCGGTCACGGGCGGGAGCGAAAAAGGGTGGTTGCGGTATGAACGAGGCGGGACTTGAAACGGGCGCGGATGGCCGCGTACGGTGTTTCTGGCAGCAGGGACTTGAGGATTACAGCCGCTACCATGACAGAGAATGGGGTTATCCCGTCACCGACGATCGTCGCCTGTTCGAGAAGATATGTCTCGAGGGCTTCCAGTCCGGCCTCTCTTGGCTGACGGTGTTGCGCAAGCGCGAGGCTTTCCGTCTTGCCTTTGCCAATTTCGAATTCGAAAAAGTGGCGCAGTTCGGTGAAGCCGACATTGAGCGCTGTGTTGCGGACAAGGGCATCATCCGTCATCGCGGCAAGATCGTGTCGACCATCAACAATGCCCGTCGCGCCATAGCGCTCCGGGACGAATTCGGTTCGCTTGCCCATTATTTCTGGGGGTTCGAGCCTTCCGCCGCAGAAAGGCCGCAAAGGCTGGGCTATGCGACGTTAAGGGCCAACCCCACCAGCGACGCGTCCATTCGTCTTTCCAGGGATTTGAAAAAGCGCGGCTGGACCTTCGTCGGCCCGACGACCGTCTATGCATTCATGCAGGCCATGGGTATGGTCAACGATCATATCGAAGGCTGTCATTGCCGTGAGCCGATCGAGGCCATGCGGCGGGAGTTTGTACGTCCATGAAAGCAAAGTCCCTTTTTCTGGCTTTTGCCATGGCCGTGGCGGCCGTGCCGCATCCGTCCTCTGCGGAAAGCCGCAACGTCGACGGCATCTGGCTGGACGACGGCGAAAGGCTCAAGGAAGTTGCCCTGCCGCCCACCGGGCCGCTGAAACTCGATGGCTGGACACGGCGCGGCCGTGGCGATGTCTACCGCCTGAAGGTCAAGGCCGGGCAGACGATGAAGGTCGAGCTTACCTCTTCCAGCGAATTCGTCCTGATGGCGATCTTTGATTTTTCGACGCCGGATCAGGACGCGATCTTTTTCAGCGACTCCGAAGGTAAAATCGCCACGTTGACGCCGAAGGCGGATACCGAATGGCTGATCCGCCCGACGCTTATCCTGGGATCACCGCGTCGCGGGCTCGGCGCGCATTATATCCTGACGGTCAGCACTCAGAAATAACGGCCCGCCGCACCTCAGGCCGTTTGCGTCAGCGCGATCAGGCCGAAGCTCAAGATTCCAAGCAGCACGAGCGAGAGGCTGGCGGCGACGATGACCTTGCCGCCGGCATGGCGAAGGCTGCGAATGTCGACCGACAGACCAAGCGCCGCCATCGACATGATGGTGAGGATGTTGGAGAGCGAGGCGAGGGGGCCTAGCAGAACCTCGGGAATAAGGCCGAAGGAACGGGCCATGATCATCAGCACGAAGCAGATGATGAACCACGGAACCATCTGCTGCAACTTCAGCCGGCCCTTGCCGGACTGGCCGTGGATGACGGAGAGGGCAGCAATGACCGGCCCCAGCATCAGGACGCGTATGAGCTTGACGATTGTCCCGGTCTGCACCGCAACGGCGCCGAGCGGGGCGGTGGCTGCTAGCACCTGCGGTACGGCATAGACCGTCAGGCCGGCGAAGATGCCATACTGGGTGGCATCAAGACCGAGAAGCTGCGGCAGAAACGGCATCAGCAGAACGGCGGCGACACCGAGAACGGCTGTAAAAGCAATCGATGCGGCGACATCTTCTGGCTTGGCGCCAATGGCGGGCGCTGCCGCCGCGATCGCCGAATTGCCGCAGATGGAATTGCCGCAGGCGATAAGGGTTGCGAGTTTGGGTGGCAGCCCCAGCATCCGCCCGGCGGCATAGCTGAAGATCAGCGACAGGGCGACGATGACAGCGATGCCGCCGATCAGCAAACCGCCGGCGCCTTTGAGAATGGCAAGGCTCAAGGATGCGCCAAGAAGCGCCACCGCAATCTCGAGCAGGGTCTTGGCACTGAACTTGATGCCGGCCGAAGCAACCGCTGGCAGCGACACGAGCGAACGCAAAAGCGTACCGATCAGAATAGCCAGCACCAGATCGCCGAGCCATGCATGTCCGGCAAGCCGCACCTGAAAGCGTTCCGCCAGAATGGCAGCGCAACTGACCGCTGCGCAAAGCAGAATGCCCGGCAGAAGCGGGGTCAGCGAGCGAAAAGAAGACTGGAAGGGATGAGTGAGGGTGCGATGCTGTGCCATGGCCAGACAATGCCGGAATGGCCTGTTTTATTCTATCAAATAATATGGCATATATTATTCGATAAAATCGAATGAAAAAGCCATGACCTTCGAACAACTCCGCATTTTCATCGCCGTCGCCGAACGCGAGCACCTGACAAGGGCCGCGCAGGCGATCGGTCTGACCGCTTCCGCCGTCAGTTCTGCTATCAAAAACCTCGAGGCATTTTACAATGTCGAGCTGTTCCATCGCGTCGGCCGCAATATCGAATTGACCGAAAGCGGCCGGGTGTTTCTGGGTGAGGCCAGGGCGACGCTGGCGCGTGTGCGCAGCGCCGAACTGATTCTCTCCGAAATGGGCGGTCTGACGCGCGGCGAAATCACTGTCTGCGCCAGCCAGACCATTGCCAGCTACTGGCTGCCGCCGATCCTCATGCAATTCAAGAAGCTTTATCCGGGTGTTACGCTGAAACTCGATATCGGTAATACGAAAACGGTAACGCAGGCCGTGCTCGATGGGCTGGCTGAGGTCGGCTTCATCGAAGGCAAGATCGACGAGCCGGCGCTGATGGTGCAGCCCGTGGTATCCGACAAGCTTCTGGTCGTCACCGGCTCCGCCCACCCCTTCGCCGACGGCCGTTATCTCACCGCCCTCGATATTCTATACGGAACGTCCTGGGTGTTGCGCGAACAGGGTTCCGGCACCCGCTCCGCCTTCGAGGCGGCGGTGCGGCAGATGGGCGTCGACCCGGCAGATCTTTCCGTTATGCTGGAACTGCCCTCCAACGAGGCCGTGGTGATGGCGGCACGCTCCGGCGGCGCGGCGACGGCGGTTTCCGCCTCCGTCGCTTCCCTCTTCTTACGCCAGGGATTGTTGGTCCGCGCCGGAATCGATCTGCCCGCCCGCAATTTTGCTCTTTTGCGCCACAAGGAACGTCACACCAGCCGTGCCGCCATGGAACTGGAACGCCTCAGCCGTGCCGCCTCGGAGGACTACAAGGCCGGTCTTGCCGGTTTGTAGGTCGAAAGGCCGCGCGGCATTATCGGGATCGCGGCGCGCGGGCAGAGCCTCTCAGGTCAGCTCATGCGCAACGACGTGATGAACGATTCGATAGTCCCTGCTTTCCTCTCCCAACGGAGCGAGTGGCCATTCCCATGCGGCGGCCGGCGCGGACAGATCAACGCCATGCAGCAAGTCCTCGTGCTGGTGCAGGCTGCCGTCTTTGCCGATAACGTCAAAGCATGTGTCCGTTACCAGGCACACCTTGCAGGGAAGGGCGGCCAGCGCATCCAGATGCGTCTGAATGAGCCTCGGCAAAAGGTCATCAGGCGCGCCGGCAATCTTCTCCCGCTCCAGCCGATGCCGCGCGCCGGTGCCGATCTGTGACAGGAGGTTGGCCGATACGACGAAATCCAGATAGGGCACCCGCCGCAGGAACTCGAGCGGTTCCGGTTCTTTACCGGCAACGATATCGTCAAAACCGGAAAGATCGCGGTTGACGATGCGCACATTCTTTTTGGAATTGAAGCGCAGTTTCGCCTGCACGCTGGCAAGATGCACCAGATCGACCAGAACCACGGTATCGAACATCGCCACCAGCGCATCGTATGGCACGTCGCGCAGCAGACCCGACCCGAGCACCACCGCCGTCCGTCTCTGTTTGAGTTTTCTCACCGATTGCAGCACAAATTGCTGGCTGTTGTTTTCATGCTCCGCCCATGCTGTTGCGCAGCGATTGGCGCGCGCCCATAGATTGACGGAATAGCGGATATGCGGCCGGAATGGCTTCGGCGTGGCCGCACGCGTGGCGGCATATTGCAGGGCTTCGAGGATCATTGATGCCTAACGGTAAATTTCTCGGCGATGGCCAATTTCCACCACCAGCACGACAAGCTTGTGGTCCTGTATATCGCAGATGATACGGTAATCGCCTACCCGGTAACGCCAGAAGCTGCCGAGTTCTGAGCCTTGCAGGGCGGCACCTGTCTGGCGGGGATTGTCGAGCGCCGCTACTCTCTCTTGAAGGAAAGCGCGGATACGCTGACGCGTCTGCGGATCGATTTTCCGCATCTCTTTCTGGACAAGAACATCGTATTCAATTGTCCAGATCACGCCAGAACTCCTCGGCGCTTACCACCTTTGATTCACCGCGCTGGATGCGCCGCGTCGCCTCTTCGGCTAGATAGAGATCTTCCATATCCTCAATATGTTTCTCAATCGCCTCGCGGATATAGTATGCGGACGTACGGCCCGTGCGCTCGGAAAGCGCTTTCAGCCGTTCATAGGTCTCGTCCGGCAGGCGGATGGCAGTCTGTTTGCTCATTGCTTGCGCCCTTTTCGACTAAAATGGGATACATGCATCCCATATAGCATTGTTTGCCCCGTGCGGCCAGTAGAACCAGAGGCTTTGCGGCTTGCCGCACCGGGCTTCATCATCTAATACACCGGCATAATTTCAGGAAAATATCGGATCGGCATCATGAGCGAAAAAGCAAAAAAGCCTCAGAAACTGAAAGCCCGCCTGCCGCGTGGCTTCGTGGACCGTTCTGCTGCCGATATCCATGCCACCAATGAAATGATCGACAAGATCCGCAAGGTCTACGAGCTTTACGGCTTCGATCCGGTGGAAACACCGCTGTTTGAATATACCGATGCGCTCGGCAAATTCCTGCCTGATAGCGACCGTCCGAACGAGGGCGTATTTTCGCTGCAGGACGATGACGACCAGTGGATGAGCCTGCGTTACGATCTCACTGCACCGCTTGCCCGCCATGTCGCGGAAAATTTCAACGAAATCCAGCTGCCCTACCGTACCTATCGCGCCGGTTATGTGTTTCGCAATGAAAAGCCCGGCCCCGGCCGCTTCCGCCAGTTCATGCAGTTCGATGCCGATACGGTCGGTGCTGCCGGTGTGCAGGCCGATGCCGAAATGTGCATGATGATGGCCGATACGCTGGAAGCGCTTGGTATTGCGCGCGGTGACTATGTCATCCGCGTCAACAACCGCAAGGTGCTGGACGGCGTCATGGAGGCCATCGGCCTTGGTGGAGAGGAAAATGCCGGTCGTCGCCTCAACGTGCTCCGCGCCATCGACAAGCTCGACAAGTTCGGCCCTGATGGTGTGAAGTTGCTGCTTGGTCCTGGCCGTAAGGATGAGTCCGGCGATTTCACCAAGGGTGCGGGTCTCGGTGAAGAGCAGATCGAAAAGGTTCTGTTTTTCGTCGGCATCAAGGATTATGCGGAAAGCGCCGATGATCTCGCAAAATTGGTTGCGGGCACATCCAAAGGCGCGGAAGGCGTCGATGAACTGAACATCATCGGCTCTCTGGTTTCCGGTGCCGGTTACGATGCGACGCGTATCAAGATCGATCCCTCCGTCGTGCGCGGTCTCGAATATTACACCGGCCCTGTCTATGAGGCCGAACTGACCTTCGACGTCACCAACGAAAAGGGCGAAAAGGTCGTATTCGGCTCGGTCGGCGGTGGCGGCCGTTATGATGGTCTCGTCTCTCGCTTCATGGGTCAGCCGGTTCCGGCAACAGGCTTCTCCATCGGCGTTTCCCGTCTGATGACGGCCTTGAAGAACCTCGGCAAACTCGGTCAGGTCAAGCCGCTCGCCCCGGTTCTCATCACCGTCATGGATGGCGATGTGGACAGCATGGGCCGTTACCAGCGCTTCACGCAGGCGCTGCGTGCCGAGGGCATCCGCGCCGAAATGTACCAGGGCAACTGGAAGAAATTCGGCAATCAGCTGAAATATGCCGACCGTCTCGGCTCCCCCATCGCCATCATCCAGGGTGGTGACGAGCGCGCCGAAGGCGTGGTGCAGATCAAGGACCTGATCGAAGGCAAGCGCCTGTCGGGTGAAATCGAGGACAATGCCAGCTGGCGCGAAGCGCGGGTGGCACAGATCACCGCGCCGGAGACGGAACTGGTGGCGAAGGTTCGCGAGATTCTGGAACATCATGCAGAGGACGTTCGCCGCGCCGCTGAAGGGCGCTGAGGCGATGGCGATCCTCGCGCTCGATCACCTTCAACTGGCGATGCCCGTCGGCCGGGAAGACGAGGCGCGAGCCTTTTATGGCGACCTGCTCGGCTTTGCGGAGCAGGCGAAACCCGCCAATCTGGCGGCGCGCGGCGGATGCTGGTTCTCATCTGAACCGATAAAACTCCACCTCGGCATCGATCAGGATTTCAGACCTGCCAGGAAAGCCCATCCTGCCTTTCTGGTAGACGATCTCAATATCTTGCGAAAAACACTTGAAACTGCAGGCTACCATGTGGTTGAGGATGAGCCGCTCGAAGGATATCACCGGTTTTATGTCCTTGATCCCTTCGGAAACCGCATCGAAATGATGCAGCCGCTCGAACCGTGACGAAAAGTACCGTTCCATGCCCCTGATCGACATGCCGGAATTTTCCGGAGAGCTACTGGAAGAATTCGCCGCGCGCCGCACAAGTCGTGTGAATACGCCTGTCATCCAGCCTGCCGAACCGTTTCTGGATATGGCGGGCGAGGATTTGCGCCGGCGTATTTTCATGACGGAGAGCGAGACAGGTGAAAGCCTTTGTCTGCGCCCGGAATTCACTATTCCCGTCTGCCTGCGCCATATCGAGACAGCGACGGGTACGCCGAAGCGTTACTCCTATCTGGGTGAGGTCTTCCGCCAGCGCCGGGAGGGTGCGAACGAGTTTTATCAGGCCGGCATCGAGGATCTTGGCGATACCGATATCGCCGCCGCCGATGCCCGCGCCGTGATTGATGCAACCGCCATTCTGAAACGCCTTCTGCCTGGCCGTTCGCTCGCCGTCACGCTGGGCGACCAGCAGGTGTTCGAGGCGGTCGTTGCAGCGCTCGGCCTGCCGCTCGGTTGGCAGAAACGGCTGGTGCAGGCTTTCGGCGATATGGCGCAGCTCGACGCGCTGCTGGAAAGTCTTGTGCACCCCAAGCCCATGACCGGCCTTGACGCGCGGGTCGCCGGCCTTCTGGCGACGGGCGAAGAGGCGGTGCTGGTCGATTATCTCGACACGGTAATGCAGGAAACCGGCTATTCCACCAATGCCAGCCGCTCGCCGCAGGAAATCGCCCGCCGTCTGCGGGAAAAGCTGGCGCTTGCCGCCACGCGTCTGCCGGATGAGAGTTTCGAACTGCTCAAGCAGTTTCTGGCCCTGCAGGCGCCCTTGCCGCAGGCCTCGCAAGTTCTGGCCGATTTTGCCGCAAAGGCTAAGCTGAAACTGGACGGTGCGCTTTCCGCTTTCGATAAGCGTGTCGCGGCCCTTGCGAATGCCGGGGTCGATCTCGAAACAGTCAGCTACGGCGCGGCCTTCGGCCGTCCGCTCGATTATTATACTGGACTCGTTTTCGAGGTGATGGAAGAAGGTAGCGATAGCGTTCTGGCCGGTGGTGGCCGTTTTGACCGACTGCTGACGCTGCTTGGCGCGCAGGAAAAAATACCGGCCGTGGGCTTTTCCCTCTGGCTGGATCGCATCGAAACGGTGCGCGGGAGCGATAAGCCATGATCACCATTGCCTTGCCCTCCAAGGGCCGGATGAAGGAAGACGCCTCCGCCGTTCTGGAACGCGCCGGGCTGAAGGTCGCAGCTGTCGGTAACGACCGGTCCTATCGCGGCCGCATCGAAGGGCGCGACGATATCGAGATTGCCTATCTCTCAGCCTCCGAGATCGCCCGCGAAATTGGTGCTGGCAGCGTGGATTTCGGCGTGACGGGTGAAGACCTGGTACGAGAGGGGCTGACCAACGCCGATGCGCAGGTGGAATTCTGCGCCCGCCTCGGTTTCGGCCATGCCGATGTCGTTGTCGCCGTGCCGGAAATCTGGCTGGATGTGGACAGCATGGCCGATCTCGGCGATGTGGCCTCGGAATTCCGTGCCCGTCATGGTCGCCGTTTGGCAATCGCAACCAAATACTGGCGGCTGACGCAGCAGTTCTTTTCGCGCCAGCACGGCATTCAGCTTTACCGTATTGTCGAAAGCCTTGGCGCCACCGAAGGTGCTCCGGCGGCAGGGCAGGCGGATATCATCGTCGATATCACCTCCACCGGCTCGACGCTGAAAGCTAACCACCTGAAAATCCTCTCCGACGGCATCATCGTCCGCTCGGAAGCCTGTTTCGTGCGCGCCCGCAAGCCGGACCACGAAGGTGATCCGGCGGTTCAGGAGATCGCGGCGCGAATAAAAGCGGCTGTCTGATAGCATAAAAGAAAAAAGCCGCCGGAGCGATCCGGCGGCTTTTTTCTTGGTCAGCCTATGGGTTCAGGCGCGGGCGGTAACGAAGCCGCGCTTTGCGTCGACGGAGTAGGCGCCTGCACCGAAGGTTGCGAGCAGGATATAGGCGCCGGCAAGGGTGATGTTCTTCATCAGCATGATGCCGTTCAGTGTGTTGATCCAGCCGAGAGCAGGCTCAGGCCAGCCGGGAACGGCAACGGTGCCGCTGTGGAATACGAGGCCGGTGAACACGCAGAATGCTGCAAGCGCCCATGCGGCGATCTTCGTCTGGAAACCGGCGAGAATGGCAAGACCGGCAACGAGTTCGAACAGGCCGGCAAGATAGGCAAGCGCGGTTGCGGCAGGCATGCCGGCGCCCGAGATCATGCCGGCAGTGCCAGCCGGATCGGTGAGTTTGCCGAAGCCGGAATAGATGAAGATGAAGGAAAGCAGAATGCGGGCGATGAGAACGAGAGCGTTCTGGCTGCTGGACATGGAGTATCTCCGGTAAGTGATCGGCGTGTCGCCGGTTAAACTGCAAGGTGATGTCTGGAGATATCAATGACCGAAAATCATGCATCTATAAAGATGAACAATAGAAGACAAATTGTCTTCATTTTGTGAACGACCAACAATGTCGTTCAATGACATTGAGCGCGCATCCCCGTTTGAACGGGACCATTCGACTCGATCTATCTATTTGTTTTAACAAATTTTCCTGACATAAAGCCGCTGCGCAGTTTTACTGGAAACGCGCTAGGCGGCGAAGCGCATATCCTCGAAACGCGGAAACAGGAAGAGCCCCGAAATGCGCCCTTGCTGGCCGATCTCGAAACCCGAGGATTCGCCCATGCAAATAAGCGGCTGCCGCATTGCCGGCAGGGTGAACAGGCCGGTGGAAAAGCAGAAGCGTGAGGGTGCGGCGGAAGCCTGTTCGAAAATTTCGAGCACGCGGTCGTGGTGACCCCGATCATAACAGCGGATCAGGCTGAGCAGGCCGCACTCACCCTGCGGCAGCCCATGCATGAAAGATGCATGTTCGCCAAGCTTGATGACGCCGCTCGAAAGATCGCCGCTCCATTCCTCCGAAATAAAGAAATGCGAGAGGGTCTGAGTATCCGGCATGGTTGTCGCGGCCGCAGGCAGAGCATCGTTGCGTCTTGATATTTCGAACAAATCGCGCCCCCGCATGAACATCGTACCAGCGCTGCAATCTCAAGCGTCGCTGCCAAGTTGATTTTTCATCGCCATCCGCATTCGAGCGTGCCTGCCAAGCATCGAACCCCTTCAATGCTTGCATCCCGCCGCGGCACCCTCACGGGCGCTGACTTATAGTTTATTTTCTTCTACCCACAACAACCTGTCAGAGAGAAAATCAAAAATAATATGTATTCCTTCATCGTAATCGCGAAATATATGAAAAAAAGACAACTAAATGTCGTGCTTATAAACTGGAGAGGGCGAAAATCCGCCCCATCGGCAATTGTGATTCGCCTCTATCGGCACCCGATTATTGCACGCGCTGCCAAAAACAAGCCGACTAAAGTTATCGCTGTTTCAAAAAGAGACAATATTTTTTAAGCCCGATCCCGGCAAGTGAAGATATCGCGCCAGCTGTCCCAAGGGGCATGGGCGGCAACGAAAAAGGGCGATCCGAAGACCGCCCTTTCGTATTCCAGTGACAGGACTGATTGGAAGTCCATGCCGCCCGTCTGGCGCGCTTGCGACGCCAGATCACCAAAAGGCATGGGCGGCAACGAAAAAAGGGCGATCCGAAGACCGCCCTTTCGTATTCCAGTGACAGGACTGATTAGAAGTCCATGCCGCCCATGCCGCCGCCAGGCATCTGGGGCATTGCCGATTCCTTCTTAGGAAGTTCGGCGATCATGGCTTCGGTGGTGATCAGCAGCGAAGCAACCGAAGCTGCGTTCTGCAGAGCCGTGCGAACAACCTTGACCGGGTCGACGATGCCGAGCTGGATCAGGTCGCCATATTCGCCGGTCTGGGCGTTGTAGCCGTAGTTGTCTTCGTTCCGGTCGAGGATCTTGCCAACAACGATGGAAGCTTCGTCACCTGCGTTTTCTGCAATCTGGCGAACCAGAGACTGCAGAGCCTTGCGGACGATGTTGATGCCGGCTTCCTGGTCGTCGTTCTCACCCTTGACGGTGATCTTCGTGGAAGAACGCAGCAGGGCAACGCCGCCGCCCGGTACGATGCCTTCCTGAACAGCAGCGCGCGTCGCGTTGAGAGCGTCGTCGATGCGGTCCTTCTTTTCCTTCACTTCAACTTCCGTCGAACCGCCAACGCGGATCACGGCAACGCCGCCAGCGAGCTTGGCAAGACGTTCCTGCAGCTTTTCGCGGTCGTAGTCGGAAGTGGTTTCTTCGATCTGCGCCTTGATCTGGGCAACACGGCCTTCGATGTCGGACTTCTGGCCAGCACCGTCAACGATCGTGGTGTTTTCCTTGGAGATCGAAACCTTCTTCGACTTGCCGAGCATGTCGAGGGTAACGCTTTCGAGCTTGATGCCGAGATCTTCGGAAATGACGGTACCACCGGTCAGGATGGCGATGTCTTCCAGCATGGCCTTGCGGCGGTCGCCGAAGCCAGGAGCCTTGACGGCAGCGATCTTGAGGCCGCCACGCAGCTTGTTGACGACGAGCGTTGCAAGGGCTTCGCCTTCTACGTCTTCAGCGATGATGACGAGCGGCTTGCCGGTCTGAACGACAGCTTCGAGAACAGGCAGCATGGCCTGGAGGTTCGAAAGCTTCTTTTCGTGCAGAAGGATGTATGCGTCTTCGAGGTCCGCAACCATCTTTTCCGGGTTGGTCACGAAGTAAGGCGACAGGTAGCCGCGGTCGAACTGCATGCCTTCGACGACTTCGAGTTCGGTTTCAGCGGTCTTGGCTTCTTCAACGGTGATGACGCCTTCGTTGCCGACGCGCTGCATTGCTTCAGCAATGTCGAGACCGATCTGACGCTCGCCGTTTGCAGAGATCGTGCCGACCTGTGCAACTTCTTCCGAAGTGTTGATCTTCTTGGCCTTGGCCTGAAGGTCCTTGACGACTTCAGCAACGGCCAGATCGATACCGCGCTTGAGGTCCATCGGGTTCATGCCGGCAGCAACTGCCTTTGCACCTTCGCGAACGATGGCCTGGGCCAGAACCGTTGCGGTGGTGGTGCCGTCACCGGCGATGTCGTTGGTCTTGGAGGCAACTTCGCGAACGAGCTGTGCGCCCATGTTCTCGAACTTGTCTTCGAGTTCGATTTCCTTGGCGACCGAAACGCCGTCCTTGGTGATGCGCGGTGCGCCGAAGGACTTGTCGATAACGACGTTACGACCCTTCGGGCCGAGGGTGACCTTCACTGCATCAGCGAGAATGTCGACGCCCTTGAGCATCTTTTCGCGCGCTGTGCGGCCGAATTTGACTTCTTTGGCTGCCATTTTCAAAACTCCTGGTTTCGAATGGCCGGACGGGGTCCGGCTTGAAATTTAAGGAAACAATGGGTGCGGCGAAATCAGCCGATGATACCCATGATGTCGGCTTCCTTCATGATCAGAAGGTCTTCGCCGTCGAGCTTGACTTCGGTGCCCGACCACTTGCCGAACAGGACGCGATCGCCAACCTTGACGTCGAGAGCGACGACCTTGCCGGCCTCATCGCGAGCGCCGGAACCGACGGCGACGATTTCGCCTTCCTGCGGCTTTTCCTTGGCGGTATCGGGAATGATGATGCCGCCCTTGGTCTTTGCTTCGGACTCAACGCGACGAACGACGACGCGATCATGAAGCGGGCGGAAATTGGTGCTTGTCATTGCCTAATCCCTCGATCAAATGACTTCAGGAACCTTTTGCAGGTTCACGTGATGGGTGTTAGCACTCCTCTTGTTGGAGTGCCAGCAAAGCCGAGATAAGGAGGCGTCCCCCCGGAGTCAAGAACGCACTGCCGGAAAAATTTCACGGCCTATGGTTACCAGCGTTCCATGACAGAAAATTTCCACGCTATGACGGACGAGGACAAATCGCTCTTTTTCAGGCAACCTTCGTTTTCGGCGTAGAGGGGTTTTATGTTCGGATGGTGGCCGGTGGTCCGGAGGCAGGCCTGGCGCCGCTTTTTTCCTTGCCATCGGCGTCGTGCTTTGCCATGTGACGCACACCCTTTTTTCGCACCCGGAAAGCATATCATGGCCCATCGCATTCTCACCCTCGGCGAAATCACTGATGGGTTCGACGTTGTTCTTTCGGATGTCTGGGGCGTGCTGCATAATGGCGTTAGCGCTTTCCCGGATGCGGCGGTTGCGCTGCACGACGCGCGCAAGGCCGGCAAGACCGTGGTGCTCATCACCAATTCGCCGCGTCCGGCCCCCGGTGTCATCGCCCAGCTTCGCGTTCTCGGCGTGCCGGATGAGGCCTATGACCGCATCATCACATCGGGCGACGTCACCCGCGGCCTGATCGCGGAAGGCCCGAGAAAAGTCTTTCTGCTCGGCCCCGAGCGGGACATGCCGCTGCTGGAAGGTCTCGATGTCGAACGGGTCGGCGAGGCGGAAGCGGAATCCGTCGTCTGCACCGGTTTCTTCGATGACGAGACGGAAACGCCGGAAGATTATACGGAAATGCTGAAAGGCTTCATCGCCCGCAAGGCACCGATGATCTGTGCCAACCCCGATCTGGTGGTAGAGCGCGGCGAGCGCATCATTCCCTGCGCCGGCGCCATGGCCGCATATTACGAACAGCTTGGCGGCGAAGTCCGTATTGCCGGCAAACCGCACGCGCCGATCTATGAAGCCTGCCTTGCGGCGGCGAAAGAAGTGCGCGGCGATTTCCCGAAGGATCGCGTGCTCGCCATTGGCGATGGCATGCCGACGGATGTAAAGGGCGCAATTGCGAGTGGCCTCAACCTTCTTTATATCAGCGGCGGCATTCACGCCGCCGAATATACGCTGAATGGCCAGACGGACGAGGCGCTTCTGAACGCCTATCTGAAGGGGCAGGGCGCGGCTCCCGGCTGGTGGATGCCCCGCCTTGCCTAGGAAACGTCTGGCGTAAGCCGGCGTAAACAATGGATCGACTGCAATGACCGTCTTTCATCGCAATGAAAAAAAGGAGCCGCTGCCTGAAGGCTTGCGCGGCGGCGTCATCGCGATCGGCAATTTCGACGGTGTGCATCGCGGCCACCGCGCCGTTCTGGACCGGGCGCTGGAACTGGCCGAGGCGCGTGGCGTTCCGGCACTGGTGCTGACCTTCGAACCGCATCCCCGTTCCGTCTTCCGCCCCGAAACGCCGGTCTTCCGCCTGACGCCTGCGCCGTTGAAGGCACGTATTCTCGAGGCCATCGGTTTCCGCTCGGTCATCGAATACCCCTTCGACCGCGAGTTTTCGCAGCGCTCGGCGGAAGAGTTCGTCAATTCCATTCTGGTCGACTGGCTGGGCGCCAGCGCCGTCGTCACCGGCTTTGATTTCCATTTCGGCAAGGGCCGCGAAGGTGGCCCGGCATTTCTGATGGCGGCCGGCAAGCGCAACGGCTTCGACGTGACGCTCGTGGATGCCTTTCGCGACGAGGGCGCGGATGTCGTCTCCTCGAGCCGTATCCGCTCGCTTCTGTGCGAAGGAGATGTGGCAGGTGCCGCCGGACAACTCGGGTATCGTTTCACGGTGGAAAGTGAAGTCATCGGCGGCCAGAAGCTGGGGCGAACGCTGGGTTACCCAACGGCCAACATGGCGCTTTCACCCGAAACGGAGCTGAAAGCCGGCATCTATGCCGTGCGGTTCCGCCGCCCCGACGGGGCGATTTACGATGGCGTTGCAAGCTTCGGTTACCGCCCGACGGTCACCGATAACGGTGCGGCCCTTCTGGAAACCTACGTCTTCGATTTTTCCGGTGATCTCTATGGTGAGGTCTGTTCGGTATCCTTCTTCGGGCACCTGCGTGACGAGCTGAAATTTGACGGCTTGGACCCGCTGGTCGCGCAGATCAGGCGGGATGAGGAAGAGGCGCGGGCGATGCTGTCAGGCGTGCGGCCGCTCAGTGAATTGGATGCGAAGATAGCATTTTGAGCGGGCAGATAATCCTGTCCCGGATTGTCGTCGCTTTTCACTTCCTTTTTGCCGGAAAACCGCATAAACAACCGGCCATGTCCCAATACCGGTTGCTGTTTAAAGTTCAGATAGGCCGAATTATTGGCCCGGCCTTCCGCCCGCTCTGAAGAGCCGGAAGGTCCGGGATTTTGGCGCTCGTCATGGCATTTGACATGGCGCTTTCCGTATTTGCCCTCTTTGAAATTGAGACGGCGCGACCGACACGGCGCGCAACAACGGTACAATTATGAGCGACACCGCAGAAAAATTCGACTATTCCTCGACCCTCTATTTGCCGCAGACGGATTTCCCGATGCGTGCCGGCCTGCCGCAGAAAGAACCGGAAACGGTGAAGCGCTGGCAGGAAATGGGCCTGTATAAAAAGCTCCGCGCCTCCGCCGCCGGTCGCGAGAAATTCGTGCTGCATGATGGCCCGCCCTATGCCAACGGCAACATCCACATCGGCCATGCGCTGAACAAGATCCTGAAAGACGTCATCACCCGCTCGTTCCAGATGCGCGGTTTCGACGCCAATTACGTGCCCGGCTGGGATTGCCACGGCCTGCCGATCGAATGGAAGATCGAGGAAGCCTACCGCGCCAAGGGCAAGAACAAGGACGAGGTTCCGGTCAACGAATTCCGCAAGGAGTGCCGCGAGTTCGCTGCTGGCTGGATCAAGGTTCAGTCGGAAGAGTTCAAGCGCCTCGGCATCGAGGGTGACTTCGAAAACCCCTACACAACCATGAACTTCCACGCGGAAGCCCGCATCGCCGGCGAACTGCTGAAGATCGCCAAGAGCGGCCAGCTCTATCGCGGTTCCAAGCCGATCATGTGGTCGGTCGTCGAGCGCACGGCGCTGGCGGAAGCCGAGGTCGAGTATCACGACGTTGAAAGCGACATGATCTGGGTGAAGTTCCCGGTGAAGGACGCTGCGCCAGCTCTTTCCGGCGTCTCTGTCGTCATCTGGACAACCACGCCGTGGACCATCCCCGGCAACCGCGCCATCGCCTTCTCCTCGCGGGTCGAATATGGCCTGTTCGAAGTCGAAAGCGCGCAGAACGATTTCGGTCCGCAACCGGGTGAAAAGCTGATCTTCGCCAGAAAGCTTGCCGATGAGGCTGCTGCCAAGGCGAAGGTGACCTTCAAGTTCGTGCGCGATGTGAAAGCTGAAGAACTGGCCGCCATCACCTGCGCCCATCCTTTGGCGTCGCTTGGCTACGATTTCCCGGTTCCGCTTCTCGATGGCGACCACGTCACCGACGATGCAGGCACGGGCTTCGTGCACACCGCGCCGAGCCATGGCCGCGAGGACTTTGACGTCTGGACTGCGCATCAGCGTGAGCTGGAAGCGCGCGGCGTTTCGCCGGCCATCCCGTTCCCCGTTGGCGATGACGGGTTCTACACCGAGGACGCACCCGGTTTCGGCCCGTCTGCCGAAGGCGGTGCGGCCCGCGTCATGGATGATAACGGCAAGAAGGGCGATGCCAACGAGCGCGTCATCAAGGCGCTGATCGCGGCCAACAACCTGTTCGCGCGCGGCCGTCTGAAGCACAGCTATCCGCATAGCTGGCGCTCCAAGAAGCCGGTGATCTTCCGCAACACGCCGCAGTGGTTTGTCTATATGGACAAGGAACTGGGCGACGGCACGACGCTGCGCTCGCGTTCGCTTGATGCCATCGACCAGACCCGTTTCGTTCCGGCATCCGGCCAGAACCGCCTGCGCGCCATGATCGAAGGTCGGCCCGACTGGGTTCTGTCGCGCCAGCGCAGCTGGGGCGTGCCGATCGCGGTCTTCGCCGACGAGCAGGGTGCGGTTCTGGTCGACGAGGCTGTCAACGCCCGCATCCTCGAGGCCTTCGAGGCTGAAGGTGCGGATGCCTGGTTCGCCGAAGGCGCCAAGGAACGTTTCCTCGGCAATGACCATGACCACGCCAAATGGCAGCAGGTCATGGACATCCTCGATGTGTGGTTCGATAGCGGCTGCACCCATACCTTCACGCTGGAAGACCGCCCGGACATGAAGTGGCCGGCGGATGTCTATCTCGAAGGCTCGGACCAGCATCGCGGCTGGTTCCATTCGTCGCTGCTGGAAAGCTGCGCGACGCGTGGCCGCGCGCCCTATAACGCCGTCGTCACCCATGGCTTCACCATGGACGAGCAGGGCCGCAAGCAGTCCAAGTCTCTCGGCAACGTTGTTGCACCACAGGACGTGATGAAAGAGTCCGGCGCGGATATCCTGCGCCTGTGGGTCATGACGACCGATTACTGGGAAGACCAGCGTCTGGGCAAGGCCATCATCCAGACCAATATCGACGCGTATCGCAAGCTGCGCAACACCGTGCGCTGGATGCTCGGCACGCTTGCCCACGACAAGGGCGAGGAGATCGGCTATGCCGATCTGCCGGAACTGGAAAAGCTGGTACTGCACCGCCTGTCCGAGCTGGATAAGGTCGTGCGCGACGGGTACGACGCCTTCGACTTCAAGAAGATCGCCCGCGCCCTGATCGATTTCGCAAATGTGGAGCTGTCGGCTTTCTACTTCGACATCCGCAAGGACACGCTTTATTGTGACGCGCCGTCGTCGCTGAAGCGCCGTGCATCGCTGTCGGTCATCGCCAAGCTGTTCGATTGCCTCGTCACATGGCTTGCGCCCATGCTGCCCTTCACCACTGAAGAAGCATGGCTTTCGCGCTATCCGGATGCGGAATCGGTGCATCTCGCCCAGTTCCCGGAAATTCCGGCGGAGTGGAACAACGACGCGCTGGAAGCGAAGTGGGAGAAAATCCGCAAGGTCCGCACGGTCGTCACCGGTGCGCTCGAAGTGGAACGCCGTGAAAAGCGTATCGGCTCCTCGCTTGAGGCAGCGCCCATCGTGCACATTGCCGACGCCGATCTTCTGGCGGCTCTCTCCGGGCAGGATTTTGCCGAAATCTGCATCACCTCGGCCATTTCGGTGGTCGGCGATGAAGGCCCTGCCGATGGCTTCCGCTTGCCGGAGGTCGCAAAGGTCGTGGTCGAGCAGAAGCTGGCGGAAGGCGCAAAATGCGCACGCTCCTGGCGTATCACCACCGATGTCGGTTCCGATCCGGACTATCCGGAGGTTTCGGCCCGTGATGCGGCGGCACTGCGCGAGCTTGCCGCGCTGGGATGATTTAAAGCTGCTGCGCATCGTTCCTGTCGAAAAATCGATTTCGAGTTTCGGGCCGATGCGCGAGGAAAATGGCCGGATGAATTGCGCTTTAGCTCTTCATCCGGTACACCTGCCTGAAAATGGCCGGATTTGCACGGCAATGCGGGCTACCGCCTGCCGAAAGACGATGTCTGGCGCAATGGGACGGACGGCTGGAAGGGTTTTTATGAAGACGATGAAGGCTTTTGGGCAGGATAACGCGCAGGGTTTGAGCATGTTCCGCACGGTTGCAGGTATCACGGCGATAGGCGTGCTGCTCGGCGCCTGCACGAGCCCGACCTATGGTACGGGCAAGACTGCGGCAGAACAGCTTGTAGACGACCTCGGCAACGCGACTTCGATCACCGGCAACGATCAGGAAAAACGTAACCTGAAGTACAGCCCGCGTCCCGGTCTCGTTGTCCCCGCCCAGTCCCGCGCCGAGCAATTGACGACGCCGCAGCAGAACATGGCAAGCCGCGAAAACAACCCGCAATGGGTCGAATCGCCGGAAGAGACCCGTGAACGCCTGCGTGAAGAGGCGGATGCCAATAAGAACAATCCGCATTACCGCTCACCGCTGCTTGCCGGCAACGGCACGGCCGGCCAGATGACCGAAAGCCAGAAATGGGAAGCCTTCCGCAAGGCCAAGGCAGATGCCCAGGGTGGCTCTGTCGTCAACGCCCAGCGCAAGTTCCTGACCGATCCGCCGCAGGAATATCGTAGCGTTCCGCAGGATCAGCTGACTGACCTCGGTGAGCCGGAGCAGAAGAAGGAAAAGCGCCGTAAGAAAGAAGCGGCGATGGCAAACACCGGCAAACCCTGGTGGAACCCCTTCTGATAAAATGAAGGGCTTATGGCCTGCGGGAAAGATTGCATCTCCCGCCGGCTGCTTATTCGTCGAGACGTTTCTCGCGAAAGAATTTCCGCAGAATTTCAGCACTTTCGCTTTCCGCCAGCCCCGAATACACATCAGGCGCGTGGTGGCATGTCGGCTGGCTGAAGAAGCGCACGCCACTATGCACCGCGCCGCCCTTCGGGTCTTCCGCACCGTAATAGAGACGACGGATGCGGGCAAACGAGATCGCCGCCGCGCACATGGTGCAGGGTTCCAGCGTTACATAGAGATCGGCACCGGGCAGGCGTTCCTGTTCCAGCGCCTCGCAGGCCATGCGGATCACGGCGATTTCGGCATGCGCCGTCACATCGTTCAATTCACGGGTGCGATTGCCGGAACGGGCGATGACGCGACCGTCCATAACCAGGACTGCGCCGATCGGAACCTCCTGCCGCTCACCGGCGGCACGGGCTTCCGCCAGCGCCAGTTCCATGAAATGCGTCCTTTCGGCCATTGCGTTTCAATTTCCTCTTAACCCTTGTGCTTGGACCTGATAGGACAGCCCAAACAACAGGCAAACAGCAAATGACTTTTAAAGACAAGCCGAAGCGTGACGGTGGCAAGACTTTTAGCCGCGACAAGAAGCCGAAAGGCCCCGGCAAGCCCGCCGCAGAGCGTGAAAAGAAACCGGTAGAAGCCAAGGCGGCTCCGGTGCAGGAAGCCGTTATGGGCACCAAGCCAGAGCGCATTTCCAAGATCATGGCGCGCGCCGGCGTTGCCTCGCGTCGCGATATCGAGCGCATGATCATGGAAGGCCGCGTGTCGCTGAACGGCGTCAAGCTGGACACTCCGGTGATGAACGCGACTCTTTCCGACAAGATCGAAGTGGATGGCATGCCCATCCGCGGGGCTGAGCGCACGCGCCTGTGGCTTTACCACAAGCCCGCTGGCCTGGTGACGACCAATTCCGACCCGGAAGGCCGCCCGACCGTTTTCGACAATCTGCCGGGTGAATTGCCGCGTGTGCTCTCCATCGGCCGCCTCGACATCAATACCGAAGGCCTGCTGCTGTTGACCAATGATGGCGGTCTCTCGCGCGTGCTGGAACTGCCGACGACCGGCTGGCTGCGCCGCTACCGCGTGCGCGCCCATGGCGAGGTCGATCAGGCAGCGCTCGACAAGCTGAAGGAAGGCATTGCCGTCGACGGCGTGCTTTATGGCGCTATCGACGCGACGCTCGACCGCACCCAGGGTCACAACGTCTGGATCACCATGGGTCTGCGCGAAGGCAAGAACCGCGAGATCAAGAACGTGCTCGGCGCGCTCGGCCTTGAGGTCAACCGCCTGATCCGTATCTCCTACGGCCCGTTCCAGCTTGGCGATCTGCCTGAAGGCAAGGTACTTGAAGTGCGTGGCCGCATGCTGCGTGACCAGCTTGGTCCGCGCCTCATCGAACAATCCGGCGCCAATTTCGACGCGCCGATCTACGATGCGCCTGTCGCCGACGACGAAGAAGAAAACACGCCCAAGCGCGCGCCCCGGTCCGAATGGGCAAAGAGCGACGCGCCGGAAGGCAAGGCGCGTTTCGACAGGGCTGCCGGCAAACCGGAAGATCGCCGCGAAAAGGCGCTCGGCCGTCTCGACACCAAGCGCGGTGACAAGCCAGCCGGCAAGTTCGGTGGCAAACCTGCCGGGAAATTCGGCGCGAAAACCCGTGGCGAAGAGGATGGCGAAGAACGCCGCCCCGCCCGCCCGCCCGCGGGCACCAGCCGCACGGCCAATGTCTGGATGGCGCCCGGCGCAAAGCCCACCCGTGATGGCAAGGAGCGGAAGTCTTCTGTCCGCGCGGAAGCGGAAAGCCTGTTCAAGAAGGCATCCGCCCAGGCGGAAGCGCGCCGCAACGTCGTCAGGCATGCCGATTCCGAGGGCGAGTGGATCCGTTCGGATTCCCCGCGCGAAGAGGAAGGCGGTCGTGGACGTGGCGACGGCCCGCGCGGTGGAAAGAGCTTTGGAGATCGCGGCGGGAAATCCTTCGGTGACCGCCCGTTCCGTGACAAACCACGTGAAGCGGGAGATCGCCCGCGTGGCGACGGTCCTCGCGGCGAGAAGAGCTTCGGAGATCGCACCGCACGCGGTGGAAAACCGTTTGGCGACCGTCCGTTCCGTGACAAGCCACGTGAGGAGGGTGATCGCCCGCGCAGCGACCGCCCACGCGGCGAGAAGAGTTTCGGAGATCGCACGGCACGTGGTGAGAAACCTTTCGGTGAGCGTCCGTTCCGCGACAAGCCCCGCGAAGACGGTGATCGCCCACGCGGCGACCGGCCTTTCGGTGACAAGCCAAGAGGCGCAAAACCGGGTGGAAAACCCGGCGGCAGGCCCGCATCGGGCAAGCCTTCTTTTGGAAAACCGGGTGAACGTGGCGAACGTTCGGGTTTTTCAGGCAAGGGCAAAGGCCCCGGTGGCGGTAGCGGCCCCGGCGGCGGTAAACCGGGCGGCAAAGGCCCGGGTGGCAAACCTTCTGGTGGCAGGGGAATGACACGTAATGCGGATCGTAGGCGGTGAGTTCCGCGGCCGAAATCTGGCCGCGCCGAAAACAAATTCCATTCGTCCGACAATCGACAGGACACGGGAAAGCCTCTTCAATATTCTAAGCCACGCCTATCCGGAAAGTCTTGACGGTACGCGCGTTCTGGACGTTTTTGCCGGAACGGGCGCGGTCGGGCTGGAGGCGCTTTCGCGTGGCTGTCGTGTGGCGCTCTTCGTCGAAAACGGCGTTGAGGGCAGGGGGCTGTTGTGGGAAAATATCGATGCGCTGGGGTTGCATGGGCGTGCCCGCATCCTGCGGCGTGACGCGACCAAGCTTGGCGGCGTCAACAATATCGAGCCCTTCGATCTCCTGTTCGCCGATCCGCCCTATGGCCAGGGCCACGGGGAGAAGGCATTTGCCGCTGCCCATGCTGGCGGCTGGCTGGCACCCGGTGCGCTCGCCATTCTGGAAGAGCGCGGCGATGTTGTGGTCAATGTCGAGCCGGTGTTCAAACCGCTCGAAAGCCGCATCTTCGGTGACTCGAAAATGCACTTCTACCGCTACGAGCCCTAGAGCATTTCCAGCAAAAACGGCCCCGGTTTCCGTGCGGAAATGCCGCAAAACAAAGAGTTAGCGTGTTTTCGCGATTTGAAGAAAAGCGAAAACGCTCTGACGGCAGCACTTTCCCGTCACGTCACGGTCTTGTCTTGTTTGCCGAATAGGCAGAGGCTTTGCCGTGGAAAGGGTCTTGGGTATTTGGCATGGAGCAGGGTGTAAACGACAGCGTCACAATGGTTCACGCCGGGCAAGAGGCAATCGATGCCAGCCGCGAGAGCGGTCATGAGCCGACATTCGGCCTGGCGCTCGGCGGCGGTGGCGCACGCGGCATCTGCCACATCAACGTTATCGAGGCATTCGACGAACTAGGCATTCGCCCGGTCGCGCTTTCCGGCTCCTCCATCGGCTCCATCATCGCAGCAGGCATGGCGGCCGGCATGAGCGGCAAGGAAATCCGCGAATATACGCT
Organism: Agrobacterium sp. MCAB5; assembly: GCF_052114365.1. Lineage (NCBI taxonomy): Bacteria > Pseudomonadati > Pseudomonadota > Alphaproteobacteria > Hyphomicrobiales > Rhizobiaceae > Agrobacterium > Agrobacterium sp. MCAB5. The sequence continues at coordinate 607,319 of NZ_JBFREP010000001.1, forward strand.
TGAACTCATGGGGCGGAAGGGTTCGGTCGCCAACCGTCTCTGGAGCCTCGGCCCCGCATCCATGCGCCATGCGGTCGATGGCTTTCGTCTTGGCCAGTTCAATCTCGAACTCATTCTGCACGCCTTGATGCCGCAGGCCCTGCCGAAGGATTTTTCCGAACTTGCCATTCCCCTGAAAGTGGTGACCACGGATTATTATGCGCAGACCGAAGTGGTGGTGGAAACCGGCGAGATCATTCAGGCGCTGGCGGCTTCTGCGGCTATTCCGGCTCTATTCATGCCGGTGCGCGTCAACGGCCGCATCATGATCGATGGCGGCATCTTCAATCCTGTGCCCTATGAGCATCTGATGGATCAGGCCGATATCATCGTCGGCATCGATGTGGTTGGCGGCCCTGAAGGTGACGGCACCACCATGCCGAACCGGCTGGACAGTCTGTTCGGCGCCAGTCAGTTGATGATGCAGGCGGCCATTGCCCTGAAACTCAGATTGCGCCCGCCGCATATTTTCCTGCGCCCACCGGTGCACCGTTTCGGCGTGCTGGATTTCCTCAAATCGGAAGAAGTGCTGAACGCTTCCGCCGGGATCAAGGATGATCTGAAACGGCAGATCGAAATGCAGGTGGAACTGTTCCATCGCGGGCAGGGCGTGGAGGCTTGAGCGGTACTCCTTGAGTATTCGCTATAGGCGAGCGCGTGCCGCTTAGTGGGTGACTGCTATTTCACCCTCGTCTTCGTCCTCTTCTTCCTCGCGCTTTTCCACCTTGTTCTTCGGCTTCATCAGTGGCTCGGGTTTCACTTCGCGCACCGGCTTGTTGTGCAGCATCTGCCTGCCGGCGGCGAGCCCTTCCACGGCCTGTAGCTGCAATCTCTCCTCGTCGCGCTCGCGTATGTCGTCGGAAATGGCAAGCGCCCTTTCGCCGTCCATGTCCAACCCTTCCAGAATGCGGCGGCCAAACAGCAGGCCCGATTCCAGCGTCTCGCGGATTTCGTATTCCACGCCCTTTTTCCTGAGATCGAGGGAATGAATGCGGTCATAGGAGCGGGCATAGATGCGCACGCTTGGAAATTCCGACTGGATCATGTCGATGATGCGGTCGGTGACTTCCTTTTTATGGGTGCAGACCGCCACGAGATCGGCGCGCTCTATGCCAGCCGCGATCAACACGTCCTTGCGTGTACCATCGCCAAAAAAGATGCGGAAACCGAAGCGGGAAGCCTGACGTACACGATCGGCCGAACTGTCGATGACAGTCACGTCGCGCCCACCGGCAAGCAGGATTTGCGAGGCGATCTGGCCGAAGCGCGAAAAGCCGATCATCAGCACATCGGCGCCAGCCCCGTCAAAATCCTCGTCCAGCTTGTCCTCATCGGCATCCTCCGCCGTCAGCCGGCGAGAAACCACTGCCAGCAGCGGCGTCAGCGCCATGGAAAGCGTCACGATGGCGACAAGGATGGAAGCCGTCGCCTGCGGAAACAGGCGGGAGGCGGCAGCAGTGGAAAACAGCACGAAACCGAATTCGCCGCCCTGCGCCAGCAGCAGCGCGATACGGCTCGATGCATAACGGGACGAACCGGCGATGCGGCACAGCCCATAGATTACGGCCGCCTTCACAGCCATCATCGCCGGCACGGCGATCAGGATGAGAAGAATGTGCTCGTAGACGATGTTGATGTGCAGCGACATGCCGACAGCCATGAAGAACAGCGCCAGAAACAGCCCGCGAAACGGCTCGATATCGGCTTCCAGCTCGTGCCGATAAGAAGATTCCGACAGCATCAGCCCGGCCAGGAGCGCACCCATGCCCATCGAAAGCCCAACCGCCTCCATGATGGCGGCCGCACCGATGACGACGAAGAGGGCGGCGGCGATCATCACCTCCCGCGCACCCGTGCGGGCGATGATCTGGAACATCGGCGTCAGCAGATAACGCCCGGCCAACACCATGCCAGCCACCGCGACAACGGAGGCGACGAGATCGTAGGCCATCGAATCCGTCGGCACGTCCGGCCGGTTGGAAAGAATGGTGACAAGGGCGAGAAGCGGTACGATAGCGAGATCCTGAAACAGCAGGATCGAGAAGGAGCGGTTGCCATGCCGCGTATTCATGTCGCCATCGTCTTCAAGAATCTGTAACGCAAAGGCGGTGGAGGAGAGTGCAAGGCCGAAACCCGCAACGAGGCTGCCGCGCGCGTCGATCAGTCCGGCCCACCAAGCAATCAATGCCAGCACGCTGCCCGTCACCAGCACCTGCGCCAGCCCCAGCCCTAAAATATCGCGCCGCATCTGCCATATGCGCGATGGCTTGAGTTCGAGGCCGATGATGAAGAGCAGGAAAACCACGCCCAGTTCCGAGACGTTGAAGATATCTTTCGCGTCTGTCACCAGATGCAGGAACGGCCCGATGACGATGCCCGCCACCAGATAACCGAGCACGGTGCCGAGGCCGAGTTTGCGGAAAATCGACGCCGCGATGACAGCGCCGGCCAGAAGCAGCAAGGGTTCGGAAAAGAGAGCGTCGTGCTCGGTCATGCTGGCTGACTTTCGAATATGGTGGCGACAAAGCCTTGTCGATGGAGAAAGCGGCGTTTCGCCCTTGATGCGGGGTTGATGGCACAATAAATGGAACAGGAATGAAAGGCCAACTCATGTCCTCAGAAATAGATTCTTCCAAACTTCTCGATCGCGCCAGCGAGCTTGTCGATCTTGCCCGTGCTGCAGGCGCGGATGAGGCGGATGCCGTCGTCGTCCGCTCTCGCTCGCAATCGGTCGGCGTCCGGCTTGGCAAGGTGGAAAGTACCGAATCCTCCGAAAGCGATGATTTTTCGCTTCGCGTTTTCGTCGGGCGGCGGGTGGCGAGCGTTTCGGCCAATCCCGGCTTCGACCTGAAGACCCTGGCGGAACGGGCGGTGGCCATGGCGAAGGTTTCGCCGGAAGACCCCTTCGCCTGCCTGGCAGACAGGGAGCGGCTCGCAACCTCCTACGACGATCTCGAGCTTTTCGATGCGACCGAGGTCTCTACAGATCAATTGCGTGAGGCAGCGCTCGCCTCGGAAGAGGCGGCGCTTGCCGTCAAGGGCGTCAGCAATTCCTCAGGTGCTGGCGCATCGAGCGGCATGGGCGGCCTCGTCCTTGCCACCTCGCACGGTTTTTCCGGCAGCTACATGGGCAGCCGTTTCAGCCGTTCCGTCAGTGTCATCGCCGGCGAGGGCACGAAGATGGAGCGCGACTACGATTTCGACAGCCGCCTCTATTACGCCGATCTGGATGCAGCCGAAGAGATCGGCCGCCGCGCCGGCGAAAAAGTCGTGCGGCGGGTCGGCCCGCGTCAGGTCGATACCGGCAGCAATATTACCGTGGTTTTTGATCCCCGCATCGCGCGCGGTTTCGTCGGCGCCATTGCCGGCGCGATCAATGGCGCTTCAGTTGCCCGCAAGACCAGCTTCCTGCGCGACAGGATGGGGCAGCAGGTTCTGAAAAAGGGCCTTTATCTGACGGACGATCCGCAGATCGTTCGTGGTCCATCGTCGCGTCCTTTCGATGGCGAGGGTGTCCGGGGAGAGAAGATGACGATGATCGAGGACGGGGTGCTGAAGCATTGGTTCCTCTCCACCTCGGCAGCGCGTGAACTCGGCCTTGAAACCAACGGTCGCGGCGTGCGCGGTGGCACTTCGGTATCGCCGTCCTCAACCAATCTTGCGCTGGAGCCAGGCGATATTTCGCCGGAAGATCTGCTGAGGGACGTCGGAACCGGCTTTTACGTCACCGAACTGATTGGCCATGGCGCCAATATGCTCACCGGTGAATATAGCTGCGGTGCGAGCGGTTTCTGGATCGAGAATGGTGAAAAATCCTTCGCGGTTTCCGAGGTCACCATCGCTTCGAACCTGAAGGACATGTTCATGCGTGTCACGCCGGCTAACGATATCGACCGCAAATATGGTGTAGCAGCACCGACGCTTGCTATCGAAGGCATGACGATCGCGGGCAAGTGAGGCGACCCGCGGGTTGTTTTCGCCAGCACTTTGTGTGCAAGTGCGAAGGGAAAAACAGGCGCGCCGTATGAGGCGCGCGGAAAAGACGGCAAAATGAACGATATGGCTGAGGCCCGCTGGGCTTCCGATCTGAGGCTGGTCCTCGAAGCCGCACGCAAGGCGGGCGAGACGGCCCTCGGTTTCTTCCGCAAGGACCCCGAGGTCTGGTGGAAGAATGGCGGGCTTTCACCGGTCAGCGCGGCCGATTACGCGGCAAACGAAATTCTTGAAACCATCCTGCGTACCGCCCGGCCGGAATATGGCTGGCTGTCGGAAGAGACGGATGACGATACGACAAGGCTGGCCCGCTCCACCGTCTTTGTCATCGATCCCATCGACGGAACGCGCGCCTTCATCGGTGGACGGGATACCTGGTGCGTCAGCGTCGCGGTGGTGCATGAGGGGCGACCGGTCGTTGCCGCCCTTGTCGCGCCTGCACTCGCAGAGGAATTCACCGCACTTGAAGGCGGCGAAGCGCTGAAGAACGGCAAGCCGATTTCAGCCGCCCGCGAGAACACCGGCGTCTTCCATCTGGCCGCACCGGAAGACGTGATTACGCATCTGCCGGAAGAGGTGCGCAGCACCGTCAAGCGCATTCCGCATGTGCCCTCGCTCGCCTACCGGCTGGCGATGGTGGCGGATGGCCGCATCGATGGAACGCTGGTCAAGGCGAACTCGCACGAGTGGGATCTGGCCGCCGCAGACCTGATCCTCGAAAGGGCAGGCGGCAGTCTGGTCGGACTTGATGGAAAACCCCTGATGTATAATCGCCGCGAGGTAAACCACCCCGCATTGTGCGCTGCAGCAGAATATGCGCTTCCCGCGCTTTTGAAAGCGTTTTCACATCTGTCCGATGGTTGACGTTTGCCCGGAAATCCCGCAGATGAGGGGCTCTCAGAGCTTAAGAAAGAGACAAGACATGACGGAATCTGGCAAACAGAAACAGCTGCTGCACCTTGTGTTCGGCGGCGAACTGGAAAATCTTCAGGATGTTCAGTTCCGGGATTTGAATGCGCTCGATATCGTCGGCATCTATCCTGACTACGCTTCCGCGCTGACCGCGTGGAGATCCAAGGCGCAGATGACTGTTGATAACGCCCATATGCGTTATTTTATCGTGCATATGCACCGTCTTCTCAATCCCGACGATAAAAATTGAGTCCTTTTGCCCTTGCGTTGTAATACTATTGGGTGAAGGCGAGTTTTCCCGTGATTCCTGCCCGGAATGGAAGGCAGGAAATTCGGTTGCGAGAAAACGTGATCGCGCTTTTGTTTCCGATGATAAAAAATGACGCAATTTGAGAAGAAGTAGGCGGCGATAGCAACAAAGAACAGGGGCAGGGCATTGCGCGGAATGATCAAGGGCAGAATGTCATGAGCAGCCGTATCGCACGTTTCGCTCTTTCCGGTTACAGGATTGCCGGTATCGCCGCTTATCCGTTTGCACGGCCTTATCTTTCCTATCGGGCCGCAAAGGGCAAGGAAGACAAGCGCCGCCGTCTAGAACGTTTCGGATACGCCAGCGCGGAGCGCCCCCGTGGCCCGCTCGTCTGGTTCCATGCCGCAAGTGTCGGCGAAACGCTCGCCCTCATTCCGCTGATCCGCGAAATACGCAAGCGCGATATCTTCGTGCTTCTGACCACAGGCACCGTCACCTCGGCCGAGCTGACCCGTACCCGGCTTGGCGATGATGTGATCCACCAATATGTGCCGCTCGACATCAAGATCGCGGTCAACCGTTTCCTCGCCTACTGGGCACCGGATGCCGCCATCACCGCTGAATCAGAAATCTGGCCGGTGACGATGATGGAGCTGGAGCGCCGGCACATTCCGCAGATCCGGGTCAATGCGCGGCTCTCAGACCGTTCCTTCGACCGCTGGAACAACCGGCACGACATTGCGGAATCGCTGTTCTCCAAGCTGGCGCTGGTGGTTGCGCAATCCGATGTCGATGCCGAACGCTTCCGTGATCTCGGCTCCTGGCCGGTGGTGATATCCGGCAACCTCAAGGGCGATACGGATCCGCCGCCTTGCGACGAAGCTCTGCTCGAGCACTATCGCAGGCAGATCGGCCCCCGCAAGACATGGGCGGCGATCTCCACCTTCGACGGTGAAGAGAAGGCAGCAGCCACCGTGCATGCGGCGATCAAGTCGCGCAACGGTCAATTGACCATCATCGTGCCGCGCCACCCCGAGCGCGGCGACGACGTGGAAGCCATGCTGAAGGGCATGGGGTTGACCGTGGCGCGCAGAAGCCGCAACGACGTGATCACACCGGAAACCGATATCTTCCTCGGGGATTCCATTGGCGAAATGGGGCTTTACCTCAGGCTCACCGAACTTGCCTTCGTCGGCCGTTCGCTGACGGCCGAGGGTGGGCAGAACCCGCTGGAGCCGGCAATGCTGGGCTGCGCCGTACTGTCAGGCGCGCATGTACAGAATTTCCGCGAGGCCTATCAGAAGCTGATCCGCGCCGGCGGCGGGCGCATCGTCCGCGATGTCGAGATGCTGGCCAAGGCGGTGCATTACCTTCTGGTCAACGACAATGAACGCTACAAGATGATCGATGCCGGCAACCGGGTCATTCAGGACATGCGCGGCGCGCTTTCCGCCACCGTCAAGGCGCTGGAGCCCTACATCAACCCGCTCACAGTCACCGCCAAGCTGCAACCGCGGAGTGCCATCGGTTCATGGTAGCGGATATGGAGATTGATGCGACCAAATCGATTGCCGCAGTCCTTTTCGACAAGGACGGTACGCTGTTGGGTTATGACGCAAGCTGGGGGCCGGTGAACCGCGAACTTGCGGCGATTGCGGCCAAGGGCGATCCCGTTCTTGCGGACCAGCTTCTCGCCGCCTGCGGCATGGATCCGGTTACCGGGCATGTGGTGCCCGACAGTCTTTTGGCTGCCGGCAATACGGCGGAGATAGCTGCCGGTCTCGTCGCCGCCGGTTCGCCTTGCGATGTCGTGGAGTTGACTGCGCGGCTCGACCGGCTATTCACCGAGGCAGCGGATAAATCCGTGCCGGTCACCGATCTCAAGGCATTTTTCGCAAGGCTAAAGGCACGCGGCTACAAGCTTGGCATCGCCTCCAGCGACAACGAAAAATCCATCCGCCAGACGGCGATCCGTTTCGGTTTCGAAAGCGATGTCGATTTCGTTGCCGGTTATGACAGCGGCTACGGCACCAAGCCGCAACCCGGCATGGTTCTCGGTTTCTGCGACGCGATTGGTCTTGCGCCTGCGCGCGTGGCAGTGGTCGGCGACAATAATCATGATCTGCACATGGCGAGAAATGCCGGCGCAGGATTGCGCATTGCCGTTCTCACCGGAACCGGCTCGCGCGAAAGCCTTGGCGCCGACGCCCATTATTGTTTCGATGATATTACCGCGCTGGAAACCCTGCTTCCGGAACGCGTTGTTTAGGTCATGTCCCCGCAGTGCGCGCCACTTGTCGCACAAGATGGGAAGAGACGAGCTGCGCATGTATAGCCGGGTTTTGCAATTCAGGGTTTTTTCTGGCAAATACCCATGTGACTTATCGAATTTAAGCGCAATGCCGTGGGTGATGCGGCCGGGAGCAGGCATATATGGTTTCTGAAGCGCCGCCTTTCTGGTGGCAGAAAGCAGGCTGGCAAGCCTGGCTGTTATCACCGTTTTCCCTTCTCTACGGCAATGTTGCCGGCCGGCGGATGCGCACGGCAAAACGGGCGAGCGTTCCGGTTCCGGTCATCTGCATCGGCAACTTCACCGTTGGTGGTGCCGGAAAGACGCCGACCGCAATGGCAATCGCCCGAGCCGCCACCGCAAAGGGCCTGAAACCCGGCTTCCTGAGCCGTGGTTACGGCGGCACACTTGATGTCACCACCCTCGTCGATCCCGCGCAGCACCGCTCCGCTGATGTCGGCGATGAACCCCTGCTGCTTGCCCGCGAGGCGGTGACGGTCATCTCCCGCAAGCGGGTGGAAGGTGCACATCGGCTGGTGAAGGAGGGCGTGGATCTCATCATCATGGATGATGGCTTCCAGAGCGCACGCCTGACATTGGATTATGCGTTGGTCGTTATCGATACGGTGCGTGGCATCGGCAACGGCCATCTTGTGCCGGGCGGCCCGGTCCGGGCGCCGCTTGCCGAACAGATGCGGCATATGACCGGACTCTTGAAGGTCGGTAACGGCCATGCGGCCGATCCGCTGGTCAGAACCGCGGCAAAGGCCGCCAAACCGGTTTTCGTCGCGGCGATAAAGCCGCAGGAACCGCAGGATTTCAGGGGAAGGCGCGTGCTGGCCTATGCTGGTATCGCCGATCCCGCCAAGTTTTTCCGAACCGTCGAGGGGCTTGGTGGCGAAATCGTGCTGCAGCGCTCCTTTCCTGATCATCACCATTTCAGCGATGACGAGATCGCCGATCTTCTGCAGGACGCGGATAAGGAAAACTTGCAGCTGGTGACAACGGCCAAGGACGCCGTGCGTCTTAACGGACACCATGGCCGTGCGGAAGAATTGCTGTGGAACAGCCTGGTGATCGAGGTCGACATGGTGTTCGACGATCCCAATGCGGCCACAACGATCATCGAGACGGCGGTGCGGAACTGCCGCGCCCGTTTGCTGCGAGAAAATGCGCGGACGTCAATTTAGAGCATCTCGTAACGCAAGCCGCCGGGCACTCACCCCCTCATTCCTGTGCTTGTCACAGGAATCCAGCCGACGTGTGTCTGCGCGGCCAAAAGACACCTTTCAGCCCAAGGACTTTGGCTGGCTGGATCCCTGTGACAGGCACAGGGATGAGGTTGGAGAGGTAAGCAGCCCTCAGCGCGAAAAGAAGAATTCGCACACGCGGCCATTTCGGGCGTGCTTCCGCGCCTGATCAGGCGGGCAAATTACCAGCCTTGCGCTCTGCCTCCAGTGAGGCGCTGGCATCCACATAGGCTTCCTGCCGGGCGACGCTCCAGTAGCGCAGCTCGTCGACCGGAATGGTCTTGCCGGTGATGGCGCATATGACATGCGAGCCGGTCTGCACGATCCGGAAGTCACCGTCGAGATATTCGATGACGGCGATGCGGTTTCCGCCTCCCTCAAATCTGTTCATCCGTTTTCGTCTCCTGCTATGTCCTGTCAGTGCATCCAGCCCAAAACGGCGTAGCGTTCTCCTGAACAATCCGGATGCTCCAGTCCCTTGAATTTATATCGCTGAGCTACGCCCAAGGCCAGCCCTGCCTGCTGCCCCCGGGTTAAGGCTCAGCTTCGGCCGAAGAGACGTTCTATATCGGAAAGTTTTAGCTCAATATAGGTCGGACGACCGTGATTGCACTGTCCTGAACCCGGCGTGTTTTCCATCTGCCGTAAAAGCGCGTTCATCTCCTCCGGCCGCATGCGCCGCCCTGAACGCACCGAGCCGTGGCAAGCCATGGTAGCGGCGACATATTCCAGCTTGTTGGCAAGCGTGGAGGCAGCGTCCCATTCAGCGATCTCGTCGGCAAGCTGCCGCACCAGCCCCTGCACGTTAACCTCGCCAAGCATCGCCGGCGTTTCGCGAACCGCGACCGCCCCCGGCCCGAAACGCTCGATGACCAGTCCCAGCGCATCGAAACCAGCCGCATGGTCCATCAGCCTGTCGCAATCCTCTTCGGGAAGGTCGATGATCTCAGGAATGAGCAGCACCTGTGAAGGCGGGCGTCTGGAATGCAGCGCATTGCGCATTTCCTCAAACACGAGCCGTTCATGCGCCGCATGCTGGTCGACGATGACGAGGCCGTCTTCCGTCTGCGCGACGATGTAATTCTGGTGCAACTGCGCCCGCGCGGCGCCGAGCGGATATTGTGACGGTTCCAGCGACGGGCTTGCAGAGGCCTCGTAAACCTCGCTGGGTTCTGCCCGCGCGGTCGGCATGGTGATGTCGGAAAAGCGCGATTGCACGGCCTCGGCAAATTGCATGTTCCCGGAAACGGCAAGCGGTCGGGAAGGCGAGGCCGCGGCGGACCATGTCGCAGCGGCAGACGGTCGGAGATTGGACGGGCTGTAGCCGGGGCGAAAGGCGTTCATCATCTGGCTGGCACCAGTCGTCGCCGCCCTGTCACCGTCACGAGTCAGCGCCTGGCGGATCGCACCGACGATCAGTCCGCGAACGAGGCCGGGATCGCGAAAGCGCACATCTGATTTCGCCGGATGCACGTTCACGTCGACAAAGGCGGGATCGAGCGTCAGGGACAGCACTGCGACCGGATATCGCCCGTGCGGTACGGTTTCGGCATAGGCACCGCGAATGGCGGACAACAGCAATTTGTCCTGCACCGGGCGACCGTTGACGAAGACATATTGATGCGCCGAGTTGCCGCGGTTGAAGGTCGGCACGCCGGCAAAACCGGAGAGCGTTACATCCTCGCGCCCGGCATCGATTTCGATGGCGTTGTCCTTGAACTCGGCACCGAGAATCTGCGCCATGCGGGCAAGGTGATCGTCGCCGGTGGAGGGGATTTCAAGCGTGGAGCGGTCGGTGCCTGACAGCACGAAGCGGATATGCGGAAAGGCAATTGCCATCCGCTTGACGACTTCGGTAATGGCGGCTGCCTCCGCTCGCTCCGTCTTCAGGAATTTCAGCCGTGCGGGCGTCGCGAAAAACAGGTCGCGCACCTCAACGATGGTGCCGGCATTGGCAGCGGCGGGCCGGACCTCGGAGACTTTGCCGCCGGTGACGGAGATCACCGAACCCTGCTCTGCGCCGTGTTGCCGGCTGGTGATGGAAAGCTTGGCAACCGAGCCGATGGAGGGCAGGGCCTCACCGCGAAAGCCAAGCGTGCGGATATCGTCAAGCGTGGTGGATATTTTCGAGGTGCAATGGCGTCGGACCGCAAGCTCCAGATCGGCAGGCGACATGCCGGAGCCGTTATCGGTGATGCGCACCAGTCCCTTGCCACCGCCCGCCGTGGCGATTTCGATGCGCGTTGCGCCCGCGTCGATGGCGTTTTCCACCAGCTCCTTCGTGGCGCTGGAGGGTCTTTCGATGACCTCGCCGGCGGCGATCTGGTTGATGAGGGTTTCTGAAAGCTGCTTGATGGCCATGATCATCATTTTCGCGGATTCGTCACGGCTTCGAAAGCAAAAAACTCAAGTCGTGAAAGTTTGCACATGTTTTGCGGCCTGCCCGGCGTTTGATCATTTCCGTTCAACGTCAGGTTAAGCGTTAATCCGCCTTTAATCGGCCTTGCATATGGTGAGGCGGCTTGAAATGACTGCAGGAACGAGGCCCCCCTTCGCCGGGTGGTGTGACGTCGTATATGGGTGAACGTCATCTTCCCCTCAAGACTGCTTCAAGTAGCGAACCCTGATGTCTCTTTTGCGGAATTTACCGTTTCATCCCGGCATTTGCCTCGGACGATTCCAATAGAAACATAAGCCTGACCCTGAAAACAGGTGGGAGTTTGCAGTTGAGTGATTTGGCGTCCTCCGGCGCGGGCGTTCATACAGTGATGCTTGATGCCCTTTGCGACGCGCTTGGCGCGGCGATCGTCGTTTACGACCGGAACGATCACATCGTTTTCGCAAGCCGGAAGCTTTTGAGTTTTTTTCCACTGCAAGAGGCCGTTATCGGGCCGGGCGCGCGGCTGCGCGACTATCTGAGCGCGCTTTACGATTGTTATCTTCTGGAAGCGGAAAGCCTGTCCGCCAATGCCCGGCAGCTGGGACGCGAGGAATGGATCGGCGAGCGGCTGGCGCTGCACTGGAAGGAAAGGTCTGAAAAAACCGAGCGGCTGAAGGGGGAGCGCTTCCTGCGCTTCGTCATGAACCGCCTGCCTTCCGGGCTGGGCATCAGCGTCGTTGCCGATATTTCCGAACAGAAGAAAAGAGAAGAACAGTGGCGCATCGACCTCGAACGCGTGCAGCTGATCGAAGACATTCTCGACAATCTGCCGTTTCCGGTCCTCGTCAAGGACCGGAACCTCGCCTATGTCGCCGTAAATAAAGCCGCCTGCACCATGGTCGAGACCAGTGCAGAGAGCATTCTCGGCCGCACGGTTTTCGATCTGCATTCGCGCCAGGTCGCAGGCCGGATCGACGCTGCCGATCGCATGGTGCTGGACAGCGGCACGCCGAGCATCCTTCCCGAAAGGGTGAGGCGCGCGAATGGTGAAGAGGTGCTGACGATTACCCGCAAGCAGCGGGTGGGTCGGCCTGGCCGGCATTTTCTGGTCACGACGATGGAGGACGTGACCGCGCTCGCCACCATCGACGCGAACGGCATGCCCGTCATCCCCTCGCTCGAACATGTCGATTTCGTCGCCTCCACCTATGGCAAGGATGAAGATCGCGATTCCGCCGGCGGTCTGCTGAAAAGCAAAGCGGTGCTGGTGGTTTCCGGAAACGGGCGCTTTGCCGAAGCCGCCTGCCACCGGCTGGCCGCGAGCGGCATGGATCATGCCGTGGTGAGGAGCGAGGAAGAACAGCGTAGTTTCATCGATATCGCCGCTTCCGCAGGCGTCGGCATCGATGTCGTCGTCGTCGACGCCCAGATGAGCGTCACATGCCTCGATATCGCGGCCGCGCATGACCTGCCGGTCGTCACCATCGAGGAAGAGGAGATCGATGCTTCGCTGCTGCATTATCTCGCCGTCGGGCTCAAATCGTCTCCGAAGCAAAAATCCTCCGACGAGGACTGGGAGATCATGACCGAGGACCTGCCCAAAATCCTCAAGACCGGCGGCGTCTGCGAGATACTTCTCGTTGAGGACAACAGGGTCAACCAGATCGTCTTCTCACAAATCCTTGAGGGATTGGGGCTGTCCTGGCGGCTTGCCACGTCGGGTGAGGAGGCGTTGCGTCTTTTTGAGGAGCAGGCACCGTCCGTCGTCCTGCTCGACACCACGCTTGGCGATATCGACGGTTTTGAGGTCGCCCGCCGTATGCGTGCACTGGCCGGCGACGAGCGCATTCCCATCGTCGGCGTCATCACCCACGCTTTCGAGGGCGATCTCGACAAATGCCTGGCGGCGGGCATGGAAGACATGCTGCTGAAACCCGTCAGTCCCGATATGGTCGATGCCGTTTTCCTGCGCCTTTTCGGCAAGGATGCCCTGCGGCTGCAAGCCTGAAGCTCCTCCATTTCAGCTTTTTGTGTTCGAGCCGCTGGCATTGCGGAGACGCCGCCGCATTTTCGGTGCGCGGTTCTATGGCTTTTTTAATACTTGCCCTGCATTGTGATCGCGGTCGACACGGGATTCACGAGATGCAGGAATGAAACGGGCAGAGCCGCAGGCGTTGCACGTCAGCCAGAACGAGCTGCAGGCGATGGCTTACAGCGATCCGCTGACGGGGCTTGGCAATCGTTACCGTTTGCGGGACAAGATCCGCATGCTCGCCAGCGAGCGTTCCAGCGATCCCGCGCCCTTCACCGTCGGCATTGCGAATATTGACGGCTTCAAACCCATCAACGATCTTTTCGGCGTGCAGGCGGGCGACGAGATTTTGTGCCAGGTCGCGCATCGGCTGAAGGCTTGCATTCCCGATGGCGCCGCCGTGACGCGCCATGATGGCGACGAGTTCGCCTTCGTGCTGCCGCTGGTATTCGAACGCACCGGCGCAGAGCGCATAGGCAACATGATCAAGGACGTGCTTTCTGCGCCTTACGATCTCGGCGACCGCAACGTCCGGCTTTCCTCCTCCTTCGGTTTTGCCATCTATCCCTTCGCCGGCGATGATTTCGAGGATTTGCTGAAAAGCGCCGAGACCGCGCTTTACCGCTCCAAGCGCCGTGGTCGTGGACAGATAACGGTCTATTCGCGCGAGATTGCGCAGGAAATGAAGCGCGCCACCCAGCTGGAACAGGCGTTGCGTAACGCCATCATCACCGATGCGATCGACGTGCATTTCCAGCCCATCGTCAGGCTGGAAGAAGCGAAGGTCATCGGTTTCGAGGCACTCGCCCGCTGGAACGACCCCGATCTCGGTTTCGTGTCGCCCGCCGTTTTCGTGCCGCTGGCCGAAGAACGCGGTTTCATCGACGCGCTGTCGGAAGCGCTGCTGAGGAAGGCGGCGGAAGCGGCGCTGTTCTGGCCGCGAGAGCTTTTCCTGTCCTTCAATCTGTCGTCCGCGCAATTGATGGACCCCGGCACAGCGGATAATATTCTGTCCATCCTGTCGCGTGTCGGCCTTGATCCGCACCGGCTGGAGCTTGAAATAACCGAAACCGCTGTCATGACTTCCGCCGATACCGCGCAGCGCATCATCAGCGAATTGCAGGGTGCGGGTGTTCGTATCTCTCTTGACGATTTCGGCACCGGCCAGTCGAGCCTTGGCCGCCTGCGCGACTTTACCTTCGACAAGGTCAAGATCGACCGCGCCTTTGTCTCCCGCATCAGCAGCGACCGTCCTTCGGAACATATCATCAAGGCCATCGTCGCCATGTGCGAAGGGCTTGATCTCGAGGTCGTCGCGGAGGGTATCGAGGAGCAGGCGGAAGAGGAAAAACTGCGCGCGCTCGGCTGCGCTATGGGGCAGGGCTATTTTTACGGCCGCCCCGCCGATGCCGCCGCCACGCAGCGTTACCTTCACGAAAACTATCGCGAGATCCTGTCGGATATTCCCTGAGAAATGGAGTGGCCTTGCACATAAGGCTGTAGGGACCTCCCCAACCTCATCCCTGTGACGAACAGGAATTAGAAGGCGGCACGCGCCGCGCTTCACAACCGGTAGAGCGGCTCGAACCTGCCCTTCACCTCAATCCCGAGCTCGAATGTCTTTCCGTGCTGCGGATTGGCGGCAATGGCGTCGTCGTCAAGATTTTCGCGGGCGGATGTGATGAGAAGGCGCGACGCATCGGGGCCGATGAAGGCCGGGCAGGTGGTCTGTCCCGCTGGCACCAGATAGCGTTCGATGTGGTTGCCGTCGGCATCGTAACGATCGACCGCACCCATGCCCCAGCGGGCGTTCCAGATATGTCCTTCCGCATCGCAGACCGATCCGTCTACGCCACCGTCGATGCCGGCGGTGTCAATGAACACCTCTGCCTTGCCGGTGGGAAGTCCCGTCTCGGCATCGAGCGGCACCTTCATCAGCTCGTTGACCTTGGTGTCGACGTAATATCCGGTCGTGCCATCGGGCGAAAAGCAGATCGAATTTGGAATGCTGACATCGGCAAACAGCTTGGTCACGGTTCCCCTGGCAACGTGGTAGATGCTGCCCGCGCCGATTTGCGCCTTGCGGCCCATGGTGCCGATCCACAGCGCGCCCGAGGGATGCATACGCCCGTCATTGGAGCGGTTGTCGGGCATGTCCTTTTCAAGCTCCGCATGCAGCGTCAACACGCCGGTTGCCGTATCGCGAAGGAAAAGGCCGTCATCGGAGGCGATCAATTGCTTGTGGTCGCTGATTTTCGCCAGTGCGCTGCCCATGAAGGGCAGGGCGTGCACCGTTTTGCGGCCGGAGGCGAGATGCAATTCATGCAGTTCGCGCCCGATGATATTGAACCACCAGGCCGTGCCGGTCGCCGGGTCGAAAGTCGGGCCTTCGCCAAGCGTCATCGGCGTTTCGTCAAGAACACGTCCGGCAAAGGGAAAAACGGTCGCCATGCTTTTATCCTCCAATTGCTGCATCATAGGCCGAAAGTGTGACGATGGCGCGCTCGCGCACCTCCGCGGCCGTCATGCCGGGCTTGTAGAGACTGGTGCCAAGCCCGAAAGCGAGGATGCCGGCGTTGGTATAGTCGGCGAAATTCTTGTCCGAGACGCCACCAACGGCGGCAATGACCAGATCCTTGGGCAGGATCGTCCGGATCGCATTGATGCCGGCCGGGCCGATGATGCTGGCGGGAAAGAACTTCAGCCCGGTTGCCCCGGCTTTTGCGGCAACCAAAGCCTCGGTCGGAGTCAGAACGCCCGGCATCGTCACCATGCCCTTGACGCGCGCGGCGGTGATGACGTCGGCATCGGCGTTGGGGCTGACCATCAGCTTGCCACCGGCGGCGTCCAGCGCATCCACGTCTTCCGTGCTGAGCACGGTGCCGGCGCCGATCAGGCAATCGGCGGGCGCCATCTTCGCGGCGATCTCGATCGAGCGGAACGGATCGGGCGAATTGAGCGGGATTTCGATGGCGCGGAAGCCGGTCTCGATCAGCGCGCCGACGACGCCTTCGGTTTCCTCGGGTTTAAGGCCGCGCAGGATGGCGATCAGCGGATATTTCATGGCGGGGAAGGGGATACGCATGGTGGGTCTTTCGTCCTTGAGCGGGATGGCGAAAAGCGTGAGCGGTTTTCGCCTGGAATTCCGCTCCACTGAATAATCTATGACCAGATGGCATTTGCGGCGGCTAACAACCCGCGCCGAACGGCCTCGTCTGCGTCGATGACAGTATATTGAATCTCAAGGGCTGCGAATGCACCCTCGTAAAGCGCACCGAGCGCGCCGGAGCCGATCAGCACCACCGGCGTGTCCCGCCGTACGGAGGAATGCGCACCGGCGATTTCCAGTCCGATCATGATGCCGGAAAGCTTGGCCTTGGCGTCTGTCGCGGTGAGGCCGTGCAGCAATTGTCCGGAGCGCAGGGTGAACAGACGGTTGGTGGCGAGCTGCGGATTGGCATAGACGTCACGCACCGCCGCCCTGAATACCTCGTGCTCGCCGGTAAAGGCTTCGGCTTCCGCCACCGCATGGGAAAGGATGGTCTGTTTCGATATGACCTCAAACAGCTCACCGGTCATGAAGGTGGCAAAGCCCGTCACGTCGCTGCCATCCACCGTTACCCATTTGGAATGGGTGCCGGGCATGCAGACCAGCTTCCTGCCGCCACCGGCGGAGCTGAGTGCACCGAGCAATTGCGTTTCTTCGCCGCGCATCACATCAGGTGCGTTTTTGTCCCGCTGCGCCAACCCCGGCAGAATGCGGACGTCCCGCTCCTGACCCGGCACGCGCACCGCACCATCGAGAACCGCTGAAAGCGATGCAGGCACGTCGATATAACCGGCCTCCACCCAGCCCTGCCGCGCACCTGCCATGCCGCAGATAAGAACCGGCAGTTTTTCCGGTGCGCCGATGGCATCGAGATGCGATTGCAGCACCTCTGTAAAGCCGGTCCGCATGGCCGTCGTCATGCCTTCAGCACTTCTGCGCT
Organism: Agrobacterium sp. MCAB5; assembly: GCF_052114365.1. Lineage (NCBI taxonomy): Bacteria > Pseudomonadati > Pseudomonadota > Alphaproteobacteria > Hyphomicrobiales > Rhizobiaceae > Agrobacterium > Agrobacterium sp. MCAB5. The sequence goes on from NZ_JBFREP010000001.1 coordinate 624,454, forward strand.
CAGCCAGCACCGCGCCGGACCGGCTGAGCAGCCAGAGCCGGAAACTGGTAGTGCCCCAGTCGACGGCGATAAAAGCGGGTTCAGACATTATAACAGGCCTCCGTCTACGATTATGGATTGCGCGGTGATCGCGCTCGATGCCGATGATGCGAGAAACAGGCACGGACCCACCAGATCGGCGGCGACAAGCGTGCGCTTGAGACATTGCCGTGCCGTGGTCGAGGTGACGTCGTCGTCCGTCAGCCACAATTCTTTCTGCCGTTCCGTCACGATCATGCCCGGCAGCAACGTGTTGACGCGGATATTTTCCGGCCCCAACCGTCCGGCCAGGCTTTTCGTCAGGCCGATGATGCCGGCCTTGGCTGCCGCATAAGAAGGAAGCTCGCCCATGTTCAGCAAAAACGAAATCGAGGAGAAATTGATGATGGCTGCGTCCTGCGCTTGCCGCAGATGTGGCAAGGCGGCCTGAACCGTGAAGAACATCTGCTTGAGATTGACGGCCTGATTGGCATCCCAATAGGCTTCTGTGACGGTATCGATGTCGTGGCGGTCGTCCCATGCGGCATTGTTGACGAGCACCTTGATGCCGCCGGTTGCAGCTGCTGCCGCCTCCACGCTCTGCCGGGTCGCCGCAATATCGCGCAGGTCGGTCTTGAAGAAATGGACCGGATGGCGTGCGGCATGAGCAAGCCGCGCAACGAGCGCCACACTCGGCTCTTCGGCGATGTCGATGAACGCGACCCTTGCGCCCTGCGCCGCAAAGGCCTCCACCAGCGATGCCCCGATGCCGGAGCCGCCGCCGGTGACGAGCACGCCCGCGTCCTTGAGGTCAGGGAAATGGGCTTGCATCATCGACATCGTCTCGTCCAGTGAGGGGCTTGATTGTTCCATTATTTGGAACTAGATTTTACTAAGTGGAATTATTCTCTTGGCCATAGGCTTATGTCAAGACAGATGACGGTGGATGTTGCCATGCTCGATCACAAAAACCCAAATGACAGCGAGCATGAGGTGGTTCCTGCCTTGGATCGAAAAAAGGAAAGCGTAACCGGCACGCTCGGTAAGGCCGTCTCGCTTCTGGAGCTTATCGCCCTTGCCGAAAAACCGATGCGCTTCACCGACGTTGTCGAGGCTTGCGGCCAGCCGCGCGGCACGGTGCACCGCCAGCTCGCCCATCTCGTGGCCGAAGGTCTGGTCGATCATGTCGCCGACCAGACCTATGTCGTGGGTCTAAGGCTGCTGCAATTGGCCGCCAAGGCCTGGAGCAGCAATGATCTGCGCAGCGTTGCCGCGCCGCATCTGGCGGCGTTGCAGGAGGCGACGCAGGAATCCGTGCATCTTGCCGTTCTGAACGGCGGGCAAGTCACCTACCTGGACAAGATGGAGGGCAAGCATACTTTGCGCATGCATTCGCAGGTGGGCAAGACATCACCCGCCTATTGCACAGGGGTGGGCAAGGCCGCGCTGTCAATGCTTTCCCCTGACGATCTCGCTGCACTTGCCGCAGAGCTGGACTTCCACCGCTTCACGCAAAATACGATCGTAACCCCGCAAATGCTGGGGCAGGATGTGGCCGCCATTCGCAGCAATGGCTACGGTTTCGACCTTCAGGAGCATGAAATCGGCATTCACTGCGTTGCCGCGCCGGTAATGGCGCCGGGGCGCAATTTTCTCGCGGCGATTTCCGTCACCGGCCCAGCCTATCGCGTGGATGTGGAGCAACTGCGGAAATGGGGTCCTCTGGTGCGCGAAACGGCCGATCAAATTTCGGCGGAACTTGCCTGCAGATTATCTCCGGTTGCGAATGGTTGAGAAAAATGGATGCGTGAAGCTGTTGGTTTCCGCTTCAAAAACGGCAGATCGCGCGGCGATGCGTGTAAGTGAAATCTTATTTTCGATTATTCGGAATTAAGTTTCAACTTTTGTTTGCATGAATCATTTTGGCGAGTAACATCCGCGCAATTTCCGCACGAAGGCAGGCCTTTGCGGCGGTATTTTCTCTTTTTTGAAGAACCGCTTCATGCAGAAAACAGAGACGGCCGCCGTTCAGTCGATTGGTGTTGATTGCGTTCGCGAGATCGCCGGTCTCAACACGCAATTTGATATATTCCGGTTTTTGAAACGGCTGACGGAAGCCTGGGGATTCAAGGCCTTCATGGTGCTTGACCTGTCGGCCGAAATGGCGAGCGAATTGTCGCAATGCACCATCATCACCAGCTGGCCGGCCGAGCTTTTGCAGCGTTATGATGAAGAGGGCATGCTGCAGAGAAGCCGGGTTATGGCGCAGTTGAAGAAATCGACCACACCCTTTTCCGTCTCCCTGGATTTTCTGGTTAGCGGCGACGAAAACGCGCCGAAGAAACCGGTCATCGGACTTTTTGAGCGGTTCGATATGATCAATTCGGTGTGGTTTCCCGTTCACGACATCACCACGATGCGGGGAGCGGTGTCCTTTTCCGGTAACAAAACGACTTTGCCCACCAGCCAGCTAGCGGAACTTTTTTACATTTCCAGCCACATCTTTGCCCGGCTATCTGAAATCCGCCGCCTTGATCTGCGGGTTCCCGAGACATTGAACGAGCGCGAGATAGATTGTCTGAACTGGACGGCCGCCGGCAAGACCAGCGCCGAGATCGCTGAAATCATGATGCTCTCGGAACATACCATCAATCACTACCTGAACCGTGCGACGAAAAAACTCGATACTGTCAACCGCACCCAAGCCGTCGCAAAGGCGCTCCGTGTCGGTCTGATTAAATAGCGAAACCGCAAATTTATCATTGTGATAAATGGGTTCCTGGGCGATCCTTCTTTCGAATCACCGGGAAGGAGAAATCGTTTGCCGGAACGGCATAGGATAAAAGCGGGGTTTTCTCCGACTGTCGATTGCGCCGTACTGATAGCCGCTGCCGAAAAAGGCTTTGCTGCCGACGAAGGCGTAGAACTGGAACTCATCCGAAAACAATCCGCGCGCGCTGTGCTTGCAGCACTTGGCGAGGACGAGGTTCAGATCGCCCATTTGCCTGCCGCGGTTCCCGTCGGTTCCGCGGTTGGCCTCGATGACCTGCCGGCCGATATTGTCGGCGTCTTCACTCTTTCCCTTGGCGGATCGGCAACGACCGTTTCGCACGGATTTTTCGACGAGCTTTACCGGGAGGGCATGAAGCTGCCGGACCCGGCCGCGTTCGGGCGGGCGATGGCCCGTGTCTGTTCCGCGCGCCGGGCGGCGGGTGAAAAACCGCCGGTCTTTGCGATCGAGGATATCGTGTCCACGCCGTTTTATGCGTTGCGTTATCTGCTCGGAAGCTGCGGTGTGCTGCTCGGCCGCGACATGGAAATCGTCGAAGCCCTGCCGAAGGCTATGCCGGCACTTTTGGAAAGCGGCAAGGTCGATGCGCTCTGTACCGCCGAACCGGCGGGCAGCGCTGTGGTGCTGGGTGGCGGCGGGCGGATCGTCACCACGGGAGCGCTGATCTGGCACAATGCGCCTGAAAAGATACTGGCCGTGAAGCGGCCCTGGGCGGAAGAGAACGCCACTGTGCTGGAAGGCTTGCTGCGTTCGCTTTATCGCGCCGGCGAATGGTGCGCCAACTCCGCCAATATCGAGGAACTTACCGGCATTCTTGCCGCCCCCCATTATATTGACGAGAACGGCGAATTCCTGCTTCCGGCGCTGACGGGCTATATTTCCACTTCGCAAAGGGACATGCAGCGTTTTCAGGAGTTTTTCGTAACAAGCGCCAAGGCCGCCAATTTCCCCTGGCAAAGCCAGGCGCTGTGGTTCTTCAGCCAGATGTTGCGCTGGGGCGAGGTCCCCCCCGATCGCCGGTTCGATGCAGCCGTTGTGGAGGCCGCGCGCAATGCCTATCGGCCGGATATCTTCCGCAAGGCGATGAAGCCGCTTTTCGTGCCGGTGCCGGGCGCGAACCTGAAGCTGGAAGGCACGTTGCGGGAGCCGGTCCATGTCGGGGCGTCACGCTCGGGTCTTGTCCTCGGCCCCGACTGTTTTTTCGATGGTCGGGTTTTCGATCCGGAAACGCTTGATATGGACGACGAAATCTGAAGTCTGCGAATAAACCGTCGCGGTGATCCGCTGTTTGCGGTTTGGCATTGGCGAACGGGCCGCGTTTGTCTATGGATGGCGCGGAATGCAGCCCATATCCGGCGGGATGATGTAGCGGAGTAAACATATGGCAGAGGTCAGCAAGCACCAGGTCGAAACGGCTTTGGAGGCAGTCATCTATCCGGGCAGCGGCAAAAGCATTGTGGCGCTTGGCATGGTCTCGGAAATCTTCATCGCCGACGCGAAAGCCTATTTCTCTATTACCGTCCCGGCCGACAGGGCAGCCGACATGGAGCCGTTGAGGCTTTCGGCTGAACAGGCCGCCAAGGGGGTTCCGGGTATCGCCGGTGCTGTCGTCGCGCTGACAGCGGATCGCAAACCCGGCACACAACAACCCGCACCGGCGCGCCCGGCGCCGGCACCGGCGCGCCCTGCGGCTGCAACCGGCCGGCCGGCCGCGCAGCCCGGCTCGTCGAAGGTCGGCGTTCCCGGCGTCGGCGCGATCATCGCCGTTGCCTCGGGCAAAGGCGGGGTCGGCAAGTCCACGACCGCCGTCAACCTGGCGCTGGGCCTACAGTCGCTGGGCCTCAAGGTTGGCATGCTCGACGCCGACATTTACGGCCCCTCGCTGCCACGACTGCTGAAGATTTCAGGACGCCCGCAGCAGCAAGAAGACCGCATCATCATTCCCATGGAAAATTACGGACTGAAGGTCATGTCCATGGGATTTCTGGTGGATGAGGAAGCGGCGATGATCTGGCGCGGGCCGATGGTTCAGTCCGCATTGATGCAGATGTTGCGTGAAGTCGCCTGGGGTGAACTCGATGTGTTGGTTCTCGACATGCCGCCTGGCACCGGCGACGCGCAACTCACCATCGCCCAGCAGGTGCCGCTCGCCGGCGCCGTCATCGTCTCCACGCCGCAGGATCTGGCGCTGATCGACGCGCGCAAGGGCATCACCATGTTCCGCAAGGTGGAAGTGCCGCTGCTCGGCGTCGTCGAGAATATGAGCTACTTCATCGCACCGGATACCGGCGCGCGTTATGATATTTTCGGCCATGGCGGTGCCAAGGCAGAGGCTGAGCGGATTGGCGTGCCGTTCCTCGGCGAAGTGCCGCTCACCATTTCCATCCGTGAAATGTCTGATGCCGGAACGCCGGTGGTTGCCGCCGAGCCGGATGGTCCGCAGGCCGCCATCTACCGCGATATTGCGGAAAAAGTCTGGGCCCGCATCGGTGCGGGCGAAAGAAAAGCCGCCCCGAAAATCGTTTTCGAATAACGTACCGGTTGCGGAAGAAAAAAAGGCCGGGCGGTCGCCCTGCCTGGATATATTTTAAAAACAATATGTTAACTGGTGGCTTCGGGAAAGGCCGATGCATTTGAACGCCAGAGATGCATCGCCTGCAATGCTGTCGCGAGAAAATATTGCTTGATTGGGTCTCGCTTTGGGAGCATAGCCCTGCGCCGTTTGGTTCTTGGTCCGTCAGTCCGGCGGGATGTGAAAATCCCGCTCGTTCCTGTGTTCCCTGAAGTGTTGTCCAAAGGTTTGCCGACCTTGAACAGGATATGTTAAGCAGCATTGCGCTGAAGCCAGCGATGCGGACCGGAGAAACGGATTGATAAAAGCCTATCGCGCCAACTGCGAGGCGATCAGCCTGTCGCCAGACGACGGCCGTGAACAGATTCCCGACGATATCGTCTGGATCGACCTTATCAATCCGACGAGGACGGAAGAGCAGTATGTTGAAAAACTGCTGGGGCTTGAGCTGCCCACCCGCGAGGATTTGAAGGATATCGAACCTTCCAGCCGCCTTTACATGGAAGATGGCAACGTCTTCATGACCGCCTCTCTGGTTTGGAAGGCAGATTCCGACGGTCCGCGCCTGACAGATGTCGCCTTTATTCTTGCCGGCAAGCGCCTTGTGACGATCCGTTATGCCGAGCCGAAATCATTCCACCTCTTCACCGCCGCCATTACCCGCGTGCCGCACGAGATGCGCAGCGGCACCGCGCTGTTGCTGAAACTGCTGGAAACCATCGTCGATCGCACGGCGGAAATTCTCGAAAACTCGGTGGCAGGCATCGACAATCTCGCCGCCGATCTTCTCGGCAGCCAGGCGCGCAGCAAGCGCAAGGCGCCGCGTTATCTGGAAGACCGACTGACGAACATTGCCGCCTATCACCGGCTGATCTCCAAGGTTCGCGACAGCCTTGCTTCCCTTGCACGCCTGCAGACTTTCCTGTCCACAAGTGCACAGGTCCAGCAGGACAAGGAAGCGAGGGAACAGAGCAAATCGATCGGTCGGGATATCCAGTCGTTGAGCGAACATGCCTCCTTCGTTTCCGGCAATCTGACATTCCTGCTGGACGCTTCTCTCGGCATCATCAACATCGAGCAGAACGGTATCATCAAGATTTTCTCGATCGCGTCGGTCGTGTTCTTGCCGCCCACTCTGGTGGCGTCGGTTTACGGAATGAACTTTCAGCTCATGCCGGAGTTGAACTGGACGTTTGGCTATCCACTCGCGCTCGTCGTCATGCTGATGTCGGCAATCATCCCGTTTCTCTTTTTCCGTTGGAAGGGCTGGCTCTAAGGAGCCAGGATCATCATGTCTCAAATCGCAGACAAGGACTTTACCGAGAAGCCGGATTCGGATGACAAGCATCAGAACAAGGGGCTTTATGCCGCGATCCTTGGTTCTATCGGCGTCGTCTACGGCGATATTGGCACCAGCCCGCTCTATGCCTTCCGCGAAGCGCTAAAGCCGATCGCCTATGATGGCGTGACGAGAGAAGAAGTCATCGGCCTGACATCCCTGATGATCTGGTCTCTGACGATCATCGTGACGTTCAAATACATCACACTCCTGCTGCGCGCCGACAACGACGGCGAGGGCGGCACACTCTCGCTTCTGGCGCTTTTGATGAAGACGGCGGGCACTCACCGCAGCGTTCTCATCGTGCTCGGCCTCATCGGCGCAGCCCTGTTCCTGGGCGATGCCATGATCACGCCGGCGCTATCAGTGCTTTCGGCGGTGGAGGGTCTGAAGCTCGTCACTCCGGCCATGGACGACTTCATTATTCCGATCTCCGTCTGCATTCTCATCGGCCTCTTCGCGATCCAATCGCACGGTACGGGAACGGTGGCGAAATTCTTCGGACCGATCACCGCTGTCTGGTTCCTGGTCATGGGTTTAGCCGGCCTCATTCACATCGCCGATGATTTCGGCATTCTCTATGCCTTCAACCCCTGGCATGCGGTCGAGTTTCTCGCCAATGAAGGCTTTTATGGCATCGTAGTGCTGGGCGCGGTTTTCCTGACGATCACCGGTGCTGAAGCGCTTTATGCCGATCTCGGCCATTTCGGCCGCCGTCCCATTCAGTGGGCATGGTTCTGTCTGGTTTTCCCGGCACTGACGCTGAATTATCTCGGTCAGGGCGCGCTGGTTCTCAAGGACCCGGCGGCGATGTCCAATCCGTTTTATCTGATGTTCCCGCAATGGGCGATCCTGCCGGCCGTCATTCTGGCGACCGCCGCCACCATCATCGCCAGCCAGGCGGTTATAACAGGCGCGTTCTCGCTCGTGCGTCAGGCGATCCATCTCGGCTATCTGCCGCGCATGGAAATCCTCTTCACTTCGGAAACCAATACCGGGCAGATCTATCTTCCCGCCGTCAACACCATCCTGCTGTTCGGCGTCGTCGCACTGGTGCTCACCTTCAAAAGTTCGGATGCACTGGCCACCGCCTACGGCATTTCCGTTACCGGCGCGATGGTCGTCACCAGCATGATGTTCTTCGAATTCGTTCGCAAGCGCTGGCAATGGTCCATCTGGCTGGCGATTGGCGTGCTGGCGCCGCTTCTGCTGCTGGAACTGATTTTCCTCGGTGCAAACCTGCTCAAGATACATGATGGCGGCTACGTGCCGGTGTTGCTGGCAATCGCTTTCACCATCATCATGACCACCTGGCAGCGCGGCTCGAAAATCCTTTTCGCCAAAACCCGCCGCAGCGATGTGCCGCTGAAGGCTTTCGTGGCTTCGGTGGAAAAGGAAAGCGCCCATGCGCCGGTGCGTGTGCCCGGCACAGCGATTTTCCTGACTGGCGATCCGGATGCCGCACCCGCTGCATTGCTGCACAATCTCAAGCACAACCACGTCCTGCACGACAAGAACGTGATTTTGACGATCCGCACGGAAGACCAGCCGCGCGTCCGGCCCGAAAATCGTTACACGTTGACGAAGCTGAGCGATCGTTTTGCCGTGGTCGAACTGCATTTCGGCTTCATGGAAACGCAGAACGTCACCCAGGCGCTTGGTTACCTCAGGCGCACGGGTTACAAGTTCGACATCATGTCCACCTCGTTTTATCTCGGTCGCCGCAAGCTGGTGCCGGATCCGAAATCGGGCATGCCCGGCTGGCAGAATCGACTGTTCATCGCGCTTGCCGAAACGGCCGCCGATCCCTCGGACTACTTCCGCCTTCCGGCCAACCGCGTGGTGGAACTCGGGTCTCACGTCGTCGTCTGATTATTAGAAGGTGGTTACACATTAACGTGAAGCCGCGCCCGCGCGCGGCGTTAACCAAGCATCAAGGTTAATAAGAGATTCTCGAACACCTGTAACAAATATGGTTCCTGGTGTTCGGAGTGCTGGTTTTGCGTTCGAAAAGAGTAATGCGTCGTCGGTCCTTTGCGTCCCTTCAGGCATGGACCTCACCCGTTGTCTTCGGCCTTGCTGCCTGGCTCGTCTTTCCTTCCATTGCCGCACGCGCGGATTTGGCCTCCCTGCTGGCAGGGCTGGACAATGGCGGCGAGCAATGGCGCATGGTGCTGACCGCGTCACCGGCAGGCTCTGTCCATAATGCCTCGCTCACCTTTAACGATGCGGAAGGGGAGGCGGCGTTGCATGGCAGCGGCATGACCCTGCCCGATGGCCGCAAGGTGGCTTTCGTCACCAACAAGAAGGGTGACGAGACGACACCCGACAGCGAGCGCGTCAACCGTGCCGCCAAAAAGGGTCGCATCGTCGCAACCGAAATCATGCAGCCGCCAAAGGCCTTCACCGCCGGTTCCGTGCTGGAACGCACCAGCATGTTGGATATAGAGCCGCTGAAGCGCAAGGACCGCACGGCTTTCGTGAAACCGAAACGCGGCAGCGACGTCAAACTTGCCTCCTTCTATTTCCGCCGTGAAGAAAAGAAGGCCGACAAAAGCGTCTCTCCGATGCTGGCGGAACTCGTCACCAACAGGACTCCCGATATTCTCGCCACGGCTTACGCGCCGGCCGAACCGGACTTCGCCCGTGAATCGCCGTTCGACGCCATTCTGAAAAAGCCGGAGGCCGGCCGCTTCGTGCCGTTGATCGGCGCGGACGATCACGCATGGGCGGCAACGCCGCTGCCCGCTGCCGTGTTTTCCGCAGCCGAACAGCAATGCCTCGCATCCGGCATCTATTTCGAGGCGCGCGGTGAATCGGTCAAGGGACAGGCGGCGGTGGCACAGGTGATCCTTAACCGCGTGCGCAACCCCGCTTATCCGAAAACCATCTGCGGTGTCGTTTATCAGAACAAGGACTGGCGCAACCGCTGCCAGTTCTCCTTCGCCTGCGACAATATAAAGGACCGGGTGAATTCCGAACGTCACTGGAAAATGGCGCGCGAAGTGGCCATGGCAACCACCGCCGGCAAAATCTGGCTGACGGAAGTGGGCTCGGCGACTCACTATCATGCCGTCTATGTTCGTCCCGCCTGGGGAAAATCCATGAAGAAGGTCGGCAGGATTGGCTTGCACGTCTTTTATCGAACCTATGGTGGCGGCTGGAGCTGATACCACCGCCAATTTGTCGCAATTTGCGTGTCAAAAATGCCGATTCCCGGGGGAAACATCGTCGGCAAACGGCGATTTGGCGTTAAGCCTTTGTTTTTAAATATTTAATTTGTCAAAAAACAAGCTTCGCCAGTGCCTTGACTAGCGAAGCCCCTAAAACTATGTTGCGCGCGACTTCAGAGCGGGCTGGAACAGGCTTAATCCGTCACCGTTTACAACTCCAAAGGGTTCTGGCATGGCTGGAACGGAGAAAATGGGTGGGATTTTAAGATGACTGGCAACCGTGACGATAGTCTGGACGAGCGTCGCAAGCGCCTTGCCGAAGAGTTGGCAAAGGTGAAGGCGGAGGATGAGGCGGAAGTGAGGGCGGAGACCAATGCCGCGGAAAGCCGGAAAGGCTTTGCGATGGCGGTGAAGCTCTCATCGGAGTTCATTTCGGCCATCGTGGTCGGCGCTATGCTGGGTTATCTTCTGGACTATTTTGTCGGCACGACGCCGTGGGGGATGATCGTTCTTCTTCTTCTCGGTTTCTGCGCAGGCGTATTGAATGTGTTGCGCTCCACGGGCGCGGTGGCAAAGCCGCCGCTGCTTGAGAGAGCCGACAAGCGAGACGAGGGTGGAAAAGACGGCGTTTAAGCTGTTTTTTCTTGCAGTTGAGATGCCGCCATGAGCGGCGACAGGTAAAGAGGGCAGCCGGTGGCAAACGATCCGACCCATCAGTTCTTGGTGCAGCCGATCATTCCGATCGAAATTGGCGGCGTCGATTTTTCCTTCACCAATGCGTCGCTTTTCATGGTCGCGACCGTGGCCGCCGCTTCCGGTTTCCTTTATTTCGCAACGTCGAGCCGCGGTCTGATCCCGACCCGCATGCAGTCCGTTGCTGAAATGTCCTATGAATTCATCGCCTCCATGCTGCGCGAAGGCGCCGGCAAAAAGGGCATGGTGTTCTTCCCATTCGTATTCTCGCTGTTCATGTTCGTGCTGACTGCGAACCTTCTCGGCATGTTCCCGTATTTCTTCACGGTCACCAGCCAGATCATCGTCACCTTCGCGCTTGCCTGCCTCGTCATTGGCACGGTCGTCGTTTACGGTTTCTACAAGCACGGTCTGCATTTCTTCGGCATCTTCGCACCTTCTGGCGTGCCGAAGGCGCTGTTGCCGCTTGTCGCGTCAATTGAAATGATTTCGTTCCTGTCGCGTCCGATCAGCCTTTCCGTTCGTCTCTTCGCGAACATGCTGGCTGGCCACATCACGCTCAAGGTTTTCGCAGGCTTCGTCGCCTCCATGGGTGCGCTCGGCGCGCTCGGTATCGGCGGTGCAGTCCTGCCTCTCATCATGACGGTCGCAATGACCGCTCTCGAATTTCTCGTTGCCTTCCTGCAGGCTTATGTGTTCGCGGTACTGACTTGCATGTACCTGAACGACGCCGTGCATGGTGGTCACTGAGAAGTAAAGTCGCTGGCCCCGGCAACGGGCGCCAAAAGATAGCCGCAACAACCAATATCTCAAGGAGTCTCACATGGAAGCGGAAGCAGCAAAGTACATCGGCGCAGGTCTCGCATGCCTCGGCATGGCTGGTACGTCCCTCGCACTCGGCCGTATCTTCGGTGATTACCTCTCCGGCGCACTGCGCAACCCCTCTGCTGCCGACAGCCAGTTCGGCCGTCTGGTATTCGGCTTCGCCGTTACGGAAGCTCTGGGCATCTTCTCGCTGCTCGTAGCTCTCCTTCTCCTGTTCGCTGTCTAATAACGGCATCAGGTCTGGATCACGGCTCGCGCAAATTGCGTGCCGTGATCCTTCGCATTTGCAGTCCCCCTGGAGGTGAGCATGTTCGTGACCGAGGCTTATGCCCAGTCAGCACCGACCGTAGGTGAAACGCATACGGAAACTCCGGCTGTCGGCCAGCCGCAACCGGAAGCCACGCACACGGAAACCGGTGTAGCGCACGGCGCCGAACACGGTGCTTCCGGCGTTTTCCCGCCGTTCGACCAGTCTACTTATGCATCGCAGGTCCTGTGGCTGGCGATCACGTTCGGCCTTTTCTACCTGCTCATGCAGAAGGTCATCGTTCCTCGCGTCGGCGGCATTCTTGAAAACCGTCATGGGCGCATTGCACAGGATCTCGATGAAGCGGCACGGCTGAAAAGCGAAGCCGACGCAGCCGTCGAAACCTATGAAAAAGAACTCGCGGCAGCCCGCGCCAAGGCAAGCTCGATAGGCTCCGCGGCACGTGACGCCGCCAAGGCGAAAGCCGATGCCGACCGCGTCGCTATCGAAGCCGGACTTGCCGAGAAGCTTGCCGCCGCAGAAAAGCGCATTGCGGGTATCAGGGATCAGGCATTCGCGGATGTCGGCGCCATTGCCGAGGAAACCGCGACCGCAATCGTTGACCAGCTGGTTGGCGCCAAGGTCAAGGATGCCGACGTCAAGGCCGCCATTGCAGCCGCTTCGACTGTGAAGGGAGCCTGATATGGCGTTTGATGCATCATTTTTCGCTCTTGTCGGTCTTGTCCTTTTCTTCGTCCTGATCGCCTATCTCAAGGTTCCGGGCATGCTTTCCAAGTCTTTGGACGAGCGCGCGCAGAACATTCAGGACGAGCTGGCCGAAGCCAAGCGTCTGCGCGAAGAAGCACAGCACCTGCTGGCCGAATACCAGCGCAAGCGCAAGGAAGCCGAAGCTGAAGCAGCCGGCATCGTTGCCGCTGCCGAACGCGAAGCGGCCGCCCTGACCGCCGAAGCCAAGCAGAAGACGGAAGAATTCGTCGTCCGCCGCACGGCCCTGTCGGAACAGAAGATCAAGCAGGCAGAAGAAGACGCCATCGGCGCCGTTCGTGCCGCCGCCGTGGACATCGCCATTGCAGCTTCCGAGAAGCTCATTGCCGAAAAGACCACCGCTGCCGCAAAGGCCAAACTTTTCGCCAACACCATTGGCGAAGTGAAGTCGAAGCTCAACTAAGTTCATCTCGGACTATTCAAAACCCCTCCGGCACCCGCCGCGAGGGGTTTTTTGTTTTATGCCTCAACCAGGGGCGGTGTTGGCAGGCTCGCGGTTGCACACTGTGGTGCCGGCTTGCAGCGTGTCTATCGATGTCTGTCGACCTTTGGAGCAAAAGCATCGGCTTTGAAGACTGGATGCTGGCCGGCAATTCGTGGCTGCCGGTTTGTCGAGGCTTGTTAAGTGATCGCGGGATAGATTGTCTTGGCCTCGAGCGCTATCAGCACCGCCAGTACAAAAGCTGCTGCGGTGGCAACCAGAAATGCGCCACTGAAAGCCAGGCCTGCTTTCGCGATGCCCAAGCCAAGATCCTGCATCAGCCATCGTATCTGAGCCTGCGCATACCAGATCGTGGCGAGCGCGATAATGGCGAGCCCGAACGTAAGGCCATGTTCCATAGGCATGGATGCAAAATCAAAACCCAGAACCAGGACAAATGTAAACGGCGCAGCCACGTAACATTGGCTGAAGAACGGCGGACGCAGTGAATTTCGGGTGATCCTCACCCGTTTCCACCGCAGAAGCGTGACGGCCATACACAGCGGATAAATCCCGAATATAACGCCACGCGCTATGAGCAGGTTCGAACCCGAACCAAGCTCCCGGGCGGCCAATGTGGGATCGTAAATGGTCGGAAGGAAGGCGGAGAGCCCCTGCGAAAATAGCAGAGTGATCAGGAGGAAGAGGGGCGGACTCAGTGTGTCGTCATACTGGTCCTCAAGCCGATCCGCGAGTTCGCTATCGGCGTAGCGCATCATGCTGAGCGGTGCGACGACCGATCGCCACATTGTCAGCGGATAGAAGAGGAGCCATGAAACCAGCTCGTAGAGAAGTTCTTCGAGCGACTTCAACAATTTCATGAAATCCAAATCTCTTCTCCCAAGGCCCGGCAAGTCCACGCATTGAGATAGAGTTCTACCAGTGGAGACGGAGATCGTCACCTCATGGCACGGCGCTGGAATCCCGGGCGAGACCGCATTCTCCGCTTCAGGATCGTGGTTTTCGATCAGTCCTGCTTCAGCGGCCTGAAACTCATCCGGTGCAGCGGGCAGGGCCCATGGCTTTCTATGGCGCGCAGGTGGGCTGGTGTGCCGTAACCCGCATGGCCTTCGAAACCATAGGAGCTGTGCACTACACCGGCCCGTTCCATCATCCGGTCACGGGTCACCTTGGCGATGATCGAAGCGGCGGCGATTGAGAGGGAGCGGGAATCGCCCTTGATGACGGCCTTCGACTCGCAGGTGATGCCCGGCGGCTTGTCGCGGCCATCTGCCAGCACGAGGGCCGGGGAGATTTCGAGGCCGAGTACGGCGCGACGCATCGCATCGAGGCTGGCGCGCAGGATATTCATGCTGTCGATAAGGCCGGGGCCGGAGGAGGCGACGGAAACGATCGATGTTTCCATGATTTGCAGAAACAGGCTTTCCCGTTTCAGCTTGGTCAGTTTCTTGGAATCGTCAAGACCACCAGGAATATTGTCGGGATCGAGAATGACAGCTGCCGCAACCACTGGTCCCGCGAGAGGTCCCCGACCTGCCTCATCCGTGCCGGCCACGGGCCAAAGCCCCTTCTTCCTCGCTTCAAGTTCGAAGGAGAAATCGGGTCCCGTATCGGCGAGATCAAAGAGGGCAGGAGAATCGGGTGTGGTGCGGCGTTTCATGCGGCAGAAACTTGCACACACACCCGATCTCCTGCAAGCCCCCGGAAGCGGGCGATGACGGGCGCGGCCAGCCGGGTCAAGGGGCGTGGCCAACCGTGCCCCTTAGGTCGTCATGACCTTTGATCCTCCAACGGGGCGGCGGAGGAAAAACGATCGCACGCGAGGCGGCGGGTTCCGGGGGGGATGTCCGACGGGCCAGGGAAACCCGCCGGGCATTTCGTCAAGAGCATGGCCCCGTCAACAGGAAAGGGCCACCACTCCTTATGGGTCTGCACCGCTGGGTATCGTTGCGCGCATCGTAATGCGCCTTCGATCGGCCAAGCGGGCCTCATATTTTCAAAGCAGCGACAATTGCACGCCGGCACCTCCCGGCGGCACGAAGATATCGTCGCGCAGGTGAATGCCGCGGCGGATGAGGCCAAGCCGTTTCGTCGCCATTTCGAAACGCCTGCCTATCTGCCATGCATAGGGACCAGCACCCTTCATGCGTTTTCCGAATTCCGCATCGTAATCCTTGCCGTCGCGCATGGAGCGCACCAGCGACATGACATGCCGGTAGCGGTCCGGATAGTTGCGCAGCAGCCAGTCGCGGAAGAGCGGGCTGACCTCCAGCGGCAGGCGCAGCAGCACGTAGGAGGCCTCCTTTGCGCCAGCGGCCTTGCCGGCTTCGAGAATGCGTTCGATCTCATGATCGTTGAGTGCGGGAATGACGGGTGCCATCATCACCGCCACGGGAATGCCGGCATCCGTCAGCGCCTTGACCGCTTCCAGCCGCTTTTCGGGCGTGGCGGCGCGCGGCTCCATGCTGCGTGCAAGCTTGCGGTCCAGCGTCGTCACGGAAATACCAACCTTCACTAGACCCTTCTTGGCCATGGGCGCGAGAATATCGATATCCCGCTTGACCAGGGCCGATTTGGTGACGATGGCGACGGGATGGTCGGCCTTTGCCAGCACTTCCAGTATCTGCCGCATGATCCGCCATTCGCGCTCGATCGGCTGATAGGGGTCGGTATTGGTGCCGATGGCAATGACGCGCGGCTTGTAGCCGGGCTTCGCCAGCTCCCTTTCGAGCAGCTTTGCCGCATCCGGCTTGGCGAAAAGCTTCGCCTCGAAATCCAGCCCCGCAGAAAGCCCCATATAGCTGTGCGTCGGACGGGCGAAACAGTAGATGCAGCCATGTTCGCAGCCGCGATAGGGATTGATGGAACGGTCGAAAGGGATGTCAGGCGATTCGTTGCGGCTGATGATGCTGCGCGGCTTTTCCACCTGCACTTCGGTGCGGAACTCCGGCAGCTCCTCGAGGGTCTGCCAGCCATCGTCGAAAACCTCCCGCTGCAGGGCCTCGAAGCGCCCGCCCGGGTTAAGTCCGGCGCCACGCCCTCGACGACGGTCGATCTCGATGCGCAGGCCCGACGCATCGGCCAACGCATTGGCAATGTCAGGCGTATGGCTCGGCTGGAAAGCAGCCTGCCCCGAAAGCGTATGGTCTCTCATCTGGATGCTCCCAGGGTGCAGCACGCCTCTCAAGGCAAGCCAACGCCCTAAACCGTTTCCACTCGAACCGGCGTTTCATTGCCTCTTCGAATGATTAAATTCCTACCGTAAAAATGAGAACATTACAAGAACAAAAAACGCAAAATCGATAGCTGGCAGACCCGCGGCCGGGGTCTTGTTTGTATCAATCCCACCTGAAGGTGGGTTAGAGTTAAGCCTGAACGGTCGCGGATTTTCTGACATTCAGTGCAGTGGCAATTTATTGTGCGATGCGTTAGAGCTATGCATATGTTGACAGTCATAATGGAATGCCGGGATCAGGAACCGGAACTGGCGCATACGCTGTCTGCGCTTGTAACCGGGGCCGTGGAAGGGCTGGTAAGCGACGTTGTGATCCTCGATCACGGTTCGCGCGATGGATCGTCGCGCGTCGCCGATGCCGCTGGCTGCCGTTTTTATGCGCAGTGGGACATTGAGGATGTCATGCGCTCGGCGCGCGGGCATTGGATCCTGCTGGTCGAACCGGGTGCGCGTCCGCAGAGCGGCTGGATCGAAGAGATTCTCGAATATGTGGCTGTCTGTGCCGAGCCCGCGCGTTTCTCGCCTTCCCGGTATCACAAGCGGCCCTTTTTCAGCCGGATAGTGCGCCGCCGTCCTCCCTTGGAATGCGGCTACCTGATGCCGAAGAAACATGCGGTGGCGATCGCAAAATCCGGCATGGGCCTGACACAGCTCGTGCACGCGCAAAAGCCGCGCCGCCTGAATGCGGAACTGGTTCCCGCCTGGACGGCGAGAACTTCCAACTAACCTGCAACGATGATGAAGCTGCTATCCCTAGCGGGCGGTGATCACCTTGCCGGGGTTCATGATGCCGGCGGGGTCAAAGGCGTGTTTGATGCGTCGCATCAGGTCCATTTCAATGCCAGGCCTGATAGCGGCCAGCTCGTCGCGCTTCAACTGGCCGATGCCATGTTCGGCCGAAATCGAACCGCCGAGCGACAGCACGATGCCGTGCACGATCTCGTTCATATCCCGCCAGCGACCGATGAATTCAGCTTTGTCCGCACCAACCGGCTGGGAAATATTGTAGTGGATGTTGCCATCGCCCAGATGGCCGAAGGCGCAGACGCGGGCGCCGGGAATGGCGGCAAGAACGGCCTTTTCCGCCGTTGCCATGAATTCCGGTATCTTCGACACCGGAACGGAAACGTCGTGTTTGATAGAGCCGCCTTCCGGCTTTTGCGCATCGGACATGCTTTCGCGCATATGCCAGAGCGCCTGACGCTGCGCTTCCGATGAAGCGATCACCGCATCCTCGACCAGCCCAGCCGAAAAACCGCGCTCCAGCAGCGATTGCATCATTGTTTCAGCCGTCTCAGCCGAATCGGAGGTGGAGATATCGATGAGCGCGTACCAGTCATGCGGCGTTTGTAGCGGATCGCGCACGCCGGGAATATGTTTGGCGGTGAATTCCACGCCGATGCGCGGCATCAGCTCAAAACCGGTCAGCGCCGTGCCGCAGAGGTTCGAGGCCATTTCGAACAGCTTCAACGCATCGTCGGTGGATCGAAGACCGGCAAAACCCACCTGATGGCCGAGCGGCACGGGGAAAAGCTTCAGCACCGCACCGGTGATAACGCCGAGCGTGCCTTCCGAACCGATGAAGAGATCGCGCAGATCGTAACCCGTATTGTCCTTTTTAAGCCGGCGAAGCCCGTCCCAGATTTCACCTGTCGGCAGCACCACTTCAAGCCCCAGGCAAAGCTGGCGCATATTGCCATAAGCGAGAACTGCCGTGCCGCCGGCATTGGTGGCCAGATTACCGCCGATGCGGCACGAGCCCTGCGAACCGAGCGACAGCGGGAACATCCGCTCCACGGTCGATGCGGCCTTGTGGATGTCGTCTAGAATGCAGCCGGCATCCGCAACGATGGTGTTGGCGACCGGATCGATGTCGCGGATACGGTTCATGCGCTCGAGCGAGAGGATGATGTCGGTTCCGTCAGCACGCGGCGTCTGGCCACCCACAAGGCCGGTATTGCCGGTCTGCGGCACGATGGGCGTGCCGGTCTCGCTGGCGAGCTTCAGGATGGCTGCAACCTCCTCGACAGTGCCGGGCTTGAGCAGCAGCGGTGACGCACCATGGTAAAGCCCGCGATTCTCCACAAGACGCGGCGCCATTTCCACAGCGTCGCGCACCGCGTTTTTTTCGCCGACAATGGCAGTGAAGCGGTCGAGGATGTCGGAGGAGGGGGCTGCGATTGTCATTGGCGTCTCGCTGTCATTTGAAACGGTGGGCGAAATGGTGAAGTACCGTCAGCCTCGCGGCGCGGCGGCGCGGGAAAGGCGGTCATTGATCGCCTCTCCAAGACCGTGGGCGGGAATGGTTGTGACCGCGATTGTCGCGGCACCGCTCGCATCGGCTGCTTTGAGATAATCGAACAGATTGGCGGCCGCCTCGGCAAGATCGCCGGAAGGGCTGAGGTCGAGAACGGTACGGGCCGTCTCTTGTCCCTCAACCGCGATGCCGCCGAACCGGATCAGTGCCTCGTCAGAAGAAACGGACGTCGCGTCGAGGCGAACAGCTGCACCGGGCGCATAATGCGAGGCGAGCATTCCGGGTGCCTCGATGGCAGCTGATGCCTTTTCCGGCCGTTCGAGCTGGGTGCCGGTGATGCGCTCGATCTCCTCGGTGACGATGCCGCCGGGACGAAGCAGCCGCACCCGCCCGTCGTCTTCCACTTTGACGATGGTGGATTCGACACCGACGGAGGCAGCACCGCCATCAAGAATGAGGTTGATCCTGTTACCGAGATCAGCCTCGACATGGGCGGCACTGGTGGGGCTGATCTTGCCGGAACTATTGGCACTGGGCGCAGCAAGAGGTTTGTCGAACCGGCGGATCAGATCACCGGCGAAACCCTGCGGAACGCGAATGCCGACGGTATCGAGCCCGGCCGTTGCGAGTGAGTGAATGCCGCTTGCCGGTTTCAGTGGCAGAACCAGCGTCAACGGGCCGGGCCAGAAGGCTTCGGCGAGGCGTCGCGACACGGGATCGAAAACCGCATAACGTTCGGCCATGGCGATATCGGCCATATGGCAGATCAGTGGATTGAACTGTGGCCTGCCTTTCGTTTCGTAAATGCGGGTAATGGCCGCCGGATCGGTGGCGTCCGCAGCAAGGCCGTAGACGGTTTCCGTGGGCAGGGCGATTGGCTGGCCGCGGGAAAGCTCCTCGACGGCCGCCTGCAAGGCGGTTTCCCGCTCGTTTTCGATATCGATATGACGCGCCATGATGCTGCCTTTCAGGGCGTCAATAGCGTATTTCAGGGCCTTATGGAAAGCGCTATCGTGGGCTTTTATATTGCCTTGATGATCTTGCGCATTTCGTCCGAGCGGGCGCCGAGCATAAGCACGTTTTTGAGCGCAACGCGTGGGTCGTGGGTCTGGAACAGCAGGCCGCCGCGATGGAAGGAGGTATCGATGGCGACGTTCTTGTTTGGAAGCGCGTTGATGGCGACTGCGAAATACATCCGCGAATAGCGCGCATCGATGTTTTCGAAGAAGTTCTCGGCCCCGCTCAACTCGGCGAAGAAATTCGCGAAATAGAATGACCAGAGCACATGGCGCTCGGCGTCGAAACTGGTTTTCGCTGCCGTGACATGGCAATAGCCGAGATGCGGCCGCTCATCCAGCAGATGGTGGAAAACCATCTTGGGAAAACGGATGGACTGGTGAAAGCCATTGAGACGGCTATGGGTGGCATCGGCAGCAGCCTCGAGCTTGCGCCCGGTCATTGCCGCCACTTCTTCATGGCTGTAATAGACGCGTTCCCTCGGCAGCCAGCGTTCTTCGTAGCGGCTGATGCGCCCGGTTCGCAGGAAATCCGAATGCGCGGTCTTTGAACGTATCGGCGTGACCGAATGTTTGCCGGCATCGAAATAACGTATGCGTGTCGCCTTCTCCACCCGGAACGCCCTCGTTGTTGTCGATCAGTCAATATAGTTTAGGGCATGTTAAAACTCCGTTGCGCCACAACCCCCGTTTTTTAACGGGTAGAGAGGGAGCCGCGCGACATCATGCGTCATATTGCGACGTGGTTTCCGGCGGGGAATAGCTGCCGGATTTCGCAGCGGAATGGCGTGCAACGGCCATTGGCGCATGTCGCAATTTGTCGCCAATGCGGAAGCCGATGTCGCTGTCTGCGCTACCGCAAATGAACGCTGATGTTTAGATGGGATCACACTTCCGCAGTCCGATAAATGGTGTGGGGCAGGGCGGTTTGATCGAGGATTTGGCCATGGAATTGCGTGATACCGTACTGCGTCAGCTGAAGAACCGCCGCGAAGGCTTCAGCCTGGAACAGTCTTTCTACACGGACCCGGATTATTTCAATCTGGACATGGAAACCATCTGGTACCGCGACTGGCTGTTTGTCGGCCATGATTGCGAAGTGCCGAAGGCCGGTAACTACATCACCGTTCAGGTCGGCGCCTATTCCGTCGTCATCATTCGCGGTCGCGATGGACAGATTCGCGCCCTCCATAACTCCTGTCGCCATCGCGGTTCCCGCGTATGCTCTTCTCATAAGGGCCAGTCCGCACGCCTCGTCTGTCCCTATCACCAGTGGACCTACGATCTGGACGGCAAGCTGCTGTTTGCCCGCCATATGGGCGATGATTTCGACAAGGCTGAATTCGGCCTGAAGCCGGTCCACTGCGAAACCGTTGCCGGTTACGTCTTCATCTGCCTGGCAGACCAGCCCGCCGACTTCGCGCCGATGCGCGCCGAGGTCGAAAGCTACATGGCGCCGCATCGCATCTGGGAAGCCAAGGTCGCGCATGAAAGCACGATCATCGAAAAGGGTAACTGGAAGCTCGTCTGGGAAAACAACCGCGAGTGCTACCATTGCGCCGCCAACCATCCGGAACTCTGCCGCACCTATCCTGAAAACCCGAGCGTTACGGGTACGGACGGTGGTGCAAGCGATCCCGAGATCGGTGGCCACTGGGCACGCTGCGAGGCTGCCGGCCTGCCGAGCCGCTTCAAGATCGATCCGAAAGGCCAGTTCCGTGTTGCCCGCATGCCGCTGATCGGCGAGGCGGAAAGCTACACCATGTCGGGAAAACGCGCCGTGCGCCGGCCGCTTTCCGATGACGTCAGCATCAGCCATATCGGCGCGCTGCTTCTGTTCCATTATCCGACGACCTGGAACCACTTCCTCGGCGACCACACCATTTCCTTCCGCGTGCTGCCGCTCAACGCCAATGAGACCATGGTCACTACCAAATGGCTGGTGAACAAGGATGCGGTTGAAGGCGTGGATTACGATCTCGAGGACCTCACGCACGTCTGGAACGAAACCAACGATCAGGACCGCCGCATCGTTGAGGAAAACGCCTTCGGCATCCGCTCGCCCGCTTACCAGCCCGGCCCCTATTCCATGGAAGACGAGGGCGGCGTGATGCAGTTCGTCAACTGGTATGCCGATTTCATGGTTGACCGGCTGTCGGGCGACAAGGCCCGCCTTTCGGCAGTAGCGTAACGCGAAGATGAATATGGCTGTGACCTACAAGCACATAGACGAGATGAAGCCGTGGAGCGACAAGCTCCACCTGCTGGAATGCATTTCGGTGACGCCCGAGACGCCTGACGTGATGACATTCCTGTTCCGGTCGGAGGATCAGAACTGGTTCCGTTACCTGCCGGGCCAGTTCGTGACGCTGGAGTTGCCAGTAGGCAAGGAGCCGCTCTACCGCACCTACACATTGTCCTCCAGCCCGTCGCGGCCCTATGCGCTGTCGGTCACGGTCAAGGCGCAGGCCACCAGCATCGGCACGCGCTGGATGTTCGACAATCTGAAGCCCGGCATGAAAATCCGGGCACTCGGCCCGCTCGGCGATTTCTCTTATGTCCGGCATCCCGGCGACAAATACCTGTTCATCTCGGCCGGCTCCGGCGTGACGCCGATGATGTCGATGGTGCGCGACATGAGCGACCGCGCGCCGCAGAGTGATATCGCCTTCATCAATTGCTCGCGCTCGCCATCCGATATCGTGTTCCGTCACGAGCTGGAATATCTTGCCCGCTTCATGCCGAAACTGTCGCTCGGTTTCATCGTGGAAAATTGCGGCCGCACTGATCTCTGGTCCGGCTTGAAGGGCATGGTCGACAAGGCCAAGATTGCGCTTCTGTCGCCTGATTTCATGGATCGCACGGTGTTCTGTTGTGGACCGGAGCCTTTCATGGCCGCCATCCGCTCCATGCTGGATGCTTCCGGCTTCGACATGAGCCGTTACCACCAGGAAAGCTTTTCGCCAGCCGCCCCGGTTGCTGTGGGCGAGAGTATTCACACCGTGGCGGATGGCGAAGCACTCTCGATGGTGGGGTTTACGCTTTCCGGCAAGGAAGTGCCGTGCCAGCCCGGCCAGACCGTTCTGATGACGGCGCGCGCCGCCGGTGTGCGCATCGGTGCCGCCTGCGAATCGGGGATTTGCGGCACCTGCCGGGTGCTGAAGCTCTCCGGCGAGGTGGAGATGAACCACAATGGCGGCATTCTCGATGACGAAATCGATGAAGGCTATATTCTCGCCTGCTGCTCGCGGCCGTTGACCGACGTGAAGGTGGAAGCCTGAGCGCACGAAATCCTGCGTCTTATGCGGGAATCTATTTTTGAACCGGAACCAAAGGTCTTAAAACTCGTTTGCACGTCATCGAATTCTTTTCGGGTGTTTCAATGGGGCTGCCCCTACCTCCGACAAGACCGAGTAGTTAGAAAGCGCGGTTCAACGCGCCACAGCAAACGGAGGAAAGATCATGATGAATTTCCGCACGACGAGCGTCGCTACGGCGGTTGTCCTGTTCCTGACAAGCTTCACGCCGTCGCAGGCGTTCCAGGCGCCTGTTCCAATGGCGAAGCCGGCAATCTCAACCGAGAATGTAGTGCCGGTACAGTACCGTGAATGGGACCGCCGAGGTGACCGTAGATACGGCGACCGCATGTATCGTCCGCGCCCGTCGCGGGACGGATATTATAACGGCCATCGCGGCTATCGCGACCGCCGTCCGGGCTACCGCTATCACAACGGAATGTGGTTCCCTCTGGCGGCCTTCGCCACTGGCGCAATCATTGGCGGCGCCATGGCGCAGCCGAGACCGGCCTATGGCGGCAGCCATGTTGCCTGGTGCCAGAACCGTTGGCGCTCTTACCGCGCCTACGATAACAGCTACCAGCCGAACAGCGGTCCGCGTCGTGTATGCGTATCTCCATACAGCCGTTAAGCACGCCTTTCGAAAGCCCGGATCCGATCCGGGCTTTTGCTTTCGAGTGCCGAGTTTCGGTAACCGAAGCGTGACAACGCCGTTAATGCTGGGTTCAGGCGAAAGCGCCTAGCCTGCAACCTGTGATGTTCCAGCCAGCACCGACAAACTGGCTGGATAAAAAGAAAAAGGTGTTATTATTCACGTGCAACGGCCTGTCGACCGTCGTGAATGGAGGAAGTCAGATGAGAAGCTATGTGAAGAATATCCTGGCTGTCGGTCTTTCTGCAATCGTGGTTGCAGGAGCGATTGTTCCCGCTGAGGCAATGCCATTGCTGATGGCGCCGAAGAGTGTCGAGACCCTGGGTAACGATGCCGGCAAGAATGTCGTCAATGTGCAATACTGGCGCGATCGTGACAATCGTGGCGGCTGGGGCGGCGAACGCCGCGGCTGGTACGGCGGCCATCGCGGTTATCGCGACTACCGCCCGGGTTATCGTCACCACGACGGTTACTGGTTCCCGCTCGCAGCCTTTGCGACGGGCGCGATCATCGGCGGCGCACTGTCGCAGCCGCGCGAAGTCTACCGTCCGGTTCCGGAATATCGCCCGCGTCCGGTCTACCGCGAATATCGTCCGGTCCGTCGTGCCGGCATGAGCCAGGCGCATGTGAACTGGTGCTATGGCCGTTATCGGTCCTACGATGCCTATAGCAACACGTTCCAGCCCTACAATGGCCCACGCCAGCCCTGCTATTCGCCTTACAGCTGATAGCAATACTCCGTCACTCCGGCCTTAATCCGGCAAGACGGAGTAGGGATTGACCAGCCTGATAGTTATTACGAGCCGCCCGGATGCGGGCGGCTTTTTGTTTTCACAGAATGCGAGCCCGCTTCAGCACGAACCAGGCAAGCATAACCGAAATCACGATGAAGATGCTGGCCGCCATCGTGCCGCCGGTGCCGACCGTAAATGGCAACTCATCCGTGTTCATGCCGAAGAAGCCGGTGACCAGCGATGGCGGCAGCAGGAATGCCGTCATCAGCGACAGGATATAAAGATGCCGGTTGGTTTCGGACGAGAGCTTGGAATCGATTTCCTCGTGCAGCAGCCTTGCGCGTTCCTGAAGGGCGTAGACATCGTGATCCACGGCCTCGAGGCGGCCCATCAGCCGCGAGGCGACATCCTCGAAACCGTCAGGCATCTCGTCCTCATCGGCCGCAGACGCCCGCCGCATCAGGGTGAGCACCGTGCGCAGATGCCGGTGGAGGCGAACGACCGTGCGCCTGAGCGGCGCAAGCCGCCGCCGCTCGTCGCGGTTTTCGCTGTCATAGACCAGGTCCTCGATGGCGTTCAGCTCTTCGGTCGTTTCCATCACCAGGCTGATCAGCGAACGCTGGAATTCCGCGACGAGGCCTTCGAAGACATGGGCCGGCGTGAGGTAGCGGTTGGAATTCTTGTCGACTGCCGCTTTCAGCCGGTCCACTGAGCGCAAAGGTTGCAGACGGGTGGTAATGATGAAACGGTCGCTGACCGCGAAATGCAGCCAACCGAAATCACGCGTTTCCTGATCGAACTCGCGCTGGAAATCGACCAGCGTCCCATAAAGTGACTTTTCATCCACCGTGATGGACGGATGGGTTTCATGGGTGGTGAGGCTTGCCAGCGCTGCCGGATCGAGACCATCGATCGTTTCGAGAAAGCCCGCCACCCGCTGATCCGCAAGATTGAGGTGCAGCCAGAAGAAGCCCTCGCATTGCGCCATCTCGCCAAAGCCCGCATCGGGCGCAAGCCGCCGGCATGGCGCCGTTCCGGGGTGGAATTTATAGGCCCAGACAAGGCCGGGGATAGCGGGCGTTATGAGATCCATCGTGGCAGTCCTGACCGGCGGAATGGGAGGGGAGGCGTCCGTCGCCCCAAGACGGAAACGGCAGCGGTGGCACGGCACCTGTCAGCGCATGCTGAGCAAATTCATATGACAGTTTTATAACAATCCCGCTGAAAAGGCGGGAATTTTCAAATTGACGTTTACGTAAAAATCATTTAGCCCGAAAGCAACAGCACGATAGGCAAGAGCTTCGGGAGGAGGCAGCATGTATACCGCGCCGGTGGATGATATCGCCTTTACACTCAAACATGTGGCGGGTCTGCAAGACGCGTTGTCCAGAGGTGCTCTGGGAGACCTCGGTGAAGATGTGGTCGATGCCATATTACAGGAGGCCGGCCGTTTCGCCACCGAGCAGGTCGCGCCTCTTGCCGATATAGGCGACCGACAGGGCGCGCGGCTGAGCGACGGCAAGGTCTCAACGCCGGACGGCTGGGCCGATCTTTACCGGCGCTGGGCTGAGGCCGGCTGGAACAGCCTCACCGCACCGGAAGAATTCGGCGGCCAGAGCCTGCCGCATATGCTGAACGTCGCCGCACTCGAAATGTGGAATTCCGGTTCCATGGCTTTCGCGCTTGCGCCGACGCTCACCATGGGCGCGGTGGAAGCTCTCGTTGCCCACGGTAGCAACGACCTGAAGCGCATCTATCTTCCCAAACTCGTCTCCGGCGAATGGACCGGCACGATGAACCTCACCGAACCGCATGCGGGATCGGACCTTGGCGTGCTGAAAACCCGTGCCGAGCGTAATGGTGACGGCACCTACCGCATTTTCGGGCAGAAGATTTTCATCACCTGGGGCGAACATGACGCCGCGGACAATATCATCCACCTCGTTCTCGCCCGCCTGCCGGATGCGCCGGCCGGCACGCGCGGAATTTCGCTGTTCCTCGTGCCGAAATTCCTGCCCGAAGACGACGGCACGCCGGGCAGTCGCAACGACGTCTTCTGCCATTCGCTGGAGCACAAGCTCGGCATTCACGGCTCGCCCACCTGCACGATGATCTTCGGGGACGGAAAGTTTGGCGAAGAGAAGGGTGCCTTGGGCTGGCTGATCGGCGAGGAGAACAAGGGTCTCGCCTGCATGTTCACCATGATGAACAACGCCCGCCTTGCCGTTGGCATGCAGGGCGTGGCAATCTGCGAGGCGGCGACACAGAAGGCAATCGAATACGCCAGGGAACGCACGCAGGGCAAGGCGCCCGGCTGGCAGGGTTCGGGCATGAGCCCTATCATCGAGCATCCCGATATCGCCCGTACGCTGTTGACGATGAAAGCGCTGACACAAGGGGCGCGCGCCATCTCCTTCAACTGCGCCCACGCCATCGATATGGCGCATGCCGCCGAGGACGTGGCTGAACGCGCCCACTGGCAGGAGCGCGCAGCTCTTTTAACGCCAATCGCCAAGTCCTTCTCCACCGATGCCGGTGTCGATGTCGCTTCCATGGGCATTCAGGTGCATGGCGGCATGGGTTTCATCGAGGAAACCGGTGCGGCGCGTTACCTGCGCGATGCCCGCATCGCGCCGATCTACGAAGGCACCAACGGCATTCAGGCGATCGACCTTGTGGTGCGCAAGCTGCCGCTTTCCGATGGCGCACAGGTGCGCGGTTTCATCGCAGAATTGCGTGAAATCGTCGCCCGAACTGCTGCCTCGAACCGCAGTGATCTCGGCGAGACTGCCCGTTATCTCGAAACGAGTCTCACCGATCTCGAAACGGCGACCGACTGGTTGCTGGAACGCCTGAAAGCGGGGGAAACCGAAACCGCGCTCGCCGGTGCCACGCCCTATCAGCGCCTCTTCGGGCTGGCGCTCACCGGAGCCTATCTTGCCAAGGGCGCCCTGGCCCAGGTGGATGACGGCAGGGGAGCGCATCGCGCATCGCTCTGCCGGTTTGCGGCGGAAAACCTGCTGGCGGAAACGGCAGCGCTGAGGGATCGCGTCATTGCCGGTGCAGCAAGCCTTGCCGCCGCCCGCGCCGTGCTGGGTTAAGGAGAAAACCATGTCGGACGACCATATTTTAGTCGAGCGGGTCAGTCATGCGCCTGACGTTCTGACCATCCGCTTCAACCGGCCGGAAAAGAAAAACGCCATCACCGATGCAATGTATCTTCGCATGGCAGAGGCTCTGAAGGCCGCCAATGCAGACCCGGATATCCGTGTCGTCGCGTTTCTGGGTACGGAAGGCTGCTTTTCCGCCGGCAATGACATGGCCGATTTTCTTGCCTTCGCCATGTCTGGCGCAAAGGGCAAGCTCGCGGTACTCGATCTTCTGAAGGCGCTGGCAACCTTCGAAAAGCCGCTGGTTTCGGGCGTCGATGGGTTGGCCATCGGCATCGGCACGACGCTGAACCTGCATTGCGATCTGACCGTTGCCTCCAACCGCAGCCTGTTCAAGACGCCGTTTGTGGATCTGGCGCTGGTGCCGGAAGCTGCGTCCAGCCTGCTTGCGCCAAAGCTCATCGGCCATCAGCGCGCCTTTGCCCTGCTGGCCATGGGCGAAGGTTTTACCGCCGAACAGGCCTTGCAGGCCGGAATGATCTGGAAAGTCGTGGCGCCGGAACATGTCGAAAGCGAAACGCTGGCGCTTGCCACGCGGCTCGCCGCCAAGCCGCAGCAGGCGCTGAAGATTGCCCGCGATCTCGTGCGCGGCAATCCGGCAGATGTGCTGGCCCGCATCGATGAGGAAGCCCGCCATTTCACCGCGCAATTGCAGAGTGCCGAGGCGCGGGCCGCTTTCGAGGCATTCATGCGGCGTTAAGCGTTCCGGCAGGAATTCCTTGCTGTTAAGCAACCCGGTAATATGGCTTGGGTTAGATAACGCAACGTCATCCTTCGAAGGCCACCCGCTATGCGTCACTTTGTTTTCGCCCTGACCGTCCTCCTCTCCGCTGCGACTGTCGCAGAGGCGGCGGCGACCGTGCCTTTGCCGGGTTCGAGCAATAACGTCATTCTGGCGCAGTCCACGCAAGAGGACAGCCCGAATTATTACTCCGGCAATTCCCGCGATCGCCAGCGCCGCGCGCGTTTCGTTTGCGTCATCACTCCACCGGACAGCGCCAATCGGCGCCGGCCCTATATCTGCCCCATCGAGCAAGGCCGCGTTGGCGGCGCCTGCCGTTGCTCGGGCGTGGTCGGCAACGGCACTGTTGACACCGCCTGGTGATTATTTCTCCAGCGTCGCCACCGCTTCCACATGCGGCGACCACAAGAACTGGTCGACCGGCGTGACGCGCGTGACGCGATAGCCGCCCTCCACCAGAATGGCGAGGTCGCGCGCAAGCGTCAGCGGATTGCAGCTGACGGCGACGATTTTCTTCACCGCGCTGCGCGCAAGTTCCTTGCACTGAACTTCCGCACCGGCGCGCGGCGGATCGAACACAACGGCATCGTAATTCTTCATTTCGCTCGTCATCAACGGCCGGCGGAAAAGATCACGCTTTTCGATGCTGACGGGTTTCAGGCCCTGCGTGTTGCGCGCGGCGAAATCGAGCGCTTTCAGCGGCTTGTCCTCTGCCTCAACCGCATGCACGCGGCCGACGCGCGCAAGCCGCAGCGCAAACGTGCCGGAACCGCAGAAGAGATCGGCGATGCGTTTGGATTTGCCAACATGGGCAAGCACCAGTTCCGCCATGGCGTCTTCGGCCTGTTTGGTTGCCTGCGTGAAACCGCCGGCCGGTGGGGAAACCGGAATGCCGCCGAATTCGATGATCGGCTTTTGCGGTTCGATCAGGATTTCGCCAGATAGCGCGACACGGGCGATGCCACGCATTGCCAGCACCGTTTCCGTCAATGTGCGCCGCTGTTTGTCGCCAACGGATTTGATGCCGTCGACGGAAATGTCGAGGCCCGAAAGCGTTTCAAGAACGGTCATGCGGAACGGTTCTGCATTCGACGCAAGGGAAAGGCCGATTGCGCGCACGGCGTCCAGCCGCGCGACGATACCGGGCGAGGTGACGGGACATTCCTCAATGGCGACGATGTGATGGCTGTTTGCCTGGCTGAAGCCGAGCAGCAGGCCCTTTTCCGTCTTGCGGGCGGCAAACACCGCGCGGCGGCGCTCGCCGGGGCGACAGATGACGAGATCGTCTACTGGCGGCGTCAGGCCTTTCGATCTCAGCGCCGAAACCACCAGCTCCCGCTTGAAGGCGTGGTAGGGCTGGTCGGCAAAATGCTGCAGCGAACAGCCGCCGCAGGTGCCGTTAACGCCCTCGGGGCCGAAGTGGCGGCACACGGGTTCGCGGCGATCCGCGGAGGCTTCCGCAATCGAGATGATGGAGCCGGTATCCTTGACCTTGGCGATCGCCACCGTTTCGCCGGGTAGGGCGAAGGGCACATAGACCGGGCCGTCGGGACAGTGCGCAATGCCGTCGCCCTGGGCGCCAAGGCTCTTGATGCTGACGGTCTGCGTGCTCATGGCTTTTCGCCTCCGAGAAGAAATTCGATATTGCCATCGCCGCCGGAAATCGGCGAGGGGATGAGACCGAGGCTCTTCCAGCCCATGTCTTCAACGAGCCAGCGTTCCAGTTCGGCAGCAACGGCAGGCGCCGTTTCCGGCTCTTTCAACAGCCCGGCCTTGCTGATGGCATCACGGCCTGCCTCGAATTGCGGCTTGACCAGCAGAACCGCGTGCGCGCCGGAGGCTGCAAGTGCGAGTGCCGGGGCAAGGGCGAGCTTTATGGAAATGAAGGACACGTCGGAGACGATGAAGTCCACGGACCGGTCATCAATGTCGTCGGTTGTCAGGAAGCGCGCATTCAGCCCTTCCAGATTGGTCACGCGCGGATCGTTCTCGATCCGTGGATGCATCTGCCCGTGGCCGACATCGATGGAGGTGACGTGTTTTGCGCCGCGATGAAGCAATACCTCGGTGAAGCCGCCGGTGGAGGCGCCGACGTCGAGGCATTCATGGCCCTTCGGATCGAGCCCGAAGTGATCGAGCGCGGCGGTGAGCTTGAGGGCGGCGCGGGAAACATAGGCCTGCGCCGGATCGGTAATGGCGATCTTGACGTTTCCGGCAACGGTTTGGCTGGGCTTTGTGGCCGTTTTCCCGTTGACGCTCACGGTGCCGCGCGCAATCGCATCGCGCGCACGCGAGCGGCTGGCAAAGTGGCCGAGCGAAACAAGAAGCTGGTCAAGCCGTTCATTTTCAGGTGTTTTGGACATGGTCCCGTGTCAATGACCGCCAAACCCCGCAGATGCAAGCGATTTATCGCGCGCAAGGCTTCGCAACGGCACCATTTGCCGCAGCGCAGGGTCGTTTCGTGGTCTTTAACAGCATATGCGATTAATCCAATATAAAGGCTTGTATTGCACTTTGTCTGCAAGGCCCGTGCGGCCAGTCGGAACCTGCCATGACGGCATCTCCTCCCATTTCCAAAATTGCGACCGTTGCAGCGCAGACGCTTGCTCCGTGGCATCAGGTCGCCGAGAGAGTTTGCGATGTCGCTAAAAAATTTCCCCATCAACATTAAGCTCATTGTCACCTTCTGCGTCTTGATGGGCGTTTGCCTGCTCGCCTCGGCGGTGGTCTTCTGGCAGACGCTGGGGAGCGAGCACGTCACGGTCCAGAACAACAAGGCCAACAAAATCCTGCATGCGGTTGACGGTGCGACGGCCGCAATGCTGGAACAGGCCGTCAACCAGCGCGGCTTTCTGCTGTTTCGCAGCGACAGCACCTACAACGATGTTTTCGCCCAGCGCGATCTGATGCTGAAGAAGCTTGGTGAAGCCCGTGCGCTTGCCGCCGGCCAGCCGGACATTCTGAAATCCATCGATGACATGCAGGCATCCGCCACCGTGTTCTTCAAGGAACTGGCGGAACCGCAGCTTGCCGCCCGCAAGACGACCGAAGCACCGATTTCCGAAATCATCGAGATCGGTCGCAATCAGGCCAAGGGTCAGCTCGACGGTTTCCGCGCCTCCGCCGCCAAGATCAAGGACCAGCTGAACGGCTTGTCGGCAAGCTACGCCGCACAGCAGGATGCTGCCGCACTCAACCTCAAGCTCGCACTTCTGGGTGGCGGCGCGGTTGCCGGTCTTCTGGCCGTGGCCCTCATCTGGGCCCTGTCGCGCTCCATCGTCACGCCGATCGTCGGTATGACGGCGGCTATGAGCAGGCTTGCCGACGGCGATATGACCACGGAAGTTCCGGCTCTCGACCGCAAGGATGAAGTCGGCAAAATGGCGAAAGCCGTTCTCGTCTTCAAGGAAGCCGGGCTGGAAAAATCCCGCCTTGCCGGCGAAACCGAGCGCATGCGCTCCGCAACCGAGGCCGAGCGCCGCCGCAACGAGGAAGAGAAGGCCCAGGACGAAGCCGCCAACGCCCTTGCGCGTGATGAGCTTGGCAAGGGTCTTGCGGCTCTGGCGGAAGGCGATCTCGCCTACCGTATCGAAACGCCGTTCGCCTCCTACATCGACCCCATCCGTATCGACTTCAACAGCGCTGTCGAAAAGCTGCAGCAGGCCATGCGCGCAGTTGGCGAGAATGCCGCTGCAATCAATGCCGGGGCTTCGGAAATGCTCTCTGCTGCCGACGACCTGTCGCGCCGCACCGAACAGCAGGCCGCTTCCATCGAGGAAACCGCCGCAGCACTGGAAGAAGTCACCACCACGGTGCGTGACAGCGCAAGGGGTGCTGAGGACGCTGGCAATCTGGTTCAGCGTGCCCGCAGCGGAGCGGAAAAATCCGGCGTCGTGGTCCGCAAGGCGGTTGCCGCCATGCGCGAGATCGAAAAATCATCGGGCGAAATCGGGAACATCATCGGCGTCATCGACGATATCGCTTTCCAGACCAACCTGCTTGCGCTGAACGCAGGCGTCGAAGCCGCCCGTGCGGGTGATGCGGGCAAGGGCTTTGCCGTCGTCGCGCAGGAAGTGCGTGAACTCGCCCAGCGTTCCGCCAATGCCGCAAAGGAAATCAAGACGCTGATCGGCGCTTCCAGCCAGCAGGTGGAAAACGGCGTCAACCTCGTCGACGAGACCGGCAAGGCGCTCGAACTCATCGTGGCAGAAGTCGAGGAGATCAACGCCCATGTCAGCGCCATCGTCGTCGCTGCCCGCGAACAGGCGACTGGTCTGCAGGAAATCAACACGGCCGTGAACACCATGGATCAGGGCACGCAGCAGAATGCCGCAATGGTTGAGCAGCAGACCGCTGCCAGCCATTCGCTCGCCCGTGAAGCGGAAGCGCTCAATAGCCTGCTCGGCCAGTTCAAGGTGGGCGGCGTTCGCGGTGCCGTTGCCGGCGCCGGCGGATATTCTGCTCCTCGCCAGTCCTCGGTGAAGCCTGTCTACCAGTCCGCACCCGCCGCACCAGTCAGAAAAGCCGCAGTGAAGCCTGCCTCCACAACCGCAAGGCCGGTCGCTTCACCCGCCCGCGCCCTTGGCCAAAGCCTCGCCCGCGCCTTTGGCGGCAAAGCGGAAGCGCCGGCTGCAAAGGATCAGGACTGGACGGAGTTCTGATCCTGACGGTCACGATCATCAAGCGTGAATCAGGGGGCTGTGAAGCTCCCTTTTTGTTGCTAGATTTACGGCGCGAGCACTCAACCACGCGTTCTGTCGCAGTTTCCCAACAAAGGTTATTTCGAGATGGCACCTAGCATCAAGTTGAAAGTTCTGGATGGTGCATATGGGGTGGCCCGACTTGAAGCATCTGAAGCCATTCCGGCCTGGGCCGATGGCGGTGGCTTCGTCAGTATCACCCGGACTGATGATGAGCTTTCCATCGTCTGCCGGGAAGATCGTATACCTGGGCATGTCAGATCTGATACGGGTTGGTCCTGTCTAAAGCTACAGGGGCCATTTGCCTTCGATGAAACGGGCATCGTCTTGTCCGTTATCGACCCGCTCTCGACCAATGAGATCGGTATATTCGTGGTTTCGACTTTCGATGGCGACCACCTGCTTGTGAAATCGAACGATCTGGAAAAAGCTTTCGTTCTGCTGAAAAATGCAGGGCACACCCTCATCTAGAGACCCATTTGCCACGACGACTTCTCCAAGGAGGAGCGTTTTGACGAGTGAAATGGAAGAATTCAATCGAGCCGAATGGCTGTTTCCTCTTTCGCCGTTCGTATGACGACCATGGTGAAGAAGCGTGCGACATTGTTCTGGTCGCGGAACAGCCTGTCACATAGCGCGTCGAACTCCTCCATGTCGCGCAAGCGCAGCATCAGGACGACATCGGTGGCTCCGGTAACGGAATAGGCGTGTGAAACCGCGTCCTCGGCGCTCGCCAGGTCGAGAAAACGGCGCATATGCTGCTCGCCGTGCAATTTCAGTTCCACCGTCACCAGCGCCTTGATTGCCCGTCCGGCTCTGGCGGGATTGAGGATCGCGACAATGCGGTCGATCACGCCCGATTTGCGCAGCCGCTGCAGACGGCGCAGGCAGCTGGAGGGCGATAGCCCCACCTCCTCGGCCATGTCCACATTGGTACCCGATGCATCGCGCTGCATGAGGTTTAAAAGTTTGCGGTCGATACGGTCCATTGCCGCAGCATAATCTCTAATGGTCAACTTGCAATAAAATTGCACAAAGCTGCAATCTTTGACCACAAATGCGAACCGGCTCGAGCTAGTGGATTGAGACAATCTTTAAGGAGTCTCAGATGCCATTGCTGATGCCGGTCTGGCGTAAAACGCGGGAAACGCTTGAAATCTATTGGGTGCTCGTCCGGATCACCGTTCCGATTGCGATCCTCACCGAACTGTTGTCGAGGATGGGCGCGATCGAGGCCGTGGCCCCGGTCTTTGCGCCGGTCATGAACCTGATCGGGCTTCCGCCGGAGCTGGGGCTGGCCTGGTTGACGGGAATGCTGGTGGGAATATGGGGCGCTGTGCCGCTGGTCTTCACGCTGGTTCCGGTATCCTCGCTCAGCGTGGCGGATGTCACGGTTTTCTCGGCCCTCATCCTGTTCGCGCATGGGCTGCCCATTGAGCAGAAGATCATTGAAAAGGCCGGTCCCGGCGTGATCGCAACGACGCTGCTGCGTATCGGGGGCGGATTGCTCTATGCCTTTCTCCTGCACCATTTTCTGGAGGTGACAGGGTGGCTGTCGGCCCCGGTGAACCCGGTCTGGACTGCCATGGGCGCCACACCCGACTGGGCGGACTATCTTTGGGGCCTTGGCGAAACCATGCTTTCGATGCTCGTCATCCTTCTGGTCCTGTCCTTTGGCCTTGAAATCCTCAGGCTGACCGGCGTCCTGGCCTTGATGATGAAAGCGCTTTCGCCCGTGCTGCGTCTTGCCGGCATTCGCGGCGAGGCCGAACATCTCACCGCCATCGGATTGTTCCTCGGTATCTCCTATGGCGCCGGTCTTCTGATCCGCGAGGCGCAGTCGGGAGCGATATCGCCGCGTCAGGTCTTTCTGTCATGCGTGTTCATGGGGTTTGCGCATAGCGTCATTGAGGACACCATTGTCGTGATGTCGCTGGGTGCAGATGTCTACGGCGTTCTGGTCGGGCGGCTCGTTTTCGCCATTGTAGCAACCGCCGCTATCGCAGCCTTGCTGCATCGCCTGTCCGACGAAGTGTTCTTCGCGCGGATGTTCAGGCCACAGGGTACATAGACGAAGACACGCCAGGTTTCGCCGCGGGGCCGGCATGATCAACCCGCATGGGGTGCCAGACGGAGATATCGCGCGGGGCATCTAGAAGCTCGGGCAAGGCATCGTGCCAAGCCTGCCGATAGGGACGATGAACCTGAACGTCTAGGACATCCTGATGATCGCTCCAGGTCTCATGCAACAGGAAGTGGTTTTCGTTTTCGCCGTCCCGATGCAGGGTTGCGTTCACAAAGGTGTTCTCGTGTCGCATGGCGTCGAGCAGATCATTCAGCAATCCTAGAAAACGTTCGCGCTGATCGGCACGGACCTTGAAGCCGATGAGATAGGTGGTGTGCATGGATAGTTACTCCTTTGTACCGTTCATCAGGGCGGCGCGGGTCTCGGCGTCGGCCGGGTAGAAACATTCCAGCACCAGCTCGGACAACGTCACATCAGTGGCGGTTCCGAAAACCGTGGTGGTCGAAATGAAGCGCAGCACGCCCCCGGACAACGGATCGCGTAGTTCGAGCGGTATCGCCAGCGGATCGGCCCCGGCGGAATGCCGTGGAGCTGCAGGCGCGGGATAGGCGGAAAGTTCCGCATGCAGCCGGGAAAGCGTCTCGTCTCCGGTCTCTTCGACTTGGCGGCGTAGGCGATCCAGCAGGTGATGCCGCCATTCGGCAAGATTGACGATGCGTAAACTCAAGCCATCAGGATGAAGGCTCAGCCGCAATACATTGAGGGGCGGGTGAAGCAGGTCTTCGGATATGCCGGCGAGAAGCGATTTGATCGCATCATTTGCAAGAACCAGATTCCAGTGGCGGTCGACTGCAAGTGCCGGGAAGGGCATGTGGCCCTGCACCACGGTTTCGACGGCCTTACGAACGGCCGTCATATCAGGCGCATCCAGTGATCGTTCGGAATGGATCGGCGCATAGCCTGCCGCCAGCATCAGCCGGTTGGCGGCGCGGGCGGGCATGGAAAGCTGCTCTGCCAGCCTCGCCAGCATTTCACGGCTGGGCGAAGATCGCCCGCTTTCCACAAAACTCAGATGGCGCGCCGATATCTCGGCATCGGACGCCAGATCGAGCTGGCTCAATCTGCGGCGCGCGCGCCATTCCTTAAGCACCTGGCCGACATGTTCTTGATGATGTGTCATGCCCCGCAGCCTAGCAGAAGATATCGGCAATGCGATTACCTCGCAGGTAATTGTTCTGCGTCACAGCCCCCGGCATGCTCGGGCCGTCAACAAAAAGGAGCGCAATCATGACGCAACATCTCAAAATCGCCGAAACCTACCTCGCTGTCTGGAACGAGGAGAACGATGAACGCCGCCAGCGCCTCGTCAGCCAAGGCTGGGCTGAAATGGCGTGCTATACAGATCCTTTGATGCAGGGTGAGGGGCAGCAGGGGATTGCCGCGATGATCGAGGCGGCGCGGCAGAAGTTTCCGGGATATCGCTTTGTGCTCACAGGCACCCCGGACGGCCACGGCAACTTCACCCGTTTTTCATGGCGTCTCATTTCGCCTGACGGAGAAGATGTCGCCGGCGGAACCGATGTCGTCAGCCTAAATGCCGAGGGGCAGATTGAAAATGTCGTCGGTTTTCTCGATGGCGCCGCATCCTGAGGCAG
Organism: Agrobacterium sp. MCAB5; assembly: GCF_052114365.1. NCBI lineage: Bacteria > Pseudomonadati > Pseudomonadota > Alphaproteobacteria > Hyphomicrobiales > Rhizobiaceae > Agrobacterium > Agrobacterium sp. MCAB5. The sequence continues at coordinate 660,823 of NZ_JBFREP010000001.1, forward strand.
AGGCGGGTCGTCCCGCCTTCTGTCCCATTAATGCTGTCAGCCGGCGAAACCGACGCCGGCCTGACGCTGGCCGAGCGCATTGAACACGGTTGAAACGATGCCGGCGCGGTCGAGGCCGGCATTGGCATACATGGTCTCGGGCTTGGCCTGCTCCACCCAATGGTCGGGCAGCGTCAGGGTCCGAACCTTCGGGCCGTGGTCGAGCAAGCCTGCGCTTGCCATGAAATGCAGCACATGTGCACCGAAACCGCCGACAGAGCCTTCCTCGATTGTCACCAGAACCTCATGATGAGCGGCAAGCTGGCGGATGAGGTCGAGGTCGAGCGGCTTGGCGAAGCGCGCATCGGCAACCGTGGTCGAAAGTCCGGCGGCATCGAGGTCTTCGGCAGCCGCCAAGCATTCGGCAAGGCGTGTGCCGAAGGAAAGGAGTGCGACCTTGGTGCCCTCCTTGATGATGCGGCCCTTGCCGATCTGCAAAATCTCACCGCGCGCGGGCATCTCGACGCCCACGCCTTCGCCGCGCGGATAACGGAAGGAAATCGGGCCTTCATCATAGGCTGCGGCTGTGCGAACCATATGTTTCAGCTCGGCCTCGTCGGACGCCGCCATAACCACCATGCCGGGCAGGGTGGCAAGGAATGTGGTGTCGAAAGAGCCGGCGTGGGTCGGTCCGTCTGCGCCGACGAAACCGGCGCGGTCGATGGGGAAGCGCACGGGCAAGCTCTGTATCGCCACATCATGCACCAGCTGGTCGTAACCGCGTTGCAGGAAGGTGGAATAAAGCGCGCAGAACGGCTTGTAACCGTCAGCCGCAAGCCCCGCCGCGAAGGTGACGGCGTGCTGCTCGGCAATGCCGACATCGAAGGTGCGGGCCGGGAAAAGCTCGGCCATCTTGTCCAGCCCGGTACCATTAGGCATGGCGGCGGTGACGCCAATGATCTTGTCGTCGAGGGTCGCTTCCTGGATAAGCGCTTCGGCAAACACGCTGGTATAGCTCGGCGCATTCGGCTTGGCTTTCGCCTGCGCGCCTGTAATGACATCGAACTTGTTGACGCCGTGATATTTGTCCGCTGCCGCTTCCGCCGGTGCATAACCCTTGCCCTTCTGCGTCACCACATGGATGAGAACAGGGCCTTTCTGGTTGTCGCGCACATTGCGCAGTACAGGCAGCAGGTGATCGAAGGAATGACCGTCGATCGGCCCGATGTGATAGAAGCCAAGCTCCTCGAACAGCGTGCCGCCGGTTACGTAACCGCGCGCATGGGTCACGGCGCGGGTAATGGCGCGGTCGATGGTCTTGCCGAGATAGGCGGTGAGTTTCTTGCCGAAATCGCGAAAGCCCATATAGGTGCGGCCGGAGGCGAGCCGCGCGAGATAAGCGCTCATCGCGCCCGTCGGCGGCGCAATCGACATGTCGTTGTCGTTGAGGATGACGATCAGCCGCGCGTCGAGCGCACCGGCATTGTTGAGCGCCTCAAACGCCATGCCCGCAGACATGGAGCCATCACCGATGACGGCGATAACCTTGCGGTCGCTCTGATCCAGCCCCGCAGCCACCGCCATGCCGAGACCGGCGGAAATGGAGGTGGAGGAATGGCCGGCGCCGAAATCGTCATATTCGCTCTCTGCCCGACGCGTGAAACCGGAAAGCCCGCCTTCCTGGCGCAGCGTGCGGATGCGCTCGCGACGGCCGGTCAGGATCTTGTGCGGATAACATTGGTGGCCGACATCAAAGATCAACCGGTCTTCCGGCGTGTTGAACACCTTATGGATGGCAATCGTCAGCTCCACCACGCCCAGACCGGCACCCAGATGCCCGCCGGTGCTCGACACCGCGTCGATCATCTCGTCGCGCAACTCCCTTGCCAGTTCCGGCAGGTCGCGATCGTCGATCTCCTTGAGATCGGATGGAAAATTCACCCGGTCAAGCAATGGGGTCTGTGGCATTCCGGTCAATCGTTCGGCCTTTTCTCGTGTCAGCGGCGGGCACCAGTGCGTCTTTCATATGGAAAGCCGGCAGTTGAGCCCTGCATGTCGTTCACTTCTATAGAATTTCAACCCTCCGGCAAAGGGACAAACTCTTCTTCGTCGCCGGGAACGATATCGAAGCGTCCGGTTCTCCACTCCTGTTTGGCCTGCTCTATGCGTTCTTTTGATGACGAAACGAAGTTCCACCAGATGTAACGGCGCTGGTTGAGTGCCGCACCGCCGAAGATCATGATGTGACAGCCGCCACTGCCGCTCTGCAATGTGATGTCGTCGCCGGGCCGGAAGACGAGCAACTGGTCGGCGGCAAAAACGTCACCTGCGACATCCAGAGAGCCGGAAAGAATGTAGATCGCCCGTTCCTCATGGTCGGCAGAGAACGGGAATTTCACACCCGGTTCCAGCGTCAGGTCAACGTAAAGCGTGTCGGTAAAAGCCGAAACGGGGGAAGTGAGGCCTTCGAAATCACCGATGACGACCCGACCGGATGCGCCCTTGATATCGATCAGAGGCATGTCTTCGCGGGCGGTATGGGAAAAGGCCGGAGCGATTTCCTCCATATGATCGGGGAGGGCAAGCCAGGTCTGCAGGCCGGACATGGAAAGCGGATGGCCGCGCAGGTTTTCCGGCGTGCGCTCTGAATGCACGATTCCGCGCCCCGCCGTCATCAGGTTGATGTCGCCGGGCCGGATGACCAGTTCGGTGCCGAGACTGTCGCGATGCTTGATTTCGCCGTCAAACAGATAGGTAACGGTGGAAAGCCCGATATGCGGATGCGGCTTGACATCCAGCGCCTCGCCCGCCTTCAGGATGGCCGGACCCATGCGGTCGAAAAAGATGAACGGGCCGACAAGACGCCGCTGCCGCGTCGGCAGCGCCCGCCGCACGGCGAAGCCGCCAATATCGCTGGTGCGCGGAATGATGAGGTTTTCGATGGCGTCGCAGGCGAAAGCATCACCTGCGACAGGATCGTTGCCGGGAAAGAAGGACATCCGAAGCTCCTCGTATCGTTACACGCAAGCTTACCACGAACGATACGACGTGGGAGCGCCGTAATGTTGAACGCTGTGTCGCCCCCGTTCAACAGGACGTGTTTATTCCCCGTCCAGCGGCTCCACGCCCTGTGGTTTTCCGGCGCGGTCGAGACGGATTTTCTCGATACGCTTTTCGGCGGCGTTCAGAAGCGTCTCGCAATGTTTTTTCAGGGCTTCGCCACGCTCGTAGATGGCGATCGACTCGTCCAGCGCCACGTCTCCGCGCTCCAGGCGTGCAACAATGCTTTCCAGCTCGGCGACGGCCTTTTCGAAGGAATAACCGCTGACATCGGCTGTGTTGGCATTTTCCGTCATTTTCAACCCTTCATCATTCTCAAAATATGCATGGCCGCCGATTCCGCCAGCCCTTCCAGATCATAACCGCCTTCAAGCAGGCTGACGACCCGGTTCGAGGCGTATTTGTCCGCCATTTCCAGCAGCCGCCCCGTCGCCCAGTCGAAATCCTCGCCCACCAGATTGATCTGCGCAAGCGGATCGCGGTGATGCGCGTCGAAACCGGCGGAGATGATGATGAGATCGGGCGAAAAATCGGCAATCGCCGGCAGGACGCGGGATTTGAACGCCTCGCGAAAATACTCGCTGCCGGTATTGGGGGAAAGTGGCGCGTTGACGACATTGTTCTTCACGCCGGTTTCGTTTTTATCGCCGCTCCACGGGTAAAGCGGCATCTGGTGGGTGGAACAGAACAGCACTGACGTGTCGTTCCAGAAGATATCCTGCGTACCGTTGCCGTGATGCACGTCCCAGTCGATGATGGCGACGCGCTCTGCGCCGTGCACCTTCTGGGCGTGACGGGCGGCGATTGCTGCATTGTTGAAGAGACAGAACCCCATGGCCTTTGCGGTTTCCGCATGGTGGCCGGGCGGGCGGGACGCAACGAAGACGTTGTCGGCGGCACCCGTAAACACGTCATCTACCGCCACCATCGCAGCGCCTATACCGGTCAGCGCCGCCTGCAGGCTTTTCGGCGAGACATAGGTGTCGGCCTCGACGCGGTTGATCTCGCCATCTTCCTCGGGAATCTGGCGCATGACAGACAGCAGATGCTCCTCCGGATGCGCCAGAAGCACGGCATCCTCGTTGGCCTGCGGTGCTTGCTTACGGACCAGTCGCTCGAAATTCGGATGTTCGAGCGCAATGTTCAGAGATCGCAGCCGATCCGGCCGCTCGGGATGGCCTTCCGGCGTGATGTGTTCAAGGAAGATCGGATGTTCGTAAAGACGGGTCGCCATTCTCTAATCCTCCCGAAATAAGCTGATCAAGCGCGCTGCGGCAAAAGCGGATAGCCGACCATCACAGCGCGGCCGGCAAGTGCGGCAAGCACGGCCTTCAACGCATCGCCGGGAATGAAGGCGAGCGAACCCATGAACGCCTTTTCAAACCCGAGCCCGACCACCAGCGCCAGATAGGAGATGCCGAAGGCATAAAGCACGACCACGCCGCCGGCGAGGCTTGCGATGAAGAAACCGATACCCTGCGTCAGAGCCGACTGGCCGCGATTGACGAGTTTTTCCGAGAGCGTGCCGGTGACGAAAGCGGCAGCAATCCAGCCGATCAGGAAGCCCGTGGTCGGCGTGGTGAAGATGGAAAGGCCGCCGCGTCCGCCTGAGAGGACTGGCAGGCCGATGGCGGCGATGAGGATGGTCAGAAGAACCGCGAGCGTGCCGCGTTTCGCCCCCAGCACGACACCGGCCAGCATGACGCCAAGTGACTGCGCGGTGATGGGCACCGGAATGAAACCAAGCGTGATCGGCGGCAAAAGTCCGAGTGCGATGATGATGGCGGAAAACAGCGAGATCAGCACAAGGTCGCGGGTCGTCATGGCTCGGGAACTCCGGGTGGTTGTTTTGCCGTCAGCTTTGGCCTCTGAAACCGCGCGCGTCAATGGCGTCGGCGATGGCATCCGCATCCTTCAACGTCATAATGACGAGCGGCACGATGATCGTGGCCAGCCGAACGGGGAGGCCGCGCGCCCGGTGCGCATCGCGCATGGCATGGTAACGATTGACGATCTCAGGCACGAACCGCACGACGAGCCCGACCGCGAGCCCGATATCCGCCGCCTTGACCAGCCCCAGCCTCTCCAGCGGGGCGGCGGCAAGCGCGATTTCGTCCATGAATTGCGAAATGCTGACGGTGATGGTGACGGCGGTGGCGAGAAGCGCCAGTGCAGTCAGCCGCAGAAGATTGACACTCGCATCGTGTACCGGAAGCAGCAGATAGCTGAAGGCGGCAACGAGGAGAATGGTCAGCATCACCGGGCGTAGCCGCAGGCCGATCTCGCGGAATTGCAGCCGCGTCTCGCGCAGAATGGCGGCGGCCACAACGACGGCGCATCCCAGCAAAAGCAGATCGCGGGTGAGAAACAGCGCAATGCTGAAAACCATCAGCGTCACGAGCTTGAGGCGCGGAGAGACGCGGTAGAGCCAGCCCGTGCCTTCGACATGCAGGGACTTCATCGCGACGCAACCTCCAGATAACGTGCCACCGCCTCTTCGGGGTTGGCGTCTGCAACAAGCTCGCCTTCGTGAAAAACCAGTACGCGATCGAAGCCGGAAAGCAGCGGCAGATCGTGGGTGATGACGACAAGCGCCTGCGACAGCGCAGCCATTGTCTTTTCAACGATCGCGCGGTTTTTGAGGTCGAGCTGATTGGTCGGTTCATCGAGAATGAGGATTTGCGGTTCAGTGACCAGCAGGGCGGCCAGCGCCGCCAGCTGCAATTCGCCGCCGGAAAGCTCGTGCGCGCGCCGCTCTTCCAGATGAGCGATACCGAGCCGGGCAAGCACGGCCTTGACCCGCGTTTCTGTCTCCGTCTTGCCGATACCGAGTCGCTTGAGGCCAAAGGCGACATCGTCGCGTATGATCGGCAGGATGATCTGGTTCTGCGGATTCTGGAAGATGAAACCGACTGCCTGCAATACCGCTCTCGCATCTTTGACGGTGTCGAGACCGTTCACCGACACCTTGCCGCGCGTCGGCTTTGTCAGACCATTGATCAGCCGCGCAAAGGTGGTCTTGCCCGAGCCGTTGAGGCCGATGACGCCGATACGCCGTTCAGTCAATGTCAGGGACACGGGCTGTAAAGCCTGCCTGCCCTCGAAGGCGACGCCTGCGGTGTCGAAACGGATTTCCAAGATTGATGCATCCCTCTATCGCTTTCCGGTTCTATATCGTGTCATCAACAGAAGTGAAACAAAGAACAAAAAAAGAACATTGCAATCCTGAAAAAGCCGTCATACCTTCTGCTTTATGACGATCAAGGTTTCAAACGAAGCGGCAAAGCGGATTTTTCTGGCGCGGCAGGGGCTTTGCTCTCCGCCCGGAAAGGCGCTTTCCAAGGATGGCCTGCTGCAGCTCATTACCGATATCGGTTTCGTGCAGGTGGACAGTATCGGCACGGTGGAGCGCGCCCATCACCAGATAATATTCTCCCGAAACCAGACCTACAGGCGCGAACATCTGACAGCACTGCTGGAAAAGGACCGCGCGCTGTTCGAGCACTGGACGCATGATGCCTCCATCGTGCCGACCGAATTTTACCCATATTGGAAGCACCGCTTCCGCCGCCGCGAGCCGATCATTCAGGAGCGCTGGCGCAAATGGCATGGTGAGGGGTTCGATGCGGCTTTCGCCGAGACGCTGGAGCGCATCGCCGCCACGGGTCCGGTTCTGGCGCGTGAGTTGAAGGAGGAGGGGCATCAGTCCGGCGGCTGGTGGAACTGGCATCCTTCCAAGACTGCACTCGAATATCTGTGGCACACCGGTAAGCTTGCCATATCCGGCCGCGTGAATTTTCAGAAGGTCTATGATCTGGCGGAGCGGGTCATTCCCGGCGAGCACCACGAAAGCGAAGTGGAGCATACGCAATTCGTCGACTGGGCCTGCCGGCAGGCGCTCACCCGGCTGGGTTTTGCCACCCATGGCGAAATCGCCGCCTTTTTTGATCTCGTTACCCCGCAGGAGGCGAGGGACTGGGTCAAGAGCCACCGTGACGAACTGTGCGAGGTCTCGCTTCTCGCAAGCGATGGCGGTGCTGCCCGTCCGTCCTATGCCTTTGCGGATTTCAGCGCCGATGTCGCCAACCTGCCGGAACCGTCGTCCCGCGTCCGTGTGCTGAGCCCCTTCGATCCGCTGTTGCGCGACCGCAACCGCACGGAGCGGCTGTTTGGCTTCTATTACCGTATCGAGGTCTTCGTACCCGAGCCGAAACGGCAATATGGCTATTACGTCTTCCCGCTTCTGGAAGGCGACCGACTGATTGGCCGTATCGACATGAAGGCAGACCGTAAGCGCAGCACGCTGGATGTGCGCCGCCTGTGGCTGGAACCGGGCGTGCGCGCCTCAGCGGGAAGGCTCGAAAAACTAGACGCGGAATTGTCGCGGCTTGCGAAGTTTACGGGGGTGGAGAGTGTGAATTATCTGGAGGGGTGGCGGGATGTGTAATTGCGCCTTGAGCCGGCGACTGCCTCTTCCGTCATGCTCGGGCCTGTCCCGAGCATCTGCAACGGAAAATGTATAGGATGCGTCTGCAGATCCTCGGCACAAGACCGAGGATGACGCCGGACGGGCGGAGAGGACGCCAAATCGAAGCTCCCTCGCGACGTCCCCACATCACCCGATATCGGTTGCCGAAATCTTGATCCCGAAGCCTTCCAGCCCGACATAGTGGCGCTCGCGGGTCGTCATCAGCTTGATCGAGCTGATGCCGAGGTCTTTGAGAATCTGCGCGCCGAGGCCGATTTCCAGCCACTCATTTTCGCGGGAACGGGCCTGTGCGTGCGCTTCGTCGGGATCACGCGCCTTGCGCCGTCCGTCCACCTGGCCGACGCCGACAGAACCTTCGCGTAGATAGACGATGACGCCGCGGCCTTCTTCGGCGATCTTCTGCATATAGTGCTGCACCGGCTGGCGGTCGCCGAACACGTCGTCAGCAACGTTTTCAGGGTGCAGGCGGACGGGAATATCGACGCCATCGCGGATATCGCCGAAAATCACCGCCATATGCTGCATCCGGTCCCATGGCAGGGAATAGGTATGCGCCTTGGCCGGTCCGAACGGGGTTTGGATGGTGAAGGAGGATTCCATCTCCACCAGCGTTTCCTTGCGCTGGCGATAGGCGATCAGATCGGCGACCGAAACATGCTTCATGCCGTGTTTCTCGGCGAAATCCAGGACCTGCGGCCCACGCATCACGGTGCCGTCGTCATTGACAAGCTCGCTGATGACGCCGATGGGCGGCAGGCCGGCGAGCCGGCAGAGATCGACCGCCGCTTCGGTATGGCCGGAACGCATCAGCACGCCGCCTTCGCGGGAAATCAGCGGGAAGATATGGCCTGGCCGGGTGAAATCCGACGCGCCGACATTCGGGTTGGCGAGGTTGCGCACTGTCAAGGTGCGGTCATCCGCGGAGATACCGGTCGTGGTGCCATGCTTGAAATCGACGCTGACGGTGAAGGCGGTCGTGTGGGCGCTGTCGTTTTCCGCCACCATGGCGTTGAGGTTCAGCCTCTTTGCCTCGTCACGCGGCATGGGCGCGCAAACGATGCCGGATGTGTGGCGCACGATCAGCGCCATTTTTTCCGGCGTGCAATGAACCGCCGAAATAATCAGATCGCCTTCGTTTTCACGGTCGTCGTCGTCGGTCACGACAACGATCTCGCCAGCTTCGAAAGCGCGGATAGCGTCGACGACACGTTTCTGATCATAGGCCATTTCGGATTACCTCACTTCAACCGGCCGGTCTGGCCACGATCTCTCAAATAATGGTCGGCAACGGTGCAGGCCACCATCGCCTCGCCGATCGGCACGGCGCGGATGCCGACGCAGGGGTCGTGGCGGCCCTTGGTGCGCACATCCACATTGCGGCCGTCGGTGTCGATGGACTGCCGCTCCGTCAGAATGGAGGAGGTGGGCTTGATGGCGAAGCGGGCGATGACGGGCTCGCCAGTCGCGATGCCGCCCAGAATGCCGCCGGCATGGTTCGACAAGAAAATCGGTTTGCCGTCATTGCCCATGCGCATCTCGTCGGCATTCTCCTCGCCGGAAAGCTCGGCCGAGGCAAATCCCTCGCCAATCTCCACGCCCTTGACGGCGTTGATCGACATCAGGCTGGAGGCAATATCCTGATCGAGCTTGGCGTAGATCGGCGCGCCGATGCCGGCCGGAACACCTTCCGCCACGACTTCGACGACCGCGCCGATCGACGATCCCGCCTTGCGGATGCCGTCAAGATATTCTTCCCACACCGGCACCATCGCCGGATCGGGGCAGAAAAACGGGTTCTGATCGACCTGGTCCCAATCCCAATTGTCACGGTTGATCTTGTGTTTGCCGATCTGCACCAGCGCACCGCGCACGTTAAGGCTCGGTACCACCTTGCGGGCGATTGCGCCTGCGGCAACACGCGCCGCCGTCTCGCGGGCGGAAGAGCGTCCGCCGCCGCGATAGTCGCGAATGCCGTATTTCAGGTCATAGGTGAAGTCGGCATGGCCGGGGCGGAAGCTGCGGGCAATCTCGCCGTAATCCTTGGAACGCTGGTCGGTATTTTCGATCAGCATCGAGATCGGCGTGCCGGTGGTTATCATCGTCTCGCCGTCCTCATCCAGCATCACGCCGGACAGGACTTTGACGATGTCATCTTCACGGCGCTGGGTGACGAAGCGGCTTTGGCCGGGCTTGCGCTTGTCCATCCAGTGCTGCACCTCGGCAAGCGTGAAGCGAATACCGGGCGGGCAGCCGTCCACCACGCAGCCCAAAGCGGGCCCATGGCTTTCGCCCCAGGTGGTAACGCGAAAAAGATGACCGAAGCTGTTATGCGACATATTTCTCTAGACCGGAAAACGAGGGCGCGCCTGCGGACAGGGGCCGTTTAAAACAAGCGGATTTGTCATAGTAGAAAATCGGACCAAGGCAAAAGCCTTTCTTTCATCGCAAGTCCGATAAGACGGCGACGCACCGTTCACGACGCCGAGCAGCCCGGAAAACGACAGGCGTGACGATGGCTGACGACTGGCCGGATGAATGATTCGGCGGAAACGGCGCAGAGTTTTCCAGGTGACAAAAGTGTAAAGGTGCTGGTGTTTTCCACGCTGTTTCGCGGTTTTCCAATATTGCCGGGAAATGCGGTGTAAAAATCACTAACGACTTGAACGCGATCCAAAATCCGTTCATCAATTGGGCCGAAAATGTCATGGTTGCGGGCAATTTCCGCCACATTCGAAAGGCAATTCTTCATGCATGTAAAGTTTTCACGCAAATTCACGAAAGCTAGATCGATGCGTATGATGATTGCCGCCCTTCTGGCCACCGCCAACTTGCTTATGCCTATCAACAGCTACGCCCAGAGCGTCGATGTCGAGGGAACGATCAGCAAGATCGACGTGAATGCGCTGACCATTACCTTGAACGACGGCAAGAATTACCGTGTGCCGGAAGAGTTCAATTTCGAAGGCCTGAAGGCAGGTGTGAAGGTCGTTGTTTTCTACACGGAAGTGGACGGAAAACGCGTGGTCGATGATCTCGAGGTCGTGCAGTAAACTGCGGTTTAGGCTCTGCCTGTTGTCGAGGCAGACCTCTCTAATCCCGGTCGGGAAGCTCCAGAATTTCCATCATGCCGGACTTGATCCGACATCCAGCCGACGAGCGTCTGCGTGGCGGGATTGGTTTTTTCAGCCTAAAGATTTGGGTTGGCCGGTTCCGGCTCGAGGTCGGAATGACGGAGCAGGATCGGTACCCTCACGAAATCCACTCAGCACTGTTCCTGTCGATCTCGACCTTCAAAATCCGGTCCTGCGGGATCTGCGTCGTAGAGGCTTCATCCTTGTCCATGCCGGAAACCAGGCGGAAGATCGAGCGGATTACGCCGCCGTGGCAGACACATACCGTCGGCACCTCGACTGAGGAAAGCCATGCGCCAATACGCCAGGACAGGATTTCATAGCTTTCGGCATGCTGACCGGGGGGAATGAAGTCCCACTTGTTGGCCTTGCGCGCCTTCACCCGGTCGGGAAATTCTTTTTTCAGTTCCGGCAGTGTCTGGCCTTCCCAGTCGCCGAAGGAAACTTCAACGAGGCGGTCATCGGTGCGGTATGCGTGGGGATCGAGCCCCATCGCTCCGCGCATCAGCTCCATGGTCTCGCGCGTGCGCCCGAGCGGGCTTGCCACGTAATCGAAATCACGCGCGGAGTCGCCGAGAATTTGCGCCAGAACCTTGCCGTTGCCGACCGCTTGCGCGCGGCCGAAATCATTGAGCGGAATGTCTTTCTGGCCCTGAAGCCGGCGTATCGCATTCCAGTCCGTTTGTCCGTGCCGGATCACATAGACGAGCAAGGCGATACCCCTGTTTCAAAGTTCGGTCGGCTCAGTCCTTGACCACCGAGATATCCGGCGCGTCAACAGCCTTCATGCCGATGGTGTGATAACCGGAATCCACGTGGTGGATTTCGCCGGTGACAGCCGTCGAAAGGTCGGACAGCAGGTAAAGCGCCGACTTGCCGACTTCTTCGATGGAAACGGTGCGCTTCAGCGGCGCGTTGTATTCGTTCCATTTCAGAATGTAACGGAAATCGCCGATACCGGAAGCCGCAAGCGTCTTGATCGGGCCAGCGGAAACCGCGTTGACGCGGATGCCGCGACTGCCGAGGTCTACCGCGAGATAACGCACGCTTGCCTCGAGTGCAGCCTTGGCCACGCCCATGACGTTGTAGTTCGGCATGACCTTCTCGGCACCGTAGTAGGTGAGCGTGATGATCGAACCACCATCATTCATGATCGGCTCTGCCCGCTTGGCAACGGCGGCCAGCGAGAAGACGGAAATGTCCATGGTGCGGTTGAAGTTATCGCGGCTGGTGTCGAGATAACGGCCGGTCAGCTCGTCCTTGTCCGAAAAGGCGATGGCGTGCACGACGAAATCGATCTTGCCCCAATGCTTTTCCAGCCCGGCAAAAACCGCATCGATCGTCTCGAGGTCGGTCACGTCACAGTGGCCGGCCATGAAGGCGCCCAGTTCCTGCGCCAGCGGTTCAACACGCTTCTTCAGCGCGTCGCCCTGCCAGGTGAGCGCGATTTCCGCGCCCGCGTCCGCGCAAGCCTTGGCAATGCCCCAAGCGATTGAACGATTATTGGCGACACCCAAGATGATGCCGCGTTTGCCAGCCATAAGGCCGGATGCCTGAGCCATTGTATGCTCCCTGATACTTTCGATTGATTCTGCCTATGGCATAGGCTGCAATCCTGTTCAAGATTGCCGAGGATCATCTACTGTTAGGGAACGTAACAAAGGGTGCGTTGTCCCGCCTATTCGCAAAACTTTTACAAATAAAGGCCTTCGCGCATGTGGCGCATGAGGTCAGTCACCTTCTCGTCCGGCTTTTCGAGCAGGATGATGCGCAATTCGATGACGAGATCGCCATATCCACCCTTGCCGTCCGCAAGCCCCTTTTCGGCAAGCCGCAGCTCGCGGTCGGAGCCGGACCAGGCAGGAATGGTGACGGTTTCCTCGCCAAGCGGCGTCCGGATACTCGTCTCGCAACCCAGAACCGCGTCACTGAGAGAGATTGGCAGCGTCGTATGAATATCGAAGCCGCGAAGGGAAAAGGCGTCGTCGCGTGCCGCCAGCAACGTGACGGCCAGATCGCCACGCGCAATGTTCGGCAGCTTCAGCCCCTGGCCCTTTAGCCGCACCACATGACCGTCCGTCATGCCGGGTTCAAGCTGGAAGCGTACCTCGCGTTCGTCGGCAAGGGATACGGTGATCCATTTGCGCTCCAGAAGTTCGGTGACCGTAACGGTGGCTTCCGCCGTGATGTCAGGTGCCTTTTCCGGCGGCGTCTGCGGGGGGCGGAAGCGACGCACGAGAGCGCTGAAGAGGTTGGCGGCGAGCGAAGCGGCTGCGGTTTCGCTTGCAGACGTCTGCGTGGTCTCGCCAGCACCGGGCGCTTCGCCCTTAACGCCCGTGGCTGCGGCTTTCGCCGCTTCGGCTGCCTGCTGCACCTTGGGGTCGTTCTGCGCGTCTGCGCCGAAAATCCGCTCGACGATATCTTCGGCCGTTTCGGGTTTTGCATCGGCTTTCTGGCCGGTTTGCGCCCTGTTGCGGGCATCCGCACGGGCCAGTTCCTCCATCAGCTTCTCAGCGGCCCTGGCGCGCTCGGCGGCCTCGCGTGCCGCCTCCCGCTGCTGCATGATTGTTTCGCCGCGCCGCTTCTTCTCGGCCGCCTTGCGAGCCTGGTCGTAAAGATCGCGCTTTTTGGGGTCTTTCAGAAGATCGTAGGCCTGCCCGACCTCGGCGAATCGCGCCGACGCGTCAGGGTCATCGCGATTGGCGTCCGGATGGACGGTTTTTGCCTTCGTGCGCCAGGCAGCCTTGATGTCTTCGTGACGGGCGTCACGTTTTAAGCCGAGGATAGAATACGGATCGCGCATGCGAAACACCAGTTACGTTGGCTCAGGCACGTGCAGCCGCTCATGGCGCAATCCTGAAACAAACCCCTCCGAAAAGGGATGCCTACGATCATTCGCATGCATGCCCTCGGTTCAAACAACGTCGACTGTGGCAATAAGTTGCTAAGCAGTTGTTTACGGGGAATGCGCGCTGCCATGCGGCCGGATTAATTCCGCGCGCCAGGGTAAACAGTTTATTTCTGTTCGAAGCGGGTGAGTAACCATTCGCCGGTTTCCGACAGGCAGGCCTGTCCGGCATAACTCGCAACACCTTCGAAAGAGTGGCGTGTCGTCTTGAAATCGCGGCAGACGAAACCGCTGGACTTGTCTTCGTGAATGGTGGTGACGACACCAGCGCTGCCGGTTGCGGCATTGGCCCAGGGCAGGGGCTGTTCCGCGAGTTTGGTGAGATCCGCCGATGTGACCGCATTGCGGATGGTCGCGTCGTCGGTCTGCGGGTTATTATTGGGCTGGTTGGGAACGGAGGCGGTGGAAAGCGAGCGATCGACCTTGTCGCCGCCGAACAGGTCAAGGCTGACGCATCCGCTCAGCACCACAAGCATTGACACGATGGCGGAAACTTCCGCTATCGATGAAAGGAGGCCCTTTGTTCGACTGTTCGACTTTGCTATGACGGTCACCATCTTTCGCCAGAGATCATCTCTGGGGTCCAAATCAGCTCGGGAGCATTTTAGTCAATATGTCGGAAACGGGGTTAACATCCAGTGACTTCACTGAAGAAAATGAACCGTTCACGCTTTTTGCCGAATGGCTGAAGGACGCGACGGCCTCCGAAATCAACGATCCGAACGCGGTAGCACTCGCAACCGTCGATGAAAACGGCCTGCCGAATGTGCGCATGGTGCTGCTGAAGGACGTCGACGATCGCGGCTTCGTTTTCTATACGAATTTCGAAAGCCAGAAGGGGCGCGAGATCCTGGGCCAGAAAAAAGCAGCCATGTGTTTCCACTGGAAAAGCCTGCGCCGGCAGGTGCGTCTGCGCGGCGAGGTGGAGATCGTTACCGACGCGGAAGCGGATAGCTATTACGCCTCGCGTCCGCGCGGAAGCCGCATCGGCGCCTGGGCGTCGAAACAGTCGCGGCCGCTGGAAGGCCGGTTTGCGCTGGAAAAGGCGGTTGCCGAATACACCGCTAAATATGCGATCGGCGATATTCCGCGCCCCTCCTACTGGTCCGGTTTCCGCATTCGCCCGGTCAGCATCGAGTTCTGGCACGACCGCAAGTTCCGCCTGCACGACCGTGTCGAATTCCGCCGCGAGACGCCGGATGAACCGTGGTCCAAGGTCCGCATGTATCCTTGAAAGCTGCAGGAGGCAGGCCGTCCTTGCCCGCGCCTTCATGCCTCTGATAACGGCGCCTGTTGCAGGAGACCGGCAACCGCATGAAGGTCGGTTGAAACGGCGATGCATTTTTCCCGCATTTCCTCGGTCGGCGGCGCGACATCCGGCACCATGATCGTCATCATGCCCGCCGATGAGGCGGAGCGCACGCCGTGCCAGGAATCCTCCAGCGCCAGGCAACGGCCCGGATCGATGCCGAGACGTTTTGCGGCAGTAAGATATGGCATGGGCGACGGCTTCGGCTCCGAATAGTCGCCGCGGGCGACGATGGTATCGAAACGTTTGAGCAGGTCATAGGGGCCGAGATGACGCGTGACGGAATCGTGCCGCGAGGAGGTGGCGATGGCGCGGCGTATATCGAGCCTGTCGAGAAGATCGAGGATTTCGACGACGCCGGGTTTCAGCGCCACGCCTTCCGCCATCATCACGGCAAGATGCCGGAGCCAGGCGTCACGGAAGCTGTCGATCGGAAAATCGGCGCCATAATCGGCGAAAATGGTGCCGGTAATGACATCCCACGGGCTGCCGCAGACCTTCTGATAGGTCTCGACCCGCATTCCGTGGCCGCCCTCATCTGATGCGGCCAGAAAGGAATCGCGATAAAGCGTCTCGCTTTCGATCAGCAATCCGTCCATGTCGAAAACGACAGCATGCGGGAGAAAAGGCAGCATGGCGGCTCAACCGAACCGGAAGGGGCGTTCACCGAGGCTTTCGAACGGGCGGAGCAGGTAACCGTCCGGATCGGCGACGATGAATTGCCGGTTGCCGACCTCGACTGTGCCGCGCCTGTACCATTTTTCCTCTGACGGCAGGACAAGATCGATCGACGCCCGCTCAAGCCGCGCGAGGATGGGCAGCAGGGAAGGAACGGCAAGTTGCAGATTCATGCCGCGGCCCAGCGGAAATTCAAGCGCTGCATTTTCCGCCACGAAGGTCCGGGTCGCACCGATCTGGTCGATCATCAGCTGCGCATCACCCAGCGCCAGATAGGCAAAGCCCTCTTCGGCGCGCTCATAAACCACATGAAAACCGATCAGGTCGCAATAAAAAGCGCGGCTTTTCTGCCAGTCGCTGACGGCTAGTTCCGGGACGAGGGCATTTCGTATGATGGTCATGGTCTCCTTTGCCGCGCAGGCCCGGCTATGGGAGGCGTGGCCTGCGGTAATGGGGCGATATTATCGTCTTCCGGGTGACTTGCCAGAGGAATCCTCATCATGGCAGCCATGTGCGGAGTTGTGGGCTGAAGCAGGTTCAACTTTTCGGCCTGCCACAGCTTTTCTCACCTCATGCCGGACATGATCCGGCACACAGTCAGCCCAAGTCCTTGGGCTGAAACGGCTCATCTCGCCAAGCGGACGCGGGTAGGCTGGATTCCGGCTCGAGGCCGGAACTACGCCTTCGTGCCGCCGACGGTGATCTGGTCCATGCGCAGGTGCGGCTGACCGACGCCAACCGGCACCCATTGCCCGGCCTTGCCGCAATTGCCGATGCCGGTGTCCAGTTTCGAATCGTTGCCGATCATCGAGACGCGCTTCATTGCGTCCGGCCCGTTGCCGATCAGCATTGCACCCTTCACCGGCGCGCCGATCTTGCCGTTCTCGATGAGATAAGCCTCGGTGCAGCCGAACACGAACTTGCCTGATGTGATATCCACCTGACCGCCACCGAAGGAAACGGCATAGATGCCCTTCTTGACGGAGGAGATGATCTCTTCGGGCGTCTTGTCGCCTGACAGCATGTAGGTGTTGGTCATGCGCGGCATCGGCACATAGGCATAACCCTGCCGGCGGCCATTGCCTGTCGCCTTTGCACCCATCAGCCGGGCGTTCTGGCGGTCCTGCATGTATCCCACCAGCCTGCCGTTCTCGATCAGCACATTATAGGCCGACGGTGTTCCCTCGTCGTCGACGGTGAGCGAACCACGGCGGCTGTCGATGGTGCCGTCATCCACCACAGTCACACCCGGGGCTGCCACCATCTCGCCCATCAGGCCGGCAAAGGCCGAGGTTTTCTTGCGGTTGAAATCGCCTTCGAGGCCATGGCCCACAGCCTCATGCAGCATGACGCCGGGCCAGCCGGAGCCGAGAACCACATCCATGGTGCCAGCGGGCGCATCGACGGCGGTCAGGTTGACGAGCGCCTGGCGCAGCGCCTCGTCCGCACCGCGCTGCCAGTTCTCCGTGGTAATGAAATCGCCAAAGCCGACGCGGCCGCCAATGCCGTAGGAGCCGCTTTCCTGCCGGTCGCCTTCACCTGCGACCACGGAAATATTGATACGGGTCATGGGCCTGACATCGCTGACGCGATGGCCATCGGCGCGCAGAATATCCACTACCTGCCAGCTTGCGGAAATCGTCGCCGTCACCTGTCGGACATTCGCGTCTTTGTCGCGCAAATAGGCATCGATATCGGTGAGAAGTTTCACCTTCTCCTCGAAGCTCGGGCTGCCGATCGGGTTTTCGGCGCCGTAGAGCTTTTTGTTAGTGCGTTGTGGGGCTGCGGCATAGGAACCGGAATAACCTCTGGTCACGGCGCCAACCGCATCCGACGCCCGCTTCAGCGCAGCCTGCGACAGCTCACCCGCATGGGCGTAGCCAACGGTCTCGCCGGCAACGGCGCGCAGGCCAAAACCCTGGTCGGTATTGAAGGAGCCGCCCTTGAGGCGGCCGTTATCGAAGGTCAGCGATTCGGCCTGCGCATGTTCGATGAACAACTCGCCATCGTCTGCGCCGGTGAGCGCTTCCGCGACCAGCTTGCGCAACTGCGTCTCGTCGCAATCGAAGAGATTTACAAGGTCGTTGGTCATTGAAGGCTCCAGTCTTTATCGTTCCTTCGATTTAGGCACTGGAGCCGACAGACGCAAGGCTGTCTCTTTACACGAGGCTTCAGGGAAGCGCGTCGTAGCCTTCGGCAAAGCCGGTGAGCTCGATCGGAATACCGACCCGATCCTGATCGACGGATTCACGCAGCGCGAAAACCGCGTTCTTGCCGGCGCGCAGAACCTTCAGCAGCTCGTCGTCAATATCGACCTCGACATAGCAGCCTTCGGAGAAGCAGCGGGTGAAATAGGCGCGGCCAATGTTGTTGTTGTCGATATAAAGCTCCATGCCGTCCTTCAGAAGCACGCCAAGCGGTGCGAGGATACGCAGGATGCGCGACTTGCGGTCCGCGGTTTTCAGGACCACCACCGAAAGCCCCACTTCCGGGCGGTCGTCGGCAATCACGTTCTGCATCAGGGCGCATTGATCTTCGGATGCGCCTGCCGGCTTGTCGCAGATCACCGACCATGCTCCATGCGTCGACTTCGGCGTTCCGGGCGGCTGCTGTTGCGCCAGCGCCGCTGCGGCGGGAGCGATGATGGCAAGACCGGCGGCGGCAAGAAAAGTGCGCGCGAGCGGGGAAAGACGCATGGATACCTCTGGGATTCGAATCAGTGCGGCTATTTTGACGCCATAATCCGGAAAAAAAAGCCTTGGTACCTCAATTCCAGCCGAGTTGGGCGGAAATAGGACCTGTTGCCAGGTGCAGGCGCCTGATTTGACCGTGCGGCAGCCGGTACCTGGTGGCTCAAGCCTGCTGCAAAAGCGCTGCCAGCATGGGCTGCGCCGGATTTTGACCATTGCCAAGCGCACCTGAAATATCTTGCGGGATACGGGACATGGGAAACTCGGCTGCGACGAACAATGGTGAAATTGGCTGACATCCGTGTCCTTACGCATATTGCGGCAGAGGACAAACTGTGGTTTGAAGTTAGTACCATAAGCATGGATTCTGCGTCTGTAATTGATCAAGATCAGACGCGTGAGGGAGAGGGTACCGTGACGAATAGGATTTACGCAGCATTGGCGGGGATGACCTGTCTGCTCACGGCTGTCGGCGCCCACGCCGATCAGCCGGTGCATTGGCAAATGGGCATGCAGGAGGCCGCCACGCCGATCATGCACGAAATACGCTGGTTTGAACAATATACGCTCTGGTTCATTGTTCCGGTTACGCTTTTCGTTCTTGCGCTGCTCATTATCGTCGCCTTGAAATTCCGTGCAGCGAAAAATCCGGTTCCGTCCAAGACCAGCCACAACACCGCGATCGAAGTGGTGTGGACACTTGCGCCGGTTCTCATTCTCCTGTTCCTCGCTTTCCCGTCGTTCAATCTTTTGAACGCGCAGCTGACGCAGCCGGAAAACCCTGATCTGACGCTGAAGGCGACTGCGACGCAATGGCTCTGGAACTACGAATACAAGGCTGCCGAGGGCGCCGAGCCGCTCGCCTTCGACAGCTATCTGCTGAAAGAGCAGGATCGTGCAGCTGCAGGCAAGGAGGACAAGGCCCGCTACCCGCGTCTTCTCGCGGTAGACAATGAAATGGTCGTTCCGGTCGGCAAGACCGTTCGCCTTCTGGTGACGGCGGCGCCTACGGATGTCATCCACGCCTTCGCCATGCCCGCTTTCGGTGTTAAGATCGACGCCGTTCCGGGCCGCCTCAACGAAACTTGGTTCAAGCCGGAGAAGGAAGGCCTTTATTACGGCCAGTGTTCCGAGCTTTGCGGCAAGGACCACGCCTTCATGCCGATCGCCATTCGGGTGGTTTCCGAACAGCAGTACAATGCCTGGCACGCCGCCGCCGCTTCAGATCTGAACGGCGCGAACCGGGCACTGATGGCCTCCGTCGATGGCGCTCCGCGCACGGTCGACGTTGCCGCCAACGAAACCAACTGAGACCTGGAGTGACGACAATGGCTGGACCTTCCGCACAC
Organism: Agrobacterium sp. MCAB5; assembly: GCF_052114365.1. Classification (NCBI taxonomy): domain Bacteria; kingdom Pseudomonadati; phylum Pseudomonadota; class Alphaproteobacteria; order Hyphomicrobiales; family Rhizobiaceae; genus Agrobacterium; species Agrobacterium sp. MCAB5. Next base: position 680,416 of record NZ_JBFREP010000001.1, read on the forward strand.
GACGATCATCACTCGCATGGTCAATCCGCTCATGATGGGCACGCGCATGATGATCATTCGCATGATCATTCCCACAAGCCGGGCTTTTTCGCCCGCTGGTTTCTGTCGACCAACCATAAGGACATCGGCACGCTCTACCTGATCTTCGCCATCATGGCGGGTATCATCGGTGGCGGGCTTTCGGTTGTCATGCGTATGGAGTTGCAGGAGCCGGGCATCCAGATCTTCCACGGTCTGGCCTCCATGGTCTACGGCTTCGAGGGTGACGCTGCCATCGACGGCGGCAAGCACATGTTCAACGTGTTCACGACAGCGCACGCGCTCATCATGATCTTCTTCATGGTCATGCCGGCGATGATCGGCGGCTTTGCCAACTGGATGATCCCGATCATGATCGGCGCTCCTGACATGGCTTTCCCGCGCCTCAACAATATTTCCTTCTGGCTGATCGTTCCGGCGTTCATCCTGCTGCTCCTGTCGCTTTTCGTCGAAGGTCCGGCGGGCGGTTACGGCGTGGGTGGCGGCTGGACCATGTATCCGCCGCTTTCGACCAACGGCATGCCGGGACCGGCGGTGGATCTTGCGATCTTCTCGCTGCACGTTGCCGGCGCGTCGTCGATCCTTGGCGCCATCAACTTCATCACCACCATCCTCAACATGCGCGCTCCGGGCATGACGCTGCACAAGATGCCGCTTTTTGCCTGGTCGGTTCTGGTCACCGCATTCCTGCTGCTGCTTTCTCTGCCGGTTCTGGCTGGTGGCATCACCATGCTTCTGACCGACCGTAACTTCGGCACGGCATTCTTCTCGCCGGAAGGCGGCGGTGATCCGATCCTCTACCAGCACCTGTTCTGGTTCTTCGGCCACCCGGAAGTGTACATCCTGATCCTGCCCGGCTTCGGCATCATCAGCCACATCGTGTCCACCTTCTCCAAGAAGCCGGTCTTCGGCTATCTCGGCATGGCATACGCCATGGTCGCCATCGGCGCTGTCGGCTTCATCGTGTGGGCGCACCACATGTACACGGTCGGCCTTTCGCTGGAAGCGCAGCGTTATTTCGTCTTCGCAACCATGGTCATCGCGGTGCCGACAGGTATCAAGATCTTCTCGTGGATCGCGACGATGTGGGGCGGTTCGCTGACCTTCTCGACCCCGATGGTCTGGGCAATCGGCTTCATCTTCCTGTTCACGGTCGGCGGTGTTACCGGCGTCCAGCTCGCCAATGCCGGTCTCGACCGTTCGCTGCACGACACCTACTACGTCGTGGCGCACTTCCATTACGTTCTGTCGCTCGGCGCGGTCTTCGCGATCTTCGCCGGCTGGTATTACTGGTTCCCGAAGATCACCGGCTACATGTACAACGAGTTCATCGGCAAGCTGCACTTCTGGGTGATGTTCGTTGGCGTGAACCTGATCTTCTTCCCGCAGCACTTCCTCGGCCTTGCCGGCATGCCGCGTCGTTACATCGATTATCCCGATGCCTATGCCGGCTGGAACCTGGTGTCTTCCTATGGTTCCTATATCTCGGCCGTTGCCGTGTTGATCTTCCTCTTCGGTGTTTGGGAAGCCTTCGCCAAGAAGCGGATCGCTGGCAACAATCCCTGGGGTGAAGGTGCGACGACGCTCGAATGGCAGCTGTCCTCTCCGCCGCCATACCACCAGTGGGAACAGCTTCCGCGCATTCGCTGAATGCCGGACCGGAGTGCGCGGGCAGGGCTTGCGAACTCCGGAAGCTGAAAAGAGGGGATGGTGTGGGCTTATCCGCGCCGTTTCCCTTGAGGCGGACGGAGTCTGCTGCCGCGTGAGGCATTTTGTCCAAGCGAAGCTTTTCGTACGACATGATAAAAGCCAAGTACTGCCGCTATGAATGGGCAGACGCAGCAGGGCGACGGAACGGGCGTGGCGATATACCATGCGCATGGCATCGGGTCTTTGACCCCGGTGCTGCCCGTGCCGGAACGTTCGAACCAATGAATTGACGCACCGTGCACGCCGAAAACGACACTCTGTTTTCGGGCTGGTGCAAGGGATGCCGCGGCAAGCGGCATCTGAAGAAAAACAGGATACGAAATGACCGTCATCGACAATCGCGAAATGCTTGGCCTGGAAAGCTCCGAACTTTCGGAAGCCGGCGCGCGCGATTATTTCGAGTTGCTGAAACCGCGCGTCATGTCGCTCGTCGTCTTCACGGCGTTTGCGGGCCTCGTGCTGGCGCCGGGCCACATCAACCCGGTCCTCGGCGTCATCGCCATTCTCTGTATTGCAGTCGGTGCCGGCGCATCCGGCGCGCTCAACATGTGGTACGATGCAGATATCGACGCCGTGATGAGCCGCACCGCCAAGCGGCCGATCCCGTCCGGCCGCGTAGCACCTGGCGAGGCGCTGGCCTTCGGACTGACGCTCTCGGCCTTTTCGGTGGTCATCCTCGGGCTTGCGGTCAACTGGTTCTCCGCCGGACTGCTCGCCTTCACCATTTTCTTCTACGCCGTCGTTTATACGATGTGGCTGAAACGCTCGACACCGCAGAACATCGTCATTGGTGGTGCTGCCGGCGCTTTCCCGCCCATGCTTGGCTGGGCCTGCGTCACCGGCGGCGTTTCGCTTGATAGCGTCATCCTCTTCCTCATCATCTTCTTGTGGACACCAGCCCATTTCTGGGCGCTGGCGCTGTTCAAGATGCGCGACTACGGCTCCGTCGGCATTCCGATGATGCCGAACGTGGCGGGCGAGCGCTCCACCAAGAACCAGATGATCGTTTACGCCGTGCTGACGGCTGCAGTTGCGGTCGCGCCGTATTTCACCGGTCTGGCGAGCCTCGGTTATGGCATTTTCGCCGCCGTGCTGAGCGCGATCTTTGTGTACTGTTCGCTCGATGTCCGGCGCATGCCTGACGGTGACGAAAGAATGCTGCCCGCCAAGAAGATGTTCGCCTATTCGGTGCTTTACCTCTTCGCCATCTTCTCCGGCCTTTTGGCCGATCATTTCGCTCCGGCCCTGAAAGCCGTGATTTCGGGAGTTTTTTGATGGAAACCGTGGAACTGAGCGCGGCGCAGAAAAAATCGAGGCGCGGGCGCAACGTCGCGCTCGGCGTCTTGCTCGCCGGTCTGGTGGTGCTGTTTTACGTCATCACCATCATCAAGATCGGTTCGCATTGACGGCCTGACAGTGAGGGCATGATCGGAGGAGAGGAGGGGGACATGGCGAATACTGGGGCAAATATCGGGGCAGACAAGGCAACCGCCGGCACGCAGCGGGTGAGCAATCGCTCCATCCTCGTGCTCTGTCTCGTGTTTTTCTGCGCTATGATCGGCATGGCCTATGCCGCCGTTCCGCTCTACAGCCTGTTCTGCCGCGTCACTGGCTATAACGGCACGACCCAGCGCGTCGAGCAATATTCCGACGTCATTCTCGACAAGACCATCAACGTCACCTTCGACGCCAATACGTCGAATGGCCTCAACTGGGATTTCCGCCCGGTCGACAAGCTGGTCACGCCGAAAATCGGCGAGACGGTGCAGATCAATTTCAAGGCGACGAACCGCTCAGCGGTGGCAACCACGGGCACGGCGGTCTTTAACGTCACGCCCATGGAAGCAGGCGCTTATTTCAACAAGGTGGAGTGTTTCTGCTTCACCGAAACGACGCTTCAGCCGGGCGAAACGCTCGAAATGCCGGTGGTGTTTTTCATCGATCCGGATATCGCCACGGCGCGCGAAACGAAGAACATTCATACTTTGACGCTGTCCTATACGTTTTATCCGGCCAAAACCGAAAAACCGGTTGCGTCCTTGCCGGTAAAGACTGAATCTGGCGAAAGCAAATTGTGAGAGGAGACTCGGGCCTTCTGAGCAGGGCCGGGTCTGGGAAGAGATACCAGGGGATTGTCACACATGGCAGATACGCATCAGAAGAACCACGACTACCACATCATAGATCCAAGCCCCTGGCCGCTTCTGGCCTCGATCGGCGCATTCATTCTGACCTTCGGCGGCGTCTGTTACATGCGTTACCTGTCGGCTGGCTCCTTCAAGCTGTTCGGCATGGAACTGGCCAATCCCTGGCTGTTTTATATCGGTCTCGTCATCGTGCTTTACACCATGTACGCATGGTGGGCAGACACGATCAAGGAAGCCAATGAGGGTAGCCACACCCGCGTCGTTTCGCTTCACCTGCGTTACGGCATGATCATGTTCATCGCCTCTGAGGTGATGTTCTTCGTCGCGTGGTTCTGGGCCTATTTCGATGCCAGCCTTTATCCGCACGAGGCCATTCAGGCGTCCCGCCTCGAATATACCGGTGGTCAGTGGCCGCCAAAGGGCATCGAGGTCATCGATCCTTGGCACCTGCCGCTCTACAACACCGTCATCCTGCTTTTGTCGGGCACCTGCGTCACCTGGGCGCACCATGCCCTGCTGCACAATGACCGCAAGGGGCTGATCACCGGTCTCGTCCTCACCGTTGCCCTCGGCGTCCTGTTCTCGACCGTGCAGGTTTACGAATACATGCACGCCCCGTTCGACTTCAAGAACTCGATCTATGGTGCGACCTTCTTCATGGCGACCGGGTTCCACGGTTTCCACGTTTTCGTCGGCACGGTTTTCCTGCTGGTCTGCCTGCTGCGCGCCATTGCCGGCGGTTTCACGCCGAAACAGCATTTCGGCTTCGAAGCGGCTGCCTGGTACTGGCACTTCGTTGACGTCGTCTGGCTGTTCCTGTTCTTCGCGATCTACATCTGGGGCGGCTGGGGCGCGCCGCTGGCGGAGTGATGCGGTTTGTTTTCTGACTCGGAGGGCGGCATCTGCCGCCCTTTGTGTTTAAACAGGCGGGCCGGACGGAGGTTTAACCGGCCCAAGGCGGGAGGCCATCATGTCTGAACCCGGAAACGGCGGCTTTGCGCCGGTGGACCCAATAAAAGTCGGGCTGAAGGGCTGCTGCCCGCGTTGCGGCAATGGCAGGCTGTTCGACGGCTTCCTGACCCCGAAACCCGCATGCAGTGCCTGCGGGCTGGATTACGGCTTTGCCGATGCGGGTGAAGGCCCGGCCGTCTTTGTCATGCTGATCGTCGGTTTCCTTGTCGTCGGGCTGGCGCTTTGGTTCGATCAGCGTTTTGCGCCGCCCGTCTGGGTGCATGTCATGCTCTGGTTGCCTTTTGCGGTGATCGTCTCCCTCGTGCTGCTGCGCAAGATGAAGGGCATCATGATTGCGCTGCAATACCGCAACAATGCAAGCGAAGGCAGGCTTGATCGTGAATGAGGTTTCCCACATGAAGGCGGCGGAAAGACGCATCTGGTTTGCCGCGCCGCTCGTCCTTTTGGCACTTGCCATCCTTCTCGGGCTAGGCACATGGCAGGTGAAGCGGCTTTACTGGAAAGAAGCGCTGATTGCCGATATCGAGGCGCGGCGCAACGCAAGTCCGGCTACGCTCTCGCAGATCGAGGCCATTGCCAAAAGCGGCGGCGAAATTGAATATCGCAGGGTCAACGTTTCCGGCGTTTTCGATCATGCCCGCGAGCGGCATTTCTTCGCCACCCATCAGGGCAGAACCGGCTATTACATCTATACTCCGCTGTCGCTTGCCGATGGCCGCATCCTCTTCGTCAATCGCGGCTTCGTGCCGTTTGAGATGAAGGAGGCAACGAAGCGGCCTGAAGGGCAGATCGCTGGCGAGGTGGAGATCAAGGGGCTGGCGCGCGCGCCGCTCGTTGCAAAACCTTCTTCCCTGCTGCCGGATAACGATATCGCCAAGAACATCTTCTACTGGAAGGATCTGGCGGCCATGGCGTCGAGCACCGATATCCCGCCCAACAGGCTGGTCAACCTGTTCGTGGATGCCGACGATGCGCCGAACCCCGGCGGCTGGCCACAGGGCGGCGTGACGCTGATAGATTTGCCCAACAATCACCTGCAATATGCGATAACGTGGTATGGTCTGGCGGCGGCCCTTGTCATCGTCGCCGGTTTTGCCTATTTCCGGAACGGTAAGGCGCAAGGTGAATAACGCGCGCCCTGTCCGGTAAGGCTGGCTACCGGGAAAGGGCAAGGAGCACGCCAAGGAGCACGAATGAACATCGCCGTTTCCAAACCCCCTTTGACGATAAGGCTGTGCGGACCGCGCGGCTTTTGCGCGGGCGTGGACCGGGCGATCCAGATCGTCGTACTGGCGCTGAAAGCATATGGCGCGCCGGTCTATGTCCGCCACGAAATCGTCCATAATCGATACGTGGTCGAGGGGCTGGAAGCCAAGGGCGCGATTTTCGTCGAGGAACTGCACGAAATCCCCACCGAGCATCGCGAGCAGCCGGTGGTCTTTTCCGCCCATGGTGTGCCCAAATCCGTGCCGGAGGATGCGCAGGCGCGCAACCTGTTTTATCTCGATGCCACATGCCCGCTCGTCTCCAAGGTCCATAAGCAGGCCATGCGCCACCAGCGCCTCGGCCGCCATGTCGTGTTGATCGGCCATGCCGGTCACCCTGAGGTCATCGGCACCATGGGCCAGCTGCCCGAAGGTACTGTTTCGCTGGTCGAGACGGTGGAGGATGCCGGCACCTATGAACCGGTAGACCGAGAAAACCTCGGTTTCGTTACCCAGACAACGCTGTCTGTCGATGATACCGCAGGCGTTATTGCCCGGTTGCAGGAACGTTTTCCGGCCATTCAGGCGCCCGCCGCCGACAGCATTTGTTACGCCACCACCAACCGTCAGGATGCGGTGAAGCAGGCGGCCCCCGGCTGCGATCTCTTCATCGTGGTCGGCGCGCCCAATTCGTCAAACTCGAAGCGGCTGGTGGAAGTGGCGCTGCGCGCTGGCGCCAAACATTCGGTTCTGGTGCAGCGTGCGGCGGAAATCGACTGGGATGCGATCGGCGATATCCGCACCGTCGGTCTTTCGGCGGGCGCTTCCGCGCCGGAGGTCATCGTTGATGAGATCATCGAAGCCTTCAAGGCGCGTTTCGATACGACGCTCGATCTGGCCGTCACGGTGGAGGAAACGGAACATTTCCTCGTCAACCGCGAACTGCGCAGCATTGAGCTGACGACGGACGACATGGCTTTCGTGAATGGCAATGCCAGCAATGCCCTGCCACCGAAAGCCGCCACTGGCGCCTAGACCGGGATGGCGAGATATGTGAGTGGTTCCCACCGCGCATATGTCATCCCCTCTTCAGATTTTCACTCCATCCTTCATCAAGAGATTTGAAATTGGCAGTTTATACGGACATCACCGAAGATGATCTGAGGAATTTCCTCATACAATACGACGTTGGCAGCCTCACATCCTATAAGGGCATTGCCGAAGGCGTTGAAAACTCCAATTTCCTGCTGCATACGACGAAGGATCCGCTGATTCTGACGCTTTACGAAAAGCGCGTGGAAAAATCCGATCTGCCGTTCTTCCTCGGTCTCATGCAGCATCTGGCCGCCAAGGGTCTGTCCTGCCCCTTGCCGCTGCCGCGCAAGGACGGGGAATTGCTGGGCGAATTGTCCGGCCGCCCGGCAGCGCTGATCTCCTTCCTTGAAGGCATGTGGCTGCGAAAACCGGAAGCGAAACATTGCCGGGAAGTCGGCAAGGCGCTGGCCGCCATGCATCTTGCCGGTGATGGGTTCGAGATCAAGCGGCCCAATGCACTCTCCGTCGATGGCTGGAAGGTGCTGTGGGACAAGTCTGAAGACCGCGCCGACGAGGTGGAGAAGGGCTTGAAGCAAGAGATCCGCCCGGAAATCGATTATCTCGCCGCCCATTGGCCGAAGGATTTGCCCGCGGGCGTCATCCATGCGGACCTGTTTCAGGACAACGTTTTTTTCCTCGGTGACGAGCTTTCCGGCCTCATCGATTTTTACTTCGCCTGCAACGACCTGCTCGCCTATGACGTGTCGATCTGCCTCAATGCCTGGTGCTTCGAGAAGGATGGCGCTTATAACGTCACCAAGGGCAAGGCGCTGCTGGAAGGTTACCAGTCGGTGCGTCCGTTGAGCGAGGCGGAACTGGATGCCTTGCCGCTTCTGGCACGCGGCTCGGCGCTGCGCTTCTTCCTGACCCGCCTCTATGACTGGCTGACGACGCCGGCGGGCGCGCTGGTGGTGAAGAAAGACCCGCTGGAATATCTGCGCAAGCTGCGGTTCCACCGCTCCATCAGCCATGTCGCCGAATACGGGCTGGTTGGCGAATGAAACATGTCGATATCTTCACCGACGGCGCTTGCTCCGGCAATCCCGGTCCGGGCGGCTGGGGTGCCGTGCTGCGATATGGCGAGACCGAAAAGGAATTGTCCGGCGGCGAGGCCGATACCACCAACAACCGCATGGAACTGCTGGCGGCCATCTCGGCGCTCAACGCGCTGAAAAGCCCCTGCGAAGTCGATCTCTATACCGACAGCGCCTATGTCAAGGATGGCATCACCAAGTGGATTTTCGGCTGGAAAAAGAAGGGCTGGAAAACCGCCGATAACAAGCCGGTCAAGAATGTGGAGCTGTGGCAGGCGCTGGAGGCTGCGCAGGAGCGCCATAAAGTGACGCTGCACTGGGTCAAGGGCCATGCCGGCCACCCGGAAAACGAGCGCGCCGACGAATTGGCACGCAAGGGCATGGAGCCTTTCAAACGCCGGTAACGGAAGTCTGATTTCTTCCATTCGGCCCTGATCCGGCCCAACCGTGATAAGGGATTGTGAAAACTGAAACCCGATCTATCTTGTCGTCAAACAGTTGGACGATGTTCCAGCGGAGGAGAGACATTCAGATGATCCTGCATTGTGTATTTCTACGGTTCAAGGCTGCAACGGCATCCTCTGAAAAACACGCGGTGTTTGAAGCAATTGCGGCCCTCAAGGACGTGATACCCGGCATAATCGACGTGAAATACGGCCAGAACGTTTCGCCGGAAGGCCTGAATGGCGGTTTCGTCGATGGCTTCATCGTGACGCTGGACAGCCCGGAAGCCCGCGACGAATATCTGGCGCACCCGCAACACATGGAAGTCGGTCAACGTCTGGTCTCGCTGACCGATGGCGGTCTGGCCGGGCTTCTGGTGTTTGATATGAACGTGTGAAAAAAGGGCGGTTTGACCGCCCTTTAATGGATACTGTGCTTCATTCGCGACGACAGAGAGGTGGCTTAAAGCTGCTCGATCATCGCTGCAGCGGCCGAGACCGTCGCCTGGCCGGGATTTTCTTCCACGTTGAGCGATGTAACCACGCCGTCTTTCACCAGCATCGAATAGCGCTTGGAGCGCACGCCGAGGCCACCGCCGGAGAGGTCGGCATCGAGGCCGAGCGCCTTGGTGAAGGCGGCGTCCCAGTCGGCGAGGAAGTGAATTTTGCCCTGGCCGCCGGACGATTGTGCCCATGCGCCCATGACGTGCCAGTCGTTGACGGAAACGACGGCGATGTCATCCACGCCCTTTGCGAGAATGGCGTCGCGGTTTTCGAGGTAGCCCGGCAGGTGGTTCAGCGAGCAGGTGGGAGTGAAAGCGCCGGGTACGGCAAAAAGAACCACCGTCTTGCCGCCAAAAAGCGCATCGGTGGTGGTTTCCACCGGGCCATCGGCGGTCTTTTCCTTGAAGGTTGCGGAAGGCAGTTTTTCGCCGATCTTGATAGTCATGTCCATGCTCCTATGGCCGTTTGGTTCGCGCGACTATAGAGCAAGGAAAAGAAAACTGTCATACGGTTTTCGCGGGAAATTCCATGGCTGAGAAAGCCGTTCGGGATATGTCGCCTGAACGGTCAGGGCTTTGGAAAATTGAGCATGGTCTCCATGGTCCGATCGCCGGATTTGACAAGAATGGGCCAGCTGTTGCCCTGCACCTGATAGGTTTTTGGCAAGCCCTTGATGTTCATGTAGAAGGAGAGCTTGCGCTTGTCTCGCACCAGGTTCTGCGGCTCATAATAGGCAAAACCGGAGGGGCCGGCGATGAATATCTCGGTCTCCTTCGGCGCGTTTTCCGGCAGCTGCAATTGCACGCCAAGCATGGTCTTATCGGGCGTGATGTGGAAATCGACAACCTTAAAATCGTCGGACGCAGCCTCTGGCAGCGTCTCGCGCGCCTCTTCCAGCAATCGCCGCTCTTCGTGGTCGTCATCGCCCGCATTGCCGCGGCTGATCGAAAACGTCGCCTCAAAGGGAATGCAGATATTCTGGCAGACGCCGATGAAGGCGCTGAGGTCGATATTGCCTCCCGCTTTGGCGTCCACGGCTTTCAACTGAAAGGGAATGCTGACGGCGTGATCGTAGCCGATATCGGTGATATCGCCGTTCTCGATGAGTTTGGGAACGGGATAGGCCATCGATGTCAGGCTTACACCGCTTGCCGGATCAAGCGTGATCTTGGGCGGTATTCCAGCTTCGCCCGGTTCGCGCCAATAGGTTATCCAGCCGTCTTTAGGCTCGATCTGCAACACGCCGCGCACCACGCCGTCCGCATCCATGGCAAGGCTTGCCACACGCATCTGGCCGCCTTCACTTCTCGCCCAGTCGGTAATTTCGGCCTGCGCTACTTGCCCGCCCCCGAGAAGGGCGGCGAAGGCAACGGCGAGGCGAAGATGTGAAAATCGAAAGAATGTCCTGACGCTCATTCTTTCCGTCTAACCCAACATCGCCCGATGGACCAGTTACGAATTCGTGCGGTTCATCATTTTCGGTTGATTGATCGGGCGCGATGCCGCATCCTGTGCTCTGTCGAAGTGCGAACGCCGCTTTCCCGTTCAATGATGGAATTCGGCAAGCTGGAGGCGCCGGTGAGCTTTTCAACCCTGATGGACAAACGCGAACGTGGCTTTTTTGACAGCCAGTTCCTCATTGCGATGCCGGGGCTGGACAATGGCAATTTTGCCCGTTCGGTGGTCTATATCTGCGCCCATTCGGATGCTGGAGCCATGGGTTTCATCATCAACCGGCCGCAGCAGATCACCTTCACGGATATTCTGCTGCATCTGAAGCTGGTGGACAGCAACGACGCCATCATGCTGCCCAACCGCACCCGGGAATTTCCGATCCAGTGCGGCGGCCCGGTCGAATCCGGCCGGGGTTTCGTGCTGCATTCCGATGATTATTTAAGTGAATCGAGCATTCCGGTCAGTGACGACATTTCCTTGACGGCGACGCTGGATATCGTGCGCGCCATTTCCAATGGTCGCGGCCCGCAAAAGGCTACCATGATGCTCGGTTATGCCGGCTGGGGTCCGGGTCAGCTGGAAAACGAGATCGCCAATAATGGATGGCTGAATTGCCCGGCGGCGGAAGAGCTGATTTTCGACCGTGGACTGGACAACAAATACGAGCGGGCGCTTGCGCTTATGGGTGTGGATGCTCGCATGCTTTCTGCTGAAGCCGGCCACGCCTGATTTTTTCCAGATGCTCCTTTTGTCGACTGCTGGAACCAATCCCAATCCCTGACGTTAACAATCCCGAAAGCCGCACAGACAGTACGGCTCAACTAGGGAGCAGTAACATGGGTAGCACATCAGACAAGATCGCCGGTACAGCCAAGGAAGTTGCTGGCAAGGTCAAGAAAAACGTCGGCGAAGCAACCGGCAACAACGAGCTGCGCGCCAAGGGTGCCGCTCAGGAAACCGAAGGCAAGGTACAGAAGAACGTCGGCAAGGCCAAAGATGCGGTCAAGGGTGTCGTTGATCGTATGTAATGTCGCCTGACGGGCTCCCGTGTCTTTGATGCGGTGCTTTGGAGCGCATGTGTTATCGCACATGCGCTCTTGTCGTCTGGAGGCCTGAAGGGCGGGTTTGTTACGCCTTTCACCTTGGTCTCTTGTATTCCCCTTCACCCAATTCATCCATCGCAAGGGTTTCATGAATGAAGCTTTTCTCCTGCGCTTCCTGTGGCCAGCCTGTCCACTTCGACAATCGTTTCTGCGTCTCTTGCGGCCATCGTCTGGCCTTCGTGCCGGAGCGCCTTTCCATGGAAGCGCTGGCGCCTGCGGGAGAGCCGAACTGGCAACTTGTTGCCCAGCCGGAAAGACAGGTGCGGTTCTGCGCCAATGAGGTGAACGACATCTGCAACTGGTCTGTGCCGGCGGAAAGCCAGAACGCCTTTTGCCCGGCCTGCAGCCATAACCGTCTCGTGCCGAATATCGCGACGGATGAGGGTATCGAACAATGGCGCGGCATCAGCCAGGCGCAGCGGCATTTGTTCTATTCGATATTGCGTCTCGGCCTGCCGCATCCCAACCGCGATGCCGATCCTGTCGGCGGGCTAGTCTTCGACTTTCTGGTCGACGAGGTCGCACCTGACGGTTCCGTCATTCCCGCCATGACCGGCCACGACGAGGGCCTGATCGCCATTCGCGCGGCAGAGGTGGATGATGCGACGCGCGAGCAGGTGCGCGCCAACATGAACGAGCCCTATCGCACCATGCTTGGCCATTTCCGCCATGAGGTCGGGCATTTCATCTGGAACAAGCTGGTTCGTGATGAGAACCGACTGGAGGCCTGCCGCGCGGTATTCGGCGATGAGCGCGAAGACTATGCCGCGGCGCTACAGCGCAACTACGAGCAGGGGCCGCGCCCCAACTGGCAGGAAACTTTCATAAGCGCCTACGCCTCCGTGCATCCCTGGGAGGATTTTGCCGAGTGTTTCGCGCATTATCTTCACATCGTCGATACGCTGGAAACCGCGCGCGCCTTTGGCGTGGCGATAGACCCCGACGGACATGAGGAAATGGCGGCGGAAGTCACTTTCGATCCCTATAATGCCCGTAGCGCCGCACAACTGGTCAAGGCCTGGATTCCGCTCAGCGTCGCCATCAACTCGATCCAGCGCAGCATGGGGGAGGCGGACCTTTATCCCTTCGTGCTGGCCCCGCCTGTTGTGAGCAAGATGGAATTCATCCACGACCTGCTACACGGCAGGATCGACGCGATGCCTCAACAGCAGATGCAGCAGTTCTCGATGGCGCAGTGAATACGAGACACGAGAAGTCATAGTCAGGAAACGCGTCGTTTCCTTCTCCCGTCATTCCGGCTCAATGCCGGAATGACGGCGGTGGATGGAGTAGCCCTTTACCACCCCATACTCCAATTCCTCTTACGAAGCTCGCTTCGTCGGCTGGAACCGCTCCCGCAGAAGCTTCAGCGCCGCATCGCCGGAAACCGGTGTGCCGAACAGGAAGCTCTGGCCGAAATGGCAGTTCATGCGTGAGAGTTCCGCCGCATCCTCAGGCGTTTCAATGCCTTCCGCCACCACCTGCATATCGAGCGCGCGCGCCATGGCGATAACGGAGCGCAGCAGCACGTTGCGCTTGTCGCTGGTATTTGCCACCAGTGCCTTGTCGAGCTTGATCGTGTCGAAGGGGAAGCGGGTGAGATAGGCAAGTGACGAATAGCCGGTGCCGAAATCGTCCATGGCGAGGCTGATGCCCGTTTCCTTCAGCTTGGAAAGCACCAGCCGCGCCTGTTCCGGGTTCTCCATCACCACGGATTCCGTCAGCTCCAGCTTCAGCTGCTGCGGATTACAGCGCGTTCGCGTCAGCATGCCGCGCACGTCGTTATACAGTTCGTTATTCAGCAATTGCGCGCTGGAAATATTGACGGAGATGAAGATCGGCATCTTCTCGATGGAATGCTGCCAGTCCATCAGGTCGGTCGCTGCCCTTTCCAGCGCGAACATGCCGAGCGGTTCGATCAGACCGGAGGCTTCCGCGATGGGTATGAATTCGCTTGGCGGAATGTTGCCGCGCTTGGGGTGTTCCCACCGCATCAGCGCCTCGAAACCGGCCAGCGCGCCATCGTCAAGCTTGACGATGGGCTGATAGGCGAGCGACAGCTCCTTGCGCTCGATGGCGCGGCGAAGATCGCTTTCCATTTGCAGGCGGTCGGTGCCGGACGTGCGGAAAGCGGGACGGAACGGCTCGACGCGGTTTCCGCCAGCGCGCTTGGCGCGGTACATCGCCAGTTCCGCATCGCTCAAGAGACCTGCGGCACTTTCCTGCTGGTCTATCCATGAAACGAGGCCGATGGAGGCGGTGAGGATGATTTCGCGATTGGCGAAATTGATCGGCACCATGATTGCCTTGTTCACCGCATCGGCGAAATCGGCCACCCGCTGCGGATCGCGCTCCGAGGTCAGGATCAGGCCGAATTCATCGCCGCCGAGACGCGCCAGCGTATCCTGCGGTTTCAACAGGCGGCGCAGACGCCGTGTCAACGCGATGAGGATATTGTCGCCTGCAGCAATGCCGAGCGTATCGTTGACCAGCTTGTAACGGTCGATATCGATCGCCATCACCGTCGGGCGCACGCCGTCGCTTTCAGGAGAGAGGTTGAGGATCGATTGCAGGCGGTCGAGGAAGACCTGCCGGTTTGGTAGCCCGGTCAGATTGTCATTCATCGCATCCTGCAACAGCCGCTCCACCGAGTTCTTCTGCTCGGTGATGTCGGTGATGGTGCCGACGCAGCGGATGATTTCGCCGTTAGAGCCAAGAACCGGGCGGGCGCGGATTTGCAGCCAATGGAAATGTCCGTCTTCAGCGCGAATGCGGAATTCGTGATTGAGGCGGCCCTTGCGATGGTCGAGCAGCACGTCGAGCGTTGCCTTGAACCGGTCGCGATCGTCAGGATGCAGGCGCGGCAACCAGTTGCGCGCAGCACCATGCATCGTGCCGGGCTCCAGCCCCAGACGATTGGAAATGTCAGGTGTGGTGACGATGCGGTCGCGCGTCACGTCCCAGTCCCAAACGGTATCGCCGCTGCCCGTCAGTGCGAGAGATTGCCGTTCGAGATCGGAAAACAGGCCCTGCTGATAGGCGCTGCCGGCAAAGGCATGCTGGATGACTGTGAAGCCGATCAGAAGCACGATCAGCACCAGCCCGCCGCCAAGCGCCGGCTGCACGATGTCGTTGTCCAATTGTCCGGTCACCGTCAGCCAGCTGCCGAACAGCCAGACGAGGATGAGCGCCCAGGACGGAACGAGCAAAATCGCCCGGTCGTAACGGTTGAAGCCAAGATAGATGATGAGTGCGATGCCGGCCGTCGCCGTCAGCGCGAAGGAGACGCGCGCGATACCGGAGGCGACCGAAGGATCGTAAATCGCGACGCCGAACAGCAGCGCCAGACCCACCACCCAGGCAAAGGTCGCATAACCCAGATGTGCGTGCCAGCGGTTTAGATTGAGATAGGTGAACAGGAAGACCACGAAGCTGGAGGCGAGAGCCACTTCGGCGCCCGCCCTCCATATTCGCTGATCGCTGGATGTGACGGTGATGAGTTTTTCAAGGAAGCCGAAATCGACGCAGATATAGGCGAGCACCGCCCAGGCGAGCGCGGCCGACGCCGGCAGAACCGAGGTTCCCTTGACGACGAACAGGATGGTCAGGAGCACGGCCAGCAGGCCGGCAATGCCGAGAACGATGCCGCGATAGAGCGTGAAGGCGTTGATCGTATCCTTGTAGGCTTCCGGTTCCCACAGATAGATCTGCGGCAATTGCGGGGTCGACAGCTCGGCGACGAAGGTGATGACGGAGCCGGGATTGAGCGTGATGCGGAAGACGTCGGCATCCGGGCTTGGCTGCCGGTCAAGCGCAAAGCCTTCGCTCGGTGTGATCGCGATGATGCGCTGCGAGCCGAGATCGGGCCAGAAGAGCTTGGAATTCACCAGACGGAAATGCGGTGCGACGATAACGCGCTCCAGCTGCTCTTCCGAAACGTTGGCAAGCGCGAAGACGGCCCAGTCGCCCTGATGGTCGGTGGAGCTGGCGCGCACCTCGATACGGCGGCGGATGCCATCCGGACCGGGCGCGGTCGAGACCTGAAAGGCTTCACCCTGATTGGCATAGATATCGGTTGTCGCGGTGAGATCGAGCGCCGTATCGTCACGGGAAATCTTCACCGGCTCGAAGGCGTAGGAAAGAGACGAAAAAAGCAGGAAAAACAGGAAGAACGGCGCAGCCAGTGCAATTGCCGCCAGACGTTTCGACAGGCACGGCGCAGAGTGAGTGTAAGTCATGTATCGTACTTCGTTCCACTGGAGCTTTGCTTGTCGGCAAGAAGGGAAAACATCGTATGATCCCGCCATTGGCCGTTGATTTTCAGATATTCCCGCAAGAGGCCTTCCCGCTGGAACCCGGCATTTTCGAGAAGCCGGATGCTTTTGAAGTTTTCCGGAATACAGGCTGCCTCGATACGGTGCAACTGAAGTCCGTTGAAGATATAGGGTATTACCAATTTTAATGCGGCAGACATATGGCCTTGCGCGGCGTAGCGTTCGCCCACCCAATATCCTATCATGCAGCTTTGTGCAGCACCCCTCCTGATATAACCGATGGTGATGCCGCCAACGAGCAACGTCTCCTTCTCGAATAGCAGAAACGACACGGCGGTGCCGGAGGAAAACTCCTGGCCGTTGCGCACCACACGCGTGCGGAAGGAGCCTTCCGTCAGTTCGTCCGGGCGCCAGGTGGGTTCCCATGGCTGGAGAAACTGGCGGCTTTCCGAGCGCAGAACGTGCCACTGCTTGAAATCGCCATAGCGCGGCAGTCTGAGAAGATGGTTGGCGCTGCGCAGTTCCGGGGTGTCGTTATGTCGGGAAAGAAAACGCAGCATTCACCATCCCTGTACGGAAAGAAACCGCAACCCTCAGCCGTTCGCCTTTATCCTTGCGGGCTGCTGCGCGGAAAGCGCGGCAGTAATGTCTGAAAGAGGCGGCAGCTGTTCGAGCGGGCCAATTGCAGACAACGTCGGAACTGTATCGAAAAACAGCCGTCCTGCAAGATCGGTCAGGCGTTCCCGCGTGATGTCGTTCAGGCGCTCCATCATCTCCTCATTGGGGATGGGCCGGCCGTAAAGCATCATCTGCCGTGCCATCTGGCCGGCACGGGCTGCCGGGCTTTCCTGACCCATCAGCAGTTGCGCGCGGATTTGTGCGCGGGCGCGGTCGATTTCTTCCTGATGAATGGTCTGGGAAGACTTGCGCAACTCGTCGACGATGACGGGCATCAGTTCCGGCAGGTCGTTGCCGCCGGTCGCCGCATGCACGCCGAAAATGCCGGTGTCGGAAAAACCCCAATGGAAGGCGTAAACGGAATAACAAAGGCCGCGGGACTCTCGCACTTCCTGGAACAGGCGCGATGACATGCCGCCACCGAGAATATTGGCGAGAATTTGCGAACAGTAGAAATCGCGGGCGTGATAGGCCTTGCCCTCGAAGCCGAGAAGCACCTGCGCGTCCATGAGGTCACGGGTCTCGCGGATTTCCCCGCCGGTATAGATCGCCTTTTCGAGAACCGGCGTGGTGACCGGCAGCTGCGGCAGCGAGGCAAAACGTTCTTCCACCTGCTTCACGAAGCTCTGGTGGTCGACAGCACCTGCTGCAACGACGAAGATGCGATCCGTCGTATAGTTGCGGGCGAGATAATGCCTGATCTGGGCGCTGGTGAAGGATTGCACGGTTTCCGGAGTGCCGAGGATCGGGCGGCCGATGGTCTGGTCGCGATAGGCGACGCCGGAAAAATTGTCGAAAATCACATCGTCAGGCGTATCGGTGGCGGCACCGATTTCCTGGAGGATGACGTTTTTCTCCCGCTCCAGCTCGTCTTCGTCGAACAGCGACTCTGTCAGAATGTCTGCAAGAATATCGACGGCGAGCGGAACGTGGTCTTTCAGGACGCGGGCGTAGTATGAAGTTGTTTCCGTCGATGTCGCGGCGTTGACTTCGCCGCCGACATTTTCGATCTCTTCGGCGATCTGCCGGGCGGTGCGGCGCGCCGTACCCTTGAAGGCCATATGCTCGAGAAGATGGGCGATGCCGTGCTCGGCAGTCGTCTCGTTGCGGGACCCGGATTTGATCCACACCCCAAGAGCAACGCTTTCGAGATGCGGCATTCTTTCCGTGACAACGGTCAACCCGGACGAAAGCCGGGTCACATTAACTCTCATATCAAGTCTTTCCGCGTCTCTATTTGCCGGCGCGTGCGTGGCTGCCGATGAAGGTTTCCACCGTCTTCAGCTCTGCGTCCAGAATGTCGAAACGCTCCTCCCGGTTCATAATGTCAGCTAGCCATACTGGAAGCGCCGGGTCGATTGCGCAAGCGGATTTTACGGCGGCCGGGAATTTAGCCGGATGGGCAGTGGACAGGACCACCATCGGGCTTGATGCCTTTTCGTGTTTTTCCGCCACAAAAACGCCGGTCGCCGTATGCGGGTCGATCAGGTAACCGGTTTTCTCAAGCGTATTGCGGATCGTCGCCGCCACCTGCTTTTCGGTGGCACGGCCGGCGCGGAAATCCTTCTTGATGAATTTCAGCGCATGCGGCGGGATTTCAAACGCGCCGGATTGCTTGAGGCCATCCATCGATGCCTTTACTGCAGCGGAATCGCGGCCATAGGCTTCAAACAGCAGCCGCTCGAAATTGGACGAGATCTGGATGTCCATCGAGGGCGAGGTGGTGGGCGTGACGCCGCGCATCTCGTAACGGCCTGTCTTCAGCGTGCGCGCCAGAATGTCGTTGTCGTTGGTGGCGATGACAAGCTTGTCGATCGGCAGGCCCATCTTCTTGGCGACGTAACCGGCGAAGATATCACCGAAATTGCCCGTTGGGACGGTGAAGGAAATCTTCCGGTCGGGACCGCCGAGCGACAGGGACGCCGTGAAATAATAGACCACCTGCGCCATGATGCGCGCCCAGTTGATGGAGTTGACGCCCGAAAGCTTGACGCCGTCGCGGAACTTCGCGTCGTTGAACATTTCTTTGACGAGGTTCTGGCAATCGTCGAAATTGCCGTTGATCGCCAGCGCATGCACGTTGGAGGCGGTGGAGGTCGTCATCTGGCGCTGCTGCACCGGAGAGACCTTGCCATTGGGGAAAAGGATGAAGATGTCGGTGCGCTCACGCCCGGCAAAGGCGTCGATGGCTGCGCCGCCCGTGTCGCCGGAGGTGGCGCCGACGATGGTGGCGCGTTCGCCGCGCTCAGCCAGCGTATAATCCATCAGGCGGGCGAGAAGCTGCATCGCCACGTCCTTGAAGGCAAGCGTGGTGCCGTGGAAAAGCTCCAGCACGAAGGTGTTCGGCCCGGTCTGCGTCAGGGGTGCTACGGCCGGATGGCGGAACGTCGCATAGGCGTCGTCGATCATCGCCCTGAACTTGTCGGCCGGAATTTCACCACCGGTGAAACGGTAGAGAACCTCAAACGCGATGTCCTGATAGGACTTGCCGCGCAGGTTGCGGATTTCCTTTTTCGACATGGAGGGCCATTCGCGCGGCACGTAAAGCCCGCCATCACGGCCAAGGCCCGCCAGAAGCGCGTCGCAGAAACCAAGCGAAGGGGCCGCACCCCTGGTCGATACATATTTCACGAGATAGTCCCTTGTCGTTTACCGGTCTGTCCGTTGCCGTTACCGGCTCTTTATCAGCAGCATCCCGCCGGAATGAGGCGATTGGCGAGGTAATGAAGGGCTTTTTTGAAAATTCAAGCAAAACCAAACATGCCAATCGATTTTTTCCGGCGTCGCTGCTATAGACCATCGCCAACCTGCGTGAAAGGTCAATAAACAGCGTCTCCGGTTCGGTTCCGGGACAATGGAGAGGGAATTAGAAGAGTGTCAGGGAATTTCTTGCGTTTGTCCGCCGCGATGTCGCTTCTGGCCGTTGTTGCAGGATGCAATTCCTCCAATCCGTCAGACTCGCTTGCCGTCAACCCTCCGGCGGCGCAGGCAAATGCCGTTGCTCCGGTGGTGCAGGCCAACTGCCCGACGGTCACGGTTCTCGATGCCAATGCCGTCCACCGCGTCTATGCCGGTGGCGCAAAGGACGATCCGCAGAAACTCGCCTATCAGGTTTCGCTGTCAGACACGACGCGCTCTTGTACCGCGAACGAAACCACGCTGACGGTAAACGTGCTGGCCCAGGGCCGTCTCGTTCCCGGCCCGATGTCGAAGCCCGGCCGCGTGACCGTACCGATCCGCGTCACCGTTAAGGACGGCGACGGCGAGATTTACGGCGAAACGACCAATTTCGCCATCGACGTTGCTGCGGGCGGTGCCGGCACGCAGTTCATCTTCAACAACGATCATGTCGCCATTCCCAACGGACCGGGCGGCGCACCGAGGTCGGTCAGTGTCTATATCGGTTTTGCCGAGCAGGGCGCAAAGGCCAAGACCAAGCGCCGGTGATTTGACGGGCGAAATGTAAAAACCGGAGGCTGCTTTTGCGGGCTTTCGGGCAGATCGCAAACAAACCATGCCTCATACGCAACGTCATCCTCGGGCCTGTCCCGAGGATCCGAACACGTATCGTGGAATCAAGTCGTTGCAGATGCTCGGGACAGGCCCGAGCATGACGAAGTGGCGTTTGTGACAAAGCCAGAGATTAAAAAGCGCCTTCCCACTCCGCCATCGCTGCAATAACGGCGGGCAGGTCCTGCATGCGTGAAATCACCGTTTCCGCGCCCGCATCCGTCAACCGGTCGGCATGGCTCGGATAGGTGTGGGATGCGCCGGTGAAGCCGATGACGCGCATGCCGGCTGCCTTTGCACCATGCACGCCGTGCACGGAATCCTCGATTACGACGGCGCGATCCGGTGAAACGCCGAACTGGGCTGCGCCATGCAGGAAGATATCCGGCTTCGGCTTGACGCGGTCGGCTCCGAGATCCTTGGCGGAGTAGATATGTGGTGCGAAATAGGGCTTCAGGCCCACTTTCGTCAGCATCATGTCGAGGCGGTGGCTGGAGGAATTCGAGCAGATGCAACGCGGTGTCGTCAGGCGCGACAGAGCGAACTTGACGCCCTCGATGATCTTCACGTCGCGTTCCAGCCGCGCGTCGAGCAGCTTTTCCGACTTGTCGAGCAGCGATGCGGAAAACGGGATGCTGGCTTCGCTTTCCACCTGCAGGAGGATGTTCTTCCAGGTCATGCCGGCGAAACGCTCGCCCATTTCCTCGACGGAGATCGGATACCCGGCCTCGGTCAGAAGGCGGGACTCCACCTGTGCGGCGATGATTTCGGAATCGACCAGAACGCCGTCACAGTCGAAAATAATGAGGTCGAAGCCGCTCATGGGCGCTCCCTGTATCGGATTTGCCTTGGAAAAAAGTGATGCCCGGGCTTTTAGACCAAGTCCGCGTCAAGCTCAACCGGCTGGCCCGCAAGGGTCGGTCGCGCCCGGCTCATAGCTGGGATTTGGCTTTGCGCGTTTCCTGCGCACAAAAACCGCTACACAGATCAGCGCCGGATGCGTTATGGGATGTTATGCCCAAGACAGCGAAAACCAGACCCGAAGATACCATTGCCGCACGCATCAGCCGCACTCTGGCTGACCGCATCGTGCGCGGTGAGCTGTCGCCGGGTGAACGTCTGAGGCAGGATCACATTGCCGCCGAATTCGGCGCATCGCATGTGCCGGTGCGCGAAGCGTTCCGCAGGCTGGAGGCGCAGGGCTTGGCCGCCAGCATTCCGCGCCGCGGCGTGCGGGTCGCGGATTTCGGCCTCGCCGATGTGCGCGAAGTCGCGGAAATGCGCGCCGCGCTTGAGGTTCTGGCGCTGCGCCACGCCATTCCAAACATGACTTCAGCCATTCTCGACCAGGCGGAGGCCGCCACGCTCGAAGGCGATAGCGCGGTCGACGTGCAGCATTGGGAAGAGGCCAATCGCCGCTTCCACCGCCTCATCACGGCGCCTTGCAACATGCCGCGCCTGATGGAGGCGATCGACGGCCTGCATGCCGCGAGCGCCCGATTCCTGTTTTCCGCCTGGCGGGCAGGATGGGAGCGCCGCACCGATACCGATCACCGCGCGATCCTCGACGCATTGCGCGGCGGCCGTGCCGAGGAGGCGGTGCGAATTCTCGACGGGCACGTGCAATGGATCGGTCGCAAGGCAATCCGCACCCCTTCAGGCTCGGTGCACGACGCCTTCGCCATCGTCGGATAGGCCGGGAACGATTGGCTGTGCTCGTTTGGACTCCGCCCGAAAAGTCGGTTATCGATATCCGGCCGCGATGACGATCCGCGGTGCGTGAAGGGAGCATGTATGGCTGCTGATACGGCGAAATCACGGAGCGGATTTTTCCTTTGTCCGCCGATCTGTTTTCTTGATCGGAAACGCGTCCCGTGACGGTCCGCCTTCGCCCCCATCACCTTCTCTGCATGCTGACCTATGTGGGGAAGGGATATACCTCCGGCTTTGTCGAAAACTACGACCGTGTCGCCGCTCGGCTGAACGCAGGCGAAGAGGATATCGAGCTGGTCGATGGGCCGGACGATATCTGCGTTGGCCTGTTGTGCGAAAGCCATGCCCACTGTTTCAACGAGGGCGTGGTCCAGAGGGACGAGGCGGCCCGGCTTTCGGTTTCAACGCTTTTGAACGAGACAATCACCGCCGGAAAGCGGCTGCGGGCAACGCCGGAGCTGCTTGAGAAAATGCGTCTGGCCTTCGCCGCCGGAGACATCCGGCAAGCCTGTCGCGGCTGCCAGTGGATTAGGCTGTGCGATCGCATCGCGGCATCAGGATTTACCGGCGTGAAGATTGGCGAGCCGCCGCCGCACCCGGCCGGGCAGCGGCTTACTGCTACTCCGGCACATTCGTCTCGGTTCTCTCGGCGGCCTTGACCGTCGCCTTGATCTCCTTCGGCTCGCGCCCGGATTTCTTGTCGTAGCTCACCTTCACCGAATAATCGCCGGGATGCAGGGTCTCCTGATGCCGGTTGCCATAACGGCCGGAAATTTCCTTTTGCGTACCCTGAAGGTCCTTGGTCGTTTCGACGATGTCGATCCGCTCCGCACCCGGTGCCGTGATTGCCAGAACACCAGCATCGAGGTTGAGGTTGATCTCGGTGCGTTTTCCTGCAGTTACGGTGAAGGGCTGTTCCACCGTGACCTTGCCCAGACGCGCGCGCATCACGAAATCACCGGCAGGCATTTCCATGGTTTTGCCGGTGCCGTAAACACCGTTGATGGTCTGGCGCGTGCCATCAAGCGTCTCCTTGGCTGAAAGCGCTTCGAAACGGATATCGTCCGTTTCCACAGCCTTGCCACCGTCCGTATAGGCCGCCTTGGCAACGACCACGCCGCTCGGGATGACTAGATCGTGGCTGATCGTCTCGCCCGCCTTGATGACAAGCGTTTCCTGCGCACGCGCAGGGCCGATGCTGCCGGTGAGGAGCAGTTCGCCCGCCGGCACGAAGGTCGTGTTCTGCCCGTAAACGCTGTCCTTGAAATCGTCTTTGGTGATTTCGGTTTTCGCCTGGCTTTCCACATCGCCGCCGGGGCTGCGTTTTGGCACCACCGTTAGTTCCGCCGCGTCGAAATTAGCCTTTGGCCTCGTTAGGCTTCCCTCCTTCACCTCGAAGGGTATTTCGCGACGGATGTTGCCCAGCGCTGCCACGCCGACATACTTGCCCGCCGGCAGCTTCGCTTCGAAGGTGGCGTCGTAGGAGCCGCCGGCATTGACGTCGCTGCGCACTCCGGCCCCGTCAGCCTTGTAAAAATCCCAACGCACCCTGTCGCTGTTGCCGAGCGATGGGCCACCATCGAACAGCACAGCGTCGGTGACGACGTTGTATAGCGGTGCCGGCTCCTGCGCCCCCAAGCTTGACGGCAGCGCCGCCAGAAGAAAAGCCGCGGAAAAGGCATGCACTGAAAAAGAAGCCACTCGCGTTACGGACATCATTGCGGATTACCCCCTGAGTTGCCGGTATTGCCAGCACCGACATGCGGAACAGGACAACCCGTTGTGCACAACGTTTTTGCGCCACTTCGGGTTCCCCGCCCGCGCCAGCAAATTGCGCGTGTCAGCCGCGACAGCCATTTATTTCGCATTTTCCGTGACTTGTTCAGGCTTTGATAACCATCTTCGGTAACCATAAGCATCAGTAGAGAGTAAGCGTATGGAGCGAGTACCAATGGCAGCAGTTTTTCCGCTGGCCGATTTTCGGCGTGCCGGTTTTGATCGTGCGGGCGAGAGTGACGCCTGGAAAGACAGCATAATCAAAGGTGATTGTGTCGCTGCCTTGGATGCCCTCCCGAGCCAGTCGGTGGATGCGATTTTCGCCGATCCGCCCTACAACCTCCAGCTTGGCGGTACGCTTCACCGGCCAGATCAGTCGCTGGTTGATGCGGTCGATGACGAATGGGACCAGTTCTCCTCCTTCGAGGCCTATGATGCCTTCACCCGCGCCTGGCTGCTGGCCTGCCGCCGCGTGCTGAAGCCGAATGGTACCATCTGGGTCATCGGCTCCTACCACAACATCTTCCGCGTCGGTTCCATGCTCCAGAACCTCGATTTCTGGATCCTGAACGATATCGTCTGGCGCAAGACCAATCCCATGCCCAACTTCAAGGGCCGCCGTTTCCAGAACGCCCATGAGACCATGATCTGGGCGAGCCGCGATCCGAAAGCCAAGGGCTATACCTTCAATTACGAAGCGCTGAAGGCCTCCAACGACGACGTGCAGATGCGCTCCGACTGGCTGTTCCCGATTTGCAGCGGTCATGAGCGGCTGAAAGGTGACGACGGCAAGAAGGTGCATCCGACCCAGAAGCCGGAAGCATTGCTGGCACGCATCATCATGGCCTCTACCAAGCCTGGCGACATCGTGCTCGACCCGTTCTTCGGCTCCGGCACCACGGGTGCGGTTGCAAAACGTCTCGGCCGCCACTTCGTTGGTATCGAGCGCGAACAGGATTACATCGACGCGGCCTCTGCCCGCATCGCCGCCGTCGAGCCGCTCGGCAAGGCGGAGCTGACCGTCATGACCGGCAAGAGGGCCGAACCGCGTGTTGCCTTCAACACCCTGGTGGAAAGCGGTCTCGTCCGTCCCGGCCAGGTGCTGACCGATGCAAAGCGCCGTTATAGCGCCATTATTCGTGCCGATGGTACGATTGCATCCGGCGGGACTGCCGGCTCCATTCACCGTCTTGGTGCAAAGGTGCAGGGTCTCGACGCATGCAACGGATGGACGTTCTGGCACTTCGAGGATGGCGACCAGCTGAAGCCTATCGATGATCTGAGAACAATCATCCGCAGTGAACTGGCAAAGGCCTGACAGTCTAAAGCCCAAAAGGCTGAAGGCAACGATCCACCGCCCGCCATTGTCAGCATACGTCTCCGTCCGGTTTAGTACCTTCAGTCCCGGATGGAGAACGACCAACGCCCGGCACTTCGGTGTCGGGCGTTGGTATTTTTGAATATCTAAATTTAGCCAGACAAGTTTCGCGCAAGAGAACGGTCATAGTGTCCTACGCAAAGCAATGGTTGTGAAAATCCGGTTCGGAAAGTTCACGAAAACATTGCTGTCCCATGCCGCTTGCGGCAGGACTGGCGCAGGCAGGAGACCGCCATTTCCGCCTGCGCCAATTTTCTTTTTGGATCTGATGGTCTGTCAGACATCCACGCCGTAGGATTGCAGATCCTGCTTCAGCTTTTCCGCTCCGGTAAAATGCACCGCCTGCCAGCCGGCGGCCTTGGCGCCTTCGACATTCACAAGCGTATCGTCAATGAAGATGCTTGCGGCAGGGTCGAGGCCAAATTCCTTGGCGTGCAGCTCGTAGATCGCCACATCCGGTTTCAGCAGCTTCACATCGCCAGAAACCGTCACGCCGCGCGGCAGGGTGAGGAAGGGGAACATCTTCTGCGCTTCGCGGAAGGTATCGGAGGCGAAGTTGGTCAGCATAGTCACGTCGTGACCGTTGTCGATCAGGCCGGTCATGATCGCGACGCTGTCGTCATAGGAATGCGAGACCATCTCATGCCAGAACTTGCGGAAGGCGCGGATATGCTCTTCCCGCTCGGGAAACTGCTCCATCAGCAGCGCCTCGGCGTCTTCCCAGCCGCGTCCGCGATCCTGTTCGAGGTTCCAGTCATGGGTGCAGACATTCTCGAAGAACCATTTGCGCTCGTCGGCATCGGGAATGAGGCGGCTATAGGGAATATGCGGATCGTAGTGGATCAGTACCTTGCCGATGTCGAATACGATATGCTCAATCTTGGTCATCGAAACTTCCTGCTTTCATCGAATGCGGATGGAATAGCCTGTGCGATGACTTTTTTCATCACCGTCGGCAAGGCTTGCGCGTCAAGATTTGTAACCGGCTCCCACCATCCGTCATCCGCGCCAGTTTCAAGCCCATCCGGCACCTGTGCCCGATAGACGGTGAGCCGCAGCTCGAAATGGGTGAAGACATGCACGATGACGCCCGCCGCTTGCCAAGACGCGGCAAAAGGCGCGTGGCTCGTGTCGGTGCCGCCATCCACGCGGGCGGTCCATGCTGTTGTCGGCACCTCCGTCATGCCACCGAGAAGGCCGCTTTCTATGCGCCGCCGCAGCAGAATTTTGCCGCTTGCATTCACCGCCACGAAGGCGGCTCCCAGCCGCACCGGTTTTGCCTTTTTCGCGGCCTTGACCGGAAACCGCTCCGGCTCGTCATGGGCAAGCGCCAGACAGTCGCGATTGAACGGACAGAGCGCACAGGCAGGGCGCTTCGGCGTGCAGATCGTCGCACCGAGATCCATCATCGCCTGCGCAAAATCGCCCGGCCGGTCGGGAGGCGTAAGCTCCGCCACTTTCGCCTTCATGGCGGGTTTCGAGCCGGGCAGGGGTGCATCTATCGCGAAAAGGCGGGAGATGACGCGCTCCACATTACCGTCCATCACCGCCGCCTGCCGGTTGAACGCAATGGCCGCCACGGCAGCAGATGTATAGTCGCCGATGCCGGGCAGCTTCTTCAGGCCCTCTTCGGTATCGGGAAAGACGCCGCCATGCTCTTTCGCCACAGCTTCCGCACATTTTTTCAGGTTGCGGGCGCGGGCGTAATAACCAAGTCCCGCCCATGCAGCCATCACATCCTCAACCGGTGCCGCCGCCAGATCGCTGACATGAGGCCACGTTGCGAGGAACTTCAGGAAATAGGGTTTAACCGCCTGCACCGTCGTCTGCTGCAACATCACTTCGGAAAGCCAGACATGATAGGGATCGGCACGTTTTCCTTGTGCCGCCATGGCCGGCGAGGTGCGCCAAGGCAACTCGCGATGGTGGCGGTCGTACCATGCGAGCAGCATCTGCGCGTGCGATGACGGGGCGGTTTTTTGAAGCATGGTTTGCCGTTTCTCTTCGATTCGGCCTATAGTTGGGCCATTCATACCGACCTATCAAGAAGCTCCGGACTGTCCGGTCCTGAAACCCGAGTGAAAAATGCGATATCCACGCAAAGGCGTCATCCAGATTGCCGAAATAGCCAATGGCATCATGGATCCCCTCCTGTCGAAACGGGCGGGCATCAACACGGCGCTGCTCGGCTCGTGGGACGAGATCGCCGGCGATGACTTCGCCGATTGCACGCGGCCGGAAAAGATTACCTGGCCGCGGCGCGACGAGGGGCCGGATCGCGGCGGTTACCAGCCGGGCGTGCTGACGATTGCCTGCGAAGGCGCACGCGCTCTGTTCCTCACCCATGCACAGGGCGAGCTCATCGCCCGCATCAACGGTTTTTTTGGCTTTCCGGCGGTACGCCAGATCAGGATCGTGCAGAAGCCGGTATCGCAGCCCGTTCCCCGCCGGCGAAAGCCGCCGCCGCTGCGCGGTGATGCGGCAAAACGTCTCGACGACATGATGGACGGCATCGAGAGCGAAGCGCTGCGCAAGGCAGTGGAAAGGCTCGGCACGGCGGTGATGCAGAAGAAGAAGCCGCGGGGCGGGACGATTTGATGTCGCGCACCGTCCTTGACTGGTCACAATTCTTTGACAAGAAGAGTTCAAAACCCCGCTTGTGATGAACAGGCCGTCGCTATATCGGAATCAACAGACAATAGAGTCTATTACCAACAGGTGCTTTCATGCATTTTTCCGAACTGACCATTTCCCGTCGCAGCCTTCTCGGCGGCGTTGCACTTGCTGCCCTTGCCACGGCCCTGCCGTTTGCCTTCACGCCGGGCGTTGCCCAGGCGCAGGAATTGCCTGAATCCACCGGTGACGTGGATATGGCTGCGGTGTTGAAGCCCGGTCCGCTGCCGGAAGCGGCGCTCGGCGATGCGAACGCTCCCGTCAAGATCGTCGAATATATGTCGATGACCTGCCCGCATTGCGCCAATTTCCACAACAAGACCTTTGACGAGATCAAGAAGAAATATATCGATACCGGCAAGGCCTATTTCGTCATCCGCGAATTCCCGTTCGATCCGCGTGCCGCTGCTGCCTTCATGCTGGCGCGCTGCGCACCGGAAGGACAGTATTTCCCGTTCGTTTCCATGCTGTTCAAGCAGCAGCAGAGCTGGGCAACAGCCCAGGATGCCCGTGCGGCCCTGCTGCAATTGTCGAAAATGGCCGGTTTCTCACAGGAGTCTTTCGAGGCCTGCTTGACGAACCAGAAGCTTCTGGATGATGTGAACGCAACGATGCAACGCGGTGCGACGGAATTCGGCGTCAACTCCACGCCGACTTTCATCATCAACGGCAAGAAATACGCGGGAGACATGTCGGTTGAAACCATGTCGGCTGTCATCGACAAGCTGCTCTGATCGCCGAACCCTTAAAGGAACGGGCGGCGGGTATTTCCGTTCGCCCGTTTTTTATTGCCGTTATTTCAGGCGGAGCGGAGCGGCATGAAGTTCAACAAGCTCCGCGTCGTCGGTTTCAAATCCTTCGTTGAACCCTCGGAATTCATCATCGAGCCGGGTCTGACCGGTGTCGTGGGTCCCAATGGTTGCGGCAAGTCCAATCTGGTCGAAGCGCTTCGCTGGGTGATGGGCGAAAACTCCTACAAGAACATGCGCGCATCCGGCATGGATGACGTCATCTTCTCCGGTTCCGGCAATCGCCCGGCCCGCAACACCGCCGAGGTCGGCCTTTATCTCGACAATTCCGATCGCACCGCGCCCGCCGCCTTCAACGATGCCGATGAAATTCAGGTGACGCGCCGCATCGAGCGCGAAAACGGCTCGGTCTATCGCATCAACGGCAAGGAAGCGCGCGCCAAGGATGTGCAGCTTCTGTTTGCCGATGCCTCCACCGGCGCGCGTTCGCCCTCGATGGTGGGGCAGGGGCGTATCGGCGAACTCATCAATGCCAAGCCGCAGGCCCGCCGCCAGCTTCTGGAAGAGGCGGCCGGCATTTCCGGCCTGCATTCCCGCCGCCATGAAGCGGAGCTTCGCCTGCGCGCTGCCGAAACCAATCTGGAGCGGCTGGAGGATGTGACCGCCCAGCTTGAAAGCCAGATCGAAAGCCTGAAACGCCAGGCGCGGCAGGCCAACCGTTTCAAGATGCTGTCGGCGGATATCCGCGCCCGCGAGGCGACCCTGCTGCATATCCGCTGGGTAGAAGCCAAGGAAGCCGAAGGCGAAGCGGAAAGCGCGCTTAATCAGGCCACGAACATCGTTGCCGAAAAGGCGCAGGCGCAGATGGAGGCGGCCAAACAGCAGGGCATTGCCAGCCTGAAGCTGCCGGAACTGCGCGAGGATGAAGCGCGTGTCGCTGCCGCCCTGCAACGTCTGCAGATTGCCCGCACCCAGCTGGATGACGAGGCGAACCGCCTGCTGCGCCGCCGTGATGAGCTGGCGCGCCGTCTGTCGCAGCTTGGCGAAGACATCGTTCGCGAAGAACGGCTTGTCTCTGATAACGCCCAGATCCTCGCGCGGCTCGATGAGGAAGAGGCAGACCTTCTCGAAATCCTCGCCGATTCCGGGCGTCATGCCGAAGAGATGCGCGAAGCCTTTGAGGCAGCTGCCGCTAAACTGACTGAAAGCGAAACCGTTTTCACTGCCATCACCGCCGAGCGCGCCGAGGCCGCCGCCGGGCGCCAGCAGCTGGAACGGGCGATCCGCGAGCTTTCCGATCGTAAACTCCGGCTGGAACGCCAGTCGCAGGAGGCATCCTCCGAGATCGATGCCGTCGATGAAAAACTCTCCGGCCTTCCCGATCCTTCGGAGCGCCGCGAGGCGGTCGAGGCAGCCGAGATCGCGGTGGAAG
Source organism: Agrobacterium sp. MCAB5 (assembly GCF_052114365.1). Lineage (NCBI taxonomy): Bacteria > Pseudomonadati > Pseudomonadota > Alphaproteobacteria > Hyphomicrobiales > Rhizobiaceae > Agrobacterium > Agrobacterium sp. MCAB5. Next base: position 710,306 of record NZ_JBFREP010000001.1, read on the forward strand.
ATGCTCTGATCGTGGCGGAGGAAGCCGAAGCCGCCGTTGCCGAGGCGCGTTCCGCCGAAGCGCTGGCGCGCGGCCCGCTGGAAACGGCGAGAAACCGGCTGAACGCTCTGGATACGGAAGCGCGCACCATCACCAAAATCCTGGCGGCCAGTGCTGCCGCCAATGGCAGCTTCACGCCGGTGGCGGAAGAAATGACGGTGGAACGTGGTTTTGAGGCAGCGCTTGGTGCAGCCCTTGGCGACGACCTCGAAAGTGCCCTTGATCCCGCTGCTCCCGCCTATTGGGCCGGCAATGGCGATGGTGCGGGCGATCCTGCTTTGCCGCAGGGCGTCAAGCCGCTTCTGAACTATGCGCAGGCGCCGGACGCATTAAGGCGCGGTCTCGCCCAGATCGGCGTTGCAGCCGACACTGCGGAAGCCTTGCGCCTGATGCCGTCGCTGAAGGCCGGTCAGCGGCTGGTGACGCGCGAGGGCGCGCTGTTTCGCTGGGATGGCCACATCGCCAGCGCTGATGCGCCGGGAGCCGCCGCCCTTCGTCTGGCACAAAAGAACCGGCTTGCCGAAATCGAGACGGAACTGGAAGAGGCCCGTTTCAGTCTGGAGGAGGCCGAAGAACAGCTCTCCATCAGGACCGACGACATCAAAAGCGCCGAGTTGCGGCTTTCGGAAGTGCGCGACAGAAGCCGGCTGGTGACGCGTCATCTTGCCGAGGCACGAGAGGCGCTGACATCAGCCGAACGCGCCTCGGGCGATCTTCTGCGCCGCCGGGATATCGTTTCGGAAGCGCTGAACCAGATCGGCGCGCAGATCGACGAGATCGTCGTTCAGGAAGAAAACGCCCGCATCGAAATGGAAGACGCGCCGGATCTTTCCGCCCTTGATCTGCGCCTGCGTGAAAGCCAGCTGGAAGTCGCCACAGACCGTGGCCTGCTGGCGGAAGCGCGCGCCCGCCACGAGGGGGTGAGCCGCGAGGCGGAAAGCCGCCAGCGCCGGCTTCAGGCAATCGCGCAGGAGCGCTCCACCTGGGCATCGCGGGCCGCCAGTGCCGCCGATCACATCGCCACCCTGCGCGAGCGTGAGGAAGAGGCGCGCGAGGAAATCGCCGAACTGGACATTGCGCCGGAAGAGTTCGACGAGAAACGCCGCAACCTCCTGACCGAGCTTCAGAAAACCGAAGACGCCCGCCGCTTGGCCGCGGACCGGCTGGCGGAGGCGGAAAACCTGCAACGCGCCGCCGACCGCGTTGCCACCACCGCCCTTTCCGAACTGGCAGAAGCCCGTGAAAAGCGCGGCCGCGCCGAAGAGCGGCTTGTTTCCGCCCGCGAGAAGCGGCAGGAAACCGAACATCGCATCCGCGAAACGCTGAATACCGAGCCGCATATGGCGCTGCGCCTGACCGGCCTTGGTCCCGACCAGCCGAAGCCAGATATTCGCGATGTCGAGCGCGATCTCGACCGGCTGAAGATCGAGCGTGAGAGGCTGGGCGCCGTCAACCTGCGTGCCGAGGAAGAGCAGGCGGAGCTTTCCGCCAAGCTCGCGGCCCTCATCAAGGAACGCGACGATATCATCGACGCGGTGCGCAAGCTGCGCGCCGGTATCCAGAACCTCAACCGTGAAGGCCGTGAACGGTTGATTGCGGCATTCGATGTGGTCAATTCGCAGTTCCAGCGGCTTTTCACCCATCTGTTTGGTGGCGGCACGGCGGAATTGCAGCTGATCGAATCCGACGATCCGCTGGAAGCCGGCCTGGAAATTCTCGCCCGTCCTCCGGGCAAGAAGCCGCAGACCATGACGCTGCTTTCCGGCGGTGAACAGGCGCTGACGGCCATGGCGCTGATCTTTGCGGTCTTCCTCACCAATCCCGCACCAATCTGCGTGCTGGACGAGGTGGACGCGCCGCTCGACGACCATAATGTCGAGCGTTACTGCAACCTGATGGACGAAATGGTTGCCTCCACCGAAACGCGTTTCGTCATCATCACCCACAATCCCATCACCATGGCGCGCATGAACCGCCTCTTCGGCGTCACCATGGCCGAACAGGGCGTGTCGCAACTGGTTTCCGTGGATTTGCAGACTGCCGAGCAACTGCGCGAAGCCGTCTGAGTTTCCCGTTCCGGACCTGCCCCTTAAGCCTTGTCCATCGCGAATTTATCTGGCCGCATCACCCATTCGGGTGGGCGACAATGCGCGGCATTTTGCTATGTCTTTTTGAAAGGAATTTGGGCTCTTTCCAGACCCCCCATCCGGTTTCCTGTACCGGATGGAAAGCCTTGCGAGGTCGCTGCCGTGGCCTCGCAAGGCTTTTTTTTGGTGTTGTGCCTCGCGTCCCTCGTTCCTCAACCAGTCACAGGAAACCAGCCGACTTGCCGCCCTCTTATACCGGCACCAACCGCAGCCGCGTGCCCCACGGATCAATCGCTTCCACAACCTTGTTTTCCATCTCCACCAGCACATAACCGGCCGCCCGCAGCCGCGTTTTCTGCGCTTCAAGGTCCGTGGGATTTTTGATGGCAAGAGAGAACCAGTCGAGGCCGGTTTCGGTGGCGTTGCGCTCTTTCGCCCCCCGGCTGTTCCATGTGTTGACGGCCAGGTGGTGGTGATATCCGCCCGATGACAGGAAAGAGGCATCCGAACGGGCATCCTGCGTCGGTTTGAGACCAACGGCTTCCTCGTAAAAGGCGCGTGCGGTGGCAATCTCGCCGACCCGCAGGTGAATATGGCCGATGCGCATGCCGGAAGGTGCGGCCTCGTAATCGCTCTTTTTGGTGTCGGTCAGCGTTACGAGATCATCGACGTCGAGCGGTTCGGTCCCCATCTTAACCACGCTGCCGCTCCAGACCCATGTGTCCTTCGGCCGGTCGCTGTAAACCTCGATGCCGTTGCCTTCGGGATCGTTGAGATAGACCGCTTCACTGACATTATGGTCGGCAAAGCCCGTGAGCGGCACCTGCCTTAACGCCGCATGTACCAGCCACCGCGCCAGATCCTTGCGGCTGGGCATCAGATAGGCGATGTGGAACAGGCCGGCTGAGGTGGGGCTTTCATAATCCGCCGTTGGCTTGTGAACGAGATCAAGCAGGGGAACGGTGCCGGCGCCGAGCGTCACACCCCGTGCGTTGCGCGCAACCTCATTCAACCCGAGCACGGAACGGTAATAATCGATCATCGGATCGAGATCGCGCACCCGAAGCGCCGCCTGACTGACATGCATCGGCGTGGTCAGCGCAAAGGGAAGGGCGGTGCCTGCACTTGCTGCGGGTGGGGCGCCTTCTGCTCTAAGAGCACCGGCAAGGGCGGTGGCGGCGCAAGAAATTCCGGCAAATTTCAACGTGTGGCGGCGAGTAAATTGCATGAATAATCTCTTTTTGGGCGATGTGGATGGCTTAGGGAACACTCCGTTTCTGCGCACTACACGAATGCGTCAGTAACGCTGTTATTTTGCTTTTGCGGCAATTCTGGCGCGCAATTCGCCGCAATTATGCTGCACTGCGATGTAAACTGGACGTTGTGGCGTTTCCAACATGCTGCCAATGCTGTAGATGATAGAAAAATGACAACGCTTCTGGGTGGAGAGCGTGGAATGAAAAAGTGGGTTTATACCTTCGGCAACGGTGCTGCCGAAGGCCGGGCAGGTGACGTTGCTATATTGGGCGGCAAGGGTGCAAACCTTGCCGAAATGGCAAGTCTCGGCCTTCCCGTTCCCCCCGGCCTCACCATCATAACCGATGCCTGCGCCCTTTATCACAAGAACGGCCGCGATCTCCCCGAAGAGCTGAAGCTGCAGGTCATGGCCGGCCTTCACGGCATGGAAGCCGTGACCGGCAAGACATTCGGCGGCAGCCAGACGCCGCTGCTGTTGTCGGTCCGATCAGGCGCGCGTGCCTCCATGCCGGGCATGATGGACACGGTGCTCAATCTCGGCCTCAACGACCGCACGGTGCAGGCGCTGGGCCACGATGCGGGCGACGCCCGTTTCGCCTGGGACAGCTATCGCCGCTTCATCCAGATGTATGCCGATGTCGTCATGGGTCTCGACCATGAGCTGTTCGAAGAAATTCTCGAAGACGAGAAAGGCCGGCTCGGCCATGAATACGATACCGATATGTCGGCGGTCGAGTGGCAGCATGTCGTTGCGCTTTACAAGCAACTGATCGAGGACGAGTTGGGAGAGGCTTTCCCGCAGGATTGCCATGTTCAGCTCTGGGGCGCGATCGGTGCAGTCTTTGCCAGCTGGACGAACCATCGCGCCGTGACCTATCGACACCTGCACAATATTCCCGGCGACTGGGGCACGGCGGTCAACGTCCAGGCCATGGTCTTTGGCAATCTCGGCTCGTCATCGGCAACCGGCGTTGCCTTCACCCGCAATCCCTCCACCGGAGAGGCGGAGCTTTACGGCGAGTTCCTCGTCAATGCCCAGGGTGAAGATGTGGTAGCGGGCATCCGCACGCCGCAATCCATCACCGAGGCCGCGAGGCTGGCGTCGGGTTCCGACAAACCCTCCATGGAAAAGCTGATGCCAGAGGCTTTCGCCGAGTTCATGGTGATCTGCAAACGGCTGGAGACCCACTATCGCGACATGCAGGATCTGGAATTTACCATCGAGCGCGGCAAGCTCTGGATGCTCCAGACCCGTTCCGGCAAGCGCACCACACGCGCCGCCATGAAAATCGCCGTCGATATGGTCGAGGATGGGTTGATCTCGCAGGAAGAAGCAGTCTGCCGCATCGAGCCGTCATCGCTCGACCAATTGCTGCACCCCACCATCGATCCCGGTATTTCTCGGCCCATCATCGGCTCCGGCTTGCCTGCCTCCCCGGGTGCGGCAACCGGCGAGATCGTCTTTACCTCGGAAGAAGCGGTCGCTGCGGAAGCTGAAGGCCGAAGCGTCATTCTGGTCCGCATCGAAACCAGTCCGGAAGACATTCACGGCATGCATGCCGCCGAAGGCATTTTGACGACGCGCGGCGGTATGACCAGCCACGCCGCCGTGGTAGCGCGCGGCATGGGCATTCCCTGCGTTACCGGTGCGGGTTCGATGCGCGTCGATATGCGCAACAAGGTGCTGATCGGCGTTGGCTGCATGCTGAAACGCGGCGATGTCATCACCATCGACGGCTCTTCCGGCCGGGTGATGAAAGGTGAAGTGCCGATGACGCAGCCTGAACTGTCAGGTGACTTCGGCAAGCTGATGCAATGGGCCGATAATCTGCGCCGTATGACAGTGCGTACCAACGCCGATACACCGGCCGATGCCCGCGCCGCGCGTGCCTTCGGTGCAGAAGGCATAGGTCTTTGCCGCACCGAACATATGTTCTTCGAAGGCGATCGCATTCATGTGATGCGCGAGATGATTCTCGCCGAAAGCGAAAAGGGCAGGCGGGCAGCGCTTGACCGGCTTTTGCCGATGCAGCGTTCGGATTTCACCGAGCTTTTCCAGATCATGCACGGCCTGCCGGTGACGATCCGCCTGCTTGATCCGCCGCTGCACGAATTCCTGCCGAAGAGCGATGGCGAGATCGTAGAGGTCGCCGCCGCCATGGGCATGCCGCAGACCGTATTCCGCCAGCGGCTGGATGCGCTGCACGAATTCAACCCCATGCTCGGCCATCGCGGCTGCCGGCTTGCCATTTCCTATCCCGAAATTGCCGAAATGCAGGCGCGCGCCATTTTTGAGGCTGCGGTTGCGGCGGCGCGCATCACCGGTGCGCCTGTCGTGCCTGAGATCATGGTGCCGCTGGTCGGCCTCCGGTCCGAACTCGATTACGTTAAGGCTGTCATCGACACTGTGGCCGCCGAGGTGGCGGAAGAGACCGGCATGACGCTCGAATATCTGACCGGCACCATGATCGAGTTGCCGCGTGCGGCGCTGCGCGCACATGTGATTGCGGAAGCTGCGGAGTTCTTCTCCTTCGGCACCAACGATCTGACGCAGACGACCTTCGGCATTTCCCGCGATGACGCGGCACGTTTCATCAACACCTATCAGCGCAAGGGTATTATTGAACGCGATCCGTTCATCTCGCTCGATTTCGACGGTGTGGGAGAGCTGATCCGCATTGCCGCCGAGCGCGGCCGCCAGACGCGTCCGGAGCTGAAACTCGGCATCTGCGGCGAACATGGCGGCGACCCGGCCTCGATCCATTTCTGCGAGGATGCGGATCTCGACTACGTGTCCTGCTCGCCCTTCCGCGTGCCCATCGCGCGTCTTGCCGCCGCGCAGGCGACACTTGCCGCAAGGGCAAGGCAGGGTGAAACCGCCAGCAATGTCGCCTTCATTCCGGTCAGGGGTTTGGTTGGACGATGATCCGCCGCTCCACCACCACCGGACGATAGAACATGTCGCGGTTCATCTGCGCCTGCCAGGCGCGGTTGTCGGCGCGACGATCCATTTCCAGATCGAGAAGGCAACCCGCCATGGGGTCGGTGCCGGGGCGGAAACCATAACCCCGGCATGTCGCCTCATCCCGCGCCCGGCGCTCTTCCGGCGTCAGCGTCTGGCAGGCGGTGAGCGCCAGTAGAGCGGCGAGCGAACCTAAGACAATGGAAACGCGCATTTTGTTTCTCCCTAGAACATGACAGCCGGGCGGCACTTTTATTGCCGCGATTGATACGCCTGATTCATGATCGGGAAAAGCGGGTGAAGACTGGAAAGTTGCATCGTCTATTGCCTGATGCCGCAATCTTCTTTTCACGCCAGGGATGTCCGCGGCCGCCACCCGTTCTTGTTTTGCATTATTACTCTGAGCAGCCGTCCAGTATCGTGCCCCTGCTATCTTCAAGCGAGGCGTTGCTGCCTTTCGTGCGCAAAGTGTAGCTATAGTTCGGGTCGATTGCGTTATAAACCGCTCCGGACGCCGATATTGTTTCCGCCATAGGTATCATTTCTTCCATCTGCTGCAGGATCGCGAAGCTTTTTCCATCGGCGCCGTTGACGTAAACTACACGTAGGACTTCGTTGTTGGCGCACGAATAGGATACGGAATCAACAGTTGTTCCCGCTGCTGCGGTCAAATTAGGGAATGCAATGAAGGAGAAAATACTCAGGAGAATTATAGACGATTTTTTCATATTTTATCTCGGTACAATTTTGTTTTCCATAATTATATTAGGACAATTGCAGCTAAAATTGATGATTCGCAAATTTATACTTCAATATTTTTGGGATTATTGTCAATGTGGGCGTCGCTAAAGTGATAGCGACGCCCATCATAGAGATATGAAGGTACCACCCCGGCGGCACCACTTTCAGTCGTTCTTTGTTCAGGCAGGAACCGCGTCGCGGTCATCGAGCGCCTCGATGTCCTTGGCGTTGTTATAGACTGCCTCATCTAGAATGCCTTCACGTTTGGCGACGATGGTGGGCACCAGCGCCTGACCGGCGACGTTGACGGCCGTGCGGCCCATGTCGAGGATCGGGTCGATGGCGAGCAGCAGGCCAACACCTTCGAGCGGGAGACCGAGCGTGGAGAGCGTCAGCGTCAGCATCACCACGGCACCCGTCAGGCCCGCCGTTGCGGCCGAGCCAAGCACCGAGACGAACACGATCAGCACATAGTCCTGAATGCCGAGCGGCACCTGGAAGAACTGGGCGATGAAGATCGCTGAAATCGCCGGATAGATGGCGGCGCAGCCGTCCATCTTGGTGGTGGCGCCGAGCGGCACGGCGAAGGCGGCATATTCGCGTGGCACGCCGAGGCTCTTTTCCGTCACGGTTTCGGTGACGGGCAGGGTGCCGATAGAGGAGCGCGACACGAAGGCGAGTTGGATTGCCGGCCATGCGCCCGCAAAGAAGCGCGATGGCTTCAGGCCATGGGCGAGAAGCAGCGCCGGATAGACCACGAAGAGAACCAGCGCCAGACCGATATAAACGGCCGCCGCGTACCAGCCAAGCTGCGAAAGCGTCGTCCAGCCATATTGGTCAACGGCGCGACCGAGCAGGCCGATGGTGCCAATGGGCGTGAGGCGGATGACCCACCACAGGATCTTGCGCACGATGGCAAGCAGCGACTGGTTGAAGGCAAGGAACGGCTCCGCCGCCTTGCCCGCTTTCAGCGCCGCGACACCAAAGGCAATCGACACCACGAGCAGCTGCAACACGTTGAAGTTCAGCGAGGTGCTGGCGGAACCGTTATTGACCTTGGTCGAGGCCTCGAGGCCGAACACGTTGGCCGGCACGAGACCCTTCAGGAAGTCGAGCCAGGAACCGGTGGAGGAGGGTGCTGCCGCTGCGGTATTGGCAATCGCGGTGTTCACGCCCGGCTGAATGACGAGGCCAAGGACGATGCCGATGACCACGGCGATCAGCGCCGTGATGGCGAACCACAGAAGCGTCTGCCAGACGAGCTTTGCCGCATTGGAGAGGTTCTTGAGATTGGCGATGGAGGCGACGATGGCTGTGAAAATCAGCGGCGGCACCAGCGCGCGCAACAGCTGCACGAAAATGCTGCCGATGGTCTGCAACGTCACGGAAAGCCAGTTCGGGCTGCCGGCGGCATCAGGACCGATATTGCGCGCAACGAGCCCGAGCAGCAGGCCGATGACCATGGCGATCAGAACCTGAAAGCCGAAGTTGCGATAAAAGGGTTTTGACCCGGATGAGCGGGCTGGCGTCGTTGCCTGTGACATGGCTTGTCTCTTTTTTATGCAAAAAAACGAGGATAATGCACTTTTTACACGCATTCTCGAAGGAAGGGACGAAGAATACGCCGATTTCCTCAGCAAATAAGGGATGAGCTTGCGTATTTGTTGCGCTGCCGATGCATTATTCTCTTAAAGGGAGATAATGCGGAAAAATATTCCGCTCTATCGTGGACGTGGCCTTTCACGCGCTCAAAACGAGGTCGGAGGCTTGAAGAGCGTTTGCGTTTGCTGACGCCGTTGCATTCCCACTCCGTCACCCCGGACCAGATCCGGGGTCCATTGCGATCAAGTCCTTGATCGCGGCAGGCTTCCTTCACCATGCAGACGCGCCGTGGCTGGATGCCGGATCAAGTCCGGCGCGACAAAGGTGGGTTTACGCACTTTACCCGCAGATCAGACCCGTCCTTGTTTTCCTAACCGCAAATCCGGTCTATGACATCATATGCAGGTGATTCCCTTGCCAGATTTCGGGTGCAACGCTTTTACGCCAATGCGATCTAACGGATATCCGCTTCCATGACTGTGCGTTTTGTCCGGCCTTTTTCAGTTGCAGCCTATCTTTCCCGCTATCTCGGTATGGCGGCGCTGGCGCTTTTTCTTGTCGCCGCTGGCATCCACCGTTTCGGACCGTTGACGACGCCCGATCTCATTGGCCTGCTGATGATAGCCGCTGGAATCGCTCTGATGGCGATGCTTCTGGCGTTGGTTGGGCTTGAACGGCTGTGGACCACGGGTGCGCGCGGCGGCCTTTCTGCGCTTGCCGCGCTGCTGTTGTCGGCGTTGCCGCTCGGCGTCGTCGGTTACGGCGCATTTCTGTACTGGCAGCAGCCAAAGATTTACGACATCTCCACCGATCTTGCCGATGCGCCGGAATGGCTGGTGCCGCCCGTTGCCAATCAGCAATGGCTGGCAAGACCGGCCACTGTTGCAAAAGCGGACCGGGATGCGCAGGCCGTGGCCTATGCGAGCCTTGCCGGACGCCGTTATGAAGGTGCGATAGACCGCATCTACACCGCCGCCAAAAAAATGGCCGCCGCCCAGAGCATCCGCATCACCCATACCAAAGGCGTCATCGGCACGGTGGAGCCGCCCTCCGTCGGCGTTCCCGAACAGGACAAGTCGCAGCCCACCGAGGAAGCCCCGGTAGAGGACCTCCCCTCCATCGTGCCGGTTCCCATGGCACGGCCGGTCGAGGCACCGCAGCCCACCTTCTTTAACGGCAGCGGCGTGGTGCTGATGCAGGGCGAAAAGCGCACGCGCATCTGGGGCCTGCGTTTCGACATCCTCATCCGCCTGAAAGAGGAGGCGGAAACCACGATCGTCGATGTGCGCGTTGCCTCCCGTTACGGCCCGCACGATCTTGGCATGGGAGCAGCAATCGCAGAAGCCTATCTCGATGCGCTGGATGCGGAAATGCAGGGCCTGAACGACAATTGAGGCTTAGTTTCCTTCTTCGTCATTCCGGCTCAATGCCGGAACGACGGGAAAATGCGACGGTGGTTGAAATGTTTGAACCGGATATGATGACGCCGATATGAGCGTTGCGCCCACACGCCAGCGTCACGCCGGAAAATATTCCCCCAGCAACGAAGGCGCACCCTCGGTCCGCACCTCGCCCTTTTCGATCAGGTCTTCGATATGGGCCAGTACGGAAAGTGCCGCAGCCCCATGCAGGCGTTTGTCGGTGCTGGCATAGATCACCTTCACCATATCGGCTATCCGCCGGTCGCCTTCCCGGATGCGCTTCAGAACCGCCCGTTCCCGCATGCGGCGGTGGGCGCGAAGCCCGCGCATGAAGGCTGCGGGATCGTTGACCGGGCCGCCATGGCCGGGCAGGAACAGCCGGTCGTCGCGGGCGAGCAGGCGCTCCAGTGAGGCCATGTAATCGCTCATCGACCCATCAGGCGGTGCGACGATGGTGGTGGCCCAGGCCATGACGTGATCGGCGGAAAAGACGATGCCGCTGCCATCAAGTGCGAAAGCCGCGTGGTTGGCGGTGTGCCCCGGCGTGTGCAGCGCCGTCAGCGCCCAGCCGTCGCCGGAAAGGCTCTGCCCGTCGCCAAGTGCCACATCCGGCACGAAAGCCGTATCGGAACTTTCGGCAAAGGGATTGGTCTCACCCACATGCAGTGGCCGAGCGGCGCGGTGCGGGCCTTCCGCAACCGTGATAGCGCCGGTCGCCTGCCGCAGCCGCTGCGCAAGCGGCGAGTGATCGCGATGGGTGTGGCTGACGAAGATATGGGTGACCTCGCGTCCATCAAGCGCCGCCATCAGCGCCTGAAAATGCGCCTCATCCTCCGGGCCGGGATCGATGACGGCAACGGACCGGTCGCCGACGATATAGGAGTTGGTGCCATGGAAGGTAAATGCGGAAGGATTGTTGACGGTGATGCGCTGGATGAGCGGGGCAACGGGAACCGCCTCGCCATAGGCCGGCCTGAAATCGAGATCGAATGCCGGGTCCGCCATCAAGACCTCCTGAAATATGCCATGCCACGCAGAGCCGCAGCCTCAGCCGCGCAATCGCCAAGCCCTAACATGCCATGTCAGGCACGGCATCCAAAAAGCTTGGATTTTGTGAAAAAATAAGCCGTCAGGTCATTGCCGCGTCGGGCAGGCTTTGCTAATCAGGCCCGGTTCAGGCAGCGGCGTTTCGCCCAAGCTGCCCTGTTGGGGCGTCGCCAAGCGGTAAGGCACCGGTTTTTGGTACCGGCATTCCCAGGTTCGAATCCTGGCGCCCCAGCCATCACTTCCAAAATCAGAACAGCGTGCACAGGTGCCGGCGTGCATCTACCAGCCGAGCTATTTCGCTGCGATCCCGGACGTTGTGACGCGCGAAAACCTGTCCTCCGTCATCATCAGCTTTGACCCGAGGATCCACAAGCCGTTGAAATCCATGGATCCTCGCGAAGAGGCCAGGATGACGCGTGTGCGTTAAAGGCCTGCTTAAACAGAAACGCCGCGCATCCAAAGACACGCGGCGTCCAAACTTAAAATCGCGGCTAAGCCTTAAAGCGCGATATCGGGAACCTTCTTGACCGGCGCGCCAGCAGGTGCCGCTCCCGCGCCCTTCAGCGCGCCAAGATCGATCTGCGGCGGGGTCGGCAATTGCAGGTGCTCGGCCGTATAAGTCCATTCCTGCTGCACTTTTTCCGGGTCGTCATTGAGCTTGGTGCCGTAGCTCGGAACGATCTGGCGGATCTTGGCCTGCCATTCCGGTGTTGCCACCTTGTCCTTGAAGACCTTTTCCAGAACGCTCAGCATGATCGGTGCGGCCGTGGAGGCGCCAGGGGAGGCGCCGAGCAGACCGGCGATGCTGCCATCCTGCGCGGCGACGATTTCCGTGCCGAGCCTGAGTACACCGCCCTTTTCCTCGTCGCGCTTGATGATCTGCACGCGCTGGCCCGCCTGCCACAGACGCCATTCGCCCTGTTTCGCGTTCGGGAAATACTCCTTCAACGCGGCAAAGCGGTCGTCGTCGGACATCATCAGCTGGCCGGCGAGATATTCCACCAGCGGATATTCATCGATGCCGACGCGCACCATCGGCCAGGCATTGCTTGTCGTGACGGAGGAGACGAGATCGAAATAGGAGCCTTCCTTCAGGAACTTGGTGGAGAAGGTGGCGAATGGTCCAAACAGGATGACGCGCTTGCCACCAAGCACGCGGGTATCCAGGTGTGGAACCGACATGGGCGGCGAGCCGACCGAGGCCTTGCCGTAGGCCTTGGCCAGATGCTGCATCGTCACGTCAGGATTGTCGTTGATCAGGAACGAGCCACCGACCGGGAAACCGGCGTAATTGTCGCCTTCCGGAATACCGGACATCTGCAACAGATGCAGCGCACCGCCGCCGGCGCCGATGAACACGAATTTCGCATCCACGGTCTGCTCAGCATCGGTCTTCAGGTTGCTATAGGTCACGCGCCAGCTGCCATCGGCATTGCGCTGGATATCGGAAACCTCGCTGTTGACCTGCAGGTCGAAATTCCGGTCGCTTTGCAGATGCGAAACGAACTGGCGGGTGATCTCGCCGAATTCCATGTCGGTGCCGAGCGGAGACCAGGTCGCGCCGATCTTCTGGGAAGGATCGCGCCCTTCCATCATCAGCGGCACCCATTTCTTAAGCTGCTCGGGGTCGCTGGAATATTCCATGCCGGCAAAAAGCGGGCTTGCCTTCAGCGCCTCGTAGCGCTTTTCGAGATAGGCGATGTTCTCATCGCCCCAGACGAAGCTCATATGCGGCGTGTGGTTGATGAAGGAGCGCGGGTTCTTCAAAACGCCGTTACGCACCTGCCATGCCCAGAACTGCCGGGAAATCTGGAAGGATTCGTTGATGTTGACGGCTTGGCTGATCTTGATGTTGCCGTTGTCGTCTTCCGGCGTGTAGTTCAGCTCGGCAAGCGCGGAATGGCCGGTGCCGGCATTGTTCCAGCCGTTGGAGCTTTCAAGCGCCACGCCGTCCAGCCGCTCGAGCATCTGCATCGACCAGGTTGGCTCCAGTTCACGCAGCCACACGCCGAGCGTCGCGCTCATGATGCCGCCACCGATCAGAAGCACGTCGACCTTCTTGGTAGCCGTATTGGCGAGAAGCGAGGATGTCGGCAGCGCTGTCGCTGCAAGCCCTGCGAGCGCAGTGCCGAGAACCTGTCTGCGGTTCATTGGAAGCGCATGGGAGGGAAGCGCGTCTGAGGAAAGATCAGTGAGCTGGGATTTGTCTTGATCGATGGGAGTCACGGCCATACCTGATTCTTGTTTTGTGTTAAAAACACTCCTCCCAGCCGCCCCGTTACAGCAAAGCCGAAACAGGCACAACCCTGACTTATTCACTCCAGTTCAAGCGCTTTTGCGGGGATTCTGCCGGGACATAAGGTCTCATTGGCAGTTTCTGCCATTTTGCGGATTGTCATTTTTGTGGTTGCGAGGATTAGACGGTGCTTTCAAACGGTTGAAAGTGTCTCAAGCGCGAATATCGCGAAAACGCCGTCAATTCGGCGTTTGCCGCGCTTGGCGGATCAGGTCGCGCTGGTCCGTGTGAAAAAATTCAGGAAAAATGACAATAATCGCAAAAAAGTGAAAAGGCCCGCCGGTTAGGGCAGGCCTTGGCTCGTTTCGTTTGCTGTACGAAAACTCAGCTTGCGGCGAGGAATTCCGCGCAATAGCTCGGGCCGTTGACGCCGGGGCGGTCGGAAACCGTGCGTACCGAAGTGATCGTGTAGTCGCTGGAGACGGTGAGCTGAACCGTGCAGGAGAGCGAGGCGGTGCGGGCGGGCGAAATCTGGCGACCCTTCTTGCCGTCCTTGCCTTCTTCGAACTTGGCCGGAATGGTGGCCTTCTTGTAACCGCCGCGCCAGTTATAGATGGTCGAGCTGCCGGTTTCCGTGTCGCTCAGCGGCGGGCCGAATTTTGCAAAGAAAATACCTGCGGACTGACCGACCCACCGCGTTTCAACGGGGCTCTTCTGGGTGAAGGAAGGGGCAGAGCCCGTCGATGTCGTGCAGGCGGAGAGCGCAATGGCGAGCCCTGCGAGCGTTACGCTGCGAAATAGCATGGTGAAATGTCCTTTGTGCCGTGTCCGGCTTCCCGCCGGTCATTACGTTCCCCTAGCAGATTTGGCGGCGACGGGCAGGGGAGCTGTGCCGCTTGACGAAAATTTCCTGCCACAATTGCTTTTTTGTAACGTTTTCCCACACGCCGCCCGGTGCGGCAGGCACTTGGCGACCGCCCTTGGCAGCGCGTTGAAAACTTGTCACAAAAAATGCAATATGCCGCTTGTCGAATGCTGGAGGCTGGTCTATAGAAGCGCCGCTGGTCACGGAGTGTAGCGCAGTCTGGTAGCGCACGTCGTTCGGGACGACGGGGTCGGAGGTTCGAATCCTCTCACTCCGACCAGCTTAAGCCCAATATTTCCCGGGGCTTTCAAATAATCCTAACACTTCTGAAGATCCTTGGATCAAGGCATCGTACGGAGACCTGACCGTTTAAAACCGGACGGGTAAACGCATTCGGCGTCCGCGGCTGCAAATCACGACTTTGGTGATTGCACGGAAGGTCAATTTCTCATTCTCGCCAACGGGAGAATGAGCAAAAGGCAAACAAGAGCCGTCGACCAGAAGTCGGTTAAACCATCCCAGGACCAATTCCAGAAATAATAACCTTCCAGATGGGGAGGAAGCATTTCTACGGACACCTCGTAGTCCCGCTTTTCCCGGCCATGAAAATGACCGGCGGCGAAGGCCAGCCCGATTATCCACGCGATTCGCCAGCTAACGAGCAGGCGAAACAGAAGGGCAACAATCGCCGCCATGATGACGGCCTCTAGAATGTGCCCCGCCCAATCCCAATGGTCTTGAATGTAGGTCCAGTCGATCATCGGTAGCGGTAATCACCGCGCCAGTCGCGACGATCGCGCCAATCCCTCCGGTCGCGCCAGTCGCGACGGTCATAGTCACGGTAGTGGCGATCGCGTTCATAGGTGCGGTAGTACACGCCTGTCGTATAATATCCGCCGCTACGGTAGCCCCGATCATCGACACAGCCGCTTAGGACGCCCACCGAAACCAGGCAGATCGCTGCAGTCAGAATTTTCATAATCTTCATCTCCCAATGACGGACACTAACGTGCGCTGAACCACGCAGTTCCATTGCTGAGAGAGTGAGGTGTCGGTCATTAACCGGGCCTGAACACAGCGCCATGACGCTGGCCATCTTCTGGGCTCTGCCAAGCGTCGAAAACTTGATGCGTTTGCCGTTATCGACTGCGATGAAGCCGTCGTCAGCGCAGTCGCAGGGAACGCAACCGCGCCTCAACCGTTATCCCAACACAACAACGATGGAGGATAACATGCTAAAAGGTATTGCACTGTGGGCGATGGGTGTTCCGATTTTTGTGATCATCCTGCTTTACATGTTCGTGTTTTAAACGAGGCCTGATCCAAAGGCTTTCAAACAAAAAAGGCGACCGCTTGGACGGTCGCCTTTTTGTTGTGCGTGCGTGTCTGTCAGTCCAGATCGCTGATCAGCCGTGAGGCTGTCGCGCCATCCGTGCGGCGGATGTCAATCTCGTCGCGGTGCTTGGCCAGCAGTTCGCTTGCCAGAAGCTTCTCGGCAAGATGGGCGGGCAGGGAGAGAATGACACGGTCACCCTGTTCTTCCGTCGCGCCAACGCTGCGTTTGCCGGCAATCATGCCACCCGCCACCGTGTTATTGGTGTCGGGGTCGATCAGGATGAAAGAGCCCGTTGCCCGGTTCTGCTCATAGGCATCGAAGATCGCCGTCTCGTCGAAGGAGAGCCGCACCTTGCCGATGGCGTTCATCGGCAGCGATGTCTCGTGCGCCTGCCATTCGCCTTCTTTCAGGTTGAGCTGGCTGACCGGCTGCACGCTGACGCGCTGGCGGCGGCTGCCGCTTTTCAGCCAGTAACGTTTGCCGGCCTCGATGCCACCTGGCTGCAACGCCACGATCTGCGCGTCAAAGGCAAGCCCTGTCTGCGGTTGTGCCTCGATGGACACGATCATGTCGCCGCGCGAGACGTCCACCTGACGGTCGAGAACGAGCGTGACCGCGTCACCAGCAACGGCGGCGTTACGCACCAGATCGAAAGTGACGATCTGCTTGACATTCGCGACCATGCCCGACGGCAGCACGACAACGCTGTCGCCCGGCTTGACCGAGCCGCCGGCAACCGTGCCCTGATAACCGCGGAAACTTTCGCCGGGGCGCGACACGCGCTGTACAGGGAAGCGGAAACCACCCGATTGCGCCGAGCGCACCGTGGCAAGCTCCAGCGTTTCGACCAGCGTCGGGCCTTCATACCAGGGCATGGAGGCCTTGCCTGATAGCACGACGTTTTCGCCCTTCAGCGCCGACATTGGAATGGCTGTGATCTGCTTGATGCCGAGGTCGGAGGCGAAATCGCGGAATTCGTGGGCGATCAGCTCAAAACCGGCCTTGTCGTAATTCGTCAGGTCGATCTTGTTGATTGCCAGCACGAATTGCCGGATGCCCATCAGCGCCGCGATGGTGGCGTGTCGGCGTGTCTGTTCCAGAATGCCGGTGCGCGCATCGACCAAAAGTACGGCGAGATCGGCCGTGGAAGCGCCGGTCGCCATGTTGCGGGTATATTGCTCATGGCCGGGCGTGTCGGCCACGATGAAGGCGCGCCGGTCGGTCGAGAAATAGCGATAAGCGACATCGATGGTGATGCCCTGTTCGCGCTCTGCCTGCAACCCGTCGAGCAGCAGCGCGAAATCGGGCAGGCCGAGATCGTTCTGCTTGCCGCTATCGCGGTGCAGGGTGGCGGCCTGATCTTCCTTGACGGCCTTTGTGTCCCACAGAAGACGGCCGATCAGGGTCGATTTGCCATCATCGACGCTGCCGCAGGTGATGAGACGAAGCGGGCGCGTATCACGCGTCGCCTTCGAATGTTCGGCAAAGGGCAGAATGGTGGCCGTGGAGGCGGTGTTGGTAGCAGCGGCGGTCATCAGAAATAGCCCTCGCGCTTCTTCTTCTCCATCGAGCCGGACTGGTCTCGATCGATGGCGCGGCCCTGCCGCTCGGAAACGGTGGCGATTTCCAGCTCTGCGATGACCTCCTGAAGCGTCGCCGCCTCGGAGTGGATCGCGCCGGTCAGCGGGAAGCAGCCGAGCGTGCGGAAGCGGATCGAGCCGTGCTTGATCTCTTCGCCGGGCAGCAGCTCCAGCCGCTCGTCTTCGGCAAGGATCATCATGCCGTCACGCTCGATATAGGGGCGCTCGGCGGCGTAATAGAGCGGCACGAGCGGAATGTTTTCCGCCTCGATGTAACGCCAGATATCGACTTCGGTCCAGTTGGAGAGCGGGAAGGCGCGCACGCTTTCGCCCTTGCGGACCATGCCGTTATAGATGTTCCACAGCTCAGGGCGCTGGTTGCGCGGGTCCCATTTGTGGTCCGGCGTGCGGAAGGAATAGATGCGCTCCTTGGCGCGGCTTGCTTCCTCGTCGCGGCGCGCACCGCCGAAGGCGGCATCGAACTGACCGGCGTCTAGCGCCTGGCGCAGGGCTTCCGTCTTCATGATGTCGGTGTAGAGCGCCGAACCGTGGGTGAAGGGCGTCACGTTTTCGCTCGCGCCGCGCGGGTTTGTGTAGGAGATGAGATCGAGGTCATATTCCTTGACGATCTTGTCGCGGAATTCGATCATTTCCTTGAATTTCCAGCCCGTATTGACGTGCAGCAGCGGGAAGGGCACGCGGCCTGGGAAGAATGCCTTGCGCGCCAAATGCAGCAGCACGGACGAATCCTTGCCGATGGAATAGAGCATCACGGGATTGTCGAATTCGGCGGCGACTTCGCGGAAGATATGAATGGCTTCGTTTTCAAGCGCCTTCAGATGCGGATCGAGCGGCGGCTTGGATGCGACAGTATTCTTGCTGTCCGTCTCGTGGACTGCGTTGGACATTTTAAACTCCGGAACTGGTCTGAATGATTATCGTTGTGGGATGGCGGAAATGGCGGATGTCTGGTCCGCACCGGCGACGTGAAGACCGCATTCGCGCTTCTCGTCGTTTTCCCACCACCATCGTCCGGCGCGCTCAGGCTCGCCGGGCTTGATAGCGCGTGTACACGGCTCGCAGCCGATGGAGGGGTAACCACGCGCATGCAACGGATTGACGGGAATGTTTTCAGAAGCGACATAGGCCTTGATCTGGTCGATGTCCCAGTCCGCCAAGGCATTGACCTTGATCAGATTACGCTCAGCGTCGAATTCGGCAAAAGGTGTGGTCGCACGATTGCCCGACTGGCCGCGGCGGAGCCCGGTGATCCAGAAGGTGGCACCTTCCAGCGCCTTGCCGAGCGGGATCAGCTTTCTGACATGACAGCAGGCGTGACGGGCCTCGATGCTTTCGTAAAAACCGTTGAGGCCGTATTTTTCGGCATAGGCGTCGATATCGTCCTGTTCGGGCCGAAAGCGACGGATGTCGATGCCGAAGCGTTCCTCGGTTTCCTCGATGAGATCGACGGTTTCCTTGAAGAGCCGGCCGGTTTCCAGCGTCACGACGTCGATCGGCAACCGGTGGGTGCCGATGGCCGCCGTGATGACCTGGTCCTCGATGCCGAGGCTGGTGGTGAAGACCGCACGGCCGCCAAGACCGGCGATAAAGGAAAGTCGTCCTGCAAGATCGAGCCCGGCAAGCGTGGCGTCGAGGGATGCGGTATCGGCAGAGGCATTTGCTGAATTGATCGTCATTGTCACGTCCGGGATTTCCATGGCCGATTATTGTTGAAATCGGGCCTCTGGAACAGAAATGACAGTCTTTGTGCGCTGCACTTCAGAGCAAAAATGCCTCACGCGCACGATCTATGAGCAAAAGATGCCCGTTCACCTTCTTTGCAGCTTGGATTTGAATTGTGACAACTTCTGCGCTAAGCCGGAATTGCCGGGTATCCGGGCTTGTGTTCTACTGGTTTCACGATGATTTCGCAGAAGGCAAAATATGCGCTGAGGGCGCTTCTTTCGCTGGCAAAGGCCGACGGCGGCTGTCCTGTGCAAATTTCCGATATTGCCCGCGAACAGGCCATTCCGAAAAAATTCCTTGAACAGATCCTTCTCGAAATGAAGAAGGAACGCATCGTCGAAAGCAGGCGCGGCAAGCAGGGCGGTTATTTGCTGGCGCGCCCGGCTGCCGATATCACCTTCGGCGAGGTGCTGCGCCTCATCGACGGGCCGCTGGCTCCCTTGCCCTGCCTGTCGCAGACCGCCTATCGCCGGTGCGAGGATTGCGATGGCGAAAAGCAGTGCGAAATACGCCACGTCTTCGCCCGCGTGGCCGATGCCACCCGCAATATCCTTTTCAACACCACCGTTGCGGATGCCGTTGCAGGCGTGGAAGTGCCCGAACTTTTGACGGCCTGACGAAAAAATCGTCTAAAACACCTGAATATTTTTCGCCGTAACGCCAAAAAATCGTCAAAAATGTGAAACGGTTTTGCATTCAGCAAAGTTTTACACGACGCTTGTTGCGCCTTTCGCCTATGCTGCGCTGTATTTGTTGCCCGTGGAAACGCTCTCGGGAAACACTTTTTCGATCGTATTCGGCCTCATTGACCAACTCTACCGGTCCAGTAGAGTTAAGCCATCTTCATCAGGAGGGAATACCGATGTCCAAGCTTCTGTCCGGTTTGAGCGTTTTCGCTCTCGGTCTATCGCTGGCTCTGGGAGGTGTCGGCTCGGCTGCCGCGCAGACCAAGCTGCTTAACGTGTCCTATGATCCGACCCGCGAACTCTACAAGGATTTCAACGAAGCCTTCGCCAAGAAGTGGAAGGCCGATACCGGTGAGGATGTCACGATCCAGCAGTCGCATGGCGGCTCCGGCAAGCAGGCTCGCTCGGTCATCGACGGTCTGGAAGCCGATGTGGTGACGCTGGCGCTGCAGAGCGATATCGATGCCATCGTCCAGAATTCCGGCAAGATCAACAAGGACTGGCGCGGCCGCCTGCCGCATAATTCCTCGCCCTACACCTCCACCATCGTGTTCCTCGTCCGCAAGGGCAACCCGAAGGGAATCCATAACTGGGGCGATCTGGTAAAGGGCGACGTACAGATCGTTACCCCGAACCCCAAGACCTCTGGTGGCGCACGCTGGAATTACCTTGCCGCCTGGGCATGGGCGAATGAAGAATTCAAGGGCGATCAGGACAAGATCAAGGCCTATGTCGGTGAACTCTACAAGCGCGCTCCGGTGCTCGATACCGGTGCCCGCGGCTCCACGGTCACATTTGCGCAGCGCCAGATCGGCGACGTGCTGCTGGCCTGGGAAAACGAAGCCTATCTGGCCGGTCAGGAATTCGGCGCGGATGCCTTCGACATCATCGTGCCGCCGATCTCGATCCTCGCCGAGCCGCCGGTCGCCGTGGTTGACGCGAACGTCGACGCCAAGGGCACCCGCAAGGCGGCGGAAGCCTATCTGCAATATCTCTATTCCGACGAAGGTCAGAACATTGCGGCGAAGCACTTCTATCGTCCATCCAACCCCGCAGTTGTCTCCAAGGATCTGCTGAAGCAGCTGCCCGACATCAAGCTCGTCACCATCGACGATCCGCAGTTTGGCGGTTGGGCCAAGGCGCAGCCTGAACATTTCGGTGACGGCGGCATCTTCGACCAGATTTACAAGCCCGCCAAGTAAGCGGATGATGGGCTGAAGACAAATCCGCCCACCCCGCTTAAGGGAACTTGAAAAACGACAAATCGATCGACCGGACACCGTGCCGGTCGATCCTTTATAACAAGGCCGGGGAACACCGGCTCCCAGAGAGCATTTCCAGGAAAAGTGGACCCCGGTTTTCTGTCCGGAAATGTGCCAAACTAAAGATTATCCGGAGCGTTGATGAGCAATAATACATCCGGAAACAGGTGGAAGTGGCCTCAATCGAGCGTGATACCCGGCTTCGGCCTGACGTTCGGTTACACGGTCGTCTATCTGTTTCTCATCATTCTTATTCCGCTCGGCGGCCTCATCTGGTCCACGGCGAAACTTGGTTTTGCAGATTTTATTGCGATCGCTGTCGATAGCCGTACACTGAATGCACTGCGCGTCAGTTTCGGCACCGCCTTCATCGCCGCACTGGTGAACGCTGTTTTTGGAGTCATCGTCGCCTGGGTTCTCACGCGGTATCGTTTTCCCGGCCGGCGTTTCGTTGATGCCATCGTGGATCTGCCCTTTGCCCTGCCGACGGCGGTTGCCGGCATCGCGCTCACCACGCTTTATGCCAATCGCGGCTGGGTTGGCTCGCTGTTCGAACCCTTCGGCATCAAGATCGCTTTTACGCCGACCGGTATCGTCATCGCGCTGATCTTCATCGGCCTGCCATTCGTGGTCCGCACCGTGCAGCCGGTCATGGAAGAAATAGACCGGCAGGTGGAGGAGGTGGCGGCAACGCTCGGGGCCAACCGTTTCCAGACCATCAGCCGGGTGCTGCTGCCAAGCCTCACGCCCGCCATCCTGACGGGCTTCGCACTCGCCTTCGCGCGCGGTATCGGAGAGTACGGCTCGGTCATCTTCATCGCCGGCAATATTCCCTACGTCTCGGAAATCGCACCGCTCCTCATCGTCATCCGGCTGGAGGAGTTCAATTATGCGGGCGCGACGGCCATCGCTACCATCATGCTGATCATTTCCTTCGCCATGCTGTTCCTCATCAATCTCATTCAGGCCTGGAGCCGCAAGAGGTACGGTTATGTCTGATGCTTCGCGCACCTCCTCCCGACCGTTCCGCGATCCCGCCAGCGAGAGCCTGCCTGCCCGGCTGGTGCTGATTGCCATTGCCTTCCTGTTCCTTGCGGCCTTCCTCGTGCTGCCGCTGGTATCGGTGTTCTTCGAGGCATTTCGCAAAGGCGCCGATGCCTTCTGGGAAGCGATCGTCGAGCCGGATGCACTCTCCGCCATCCGTCTGACACTGCTTGTCGCTGCCATTTCGGTACCGCTCAACCTTATCTTCGGTGTCGCCGCCGCCTGGGCGATTGCGAAATTCGAGTTCAAGGGCAAGGCATTCCTGATAACGCTGATCGACCTGCCGTTCTCGATCTCGCCGGTCATATCGGGTCTGGTTTATGTCATCCTGTTCTCTTCGCACAGCGTGCTCGGGCCATGGCTGAAGAGTTATGGCATCGAAATCCTCTTTGCTGTTCCGGGCATCGTGCTAGCCACCATCTTCGTCACCTTTCCCTTCGTCGCGCGTGAACTGATCCCGCTGATGCAGGAGCAGGGCAATGGCGATGAGGAGGCGGCGATCTCGCTTGGCGCAACCGGCTGGCAGACCTTCTGGTATGTCACGCTGCCGAATATCAAATGGGGACTGCTCTACGGGGTGCTGCTCTGCAACGCCCGCGCCATGGGCGAGTTCGGCGCCGTCTCTGTCGTATCAGGCCATATTCGCGGCGAGACCAACACCATGCCGCTGCATGTCGAGATACTCTATAATGAGTACAATATCGGCGCGGCCTTCGCGGTGGCGACGCTGCTGGCTGGTCTGGCGCTCGTGACGCTCGTTCTCAAAACCATTCTCGAAATACGCTTTGGCGCGGGCAACGCAGCCGGCAAGCATTGAAAGGCATATTCATGGAAGTGAAAGTTTCCGGCATCACCAAGCAGTTTGATCGCTTTCCGGCGCTGAACGACGTGTCGCTCGACATTCGTTCCGGCGAGCTGATCGCGCTGCTCGGTCCCTCCGGTTCCGGCAAGACGACGCTGCTGCGCCTCATCGCCGGCCTGGAGCAGCCGACCCAAGGCCGCATCTTCTTCGGCGATGAGGATGCCTCGCACCGCTCGGTGCAGGAGCGCAATGTCGGTTTTGTATTTCAGCACTACGCCCTGTTCCGCCATATGACGGTTGCCGACAACATCGCCTTCGGCCTGAAGGTGCGCCCTTCCGCCTCCCGCCCGCCGAAAGCGGAAATCCGCAGGCGAGTTTCGGAGCTTCTGGACATGGTGCATCTGACCGGCCTCGAAAAGCGTTACCCCACCCAGCTTTCCGGCGGCCAGCGTCAGCGTGTGGCGCTGGCTCGCGCAGTTGCCATCGAGCCGAAGGTGCTGCTGCTCGATGAACCCTTTGGCGCACTCGATGCCAAGGTGCGCAAGGAACTGCGCCGCTGGCTGCGCGAGTTCCACGACCGCACGGGCCACACCACCGTCTTCGTTACCCACGATCAGGAAGAAGCACTGGAACTGGCCGACCGCGTCGTTGTCATGAGCCAGGGCAAGATCGAACAGGTCGGCACGGCGGATGACGTCTACGACACGCCCAATTCCCCGTTCGTCTTCTCCTTCATCGGCGAATCCTCCAGCCTGCCGGTGACGATCCGCGACGGCCAGGTGGTGTTTCAGGGCGAGAGCATCGGCGTCGCCGAAAATGGCGCAGGTGAGGGCGAGCTGTTCTTCCGTCCGGAAGATGTGGTGCTGACCGACGAGAAAAACGCGCTTTACGGCAAGGTTACCACCTGTCGCCGCCTCGCCGGCACCCGCATCGCCGAAATCGACATCGCCAATAACGGCCATGACCCCTATCACCTCGAAATCGAGGTGCCGCTCAACGCCGCCGTGGCGGTAGGTGCCGAACTGCGGTTTCGCCCGACACGGTGGAAGGTGTTTGGCAAGAAGTAAGGGCAGATGCGGCTGCGATTGGCAGCTGGCGGTTGCGCCTATCCTAAGTTCCCCGTCATACCGGCCTTGAGCCGGTATCCAGCCAACCCAACTCCGTGGGTTGAAAAGAACCTTTCCGCCGCGCAGACGCGCCTCCGACGGATGTATAAGATGTCTGCAACGCTAGCGTACACACCGTCATTCCTGTGATCGTCACAGGTTGCCAGCCGGCGCGCGTCTGCGCGGCGGTGAAACTCCATTCAGCCCAAACACTTGGTCTGGCTGGATCTCTGTGACAAGCACAGAGATGAGGGAACCGGGTAAACGTGCCGATCACCCTAGAAACGGAAAAGGGTCGCCAGAGGCGACCCTTCCATGAGCTTGGTCCTGTTTACAGACCCGGGACTGTTTCTCAACGTTCCGAAGGCAAGAGGTTTTTACGCCGAGGGCTGCCCCGTCGAAAACCCACCCTTTCCATTGCCTGCACCAGAGACCGAAATCTCATTAGACATTGGATCACCTCCTTCCGATACGTTGAACATAACTAGAAGGTAGTACGATTCGTCATTAATGCAAGAGGTCTGATCAGGACACCCGCATCACGATCTTGCCGATATGATTGCTGGTTTCCATCAGCCGGTGGGCCTCCACAACTTCGTCCAGCGTGAAGACCTTGTTGATGACAGGCGCAACCTTGCCGCTTTCGATGAGTGGCCAGACCTGTTCGATAAGCTCATCACGGATGGCGCGTTTCTCGTCAGCGGTACGTGGCCGCATGGTGGAGCCGGTGACGGTCAGGCGTTTGACCATGATTGGCCGCAGATCGACCTTTTCAGCCACGGCGCCGCCCAGAAAGGCGATGATGGACAGACAGCCATCCTTGGCGAGTGCGGCAATGTTCTTTTCGAAATAGGCCGCACCGATCATGTCGAGAACCACATCGACACCCTTGCCATCGGTTTCGGCCTTGATGACGGCGGTGAAATCCTCGTTGCGGTAATTGATGGCCCGTTTGGCACCAAGCTTGACGCAGGCCTCGCATTTTTCCGCAGAACCCGCCGTCGCATAGACATCAGCGCCGAAGGCTTTGGCGAGCTGGATGGCGGTTGTGCCGATACCGCTGGTGCCGCCGTGGATGAGCACGCTTTCGCCTTCGGTCAGGCCCGCCATCTGGAAGAGGTTGGCCCAGACGGTGAAGAATGTTTCCGGCAGCGCGGCGGCCTTGACGGCGTCGTACCCCTTGGGGAAGGGCAGGGCCTGACCGGCCGGCACGGTGCAATATTGCGCATAACCGCCGCCATTGGCGAGCGCGCAGACCTTGTCGCCAGGTTTGAATTCGCTGACGCCTTCGCCGAGCGCCACCACTTCTCCGGCAATTTCCAGGCCGAGGATCGGGCTTGCGTCCTTCGGCGGCGGATAGGCGCCCTGCCTCTGCGCGACATCGGGGCGGTTGACGCCGGCCGCCTCGACCCTCACCAGGATTTCGCCTCTGGCGGGGGTTGGCAAAGGTGCTTGCGAAAGCTGCATCACCTCCGGGCCACCATGGGAGGGAAGGTCGATGAAGCGCATTTTTTCGGGCAGGGTCACATTTTCGGGCATGGCCAGGGGCAATTCCTCATTTGTCGGCGTTACCTGAAGATTTAGGACAGATGTACCGCTTAGGGAAGGAGGCCCTTTGTCGCTGATGTCATTTTGTCTCCCCGAACACCCGGATGACGAGGCCGCCTTCGTTTTCTTTCGCGGCTGTCTTGATGCCGGCGATCTCGCTGCCGATGCGCTCGGGATTGGCGATGATCAAACCTTTTGGCAATGTGAGAACGCCGATGGAGCAACGCAGCAGGGCAAAATCCCGCTCATTGCCGCGACGGTCCAGCCCGACCATGCGACCAGCCTGACGGTCCTCTGGCGAATAGAGTTCGGCCACTTCACCGTGAAAATCGCTGAGCAGCCGCTCGAGGATTTCCGTCAGTTCCTCCACCGCCCAGTCACGCACGCCGACGAAGAAGTCGTCGCCGCCGATATGGCCGAGAAAGCAGTCGCCGGCGAAAAAGTAGCGACGCATCAGTGCGGAAAACAGGGTGATGGCGTGGTCGCCGGCATTGAAGCCGTATTTATCGTTGAAGGGTTTGAAATTGTCGAAATCGCAATAGCAGAAGAAACGGGTCTCATCGCCATCGCCGCAGCTGTCGGCTATGAAGCCGCCGATGGCGCGGTTGCCCGGTAGCGCCGTCAGCGGGTTCTGGTCCTGCGCCATCTTGAGCTGTTTTTCATTGATGACCTTGATGAGTGATGCGGCTGAGACGATGCCGGCGTAACGCATGTTTTCGGTCAGGATGATGCAGGCGCTGCCGCCCATGCTGGCGAACATGTTCATCAGTTGATCGGCATCGGCGTCGAGACCCACGATCGGCGCAGGATCGACGAAGTGGGAAATGGTGCGCTCGTAGATCTTGTTCTTGAGGAGATCGCGCCCGAAAGGCCGGTAGATGTATTCCTTGAGGTGATATTCGTTGATGACGCCGCGCGGTTCGCCATTGGCGTTGAGCACCGGGAAAAACGCCTGCTGCGGGTTTCTGCGGAACAATTCGAAGACGCTGTCGACGCTGTCATGCTCATAGACGGTGGGAAGACGCTCTATTTCGCGACGGATGAGGATTTCGTCCAGCGACTGGCTGTTGCGCCGCGCCACGCCCACGCGGTTGAGGTGCGGAAAGCTCTCGGGAAGCTCGCTGGTGAAAACCGTCGGCCTGGCGATCAGCCAGCCCTGCACCAGATCGACGCCATATTCGCGGCAGGTGAGAAATTCCGCTTCGGTTTCGATGCCTTCCGCAATGACCCGGACGCCGAGAACATGAGCGATGTTGACGATGTTGCGCACGAGATGCTGCTTGCGCGGAAGATGATCGACACCGCTGATGAAATGCCGGTCGATCTTCAGGTAATCAAGCGGATAGTCGCATAAAAGCTTCATCTCGCCGTGACCGGCGCCGAAATCGTCGATCGCCAGCTTGAAACCTTCCTTGCGCATGCGGGCGATCAGCGCCTTGAACTCCGGCACGCTGGTATTGTCGAAACGTTCGGAAAGTTCAAAGCAGATGGAGGAGGCCGGAATGCCCGCCCGCGCCAGATGGCCAACGAGCTTGTCAAGAATGGCGTCCCCGTGCGGGATAAGCCTTACATCGAGATTGAGGAACAGGGTGGTGGTGGAAAAATCCGCCAGGGTGGAGAATTTAGCGAGCGCCCGGCTTGCCAGCATCTGCTCGAAGGCCTTCAGCTCGCCATCCTCGGCAGCCTGGTCGAGAAGCGCGAGCGGATTGGAAAACCCAAGCCGGTCATGCCCGCGCATCAGTGATTCATATCCGAAAATCGTGCCCGTCGTCGCCTCGACGATCGGCTGAAACGCGGTTTCAAGCACAAGCTTCGCCATGGGAAACATGTGCCCGGAGGCAAACCGCCTTATGACATCGTTCTCCAGCGTTACGGCCGGCATTTCTGTTCTCCGCTATTGCCAGTTCCCGTTGGTGGCATGACAAGTCAAATGCACACACGGGAACTTGTCTCTTTTCAGCAGACAATCGCAGATTACAGGTCAACAAAAGCTTTCACGACTGTGAAGCTTTAATGAAGGTTTTGTCACGGGCCCCTCAATAGCCAGGGGTATCCGGCAGGCCCTCAGGCCCGGCGCACATGGCCGGTGTGAGCGGCGTAAAGTTCCGCAACATTCAGGCGTTCGCGATCCGCCTCGACAGGTGCTGCAGCCTCTGTATCTGCGCCGGTTGCGGCAGCAGAGGCCGCCCATAGTCTCAGCGCGGCCCTTACGACCTCGCTGCCGGATGCGTAGGCGCCGCTATTCACGGCCTCGCGCATTCTTGCTGCCTGTTCCGGGGAAATCGATACTGTCACCATTGGCATGATATCACTCCCTTGTTCAACCGTTGCGAAGGCATCTCCGGTCCGTGCCAGGACTTGATGGGAATCGCGGTCTTGCGGGCGTTTTTTCAGTTTTCGTCTGGCGCCGCTTCCAGCGAAATTTGTATCACTCTGCATATTAGCACGAAACGTGTTCCATTCCCAATTTGCAGTATATCACGGTTTAGTTTTTCCCCTGTGAGCGGCTCCTCAGCATGGGAGCGGCTAGTCTTATCCGGCCTTGCCCGGTTTTCTTTGATCCATGGCAAATCAGCGACATGAAATGGCGCGTTTTTTATTGATTGATTGATCAATCAAGAATATTTTGCCCGCCATCAAGGAGACCCTTATGCCCAAGATCGGAATGGAGCCTTTGCGCCGCAAGGCGCTTGTGGATGCGGCGTTACGCACCATAGGCCACCATGGTTCGCTGAATGTGACAATGTCGGATATTGCCCGGGAAGCGGGCGTATCGCCGGCGCTTGCGCATCATTATTTCGGCAGCAAGCAGCAGCTTCTTCTGGAAACCATCCGCAGCCTGCTGCGGGATCTGAGGCGCGATGCGGTGGCGGCGCTGACCCGCGCCAATGGCCCGCGCGAACGGCTGAGCGCCATCGTTCACGTCTCTTTCCAGAGCGACCAGTTCACGCCCGAAACGGTGGCGGCATGGCTTGCCTTTTATGTGGAGGCGCAGCGCTCGGAAGAAACGCGCCGCCTGCTGGTGCTCTATTCCCGTCGCCTGCGCTCGAACCTCATGGCAAGCCTAAACCGGCTATGTCCACCCGATGACGCAGCGCGCATCGCGGAAGGGGCGGCAGCCCTTATCGACGGGCTGTATATCAGGCACAGCCTGCGTTCGGCCCCGCTTGGGCTCGCCTCCGCGCCTGCCCTTGTCGAAGACTATTTCGACTTGCAGCTCAAACCATATCCTGATGGACAGCGCCCGAAGCCGTCCGTCCGCATTCTCTAGGAGTATTCGACATGACTATCGTGACGTCTCTCAGGGCGCAGCCCAAAGCCTCGCATTTCATTGATGGCGACTATGTCGAAGACAATGCCGGCACGCTTTTCGAAAGCGTCTTTCCGGCCACCGGCGAAGTCATTGCAAGGCTGCATGCGGCAACGCCCGCGATTGTCGAGCGCGCCATTGCATCGGCCAAACGCGCCCAGAAGGAATGGGCGGCAATGAGCCCCATGGCGCGCGGGCGTATATTGAAACGCGCCGCCGATATCATGCGTGAACGCAACGAGGCGCTCTCCACGCTCGAGACGCTGGATACCGGCAAGCCGATCCAGGAAACCATTGTCGCCGATCCGACCTCGGGTGCCGATGCCTTCGAATTTTTCGGCGGTATCGCGCCTTCCGCGCTGAACGGCAACTACATCCCGCTCGGCGGCGATTTCGCCTATACCAAGCGCGTGCCGCTCGGCGTCTGTGTCGGCATCGGCGCATGGAACTATCCACAGCAGATCGCCTGCTGGAAGGCGGCGCCGGCGCTCGTTGCCGGCAACGCCATGGTCTTCAAGCCATCGGAAAACACCCCGCTCGGCGCTTTGAAGATCGCGGAAATCCTGATCGAGGCAGGGCTGCCCAAGGGCCTGTTCAACGTCATTCAGGGTGATCGCGATACCGGCCCGCTTCTGGTCAACCACCCGGATGTCGCCAAGGTCTCGCTCACCGGCTCGGTGCCCACCGGCCGCAAGGTTGCCGCCGCCGCCGCCGGGCATCTCAAGCACGTGACGATGGAACTCGGTGGCAAATCGCCGCTGATCGTGTTTGACGATGCCGATATCGAAAGCGCTGTCGGCGGGGCGATGCTCGGCAATTTCTATTCTTCCGGTCAGGTCTGCTCCAACGGTACCCGCGTTTTCGTGCAGAAAAAGGCGAAGGACCGCTTCCTCGAAAACCTGAAGCGCCGCACTGAGGCGATGATCCTCGGCGACCCCCTGGATTACGCCACCCATCTCGGCCCGCTGGTCTCCAAAGCCCAGCAGGAAAAGGTGCTTGGCTATATCGAAAAGGGCAAGGCGGAGGGTGCGACACTGGTAACCGGCGGCGGCATTCCCAACAATGTTGCAGGCGAGGGCGCCTATGTGCAGCCGACCGTGTTTGCAGATGTGACCGATGACATGACTATCGCGCGCGAGGAAATCTTCGGCCCGGTCATGTGCGTGCTGGATTTCGATGATGAGGATGAGGTTCTCGCCCGCGCCAACGCCACCGAATTCGGCCTTGCCGGCGGCGTCTTCACCGCCGATCTGGCCCGTGCTCATCGCGTGGTCGACCAGCTGGAGGCGGGCACGCTGTGGATCAACACCTACAATCTCTGCCCGGTGGAAATCCCATTCGGCGGCTCCAAGCAGTCTGGTTTCGGGCGCGAGAATTCGGCGGCGGCGCTGGATCATTATAGCGAGCTGAAGACGGTTTATGTGAGCACGGGCAAGGTGGACGCGCCTTATTGAGATTTGGTGAGGGGGGAACCCCACCCTCAGCCCGTTAATCGGAACCAACGCTCATTGAAGAGAGAGCAAATCATGCACGCAGATTACGTCATCGTCGGTTCCGGTTCCGCAGGCTCCGCCATCGCCTATCGCCTGTCGGAAGACGGCCGTTATTCGGTGATTGTCATTGAGGCTGGCGGCTCGGATTTCGGGCCTTTCATCCAGATGCCGGCCGCACTGGCCTGGCCGATGAGCATGAAGCGCTACAATTGGGGCTATCTCTCCGAACCCGAACCGAACCTCGACAATCGCCGCATCACCGCACCACGCGGCAAGGTCATCGGCGGTTCGTCCTCCATTAACGGCCTTGTTTACGTGCGCGGCCATGCCGAGGATTTCAACCGCTGGGAGGAATTGGGCGCGCATGGCTGGGCCTATGCGGATGTGCTGCCTTACTTCAAGCGCATGGAACACAGCCATGGCGGCGAAGAGGGGTGGCGCGGCACGGATGGGCCGCTGCATGTTCAGCGCGGGCCGGTCAGCAATCCGCTGTTCCACGCCTTCATTCAGGCTGGCGCGCAGGCAGGCTTCGAGCTGACAGACGACTATAACGGCTCCAAACAGGAAGGTTTCGGCCTGATGGAGCAGACCATCCATAATGGCCGCCGCTGGTCCGCCGCCAATGCCTACCTGAAGCCGGCGCTGAAGCGCGGTAATGTCACGCTGGTCAACGGCTTCGCCCGCAAGGTCGTCATCGAGAACGGCCGTGCCGTCGGCGTCGAAATCGAGCGCAGGGGCGGGGTGGAAACCATCAGGGCCGATCGTGAGGTCATCGTCTCGGCATCGTCTTTCAACTCGCCGAAATTGCTGATGCTTTCGGGCATCGGGCCTGCCGCTCATCTGAAGGACATGGGCATAGAGGTTCAGGCGGATCGGCCGGGTGTGGGTGCAAACCTCCAGGACCATATGGAGTTTTATTTCCAGCAGGTCTCCACCAAGCCGGTGTCGCTTTACTCCTGGCTGCCCTGGTTCTGGCAGGGGGTCGCGGGTGCGCAATGGCTGCTGTCGAAAGGCGGGCTAGGGGCCTCCAACCAGTTCGAGGCCTGCGCCTTCCTGCGTTCAGCGCCTGGCCTGAAACAGCCTGACATCCAGTACCATTTCCTGCCCGTCGCCATCTCCTATGATGGCAAGGCGGCTGCGAAAAGCCATGGTTTTCAGGCACATGTCGGCTACAACCTGTCGAAGTCGCGCGGCAATGTCACGCTGCGTTCCGCCGATCCGCATGACGACCCGGTCATCCGCTTCAACTATATGAGCCACCCGGAAGACTGGGAAAAATTCCGCCATTGCGTGCGCCTCACGCGCGAGATTTTCGGCCAGAAAGCCTTCGACGATTTTCGCGGGCCGGAAATCCAACCGGGCGAAAAGGTGGAGACGGACGAACAGATCGACGCCTTCCTGCGCGAACATCTGGAAAGCGCCTATCACCCCTGCGGCACCTGCCGGATGGGCGACAGGAACGACCCCATGGCGGTCGTTGATCCCGAATGCCGGGTGATCGGCGTGGAGGGGCTGCGGGTCGCCGACAGCTCGATCTTCCCGCATGTGACCTATGGTAATCTGAATGGCCCGTCGATCATGACGGGCGAAAAGGCGGCGGACCACATCCTTGGCAAAACCCCGCTGCCGCGCTCCAATCAGGAGCCGTGGGTAAACCCGCGCGCGGCCGTCAGCGACCGGTGAGGATCAATGGTAATCGTCCTCGCGCTGGTGGCGAACGGCGGCAATGGTGACTGTTTCCGGGCCGTCGATGCGGAACAGCACGATATAGCCGGATGACCCGAACGGCACGAGGAGTTCACGTATCAGCCCGTTTTCAGAAGATGCCTTACGGCAACTGAAGGGAAAATCGCTGAGAATGTCTAATCCTGCTCTTATGGCGTGAATGGCCTTCTCGGCCACATTGATGTCGTATGCGATCAGAAAATCATAGATGCGATCGAAATCCGCCAGTGCTTCTTCGGTATGACGAAGCTGATATGTCATTTCCGTTTCGCGGCTTTCGCAGCATCGAGTTTTCTTTGCATCATCGAAAGAACATCGTCGGTGCTATAATAGACACCGGTGCGCTCCGCTTGTTCGAGCGACGCCAGCCCGCGCGCAATGAATTCCGCCTGCGATTTGCGGATTTCCACCTGCCTGCGGACCGAATCCTCGACAAATGACGATAGCGTCTCGCCGTCTTTCAGAACGCTTTCTGCCGCCTCGCGGAAATCCGCCGTTACACGCAGCGAAGGCAAAGTTGCGGTTTTCATCTTTTCTCTCCATGCGTTGCATTTGCGATGCGCAGCTTCTGCCATCTGTCGCAACGAGTCAAATGCAAAACTTGCAATCGCCGGCTGGCAGGCAGATAAACGGGTTTCCCGTCTGCTAAATACCAAAACCACCGATCTGGATCCCCATGCCCGTCGACTACAAAAAGCTGAAGATGCTCCGCCGTTCCCGTGTTGTGTGGGGTTCATGGCGGGTGTGGAAGCCGAGGGCAGTATTCTGGATCGGCGCGCTTGCAGTCGGCATCATCAGCGTCGGGTTTGCCTGGGCGGCGGATCGCGCCCAGCATCTTTTCTTCTCGGCAACATCTTCCGGCGAATGGGCGTTTCTGCTGCCGCTTGTCGTGACGCCGCTCGGTTTCACGCTGTGCGCCTGGCTGGCGCTGACGGTTTTTCCCAATGCTGGCGGCAGCGGCATTCCCCAGGCCATCGCCGCGCGGCACCTGCGTGATGATGCGGATCGTTCGCGGCTCCTGTCGCTGAAACTCGCTTTCGGCAAGGTCGCGCTGACGGTCGTCGGGCTTTTGTCCGGTGCGTCAATCGGGAGAGAGGGGCCAACCGTGCAGGTCGGGGCCTCGATCATGCTTCAGGCGGCGCGCTGGGGCGGCATGGCACAGGCAAAGGGTCTTATTCTTGCCGGATCAGCGGCGGGTATTGCGGCAGCGTTCAACACACCGCTGGCCGGCATCGTGTTTGCCATCGAGGAAATGAGCAAGACCTACGAATCCCGTGCAAACGGCCTCGTCCTTACCGCCGTCATCCTGTCCGGCCTTGCCTCGCTGGCGCTGGTCGGCAGCTATACTTACTTTGGCACCAGTTCCGTCATGGCGAAAACCATGATGGACTGGCTGCTTGTACTGGTCTGCGGCATTGGCGGCGGTGCGTTTGGCGCGCTGTTCAGCGCGGGGGCGCTGCGCCTGTCCGCGCGCATCCGGCGCTTCGCCCAGGCCATGCCGTCAAGGCGCATGCTGGCGGTTGCCGCCGCCTGCGGCCTTGCCTCCGCCGTCATCGGTATTGCAACTGATGGCGCGACCTTCGGAACGGGTTACGAACAGGCGCGCGCCGCAATCGAGGGCCAGGCCGCACCGGCCTTCTTCTTCATCGAAAAGCTGGCGGCCACGTTTCTGGCGATGATGTCGGGCATTCCGGGCGGTATATTCGCGCCGTCGCTGTCCGTGGGCGCGGGCTTTGGCAGTACGATGGCGACTTTGCTGGGTACGAGCATCGGCCTTGGCGCCATTGTCGGCATGGCGGGATATTTCGCGGGCGTGGTGCAGGCCCCCATGACGGCTTTCGTAATCATCCTCGAAATGACCGGCAATCATGACGGCGTCATCCCCATCATGGTGGCATCGATGCTGGGATATCTAACCTCCCGGCTTTTCTCCCGGGAGCCGCTCTATCACGGCCTGTCGCGTGTTTTTATTGCCCAGAGCATCCGCGCCAAACGCGCAGCACAGGCCGCTGAGACCTGACCCGACTTTACGCGCGGATACCCGCTACTCCGAAATAGCCAAGTCCCGGTATCTTCACACCGGGCCGGCTGAAATCGAAGCCCGCGACCAGGCCGAGGAAATTGACCTCGAAGCCGCTGCGTGCGCCCGCCGAAATGCCGAACAACCCGCCAAGCGAGAGGCTCGCATCCTTCCAGTCGTCGGCGACGTGGTAAAACGCGCCGTTGGGCAGATAGTCGCGGCCCACCGCGTCTGATGGCAGAACCACACCGAGCTCCGGCACGCTGCGCAGCACATGGGCAACGAAAGTGTTGGAGTTGGGACCGGGATAGATACGATAGCCGCCCGGTTTGCCATAGGGATAGTCGGCAATCGCCTGTTCGATCTTCGGGATCAGTTTTTCCGCTGCGGCCCCATGAATGGCCACCACCTGACGCGGCGTGTTGGAATACCAATAGGCATCCGCCGGATAGCCATTGTGGCGTATCGGCATTCCCCAGCCCACCTTGTCGTAGCGATCGTAGGCCGTCGCGCCCGGCTTTTTCAGCACGATCCAGGCATGGCTGGCGACGGAGCCTTTAAAGCCACCGGTCATGGCGGAAAAAACGTAAACCGCCGCCTGCCGGTCGGCACCTGCTTGCGGCAGGGTGCCGGAGGAAGACCAGCGCGCGTCACGCCAGCCCTGCGGGTGATCCCTCATGGCCCACAACCCCGCCGATGCCAGAGCTGGCAGCAGATAGATGATGGCAATCGCCAGCAGCAGACGTTTTGCAAATTTCACTGATAGCCTCGTGCATCGAAAAATCAATTGCGCTATCAACGACATAAAATCAGAACTTTTTGAGGCCGCAAAAATGAACAATTCCGTTACCGTCGAAGTCCTCAGGGGCAGTCTGGTCGAAAGCCGCCACCAGGGTCTTGCAGTGGTGGTGGATGGCGATGGTGGCGTCGTGTTTTCAGCTGGCGATGTCGAGCGTGGCGTTTTCCCGCGTTCTGCCTGCAAGGCCATGCAGGCGCTGCCGCTGGTGGAAAGCGGCGCGGCGGATGCCTATGGCTTCGGCAATCGCGAACTGGCGCTTGCCTGCTCTTCCCATTCCGGCGAGGACGAACACGCGGCGCTCGCCGCCTCCATGCTCGCAAGGGCAGGCAGGGATGTGGATACGCTGGAATGCGGCGCGCACTGGTCTTCCGACCAGAAGACCATCATCCATCAGGCCCGCACGCTGGAAAAGCCGACAGCGCTTCACAATAATTGCTCCGGCAAGCACTCCGGCTTCATCTGCGCCTGCTGTCACACAGGCACCGACCCCAAGGGCTATGTCGGTTACGACCACCCCCTGCAGCGCGAAATCCGCGCGACGATGGAAAGCCTGACGGGTGCGACGCTTGGCCATGACAATTGCGGCGTGGACGGTTGCTCGATCCCCACTTATGCCGTGCCGCTCAAGGGTCTGGCGCATGGTTTTGCCAAGATGGCGACGGGCAGGGGGCTGGAGGCCGGGCGCGCGCAAGCCTCCCGCCGGCTCTTTGACGCCTGCATGGCGGAACCCTTTTATGTGGCGGGCACCGGTCGCACCTGCACCAGGCTGATGCAGATCGCGCCGGGCAGGATTTTCGCCAAGACCGGTGCGGAAGGCGTGTTCGTGGCCGCACTGCCGGAAAAGGGCATCGCCATGGCGGTGAAATGCGAAGACGGCACGACGCGTGCGGCGGAAGCGATGATTGCCGCAATGCTGGCGAAATATTTCGATGGCGCCGAGAACGAGGCGCTGCTTGCCATGGCAAACCGGCAGATGCGCAACTGGAACGGCATCCACGTCGGCGATATCCGCGTCGTCGGCCTCTAGAGGCATCTCCTGTAAAACTGCGCAGCGGCTTTACGTCCGGAACACGCGTAAAGACAAAAAATAAGGCGCGCGGTATGCCTTCGGTTAAACGCGACGCGCTTCAGAAATAACCTTTGACGCGGCCCGCTGCCGGCAGGATGATGGATTGCCCTTGCATGTGATGGTCTGCCAGATCGCCGCCGCAGGGGCTGGCGTCTGCACGCGAGGAGGTGGGCGCCCCTCATTGCCCTGGAGGTTGCATATCCATGTTCACACTGTTTTTCTCCCCCGGTTCCTGCTCCCGCGCCAGCCATATTGTGCTTGAGGAATCCGGCCTGCCTTACACGGCCCATCGCGTCAACTTCGCCGAGGGCGAGCAGCGCTCCGAGGCATTCCTGAAGATCAACCCGAAAGGCCGCGTGCCAGCGCTGGCAACGGCAAGCGGGGTGCTGACGGAAACGCCTGCCATCCTCGCCTTCATTGCGCAGATGGCTCCGGAGAAGAAACTCGCCCCACTCGACGATCCCTTCGAATTCGCCCTGATGCAAGCCTTCAACGCCTTCATTTCCTCCACGGTGCATGTCGCCCATGCGCATGGCCGGCGCGGCAGCCGCTGGGCGAACGAGGATAGTTCCCTGGCGGATATGAAAGCGAAGGTGCCGCAGACCATGACCGATTGTTTCGAACTGATCGAGCACGGCATGCTGCACGGCCCATGGGTCTTGGGCACCGCCTATTCGGTCGCCGATCCCTATCTATTCGTCATGTCCGGCTGGCTGGAAAGCGACGGCGTGGATATCGCCCGCTTCCCGAAGGTGCATGATCACTTCAGGCGCATGAACGAGCGCCCGGCCGTGCAGCGGGCGCTGGCGGGTGAGAAGGGGTGATGTGCTAAAAAGCTTGCTTCGTCGTCCTCGGGCTTGTCCCGAGGATGACGTCGAGTGCGAAGAGAGGTCTGCCAACTATCCCCTAGCTAGTGCCTTCGTTCACGCCGCCTCGGCGGCCCGGCTGTCCCACATGGACTTGAATGCCGTGCGGGCCTGGCAGCGCTCCAGCCAGGCTTTCAGCGCCGGATGGGCGTCAAACAGTGGCTGGTGGCCCTGCGCGTAACGGACGATTTCCGCCACGTTGAGATCGGCGACGGTGAAACGGTCGCCTACCAGATAATCGTGGCTGGCAAGATGTTGCTCCAGCACCCGGAAGGGCCGCCTCAAGAGGCGCGCGGCGACATCGATAACCGCTTTGCCGGCATCGCTTTCCGAAAGTCCTTCGGCAATGGCGGAGGAAATCTTCAGCGAATTGTTCTCGATTTCGGTCGCGGCAAAGAACGACCATTGCAGCATCGCCGCATCTTCCTTCAGGTCGACCGGTGCGAGCGGTCCGCCATATTTGCGGACGAGATAAAGGTTGATGGCCATGGATTCATAAAGCACCATGCCGTCATCTTCGATGCAGGGGATGGTGCCCATCGGATTGATGGCCAGAAACGCGGGGGACAGCGTGTTGAGCGGCGCGTCTGCGGCCAGGGGATCGGCAACGCGGCGGGCCTGCACGACAGGCACGTGCTTGAATTCCATGCCCAGTTCCCCGGCAAGCCAGAGCGTGCGCGTGGCGCGGGAACGGTAGACACCATAGATCGTCAACATCGAAGTCACCCTTTTACCTTTTCGATGGCGGCACGTTAAGGTCTCGTCCTTTTAAAGTGAAGTTGTGGATGTCAGGGTCAACTATGATTTTTTCTGATCCGTCAGGAGGTCCGTATCGGGTGACAGCCGGGCCTCGAAACGGTCGATGAACCGATCGAAAAGCCGGGCGAATGTCTCGACATCCTCCTCCGGCCATCCATCCATCACGTCCTGGATGACGCTCATCTTGGTCCGGCGCATTTCCTGCAGCAGACTGGTGCCAAGTGGTGTGATCTCGACGATGCTGCGGCGGGCATCTTCCTGCGAGACGCCGCGTTTCAACAGGCCGCGCCCGACCATATCCGCCACCACCCGGCTGCCGCGCGAGGGGTCGATGCGCATGCCCTCGGCAATCGCACCAACGGTGACATCGCCGTCCGCGCGGCGCAATATATCGAGAACGTCGATATGGGAGAGTTCCAGACCCGGAGCCACCTTGGCAAGCGCCATGCGCCCGATGATGCGCCGTCCGATCATGATGCGCATACGCGTCATCGTATTGCCGATGCGCTTGATGTCTTCGGGCAGATCCTCGTTCCAGTCTTCCTCAGTCGACACGCTCAGCCGTTCCTTTCAATCCCGATTTGCGATCACATTTAGCGCCAATATCATGGATGTCAAAAACTTGCCATTGACATATATATGCTAATAGCACACAAATTGTCGCAGCAAAATTGCCGAAACTCAACGAGATTTTTCATGGATATGTCCGTTGCCCCCGTGGCGCCGCTTGTGTCGGATCACCGGCGTAGGCTCATCGTTTTCCTGTTTCTGATGCTGGCCATGTTCATGGCTACCCTCGACAACCAGATCGTCTCGACAGCGCTGCCCACCATCGTCGGCGAATTCGGCGCGCTGGAGCGTTTCGGCTGGATCGGCTCGGCCTATCTTCTGGCGACCAGCGCGGTCATGCCTGTTTATGGCAAGCTCGGAGACCTGTTCGGGCGAAAATACGTGATGATCGCGGCGGTTATCATCTTCACGCTCGGCTCGCTCGCCTGCGGGCTGGCCTGGTCGATGGATAGCCTGATCGCGGCCCGCGTGCTTCAGGGCCTTGGCGGCGGCGGCATCATGGTTTCGATCTTCTCCGTCAATGCCGATCTGTTCGAACCGCGTGAAAGAGCCCGTTACCAGAGCTATTCCAGCCTCACCATCATGGCGTCGGGCAGCGTCGGGCCCATTCTCGGCGGCACGATGAGCGATCTGTTCGGCTGGCGGTCGATCTTCCTCATCAACCTGCCACTCGGGCTTATCGTCATCACCGGCCTGATTTTCCTGCTGCCCTACCGCCGTCCCGCGCGTCAGCCGAAGATCGACTATCTCGGCGCCGTCCTGCTGGCAGCGACGATCGCAAGCGTCGTCTTCTGGGCCGACAGCAGCGAATTGTTCGGTTCGCTCATCGCCGGTCCCAGCCTCGGTATTATCGCTTTCGCCGTCATCGCCGCCTTCCTCTGGGTGCAGGTGGAGCGTCGCGCGCCGGAACCCGTGGTGCCGCTCAGGCTCTTCAAGGACAGCACCTTTCCGCTGTTGATGATCGTTTCATTGACCAGCGGCGGCATTGGCATCGGCATGGTCAATTATTACGCGCTGTTCCTGCAGACCACGACCGGGCTTTCCCCATCCCATGCCGGCCTGTTCTTCATCGCCGTCACCGGCGGCATCGTCATGGGTTCCCTGTCGGCCGGGCGGTTGATCTCGATCACCGGCGTCTACAAACCGTTTTCGGTGGCCGGGCTTACTATCAATGTCATCGCCATGCTGCTCTTCACGCAGATGCATGCGGGAACGCCGCTTTGGCTGATTGCGATTCTCATGCTGGCGCAGGGTTTCGCCGTCGGCCTTGGCCAGCAGGCACCCATTATCGGCGTGCAGAATTCCGCGCCGAAGGCCGATATCGGTGCCGCAAGCGGTGCGGTGACGCTCACCCGCATGGGCGGCGCAGCAATCGCCATCTCGGTCTATGGCGCGATCGTCACCTCCAGCCTCAAGGGCGTTGCCGTGACCATTCCGGGTGTCGGACGGATTGAGGAATTGACGCCGAAGATGCTCTCCGAACTGCCCGCGGCATCCCAGGCCGCTGTTGCCTCGCTCTATTCGGATGCCTTCACGCCGCTGTTCTTCGCAGCCGCCGCAACCGCCGCCATCGGCCTTGCCGCAGCACTGATGCTGAAACCGGTCCGGTTGCCAGCCGCAGCACAGGCGGCCAAGCCGGCGGAAAGTGCGGGGGAGTAGGGAAGCGGCTGTCCTTGTAAGGCGCGGTGAACTCGAGCTGTGCCTTCCTCCGGCGACTAGCTCTTCCCTCATCCCTGTGAGAAGCACAAGGATGAGGGATGGTTCCGGGCCTTTCCAATATACCCGCGACCTCTGAGCGCGAAAACAAAACCGCACCCCTGGAAATTTAACGCCCGTTCCGCGTTATGCTCGCAGCACTTTAAATTCGCGCGGGCGGCCCTATCTCAATGAATATGAAGCCGGAACAGCTCCTGAACTCCACGCCCAAGGGTCTTTATTGCCCGCCGGGCGATTTTTATATCGACCCGGTGCGGCCGGTGGCGCGCGCGTTGATAACCCACGGCCATTCCGATCACGCCCGCGCCGGCCACGGGGCGGTGCTGGCCACACGCCAGACGCTCGATATCATGCGCATCCGTTACGGCGAGGACTTCTGCGGCAGCGAGCAGGCGGTCGCATTCGGGGAGACGGTGGAGGTAAACGGCGTGACCGTCGGTTTCCACCCGGCGGGCCATGTGCTGGGTTCGGCGCAGATCTCCGTGGAAATGAACGGCATGCGCATCGTTGCCTCCGGCGATTACAAGCGCGGTATCGATCCCACCTGTACACCCTTCGAAACGGTGCCGTGTGATGTCTTCATCACCGAGGCCACCTTCGGGTTGCCGGTGTTTCACCACCCGCTGCCGCGGGTGGAAATCGGCAAGCTGCTCATCTCCATCAAGCAGTTTTCCGAGCGCACCCATCTGGTCGGCGCTTATTCGCTCGGCAAGGCGCAGCGCGTTATCAGGCTCCTGCGCGACAATGGTTATGCCGATCCCATCTATATCCACGGCGCGCTGGCGCGGCTCTGCGATTATTACGTGTCGCAGGGCATCGATCTAGGTGATCTACGCCCCGCGACGCTTGAAAAAAGCGATCCCGCCATCTTCAAGGGCGCGATCGTCGTCGGCCCGCCCTCTGCATTTCAGGAGCGCTGGGCGCGTCGTTTCAACGAGCCGCTGATCGCATTCGCGTCCGGCTGGATGATGGT
The DNA here is from genome assembly GCF_052114365.1 of Agrobacterium sp. MCAB5. NCBI lineage: Bacteria > Pseudomonadati > Pseudomonadota > Alphaproteobacteria > Hyphomicrobiales > Rhizobiaceae > Agrobacterium > Agrobacterium sp. MCAB5. The sequence goes on from NZ_JBFREP010000001.1 coordinate 750,973, forward strand.
CCGACAGCGGGCGAAACAGGGCGGCGTGGAGCTGCCTTTGGTCATCTCCGACCACTGCGACTGGCCGGAACTGCTGGAAACCATCAAGGAAATTGGCCCGCAGGCCGTCTGGGTTACGCATGGTCGCGAGGAGGCGCTGGTGCGCTGGTGCGAATTGCAGGGCATTGCTGCCAAACCGCTGCATCTTGTCGGTTACGAAGACGAGGGGGATTGAGATGAAAGCCTTCGCCACCCTTCTCGACCGACTTGTCCTCACCCCATCGCGCAACGGCAAGCTGAAGCTTTTGACCGATTATTTCCGCGATACGCCTGACCCAGACCGGGGGTATGGGCTAGCGGCGATTGCCGGCACGCTGGACCTCAAAAGCGTCAAGCCCGCAATGCTGCGCGAGCTGGTGCTGGAGCGCATGGACGAGGTGCTGTTCCGCTATTCATACGATTATGTCGGCGACCTGGCCGAGACCATCTCGCTGGTCTGGGGCAATATCGGCGGTCTGGATGATTCCGAGGCGCAGGATCCCCGTCTTGGCGAAGTCGTGACGCTGATGAATTCGCTCGGCCGCACCGAAGTGCGCGGAGCGGTGCGCGATCTGCTCGACCGGCTCGATACCTCCTCGCGTTTCGCCTTCCTGAAACTCGCAACCGGCAGCCTTCGCATCGGCGTTTCGGCGCGGCTGGCGCGGCAGGCACTGGCGGATTTCGCGGATAAGGACATCATCGAAATCGAAACCCTCTGGCACGGTCTGACGCCGCCTTACACGACGCTTTTCGCCTGGCTCGAGGGCAAGTCCGAGCGGCCGGTTCTGGCGACGCCCGCCATCTTTCACTCGGTAATGCTGGCCACCCCGGTTGCAGACGGCGATCTCGATGGTCTGGACCCGGCCGATTATGCGGCCGAGTGGAAATGGGACGGCATCCGTGTGCAGCTTTCCCGCGCAGGCGAGACGCGCAAACTCTACTCCCGCTCCGGCGACGATATTTCTGGCGCATTTCCCGACGTGCTCGATGCCATCGATTTTGAAGGCGTCATGGATGGTGAATTGCTGATTGGCGGCACGGCGCGCTCCAACAATCTCACGCGCACCTTTTCCGACCTTCAACAACGGCTGAACCGCAAGACGGTGACGGCCAAGATGCAGGATGACTATCCGGCCTTCATCCGCGCCTATGACCTGCTGTTCGATGGTGAGAGCGACATTCGCGCGCAGACCTATCTAGAACGCCGTGGCCGCCTGTCGGATATCATCGAACATGCCCCGCATGACCGCTTCGACCTGTCTCCGCTCATCGGTTTTTCAACATGGGACGAGCTGAATACGCTGCGCGCCGCGCCGCCCGATCCGGTGATCGAAGGCGTCATGATCAAGCGCCGCGACAGCGCCTACCAGGCCGGCCGGGCCAAGGGACCGTGGTTCAAGTGGAAACGCGATCCCTACAATATCGATGCTGTCATGATGTATGCGCAGCGCGGCCATGGCAAACGCTCGAGTTATTATTCCGATTTCACCTTCGGCGTATGGGCGGAAGGGGAGGATGGTGAACAGCTGGTGCCGGTTGGCAAGGCCTATTTCGGTTTTACCGATGCGGAGCTTGAAGTGCTGGACAAGTTCGTGCGCGACAATACCGTCGAGCGTTTCGGACCCGTGCGCGCGGTGCGCGCCACGCCGGATTTCGGTTTCGTGCTGGAGGTGGCTTTCGAGGGCATCAACCGTTCCAACCGCCACAAATCCGGCGTTGCCATGCGGTTTCCACGCATTGCGAGGCTTCGCGCCGACAAACTCCCGGCGGAGGCGGATCGCCTGGCGACGCTTGTGGCGATGATCGATGGCGTTGATGGGTAGGGGTCTCCGCTGTCTCCCTCATGCCTGTGCTTGTCACAGGGATCCAGCCAGCCCAAGTCCTTGGGCTGATGGGACTCTTCCCGCCGCGCCGATGCGCGTGGACTGGATTCCTGTAACAAGCCCAGGAGTAAGGGAATGTTTTGTCCAGAAAATGCCATGATGGCTGCGAATACATTGTTGTCATTCGCGAATCCGTGATTGGACAGCCTCTCGCCGCAGTGCTGAACTGCTTCTAATGTTTTGATCACTCAGGTGCGCATATGCCAGATAAACGCTTTCTCTCCTCAGCATTCGGACAGGAAGAAAGCGGCGCGACCTTAAGGAGCCTGACGCGGCGCAATCTGCTTGTGGGTGCCATGGGCCTGTCAGCAGCGGCACTTCTGCCCGCAGGTGGGAAAGCGGGCATTCCCACGCCCGAAGTGCTGCCGCTGGAAAAGCAGGATTACGGCGAGGCGCGTAAACGGTTCCATACCCATTTGCTGCGCAAAATGTCCGCTCCGGAAAAATCATCGCCGCTCGGCACACCGCCGGGCGCGGAACGGGTCACCTATCGTGGCGGGCCGGATGGTTCCATCGAACTTGTGGCCTGGCTTTCCCATTATCAGCCCTCGACGGTACTCAAACCCGCGGTGCTTTTCCTGCACGGCGGCAACGCCACCGGTGACGGCCATTGGGCGATGATGAAGCCCTATTGGGAGGCGGGTTTCGTGGTGCTTTTGCCGTCCTTCCGGGGCGAAAACGGCCAGAACGGCAATTACTCCGGTTTCTACGACGAAACAGCGGATGCGCTGGCGGCGGCGACCTATCTGGAAAGCCTGCCCGGTATCGACAGGAAACGCTTCTTCATTGCCGGGCATTCCAATGGCGGCACGCTGACGCTTTTGGCCGTCATGAGCCGCAAATTCCGTGCCGCCGCGCCGATTTCGGCGGGCGTCAATTCATGGCGTTACTTCAACCGCTACTCGGACGAACTCTGTTTCGACGAAACCGACGAGCGGGAATTCATCATGCGCTCTTCGGTCTGTTTCGGCCCCAGCCTCAAATGCCCGGCGCTGTTGCTGCGCGGCACGGAGGAGCGCCCGTTCGACGCCGATCACCAGCTTTTCGTCGACCGCGCCGTGTATTCGGGATTCAAGGTCGACAAAAAACTGCTGCCCGGCACACACAATGGCGTGGTGCCGGGCGCCGTGACGGAAAGCATCCGCTTTTTCAACGAATTTGCATAAAAAAGGGCCGAAAACCGCTTTGCAGCTTTCGGCCCTCTCGTAAAGTCAGGCGCTCTTCTTGAAGTAGCCGAGCAGCCGCATGGCATTGGCGGTGACGAGAACCGTAGCGCCGGTGTCGGCGAAGACAGCGAGCCACAGGCCGGAGAGGCCGGTAACCGTTGTTACCAGGAATACCGCCTTCAGGCCGAGCGCGATCGTTACGTTCTGGTGGATATTGCGCATGGTGGCGCGCGATAGGCCGATCAGGCGGGCAGCATCGCCGACATTGTTGCGCATCAGCGCTGCATCCGCCGCTTCCATCGCCACATCCGTGCCTGAGCCGATGGCGACACCGACGCTTGCAGCCGCGAGGGCGGGCGCATCGTTGATGCCGTCGCCCACCATCACCACGGTTTTCTTCTGGGCAAGCTTGCGGATTTCCTCGACCTTGTTCTGCGGCAGGAGTTCGCCGCGCGCTTCAAGTCCCAGCTTGTTGCCGATTGCCTTTGCCGTGCGGGCATTGTCGCCAGACAGCATAAGCGAGGAAATACCCATCTCCTTCAGTGCCTTGATGCCTTCTGCCGCATCCTTGCGCGGTTCGTCGCGCATGGCGAAGAGACCGCTTGCCGCTCCCTCGGCCATGACGACGGCCACGGTCTTGCCTTCGCTTTCCAGTGCGGAAATGCGCTCTGCAAGTTCCGTCGATACGGTCCCAACTTCGGTTGCAAAACGCGGCGCGCCGATGAACAGGCGCTTGCCGCCGACGGTGCCCTGCATGCCACGACCGGAAATCGCCTTGATCTCCGAGCCGGGCAGGGGAGTTACGCCTGCCTTGTTGGCATGGTTGACGATGGCTCTGGCAAGCGGATGGCTGGACTCGTTCTCGATGGTCGCGGCCTGCGCGATCAGCCCGGCCTCGTTGCCGTCAAGAGCCACGACATCCGTCACGACAGGTTCGCCGAGCGTCAGCGTGCCGGTCTTGTCGAAGGCCACGGTTTCGGTGCGTGCCAGCATCTCGATAACCGCACCGCCCTTCACCAGCATACCGTGCCGCGCCGCAGCCGAAAGGCTGGAGGCGATGGCAGCGGGAACGGAAATGACGAGTGCGCAGGGGCAACCGATCAGCAGCAGGGCGAGACCGCGATAAATCCAGGTGTCCCAATCGCCAAGGCCCACAAGCGGCGGCACGACGATGGTAAGTGCGGAAATCGCGACGATCAGCGGCATGTAATAACGCGAGAAGTTCTGGATAAAGCGCTCGGTCGGGGCGCGGGCGTCCTGTGCTTCTTCAACGAGCGTGATGATGCGGGCAATGGTGTTGTCTTCCGGCGCGCGGTCGACCCGAATGCGCAGCGAACCGTCATGGTTGATCGAACCCGCAAAGACGCGTGCGCCTTTTTCCTTGGCGACCGGAATGCTCTCGCCGGTCATCGGCGATTCATCGACGCTGGATTCGCCTTCCATCACCACGCCATCGGCGGCAATGCGGTCGCCCGGACGCGCCACGACCACCTGTCCGATGCGAACCTTATCGGCGGCCACCTGCCGAAGCGTACCGTTTTCTTCCACCAGTGCCGTTTTTGGCAGCAGGGAACCGAGAGCCTTGATGCCCGAGCGGGCACGTGCGGCGGCAAAGCCTTCCAGCAACTCGCCAACGGAGAACAGCAGCACGACGATCGCCGCTTCTTCCGCCTCGCCAATGATGATGGCGCCGATGGCGGCAATCGTCATCAGCATCTCGATGGTGAAGATCGCGCCAAAACGCGCGGCGTTGAAGGCGTTGCGCGCAATGGGAAACAGCGTGACCAGCGTTGCGACGATGAAGGCGTAACTGCCCCATGCCGGGAAGCCAAGCTCCGCCGCATAGGCAACGGCCACGAGAATGGTGCCGGTGAAGGTGTTGCGCGCCTTGGCGGTGCGCCACCACACGCCTTTTTCATCCGCGCCATGGGCGTGGCCTATGTCGGCGCTCTGCGCGACGGTTTCAACGCTCCCGTGGCTATGCGCGTGCTTCGCATCGTCATGATGGTGGCCGCCGCAGCTTGAGTGGTCGTGGTCGGCGTGGTCATGGCCCGAATGGTCGTGGCCTGAATGATCATGTTTGTGATCGTGATCATGGCCGTGATGACCGCCGCATGATCCATGGTCATGGTCGTCCGCATGATCATGATTATGTTCTTCGACCTTGCCGAGTGCGGTTTTTTCCTGCGGCAGCAAGGCAGGCTTGAAGCCGAGCTTGCGCAGCGTGTCCTCGATCTTGTCGACCGGGGTTTTGTTGTCTGCCAGAGAAAGGTTCAGCCTTTCGCGCGCAACGGATACCTTGACGTCGGCAACACCGGGCAGACGCGAGAGCGCGGTTTCGATCTTGGCCGCGCAGCTGCCGCAATCCATGCCGCCGACAGAGAAGGTCAGGGCATTGTTCTGCTCGATGCTCGGTGCTGCTTCCGCATGGTGGTGACCACCGCACGATGAATGGTCATGATCATGCCCATGATCGTGATGTTCCGCCGCAATCTTTTCGCCCGGAGCCTTATCCTGCGGCAGCAAAGCGGGCTTGAAGCCAAGTTTGCGCAGCGTATCCTCGATTTTTGCGACCGACGTTTTGTCTTCCGCCAGCGAAAGGTTCAGCCTTTCGCGCGCAACGGAGACCTTGACGTCGGCAACGCCGGGGAGGCGGGAGAGCGCCGTTTCGATCTTCGCCGCACAGCTGCCGCAATCCATGCCGCCGACCGTGAAGGTCAGGTCTCCTGATTCCCCGTTCAAACTGCCGCGTGTCGAAATATTCATGGTTCTAGCTCCTGAATTCCACTCGACAGCCAATCTGGCACCTCTAGCAACTAGAGGTTCAAGGGCAAAAATGCGCTTTTCCGATTTTTTTTGAAAGGCACACACCAGCCTCGCGCCAGCCGCGCAATGCATCATGCCTTCAAACTTGGTTTCATGAAGCGGTTCAGATGACAGCACTCCTATTGAAAAACTGCCGCCGGGCGGCCTCGCTGGCGGTTATTGCGCTGCTGCCTTTCCTGAGCGGCTGCCTTTTCGTGACGGATACGAGCCGGATGAACCCGGACGTCTTCGTTCAGGAAACGGCGCCGGTGTTCAATTTCAATTCCGTAAGCTCCAATCGCCAGCCGGAACTGCCACCACAGCCGGGTCAGCTTTCCACGCGCCCGCCGGATCTGTTCAGAACCCGCTTCCATCAGGAATACGGCCCGCCGGTGCGCGGGCAGGGCCTGAGCGCGCCGCAGGTGCAGGGATTGAATGTGCCGCAGGCGCAAGGTCAGGCGATGGCCTATGGCCTTCCGGTCGCCAATCCGCTGCACCGGGTAATGTATGGCCCGATCCGCGATGACGACCGGTCCCTGCCGGCCATTCCCTATGGTCGCATCGATCCGCGTTATCTCCGCCAGGAGGTGAGCTACCAGACGGCGGAAGCGCCGGGTACAATCGTCGTGGATACGAAGCAGCATTTTCTCTATCTGGTGCAGCCGGGCGGCAAGGCTATCCGGTATGGAGTTGGCCTCGGGCGCGACGGTTACGCCTGGTCGGGTCGCGGCAAGATCCAGTGGAAGGCGAAATGGCCGCGCTGGACGCCGCCCGACGAAATGGTCAGGCGCCAGCCGGAACTCACCTCCATTTCCGCCGCCAATGGCGGCATGACGCCGGGTCTCAACAACCCGCTCGGCGCGCGTGCCCTTTATATTTTCAAGGACGGCAAGGACACGCTTTACCGCGTGCACGGAACGCCCGACTGGCAGTCCGTCGGCAAGGCAACTTCGTCCGGCTGCGTGCGCATGCTCAATCAGGATGTGATCGACCTCTACGAGCGCGTACCGAAGGGCGCACAGATTGTGGTTATCTGACCACTTTCTAAAAGAAAGCGCTGTATCGTGGGGTTCCCCCAGCGCCTTCTGACTGGCTTTTAGCGGTCGGTTAACTATTTTCGCAATACGCCTGTGTACGTGGAACAAACGATGTACAACGGCGATATAGCCGTTCGAAATGTGGGACAATCCGGCCTTATGACAAGCACCGACACAGATCTTTCCAGACGCACTTTCCTTTCCCTTCTGGGTATTTCCTCCGCTTCGTTGCTGGCGGGCTGCGCTTCTTCCGGCACGGGTGAAGCCATTCGCCAGCAGGCGAGCAGCATCGGCAGCGATTTCCGCCAGATGTTCTCGTCGGGCGTTAGCGATGCGGAACTGGCCGTCATGTACGGTTCGGTCGAGGATGGCGGTTACGTCATTCCCGCGGTTCCCTATCAGAAGATCGACCGGCGTTATTATCGTCAGCGCGTAGTCGATCCGACCGGCGAACGCCCCGGCACCGTTGTCGTGGATACGCGCTCGCGTTTCCTCTATGTCGTGGAGCAGGGCGGCAGCGCCATGCGTTACGGCGTCGGCATCGGCCGCGATGGTTTCGCCTGGTCCGGCGAAGGCGTCATCCAGTGGCGCCAGAAATGGCCGAAATGGACCCCGCCGGACGAAATGGTCGCCCGCCAGCCGGAACTGGTCAAATATTCTTCCAAGAACGGCGGCATGCCACCGGGCCTGAAAAACCCGCTCGGTGCCCGCGCGCTCTATATCTTCCAGAACGGCAAGGACACGCTTTACCGCCTGCATGGATCGCCGGAATGGAACTCCATCGGCAAGGCCGTCTCTTCCGGCTGCGTACGCCTGATGAACCAGGACGTCATCGACCTCTACGACCGCGTGCCGCAGAAGGCGCGTGTGGTTGTTTGGCAGTAGGTCTGACTGGAAGCTCTGATAGGCATCCGCTAAATGAACTGGCGAATAATGGCTGCAACATGAAGCATGTTGTGGCCATTATTTATTTCTAATATATCGATATTGTTTTTAATGTTAATAATCAATTCTGTAGTATATTTAGAAATTCCGTGACTTTTTTTGATTTTATACTATAATGTGTTTCGGTATTCATAAGTATTTTCGAAATGAATTTCCTGCATTGCAATCATTCTAATATCGCTGTCGTTCATCGAGGAGTGAATGGCATGACTCTTTATCTCTCAAATAGTTGGCAGGTCGGTACTAGCCCCTACGAAATCTTTTACGGTGATCGCTATGGTGTGGCGAGAAACGACGTATTTCAGCTGGGCGGCAGCGAGACCGGCACTCTGGGTGGTGTTCGAAACGGATGGGAAAAATTTTATGGCGGCGCGGGTGTAGACACGATTTACGTCGCTCCCAAGTATTATTACTCCTGGACTGCCGTGATGATCGACCACAATGGCTTGGACAGCGTGGAACGTATCGAGTTTAACAGCGCCACCTCCTGGCCGGTAAAACCAGTCTATTTCGCTGGAATGGCAGATTTTTCGAGCGTCACATACATGTCGCCCGGCGTGACGATCTATGGCCGCGAGAACAGCAATATATTCGTCGGTAGTCAGCTTGGGGAAAGGGTCGAAGGCGACGGCGGTGACGATCTGCTCTTTGGCAACGCCGGAGACGACACGTTGTACGGTGATACGACCGCGGTAAATCCCTGGCCGGCGCAATTGAATGCCGCTGGCAATGACTGGTTGTTCGGTGGCGCCGGAAATGACTATCTTGATGGTCAGGGTGGTAACGACAATCTGTCCGGCGATGCTGGCGATGACACTCTTTACGGCGGACCCGGAAGCGACCAGCTTAGCGGTGGAGACGGCGCCGATAAGCTTTTTGGCGGAACCGGAAATGACCAGTTGCGCGGCGGTGCGGGAAATGATGAGCTACATGGTGGAGATAACGATGATCTGCTTGATGGCGGTTCCGGTAGGGACATTCTCTGGGGTGACGCGGGTGCGGATACTTTCCAGTTCGTAACAATTGGCGCTTCGAGTTTGGTTGAAGACTTTCAAATCGGCGTTGATAAGCTACGTTTTCATAACGCCATTGCCGATGAATTCAGCGATTTAACGATCATCGATAATTCAACCGGGTACGCAAGTATAACTGTGGGCGATGTTGAAGTTATTTTGAACGGGGTGTCATCAGCCTCTTTAAATAGTTCTATGTTTGAGTTTGGCGTGTATGCATGATGCGAACGGCTCCGCCGGGACAAGCGGCGGAGCCTTATTAAATTTATTAGGATTGAAGCTCTGACTTTTTATATTTCTTTGTGACATTTCCATTTGAATCAAATATTTCCAACTCACCGTTTTCTTTGTATTCAATCAGTTTCCGTCCATTATCATAGTATATAACGCCTGGTGTCACGGATACTTGGCCGTTTTCTCCAAGTTTAAGAGCCATAGCGGAACCGAAAAATTCCTTCAAAGCTCTTTCGCTATAATACATATCTTGGCGTGATACTGCGCAGTAATAGCCATTGTTTGCTTTTCTGAGTGCTGCCAATTCGACGCGAGCCTCATAGGCGCGATCACTGGTGAAATGCTCGACCTGCTTTTTAACAACAGTTTCATCTTCGCCATTCGCGATGCGTTTTGCACCCCATTCAGCATACTGAGCATTATATTCTTCACGCGGCGGTACTATGATTTCGGGATCATAGCGTGGACTGGCTCTTGATGCTTGGATGATCAGGTTCGTTACGATGAACTCCGCATTTTCCGCCGTGCGCTCAATCGGATTGACGTAATAGGACGACATCATATTCGTGGCGGCGGCGTTCATGGCGCTCATCGTCGCCTGCGGAATGGCGGCGGAGACGGTTTCTTTTTTTGCGACGGTTTCCAGCTTTGCTTTGGTAGCCTGCGAAGCGAGCGTCGAAATCGTCTCAATGGCCTGTGCAGTTCTTTGCTGGCCTCCGGATACCATCGCGAGTATCGAGCTTGCGGCATCTTTGCTCGATATTTTTGTCACTGAAAAAGTTTGATTGAGAATGGTCAGCGCCATTGAATTTGCAGAGATAAAAGCCATCGCCATGCCTTTTGAAATCTGCCGCAAAATGCCTTCATCGGCTTCTGGGGCTGGAACGCAGCCATAAGTCATTTTAGCTGCATAAAATATAAATGCAACTTTATCGGGAAGTGGTTAACAGATGCGTTATGACCCCTGGTTTTTCAGGGGTTAGCTCCTCGCAAGCCCATCTTTAAGCGCATTCACCTGGTCGCGCAGCTGCACCAGTTCCTCCAGCCCGCAGCCCGTGGCGTCGCCGATTGCCGCCATGATCTTCACGCCCTCCTTTTTGAGATCGGCGCCCTTGGGCGTTACGGCCACCAGCACCTGCCGCTCGTCAACAGTTCCGCGTTTGCGGGTGATCAGCCCGGCATGTTCCAGCCTTTTCAGCAACGGCGAAAGCGTGCCCGAATCGAGGCCCAGCATTTCACCGAGCGCCTTGACGGTGGAGGTTTCCTTTTCCCACAGGGCCATCATGACCAGATATTGCGGATAGGTCAGGCCGATCGGGTCCAGCAGCGGCTTATAGGCGCGGGTGAAAGCGTGCGCCGCGCCGTAAAGGGCAAAGCATATCTGCTGGTCCAGCCTCAGCAGGCTTTCCAAATTGGTGTCGTCGCTCTCTGCGCCCATTGTTCTGCTCCAAAAATCAACCGGGAAGGGAACAATCAGCCCTGCCTTTCGGTTCCTGCCACATGGATGCGCGGCGAAATTTCGTGAAATTATCGCAAAAAACAATTTTTTATTCAATGTGCAAAATTATATTGCGCACAATTGAGTTGCGCATTATAAGAAACCCAACACCAACCCAACGGGAGTAAATGCCATGCCTATTCTCTACACGACCAAAGCATCCGCCACCGGTGGCCGCGCCGGCAACGCCAAGTCTGAAGACGGCGTGCTCGACGTAACGCTGACCGTTCCGAAGGAACTCGGCGGCGATGGCGCCCGCGGCACCAATCCGGAGCAGCTTTTCGCAGCCGGTTATTCCGCCTGCTTCCTCGGCGCCTTGAAGGCTGTCGCCGGCAAGCAGAAGGTAAAGATTCCTGAAGACACGACTGTGACGGCAACCGTTGGCATCGGTCCGCGTGAAGACGGCACCGGCTTCGGCATCGAAGTGTCGCTGAAGGTCAACATTCCCGGTCTTGAGCGCGAAAAGGCAGAAGAACTGGTAGCCGCCGCCCACATCGTGTGCCCTTACAGCCACGCCATGCGCACCTCTACGGAAGTGCCGGTCTCTGTGGCCTGATCCAGCAAGTTCTAGCAGCAAGGCCGGGTTAATCCCCGGCCTTCTTGTTTATGGAAAGAAAAGTGCTATATTCTTTCTAGGGAAAGGATATATGCCATGAATATTCACGCCAAGACCGCCATGGATCCTGCTTCGCAGGGCAGGGTCGTCACCAAGGCCGTTGTGACCGCTGCCGAGCGGCTGGGCCTTAACGCGGCCCGCACCGCGGATATTCTCGGTGTTTCCGCCCCTACGGTGTCGCGCATGAAGCGGCTCGATTTCCTGCTGGAGCCGGGCGCCAAGTCTTTCGAGCTTGCGGTGCTGCTGATCCGGGTTTTCCGTTCGTTGGATGCAATCGCCGGCGGCGATGAGGCGGTAGCCAAAAACTGGCTGCGCAATCACAATACGGCGCTCAACGCCGTGCCTGCCGAGAGGCTCACCACCATTACCGGATTGATCGATGTCCTCTCCTATCTGGACGCCCGACGCGCTCCTGTCTGAAAAGCGCGCCGCATCGGGAAAATACTGGCGACTGGTGGAAGCACAGCATCAGGTTTCCACCATGAAGCTGGTGGATACGGTGGAGGAGCAATCGCTGCTGGAAGATATTCTGGAGGCGAGCAAGCGGCCCTTTCCGCCGGAATGCGCCGGGCTCGATTATCTTCTTGCCACGCCCTTCCGGTATGGTGCGGCCTATCCACATGGCTCGCGTTTCCGCCGGGCTGGCTTTACCGAAGGCGTTTATTACGCCGCAGCCAAGGTGGAAACCGCGCTTGCCGAAATGGCCTTCTACCGGCTGCTGTTTTATGCGGAATCTCCCGGCACACCGCTGCCTGCCAATCCCGCCGACTATTCCGCCTTTGCCGCCCGTATCGCCACCAGCGCGGCGCTGGACCTGACGCAACCGGAATTGAACCGGGACGAGGCGCTGTGGACCGACCTGCAGAATTACGAGCCATGCCAGGCGCTGGCCGAGCAGGCGCGTCTGGCGAAGATCGAGGCGATCCTCTACCGCTCGGTGCGCGATCCCGCAGGTGGCCTCAATATCGCGGTCCTGTCGCCGACAGCCTTTGCCGAAAAAATGCCGGTGGAACGGATGAGCTGGCGCATCCGCCTGTCGAAGACCGGGGTGCAGGCACTGTGCGAATTTCCGATGCGCAGAACAGGGTTTGCGGTCGCGGATTTTTCCGGTGATCCACGCCTCGCCAGCCTGTTGGGCTGACGGGCGTTTCGCTTGTTTTTACTCTCAGCCCGTTTGACGGGCCTCATGCCGACGCGAAAAACGCTTCGGGATCGTCGACTTCCACCAGCCTGCGCTTGTCGATCAGCCAGAAACGTGTTCCGACCGCCCGCACGAAACTCCTGTCATGCGAGACGAAGACGCAACTGGCCGAACGGTTGATGATTTCCGCCTCAAGCGCTTCCTGCCCGTCTATATCAAGATGGTTGGTGGGCTCGTCCAGCAGGTAGAAATTCGGTTCCGCCAACCGCAGCGCCAGCATGGCGAGCCGCGCCTTTTGGCCGCCGGAAAGCGTTGCGATCCGACGTTTCTGCATTTCCATGTCGATACCGGCACGCGCAAGCAGGCCGTGTATGCGCTGGTCGCCAATGTCGAATCGGCGGGTCATGAGCGCAAATGGCGTGCTGTCGTCGTCGATTTCGGCAAGCGACTGATCGACATATCCGGCCACCAGCGAAGGCGTAGTCTTTATGCCGTCCTGTATTTGGCCTTCATCCATCACCGCCGCTTTCAGAAGCGAGATCAGCCGCGTCTTGCCGACGCCGTTGCGGCCGAGAATGACGATGCGGTCGCCCTGGTGGACAAACTGCCGGCCGGTGCGAAACAGCAATGTCCCGTCCGGCGTCGAGACTGTCACATCCTCCAGAGTGACCAGAACCTTGGCATGGGTGCCGCGATTGGCGAGCTGGATCTTGCCGGCGGAGCGCTCGCTATGTGCTGGGCGCGCATTCTCCTCCAGTTTCTCGGCACGCTGGCGCAATTGCTTGGTCTTGACGGTCAGAAGATCGCTGCCCGAATTGATGCCGATATTGTTGAGCTTGGCGGCCTGCCGGCGCAATTGCTGCGCTTTTTTCATGTCGCGCTGGAAACGCCGCTCATCGGCGGCATCCTCCTCTTCGAGTGCCGTGCGCGCATGGCCGTAAGGCAGCCGGAACAGTGCCGAATTTTCCGGCCGCAGGAACAGCGTGGTCTTCGTGACATTGTCGAGAAAGGCGCGGTCATGGCTGACGATGACGACCGCCGTGTCGCGCGGCAATTGACCGAGCCAGCTTTCCAGCACGTTGATTTTTTCGAGGTCGAGATGGTTGGTCGGCTCATCGAGCAGGAGAACGTCAGGCTCGGTGATCCACGCCCGCGCCAGCATGGCAAGTCGCTGCCAGCCACCGCTCAGTTCTTTCAAATGGCGATGACGATAGGGTTCCGGCACCAGCATGGCATCAAGAATAATGTCGGCGCGCCAGCTCTCATTGTCGATCTCATCCGCCGGCAGGGCGGAAAGCACGGCGTCCCGCATCGTCTTTTCCAAAAGCGGGGAGGGCAGGTGCTGGTGGACGATGGACTGCGTCAGCCCGCGCAGCCGGGTGATATCACCGCTGGTAGCGTCCAGTTCACCGGCAAGGCAATTCAGCAGGGTGGATTTGCCGTGGCCATTCGCAGCGACGATGCCGATGCGGTCTCCGGCATTCACGGTGAGGCCAAGATTGGAAAAAAGCGGCTTTCCCAGAATGATTCCGAGGTTTCGAAGCGTGATAAGGGTCATGAAATTGTCTCTGGCAAAACGGATCTGTGACGAACCGTGGTCTGCGACAATGCAGTACGGGATATCGGTTCGAGGTGATCCGTCGTGAAAACATGCGCAACGGCAGACAAGCTGCATTCTGCGCGGCCTTTCGGGCAAACCAGAGTTTTGGTGTTCCGGTCAGCCCTGCAAACGCGTCTGCAGGGCAAAAAGGTGGCAGATCTGGCGGTTGCGCCAGAAGCAGGAAATATCCATGCGAAGCCTCCTTTCTTGATACGTGTTCAACCATCCAACAATTAACAGCGGCAGGGGTTCGAGGCAATGGCTTTTGAAGAGGAGGGTGGTGCCGGAGAATATGGCGACCCGCATTCTCCAGCCCTCAAGCGCGGCGCCCTTACTGTTTTGCCACGCGCTCGCGCAGTTTTTCCACATGTTCGGCGATTTCAGGTGTCACCGCGTCGCCGAAATCCTCCATTTCGAACATCGGGCGGATTTCGATTTCGCTGCGCTCCAGCATCGGGTTGGGGCAACGCTTCACCCACTCCACGGCCTCATCCATGTCCTTCACCTTCCAGAGCCAGAAGCCGGCAACCAGCTCGTTGGTGTGCGGGAAGGGGCCGTCGATCACGCTGCGGCTGTCACCATCGAAAACAACTCTCTTGCCTTTGGAGGAGGGGTGGAGGCCATCACCGGAAAGCATGATGCCGGCATTGACCAGTTCCTCGTTGAACTTGCCCATGGCTTCCATCAGTTCGGTGGTCGGCATTATGCCATCCTCGCTGCTGCGGGTGGCCTTTACGAAAACGATAACACGCATGGTTTCCTCCCTTGTTGCGTCTTCCTCGTTAGTTTCACCGTCCGGCACGACGGGTAGATGACATTTTCACGGGTAAAAGTGGCAATATGCCGCTTTTCCCGTCAGCCGAGATCAATGAGGTCGCGGCGCAGCCGGTCGGGGTCGCCGCTGCCGATGCGGGCCTCGATTTCGGCGTGGGTCTGTTGCCAGATGGGGAAGGCGGCGGTGAGTACGGCCATGCCTTCCACCGTCAGCCGCAGCCGCTTGCCGCGCTTGTCCTTCGGGTCTTGCTCGATACTGACCAGCCCACGCCGCTCCAGTGGCTTCAGCGCTGCCGTCAGCGTCGTGCGGTCCATCGCCAGAAGATTGGCGACCGGCCCCATCGGCGGCGGCTCCGGCCGGTTGAGCGACATCAGCAGGGAAAATTGGCCGTTGTTGATGCCCACGGGCTTCAATGCGTTATCGAACAGCCGCGCCAGCGCCCGCGCCGCACGTTGCGCATGCAGGCAAAGACAGGAGTCCCGCACTAAAAGAGTTGCCGAAAAAGGAATCACGCTGGCGTTTGACATGGACTATATACATTGATATCAACGTAATTAGTCAAGCGGAACCTGTCGCCTTGCTGACGGTTTTCCTGGCTTTCAATGCAGACACAGGCGGCGCCCACCATGGAAGCGGAGCGGTGCCGTGGTGAAAGACGGATCCAAGGAGGAAAGATCATGTCTCATCCCGTCGTTTCGAATGAGGAGTGGCTTGCGGCCCGCCGCGATCTGCTGGTGAAGGAAAAGGAATTGACCCGCGCGCGCGACAGGCTGAACGAGGCGCGCCGCGCATTGCCCTGGGAAGAGGTGACGAAAGATTATATTTTCGACGCGCCGTCCGGCCCGAAATCGCTGAAGGAACTCTTCGGCAATTGCAGCCAGCTCATCGTATACCACTTCATGCTGGCACCCGACTGGGAGGAGGGCTGCACCGGCTGTTCCTTTTTCGCCGACCATGTCGATGGTGCGATGGTTCACCTGAAGCACGGCGATGCGGGTTTCGTTGCGGTCTCGCGCGCACCGCTCGAAAAGATCGAGGCCTATAAAAAACGCATGGGCTGGAAATTCCCTTGGGTCTCGGCCAACGGCAGCGACTTCAACTATGATTATCAGGCCTCCTTCCGTGATGAGGATATCGAGAGCGGGGCGATCACCTACAATTACCGTGAGATCGAGCCGATGGGCGACCTGAAGGACCTGCACGGCGTCAGCATTTTCGCCAAGGGCGAGGACGGCAGGATTTACCATAGCTATTCCGCCTATGCCCGCGGCATGGAAGAGACGCTCGGTACATTGATGCTGCTCGATCTGGTGCCAAAAGGCCGTAATGAAGAGGGTGTAATGGATTGGGTGCGCCGGCACGACCAGTACGAGGACGAGCCCAAGGCTGCGTCTTGCTGCCACTGAAATAGGACGAGGAGGAGGAGACGACAATGGAAAATGCCAAGCCGCAGAAGGAACACGCGTTCCTGGGCAGGATCGTCGGCGACTGGGTCATGACCGCCAGTTCCGGCCATGAGGGATACGATCCCGATGATCCCGCCCAGCGGTTCACCGAAACCGTCAGCTCCATCGGCGGGCTGTGGATCATCGGGCACGGCACCGGCAAGATGCCTGACGGGACGGAGATGACGGCTGTCATCACCGTGGGTTTCGACCCTGCCAAGGGCCATTTCGTCGGCACCTGGGTGGGGTCGATGATGACCAATCTCTGGGTCTACAAAGGCTGGCTGGAAGACGACGGCAAGACCCTGACACTCGAAGCGGAAGGACCGGCCTTTGACGGTTCCGGCCGCATCGATACCTATCGAGACGTGCTGGTGCTGCACGACGACAATAACCGCAGCTTTTCCGGCAGCGTCCGGCAGCCGGATGGCAGTTTCAAGACCTTCATGACATCGGAGTTCCAGCGCAAGGCATGACGCCCCGCCGGAATTTGCCCGATCACGCCGAATAATGTGCTGCCGCGTCCTGCGGCGGCTGATCGCCAGAAAAATGACGCCATAACCCCGGAGAGATTCGATGTCCGATACACACGGAAAATTCATATGGGTTGAACTGATGACGCCTGACATGGAGCAGGGTGCCCGCTTCTATGGTCATGTCGCCGGCTGGCAGACCAAGGATTTCGGTTCGCCGGAAATGCCCTATCTGGTGCTGGAAGCCGATGGCAAAGGCATGGGCGGCATCATGGAACTGACCGAAGAACACAAGGGCCAGGGTATTCCGCCCAACTGGACCGGTTATGTCGGCGTTGACGATGTGGACGCCACGGCAAAACTTTTCGCGGAAAAGGGCGGTTCGGTCAGGCGTCCGCCGCAGGATATCCCGGAGATCGGCCGTTTCGCCGTGGTGGCTGATCCTTCCGGTGCGGTTCTGTGCATCATGACGCCGCTGCCGATGGAAACCGGCGAATTTCCGCAGGAGACGCAGAACCTGCCGGGTCACGTCGGCTGGTACGAACTTGCCACCAACAATGTCGACGACGCCATAGCCTTTTACGGTGAGGTCTTTGGCTGGACCAAGGACCATGATTTTGACATGGGCGCAGAAATGGGCCCGTATCGCATCTTCGCCCATAACGGCAAGGTCGTCGGCGGCATGATGAAATGCATGGCGGGTGCGCCCACCTGTTATTGGGGTTATTATTTCAACGTCGACGGCATCGATGACGCCATCACCCGGGTGAGCACCGGTGGCGGCAAGGTCGTCAACGGCCCGATGGAGGTTCCCGGCGAGAGCTGGATCGTCAATTGCCAGGACCCGCAGGGCGCTTTCTTCTCGCTGCTGTCGCAGAAGAAGTAACCCTTCTGGGCTGATATACCGATCTGCCGGAGGCTACTCCGGCAGATTACCGGTTTCTCGGTAGCCGAACGTGATCGATAAAGGCGCGGAGCTTCGGCGCAAGATGACGTCGATTGGGATAATAGAGATAAAAACCCGCAAAAGTCGGAGAATGGTCCTCCAGCATGGAAACAAGCTGGCCGCTCTCCAGGTAGGGACGGAAGGTCTCTTCCATGCCGAATGTGATGCCGGCGCCGGCACAGGCCAGCTTTATCATCAACTGCATGTCGTTGGTGGTGAAGTCCGGCTGGACAGCGACCGCGAATTCCCGGCCGTTTTCGGCAAATTCCCACCGATATGGCGCAACGTCCGGACGAGGCCGCCAGCCGATACATCTGTGATGGATCAGTTCGCGCGGCTGCGTCGGTAAGGTGACGCGATCTCGATATTGCGGGGAACAGACGGCGAGCTGCCGCTGCGGCCCGGAAACCGGAACGGCAATCATATCCTGCGCGATCAGCTCCCCCAGACGCACGCCGGCATCGTAATGTTCGGCGACGATATCGAATTCCTCATCCGTCACGACAATATCGAGTTGCACTTCCGGATGGATTTCAGCAAAGCGCGCCAGCAATGGCCCGGACAAGAAGCGCTCCGCTATCGAGGAAACGGCAAGCCGCAATTGCCCCCGAGGCATTCCACTCAGGGAAGAGGCGGCCTGTGTCGCTTGCATGAGGTTGCCGATGGATGGCGAAACATCGGCGTAAAGCTGTTGCCCCGCTTCCGTCAGGCTAACGCTGCGCGTTGTGCGCTGAACGAGCGCTATCCCCATCGTTTCTTCAAGCCTGCGGATGGTCTGGCTGACGGCTGACCGTGTTACGCCGAGCCTGTCCGCCGTAGCCCGAAAATTGCGTTCCTCGGCAACCATGCAGAAGGTGGAAAGCGCGTTGAGATCAACATTCATTGGTTAGTAAATCTATCCATGGAGGTTATAATTAAGGTAATTATCACGACAATGGCAAAGCTTTATCTTTCCTGCAACGGCCTCCTCTCGAAAAAGCGGGCCGTAAAGCCAAGGAGAAAGCCATGACATTGAACAAAGTTATTCTCATAACAGGTGCGTCGAGCGGGATAGGTGAGGGTATCGCCAGAGAACTTGCCGCTGCAGGCGCGAAACTGGTTCTGGGTGCGCGCCGCATGGACCGTTTGCAGGCTTTGGCCGACGAACTGCGCCAAACGGGCGCTGAGGTTGTCGTCCATCCCCTTAATGTCACGGAAAGGCAGAGTGTCGAGGATTTTGCCGAGGCGGGACGCAAGGCGTTCGGACGGATCGACGTCATCGTCAACAATGCCGGCATCATGCCACTATCGTTGATGTCGTCCCTCAAGGTCGATGAATGGGACCGCATGATCGACGTCAACATCAAGGGCGTGCTTTATGGCGTCGCCGCCGTTCTGCCTGAGATGACCGCGCGTGCTTCCGGCCACATCGTCAACATCGCTTCCATCGGCGCACTGGCCGTTTCGCCCACGGCTGCCGTTTATTGCGCGACGAAATTTGCGGTGCGGGCGATTTCGGACGGGCTGCGACAGGAAAACCGCGACCTGCGGGTCACCTGCGTTCATCCCGGCGTGGTGGAAAGCGAACTTGCCGACACCATCACCGATCCGGCCGCTGCGGAGCTGATGCAAAGCTACCGAGCCATAGCATTGAAGCCGGACGCCATTGGCCGCGCAGTCCGCTATGCCATCGAACAACCCGACGACGTGGACGTCAATGAAATCGTCGTCCGCCCGACCGCCGCATAGGGAGGATCGGGCCAATGAAGATTGTTTCGACATCGCTTGCCCTTGTACTCGCAACGGCCGCCGCCGATACCGGCCACCATCAGGAGGATCGTGCCGTGAAAGGGAATATGGACAAGATGGCCCAGACCGAAAGCCACCCCTATATCGGCATGTGGGTCACCGGCGACGGCCATATCCGTCAGGAGCTTTTGCCTGATGGCCGCTACGACGAGGCGCGCGGCCAACGCAAAAGCGCCTATCAGGGGCGTTACGAGGTGAGGGGCAACCATATCGACTATTGGGATGATACTGGCTTTACCGCCGATGGCGAGTTCATCGACGATGTGCTTTACCACGGCGGCATGATTTTCTATCGCGAGCCTTGAACCGTCACGCTAACAGGAAAAAATCCGTCCGGCTGATCGAGGCCGGGCGGATTATCTGTTTTAACGCTTCAGGCTTCCCAGTATGCCGCGCACGATGGCGCGGCCCACGGATGTGGCAACCGAGCGGGCGGCACTTTTCATTGCCGCCTCGATCACGGTTTCGCGCTGATAACCGCTCGTCTTGCGGGCGCCGGTGGTGGAGGCCTTTGTGGGTTCCTCGTCGCCGAAACCGGGCAGGCGCCAGCGTCCCGAGGCACTGTCGGACTGGCTGGAGGCATTTTCCTCTTCCGCGCGCTTGGCGGCTTCGGCTTCCGCAGCCTTCTGGGCGCGTGCGTTGAGGATTTCAAAGGCCGATTCCCGGTCCACATCCCTGTCGTATTGACCGGCAAGCGGGCCGGTATCCATCAGCAATTTGCGCTCGGCATCGGTGAGCGGCCCGACGCGGCCCGAGGGCGGCCGCACAAGGGTGCGCTCGACGATGGAGGGCGCGCCCTTGTCATGCAGGGTCGAAATCAGAGCCTCGCCCGTACCGAGCGTGGTGATGATGTCGGCTGTGTTGAAGGCGGGGTTCTGGCGGAACGTATCGGCTGCGGTGCGCACAGCCTTCTGCTCGCGCGGCGTATAGGCGCGAAGCGCATGCTGCACGCGGTTGCCCAGCTGGGCAAGAACGGTTTCCGGCACGTCCAGCGGGTTCTGCGTCACGAAGTAGACGCCCACACCCTTGGAGCGGATAAGCCGCACCACCTGCTCTACGCGCTCGACGAGCACCCTTGGCGCGTCGTTAAACAGCAGATGCGCCTCATCGAAAAAGAACACCAGACGCGGCTTTTCCGGGTCGCCCACTTCCGGCAGTTCCTCGAAGAGCTCCGAGAGCATCCACAACAGGAAGGTGGCGTAAAGGCGCGGGTTCATCATCAGCTTGTCGGCGGCGAGAACTGAAACCGTGCCACGCCCGTCCGTGCCGACGCGCATGATGTCGGCAATATTCAGCGCCGGCTCGCCGAAGAAGTTTGCGGCACCCTGCTGTTCGAGAACCAGCAGCCCGCGTTGCAGTGAACCGACAGAGGTCTTGGAAATCAGGCCGAACTGGCTGGACAGCGCACTAGCATTCTCGCCCATGTAGTTGAGCAGCGATTGCAGGTCTTTGAGATCGAGCAGCGGCAACCCGCCCTGATCGGCGATCTTGAAGGCGATGTTGAGCACGCCTTCCTGGGCTTCCGAAGCATCCATCAGTCGCGCCAGCAGCAGCGGGCCCATTTCGGCAATGGTGGCGCGCACGCGATGGCCTTTTTCACCGTAGAGATCCCAGAAGATCACCGGCGATTTGCCATAGGAAAAATCCGTGAAACCGATCTGTTCGGCACGTTTCTGCACCCAGTCCTTGGTTTCGCCCTGGGCGGCGATGCCGGAAAGGTCGCCCTTGATATCGGCGCAGAAAACGGGAACGCCGGCTTGCGAGAAACCTTCGGCAAGAACCTGCAGGGTCACGGTCTTGCCCGTGCCCGTTGCGCCGGTGATCAGGCCGTGGCGGTTGCCGAATTTCAGCTCCAGATATTCACCCTTGTTCAGGCTGTCGTCCGGATTGCGGCTGGTCCCGATATAGATCTGTCCGTCCTGCAACATCGACCATTTTCTCCTGCGACTGATGCATGCCCCTTAAATCGCGATCGATTTGAAGATGGTCATGTCCGAATTGAACTTTTACGGCACCCTCTGGCCGCTACTGCCAAAGCGGCCTTTTCATAGTATGGTTGTGATGATCTTATAAGGACAGTTTCAAGGCGCAACAACTGCTTGATGGCGATGAAGAAAAACCGCTTCATGAAAGTTGCCGCACCCGCCTGCCGCCCGCTTGAATGCGGCATGAGATTGTTTTACGTTGACGTTAACGTCAGTTATTCGGTGTTGGCGTCGTTTTTCAACAGGAGGCAAGAATGAACGAAGTCGTTGACCAGATCGCCGCAAAGGCGGGCATAGACCCTGCGCTGGCCGAAAAGGCTGTTGGCATGATTCTGGGTTTTCTCCAGCGCGAGGCGGCAGATGGTCCGATCGCCCGCATGATCGAAGCCATTCCGGGTGCCAGCGATCTCGTGGCACAGTATAATGGCGAGGGCGCTGGTGGCGGCGGTCTGCTGGGCGGATTGATGAGCGCGATCGGCGGCGGCGGCATCATGGGTCTCGGCCAGCAGCTGATGAGCCAGGGCATCGGCATGAGCGAAATCACCACGCTCGCCAAGGAAACCATCGCCGTTGCTCGCCAGCACGCGGGCGATGAGACTGTCGATCAGGTGATCGCTTCGGTTCCGGGCCTCAGCCAGTTCGCGTAAGGTGACATTTTATTCGATAGCGGGGCGCGGCGGCTGTTCATTGAACCGGCGCCGCGCCTCTTCTATTTCCGCATGGTGGGTTTCCGCCCATATCCACACGCCGCAAAAGGCGCTGCCAAGGGTCTCTCCGAGAGACGTGAGGCCATAATCCACATGCGGTGGAATGACGGGGTGCACGGTGCGGCGCACCAGTCCGTCGCTTTCCATCTGCCTCAGCGTTTTCGTCAGCATCTTCTGGCTGATGGTGCCGACCAGCCTGCCGATCTGCGTAAAGCGAAGCGTGCCATGCTCTTCCAGCACCTCAAGGATCAGCATCGTCCATTTGTCCGCCACTTTCGCGATGATATCCTCAACCAGCGCCTCGATGACCGGATCGGTTTCCGTGGGCGGCGGAGACTTGCGCCTGTTCTCGATCATGGGATCGGCGGCATACCGTTTCATCTTACACTCTCCTTTGGGTAAGTATAATTCTTTTGGGTGCCTACTTACGAATGGAGAGTATAGCCGCTAATTTCCCGTCATCCAACAGGCAGAGGATTTTTCGATGAAAACGACAGGCAACACCATTCTCATCACCGGTGGCGGCTCCGGCATCGGCCGGGCGCTGGCGGAAGCGTTTCACCGGCTGGGCAACAAGGTCGTCATTTCCGGCCGCCGCCAGAATGTGCTGGATGAGGTAACGGCCGCCAATCCCGGCATGGCCGCGATGGTCATGGACGCGACCGACGCCGAAGGCATCCGCTCTTTCGCCGACAATCTCATCAAGACACATCCGACGCTCAACGCCGTCATCAACAATGCCGGCATCATGCGGCCGGAGGACATCGCCTCGGCCCCGGACTATCTGGACACGGCGGAGGAAACTATCGCCACCAACCTTCTGGCGCCCATTCGCCTGACGGCGGCGCTGCTGCCGCATTTCCTCAAGCAGCCTGAAGCGACAGTGCTGACCGTATCCTCCGGCTTGGCCTTCGTGCCCATGGTGGTCACCCCAACCTACAGCGCCACCAAATCGGCCATCCATGCCTACTCGGTCGCACTTCGCGAACAGCTGAAAGAAACCTCGGTTGAGGTCATCGAAATCGTGCCGCCCTATGTGCAGACGACGCTGATGGGGGAAGGCCAGGCAAGCGACGAAAGAGCCATGCCGCTCGAGGCCTTCATTTCGGAAGTGATGGACATTCTCGGCGGTCGCCCGGATGAGAAAGAAGTGGTTGTGGAACGCTGCAAGCCGCTGCGTTTCGCCGCGCAGAACGGCAATTTTGATCAGGTGTTTTCGATGGTCAACGGCATGCATCCGTAAAGGCCCGGCCCTGTATCGGAGGCATCGCCTGTGATAGCGTGGCGCTCTTTAAAGGGAGCGCCAGCTTTTCATGGGCAGCCGTCAATTCCTGATGCCGAAAACCGCCATGCCCGGTATTGCTGCCGTGGTTGCGGATAGCGACCGCTCTTTTCCACGTCACATGCACGACCAGTTCGGCATCGGCCTTGTGGAGCGCGGCGCGCAGAAATCGCTGAGCGGGCGCGGCATGGTGGAGGCTGAAGCCGGCGATGTCATCACCGTCAATCCGGGTGAGGTTCATGACGGCATTCCGCTGGGAGAGGGCGGGCGCGCCTGGCGGATGATCTATCTCGACATCGATATCGTGCAGGCCGCCATTGCCGATATCATCGAAAAGGATCACGGCTTTTTCGAATTCGCCTATCCCGTCGATACGAGGCCTCTGGCGGACCGGTTCCGCGCGCTTTTTTCAGCCGTGACGGCAACTCATCGCCCGGGTGACACCCTTCGCTGCGACGAGACCCTGCTTATGCTGCTCGTGGGTGCAATGGAAACGGTGGCAACACCACGCGAGACGGCAGCGCCCGATAGCATAAGACGCGCGAAAAGCAGGATCGACGACGATCCCGCCCGGCCGTTCCGTCTTGCCGATCTGGCCCAGGAGGCCGGCATCAGTCAGTTTCGCTTCCTGCGATCCTTCAGCAAGACCACGGGGCTGACGCCGCACAGCTACCTTTTGCAGCGACGCCTGCATCTGGCACGGGGTGCGCTGGCGAAGGGTGCTCCACCCGCCGATGTCGCGTTTTTCGCCGGTTTCTCCGACCAGAGCCATTTGAACAGGTTTTTCGTACGGCAGTTCGGGGTGACGCCTGCGGCGTATAGGGCGGCCGTTTCGTAGCGCAGGTTGGGATAATAGGGCTACAGACGCGAGCCTCCAAGCCTCAACGCTGCAATTTCATCCAAGACCCCCGCGTCGGACACAGTCACGCTCCTGTCCTCCATTCAACAGGACCTGCAGAAACCATGACGCCCGAATTCCTCATCACATCCCTGATCATCGCCGCTTCTCCCGGAACAGGCGTGGTTTACACGCTGGCCGCCGGCCTGTCCCAAGGGTCGAAGGCGAGCGTCGTCGCGGCTTTCGGCTGCACGCTCGGCATCGTGCCGCATCTGCTGGCCGCCATCACCGGACTTGCCGCCATTCTGCACGCGAGCGCCCTTGCCTTCGGCGTGATCAAATATCTGGGTGTCGCCTACCTGCTCTACATGGCGTGGAACACGCTTCGGGAAGATGGGGCGCTGAAGATCGACGACAAGCAGGAGCACCGCAAGGCAGGGCGGGTCATCGGTGAGGCTATCCTCATCAATCTCCTGAACCCGAAACTGTCGATCTTCTTTTTTGCTTTCCTGCCGCAATTCATCGCGCCGGAAGAGGTTTCTCCGACGTGGCGCATGGTCGATCTCGGGCTGATCTTCATGGCCATGACGTTTCTGGTCTTTGCGCTTTACGGCTGTTTTGCCGCCTCGGTCAGGCGGCAGGTTGTGGCGCGCCCGGCCGTGCTCACCTGGCTGAGACGCAGTTTCGCCGCCGCGTTTGTGGCGCTCGGGGCGAAACTGGCGTTGACGCAGCGGTGAGACCGGACCGGGTTCCACGCTGTCAATCGTCCCAGTCGGGTGCGAGGTGACCGGGGTTGACGATGCGGCCATCGGGTTTGGCAAGCGCGTGGATCGCCTGCATTTCCTCTTCCGAGAGCGCAAAATCGAAAATGTCGAAATTCTCCTTGAGGCGGCTTTCGGTTGCGGTCTTGGAGAGCGCCACGACATCCGGCTGCTGCACCGCCCAGCGCAGCGCCACCTGTGCGGCCGTCTTGCCGTGCCTTGCACCAATATCCTTCAGAACCGAATCGTCGGGCACCTTGCCATCCGCCATCAGATAATAGGCAGTGACCGAAAGCCCGTGTTTGCGCGCGGCCGCAATCACCTTCGTCTGGTCCAGATAGGGGTGGTATTCGATCTGGTTGGTGGCAAGCGGCGTGTCGGAGAGTTTGACCGCCTCTTCCGTCAGCGCCACGTTGAAGTTGGAAATGCCGATATTGCGCACCTTTCCGGACTTGCGCACGTCGTTCAGCGCGCCGATCCTTTCCGCCAGCGGCACATCGCTTTTAGGCCAGTGCAGCAGCAGGAGATCGACATAATCCGTCTTCAGCTTTTGCAGGCTTTCGTCGACGGAGGCGAGAAAATCAGCGTGGCGGTAGCGGTCGACCCAGACCTTGGTGGTCAGGAAAATATCGTGCCGGGAAATGCCGGACTTCGCGATCACTTCGCCAACCGCACCTTCATTCTTGTAGATCTGCGCCGTATCGACATGGCGGAAACCAAGTTTCAGCGCCTCCGGCAAAATGCGCCTGATATCCTCTTCCGGAATGCGGAAGGTGCCGAAACCGAGGGCGGGAATGTTCGCGCCATTCGCGTTGACGTCATACATGCATGTCTCTCCTGTTTATTGCAAACATGGCCGGCAAGGACTGCCGGATGGGGAATCGGTCTTTTATTAACTGGTGTCCGCGCCATTGGTTTCAAGCGTCTCGCCATTGCGAGGCGCTGTGCGCGAGGCTACCAGTCGATGGCGAAACGTCGTAGATGGCATGATCGGAATGTGGAGGAACCACGCGTGTCGCGCTCACAACGGCTTCTTGATCTGTTGCAGATCCTGCGCGCCCACCGCATGCCGGTCAGCGGTACGGCGCTGGCCGCGCAAACCGGCGTCAGCCTGCGCACGCTTTACCGCGATATAGCAACGCTTCAGGCGCAGGGTGCTGACATCGAGGGCGAGGCGGGTGTGGGTTATGTGCTGCGTCCCGGTTTTTTGCTGCCGCCGCTGATGTTCTCGCAGCAGGAGATCGAGGCGCTTGTGCTCGGGTCGCGATGGGTCGCGGGCCGTGCCGATGAGGGGTTGGCGCAGGCCGCCCGCGCCGCACTCGTCAAGATCGCCGCCGTTTTGCCCGATGCCCTGCGTGAGGAACTCGATAATTCCACCCTGCTTGTCGGCCCCGGGCAGGCCATGGCCACCATCCACGTCGATCTCGCCGCCATTCGCGATATTATTCGCAAGGAGAGCAAGGTCGTGATGACCTATCGCGACGAGAAGGGAGAATTGACGGAGCGGGTGATCTGGCCCTTCGCGCTCGCTTTTTTCGATCTGGTGCGGGTGGTGCTGGCATGGTGCGAGACGCGGCAGGATTTCCGCAGTTTCCGGGCCGACCGCATCGAGAGCTTCAACCCTCTGGACAAGCGTTATCCCCGCCGCCGCCAGTCCCTGCTGAAGGACTGGCGCGAGCGGGAAAAACAGCGACGGCAACAAAATCATGCTGACAAAAACTGACAGCACGGGAGGCTAGAACCTGTTCATCCGCAACTCAAGGAGAACAGCCATGACCCACCCCGATTTCACCATTCTCTACGTCGACAACCCGCCGGCCAGCACGGAATTTTATAAAGCCCTGCTCGGCGCAGAGCCGGTCGAAGCCTCTCCGACATTCTCCCTTTTCGTGCTTCAAAACGGCATGAAGCTCGGCCTCTGGTCAAGGCATACGGTGGAGCCGAAGGCATCGTTAACGGGCGGTGGCGGCGAGCTTGCTTTCCGCGTCGAAAGCGGTGCGCAGGTGGATGAAGCCTTCGCCGACTGGAAGACAAAGGGCATCGCCATTTTGCAGCAGCCCGGCACGATGGACTTCGGCTACACATTCACTGCGGCCGACCCCGACGGCCATCGTCTAAGGGTCTACGCCTTCGCGGGTTAGAGATAATGCGTTGAGGCCGATTGGCTAAATAGTGTCGTAGCCATGTCGTACTCTAAGTTCTCCTCATCCCTGTGACAGGCACAGGAATGAGGGGAGGCGAAAACTACGCTACTTCTTCACCGCCACCACGAACAGGCGCGGAAAACGCAACAGCAGCCGGCCGTCCGCCATGGGCGGATAGGCGGCTGCGATGCGCCTGGTATAGTCGTTGAGGAAGGCCTCGCGGTGTTCCTCCCCGGCGGCGGCAAGATAGGGGCGCAGACCCGTGCCCTTCACCCATTCCACAATGCTTTCCGCATCCTTCATGGGGTGGTTGTAGATGGTGTGCCACACATCCACCCGCGCGGATTTCGGTGTCAGCGCATCGAAATAGGCTGATGGCGCGGGCAGGGGTTTGCGGCGTAATCTGCCATCCGCAAACTTGTCCTTCCAGGGGCCGTCTGCTCCCGTTTCCTCCATGGCGCGATGTGTCGGCTCCTGCAGATTGTCAGGCATCTGCACGGCAAGCACGCCGCCGCTTTCCAGCTGGTCCATCAGCTGCGAAAGAACGGCAAGATGATCCGGCACCCATTGGAACACCGCATTGGCATAAAGCAGGTCCGCCTTCTGGCTGGGCCGCCAGTTGCCGAGATCGGCCTTGCCGAAACGGGTGTTGGGCAGCCGGTCCGCCGCCTTTTCCAGCATGTCGTCGTCGCTGTCGATGCCAGTGATGACGTTGACGCCGTAACGACCGGTCAAAAGCTCGGTGGAATTGCCCGGGCCGCAGCCCAGATCGTAACCGTTCAGTACGCGCTCCAGCGGCACCTGCGCCAGAAGATCCCTTGCCGGGCGTGTCCGCTCGTCTTCAAATTTCAGATATTGCTGGGCGGACCATGCCATGATTTTCTCCTGCTGACGTGTTGCATTCGGATCGGCGAACAAGAATGGTAAGGGGCGTTGCAAGCGCCGTCAGACTGCCAGCATCGCATGGGCGAAATCCCCCCGCCATCATCCAATGCATGAATTATTGTGATGGATCTATTCATCAACCTTTTGTTTCGCCTCACAAAACGTCTTTGTCAGGGCATGCATTTGTTATTTTCCGTCAAAATAAGACATGGCGGCAATTAAAACTTGACCTCACCCGGTCAGAGGCATTCACTCCCGCCGATTTCAGAGCATTGCCAGCAAAAGTGCGAAGCGGTTTTGCGTGCGGCAATGTGGCAGGACGAAAAAGATGGAGCTCTTTCGCTTTTTGCAGAAAGGCGGAGATGCTCAAGACAGGAGACAGTCATGACCGTCGATACCGCACCCCGATCAACCACCTGGACCTATGTTGATGGTCAATGGCTGCCCGGCAATCCGCCGCTCATCGGCCCGACCTCACATGCCATGTGGCTGGCCTCCACGGTGTTTGACGGCGCGCGCTGGTTCGATGGCGTGGCTCCCGATCTCGATCTGCATTGCCAGCGCGTCAACCGCTCGGCCACCAACATGGGCATGAAGCCGACCATGACGGCGGAAGAAATCGAGGCATTGGCGCTGGAAGGCGTCAATAGATTCGACGGCAAGACCGAAATCTACATCAAGCCGATGTATTGGGCAGAACACGGTTCGCCGGGCAGCGTCGTCGCGCCCGATGCCAATTCCACCCGTTTTGCGCTGTGCCTTTTCGAAGCGCCGATGAATGCCGGCGCATCGCTGACACTCACCGTCTCGCCGCTGCGCCGTCCTTCACCGGAAACCGCGATGACGGATGCCAAGGCCGGTAGCCTTTACCCCAATAGCGGCCGTGCCATTCTGGAAGCCCGTGCACGCGGTTTCGACAACGCCCTGATGTGCGACATGAACGGCAATGTCGCTGAATCGGCATCGTCCAACGTCTTCATGGTCAAGGACGGCGTCGTCTTCACCCCGGTTCCGAACCGCACCTTCCTTGCCGGCATCACCCGTTCGCGGGTGATGAGCCTTCTGCGCCAGGCCGGTTTCGAAGTGCGCGAAGCGACCCTGTCGGTCGAGGATTTCCGCGGCGCGGATGAAATCTTCTGCTCGGGCAATTATTCCAAGGTTTCCCCTGTTGTGAAACTGGATGACCGCGTATTGCAGGCAGGTCCGGTCGCCCGCAAGGCGCTCGATCTTTACATGGATTGGGCACGTCTCGGCGCAGACGTCTAGAGCGCCGTGCGTCCCGCCGGACGCTCTGACTCTCTTTAATCTGCGCATCGTTACGGACGAAAATCGAATGTGATTTTCTGTCTGGTGGGCAAAGCTGACACGTATTTCGATCAGGGCCACGGCAGGCGTTCGGCTTGCCGTGGCCTTTTGTTTTTGCAGTGCAGTATTTTCCCGCGAAAACTGAGGGGAATTTAATCCAATTTTAGACAAACCACCCGTAGTTTGCAGCATCTTCCCTTCCGGCTAACGAGGGCCGCCAGATGTCTTTCAGCATTCGTAATGTACTTGTAGGATTTTTTCTTACCATCAGCCTCGCGCTGGCCGGTTTGGTCGGAAACGAGTTGTGGCGGTCGGCCAATCGCGCCGGCACCTTTTCAGAGGTTGCGCAACTCGTCTCGCTCGACAAGCTTCTTTTCAACGCTCTTTTGAATTTCCGCAGTGAACGCGGCGACAGCGCCACGGAACTGACGCTCGATCCGTCGAAATCGACGGGCAGCGTCGCCAGCGTGCAGGCCGCACGCCAGAAGGTGGATGCTGCCATGACGGCATTCCTCACGCAGTCTTCGTCGCTTGAAGACACGCAGCTTCAGGCACCGCTGAAGCGCGTTAAAGATGTCTACGCGCAGTTCGTCGAATTGCGAAAGAAGGTTGACGCCAACGTTTCGCTGCCGCTTGACCGGCGCGAAGGCGGGCTCGACAAGACGGTCATGGCGCTCGGCGGCGATTTCCTCGCCTCGCTCGAGGCGGGCTCGACAGCGCTTGAAGGCACTGTTCGCTCTCTCGATCAGGGTCAGACCGGTTTGATCCAGTTGCGCTCTTACGGCTGGTCTGCCCGTGCCCTTGGTGGCAGCGCCACCGTCATTCTCAACGCTGCCGTTGCCCAGAACCGTCCACTGACGGCGCAGGAGATGCAGCAACTCGGCGCATTCGATGCCGGTGCGGCTTTCGCCTGGAAAGCGACCGGCGATCTGGTTACGCATGAATCGACGCCGCAATCGCTCAAGGATATCTACGCCACGGCGGACAAGACTTACTTCAAGGGCGATTTCAGCGCGCAGCGCGCCAAGCTCATCGACGATCTCATGAATGGTCGCACGCCTGCCTTCACCATGGACAGCTGGCGCACCACCGTCACCGAAAACCTCGGCACGATTGCGAAAATCGCTTCTGCCGCCATGGATGTTCTGGACGCAAATGCCGCACAGGCCAAACAGGACGCCTTCATCGATGCGATGATCTATCTCGTCGTCTTCATCGCGACGCTGGCGCTCTGTATCCTCTCGCTTGCCGTCATCGTCGGCCGCGTCACCCGGCCGATCAGCCGCCTGACCAACGCGATGATGGAGCTTTCGGGCGGCAATCTTTCGATCGATGTCGCCGGCGCAAAACGCGGCGACGAGATCGGCGAGATGGCCCGCGCCGTGGAAATCTTCCGCGAGGCGGCAATCCGCAACAGGCAGCTGGAATCCGAAGCCCTGGCCAACCGCGAGCGGGCCGAGCGGGACCGTATCGAGTTGCAGCAGCGCGCCGAGGCCGAGGCCGAAGAACGGCTCAATCAGGCCACCGGTTCGCTGGCGGGCGGTCTTCGCCGTCTCGCTTCCGGCGACATGGTCTGCGAGATCGCCACGCCGTTCGCACCGCAATTCGAGGCGCTGCGGCACGATTTCAACAGCTCCGTCGTTCAACTGCGCGAAGCGCTGACAAGTGTCGGCCAGTCCGTGCAGACGGTAAATGGCGGCGCTCACGAGGTTTCGTCGGCATCGGACGATCTTTCCCGCCGCACGGAGCAGCAGGCTGCCTCTCTGGAAGAGACCGCTGCCGCGCTGGAAGAGATCACCGCCAATGTTTCGGCCACTTCCAAGCGGGCAAGCGATGCGCGCGACACGGTGCGTGAGGCAAGGGCAAAGGCCGATCTTTCCGGCAAGGTGGTGCGCGATGCCGTTTCCGCCATGGAACGCATCGAGCATTCCTCGCGCCAGATCGGCCAGATCATCGGTGTTATTGACGAAATCGCCTTCCAGACCAACCTTCTGGCGCTGAATGCGGGCGTCGAGGCGGCGCGGGCTGGCGATGCGGGCAAGGGTTTTGCAGTCGTTGCACAGGAAGTGCGCGAACTGGCCCAGCGTTCCGCCAAGGCCGCCAAGGAAATCAAGCAGCTCATCAACACGTCAGCCGTTGCGGTGGGTGAGGGCGTGAAGCTTGTCGCCGATACTGGCGTCGGACTTTCCGAGATCGAGCAGCTCGTACTGTCCGTCAACACCCATATGGACGCCATCGCCACCGCGGCGCAGGAACAGTCCGCCGGTCTCTCCGAGGTCAACACCGCCGTCAACCACATGGATCAGGCTACGCAGCAGAACGCCGCGATGGTTGAGGAAATGAATGCGGCCGGTGCGGGTCTTGCGCAGGAATGTGCCAATCTCCAGGCTTTGTTGGCGCAATTCCAGCTCGGTCAGCAGACTTCCGCATTGCGCGAGACGGCAAGGCACATGCGTGAGGCAAGCCCCGCACGTGCACCCGTCTCCCAGCCGTCCAGATCCCGCCCGGTCACTGCTTCGCGTGGCAATGCCGCGCTGGCCGTGAAGGGTGATGACTGGACCGAGTTCTGAGGACGAGATTGCCTTTGGCTCCGGGGTCCAGCGCGATCAAGTCTCTGATCGCGTACGACTCTTCTCACGGCGCAGAGGCGCCGTGGCTGGATGCCGGATCCAATCCGGCATGACGATATAAAAAAGTCGCAAGCATCAACAGATCGAAGCCCGCGTCCGAAACCGACGCGGGCTTCATCGTTTCTGCAGGTTTGGCAATGCAGCAGCGAGCGCCCTTAGTGGCGCGGTCATGTGCTTGTCGCGTCTGAGGGCAAGGGCGATCCACCGTTCGAGCGGCGGCTCGAGCGAGCGCCATTCAAGGCCCGATGGAGCATCTTCATGCTCCATCGCCATGCGTGGCACGATGGCAAGGCCAAGGCCTGCGCCCGCCAGTTTCTTGATGGCCTCGACGCTGCCCAGTTCCATGGCGGGTTGCACGGTGCGGCCGCTTGCCGAAAACCATTGATCCACGAGCTTGCGCGTATTGCCGCCCTCGTAAAGCAGCAATGGCTGTGTCGAAAGCGTCTCGGCATTCAGGATTGTTGCGTCGCTGATGGTGCCATGCGGGAAAACCGCAACCAGTTCATCGAGATGGATGTCGCTGATATCGAGGCTGCGGCCGCTGGCCGGCAGGGCCACCACCGCCGCATCGATCGTATTGGCTTCGAGAAGCCTCAGTATATCGTGGGTATTGCCGGTCTGCACGACGATGTCTATCCCCGGCATCACCTGGCGGATTTTGCCCAGCACTGGCGGCAGAAGATAGATGCAGGCGGTGGCGCCCGTGCCGATGCGCAGGCGTCCCGTCACGCCGCTGCGATGAGGGGCTACGGTATCGATGGCATGCACCACTTCTTCCGCAATCCGTCTTGCATGGATGAGAAAGTCCCGGCCCGCCGCCGTCGGCTGCGCGCGCCTGCCGACCCGTTCGATCAGACGCACACCGAGCTGCTTTTCCAGCAGCCGGATGTGCAGGCTGATGGCCGGCTGCGTCAGCCCCGCCTTGTCGGCTGCGGCGGAAAAGCTGCCGAGATCGGCGACATCCATGAAGCTGCGGACCTGCCGCAGATCGAGGTCCATCATCAAAGAAAACCTTATCGTTTGTATAAGACAGATAATCTTTATTTTGACTGAGCCGCAATGCACAATAATGCCGTGAATGACCACAGGACACGAGAATGACCCTTCCCACAATTTCCAGCCTTACCATCCGCCCTTGCGAGGAGGCGGATATTCCAGCCATTACCGAAATCTACCGGGATGCCGTGCTGCATGGCCGCGCCAGCTTCGAGATCGATCCGCCAAGCGTGGATATGATGCTTGAGCGCCGCCGACTGCTGGTAGAAGGCAACTACTCCTATCTCGTCGCCGAAATCGACGGAAAGGTAGCCGGATATGCCTATGCCGGCGCCTATCGTCCGCGCCCGGCCTATGGTGCTGCTGTGGAGAATTCCGTTTATATCGATCCGGCCATGAAGGGCATGGGAATTGGCCGCAAGCTGCTCGATGCGCTGATCGAGGATGCGACTTCGCGCGGCTTCCGGCAAATGATTGCGGTCATCGGCGATAGCGCCAACGCCGCCTCCATCGGTGTGCACCGCGCCGCCGGTTTCGAGCATGTAGGCACATTCAAGTCCATCGGCTGGAAACACGGCCAGTGGCTGGACACGGTGCTGATGCAGCGCGCGCTGGGCGATGGCGACACCACGCCCCGTTTCTGAAACCTCAGGGCTTGGTGGAACCAGGGATTTCAACCTTCAGCGTATCGCCGGCAAGCTCGCTGCCGAGTTCGACGGCCTTGGTCTTCTTGTCGTAAACGCAGATATGGCTGATCGTCGCATCCGCGCCCTTGGCCTTGCCGGTGAGGACGGCGAGACCATAATTCTCGCTGCCCACCGGATCGACCACCACCTTGGCGTCCTCGATCATGTCTTTGCCGGCGCCAAGGCACGCCGTCTGCACATCCGCCACGAATTCCTTCCAGGCATCGTCAGACGATGCGACGGCGGGTAGCGCCAGCGAGGAGAAGGCGGCGAAAAGCAACGCGCGATGGATCATGGGGCGGGTCATGGAATTTCCTTCCTGCAATTTCATCAAAAGCGAACCGATAGGGTGGAAAACAGTACGCCAGGGTTGTGAAACAAATGTGGTGGCGGCTGGCTTGAGAGGAATTTTCTCTTTTGTCGGAACATTTTGATATTTCACAGGTTGCCCAAACAGAGGTTCGCTCCTATGGTCCGCTCACACGGTTTCTAGGAGCGGTAACCCGCTGCAAAAAGGAGTAAAAACCATGGCCTTCGAACTTCCTGAACTCCCCTACGACTACGACGCGCTTGCACCATACATGTCGCGCGAGACGCTCGAGTTCCATCACGACAAGCACCACAAGGCATATGTCGACAACGGCAACAAGCTGGCGGCGGAAGCCGGTCTTTCCGACCTTTCGCTTGAGGAAGTCGTGAAGAAGTCCTTTGGCACCAATGCTGGTCTCTTCAACAATGCTGCCCAGCATTACAACCACGTCCATTTCTGGAAGTGGCTGAAGAAGGACGGCGGCGGCAACAAGCTGCCGGGCAAGCTGGAACAGGCATTCGCCTCCGATCTCGGCGGTTACGACAAGTTCAAGGCTGATTTCATCGCTGCCGGCACCACGCAGTTCGGCTCGGGCTGGGCATGGGTTTCCGTCAAGAACGGCAAGCTCGAAATCTCCAAGACCCCGAACGGCGAAAATCCGCTGGTTCATGGCGCAGAACCGATCCTCGGCGTCGACGTATGGGAACACTCCTACTACATCGACTACCGCAACCTGCGTCCGAAGTACCTCGAAGCCTTCGTCGACAACCTCATCAACTGGGACTACGTCCTGGAGCGTTACGAAGCCGCTTCCAAGTAAGTTTTGCGGATTGTAATTTTTTGAACACCCGGCCCCCAAAGGCCGGGTGTTCTGCTTTTGAGGTCGACAATCCAGCGTGTCGCTCCCATTTGTCACAAGCCTGTCATCCGCCCGGTTTATCGCGGCGCATCATGACTGAAAAAACCACACCGCTCTTCTCATTCGGCATCGTTGCCGATCCCCAATATGCCGATGCCGAACCCCGCCCGGATATGGGCCGGTATTATGCCGAAAGCCCGAAAAAGCTTGGCGAAGCGATCGACGCCTTCAATCGCGAGGAACTGGCCTTCGTGGTAACGCTGGGCGATATCATCGATCGCGGTTTTGAAAATTTCGATGCGATCCTTGGCGTCTACGAGCAGCTTCGCCACCCTTCGGTGATGCTGCCGGGAAATCACGATTTCGCCGTTGCCGCCGAACACTTGTCCGCCATCCATGCCCGCCTCGGAATGGCGTCGCCCTGGCACGATTTCACCATCGGCGAGATACGTTTCGTGGTGCTTGACGGCAACGAGGTCAGCCTGTTTGCCCCGCCGCCGGGCGATCCGCGCCGCACGCTGGCGCAAGAGCGTCTGAGGCGCCTGCAAGAGGTGGGTGCGATCAATGCGCAGGACTGGAATGCGTCGCTCAGCGACGAACAGTTCGAATGGCTGCGGACCGTTCTGCAAAAGGCGGATGCGGCGGGTGAAAAAGTGGTCATTCTCTGCCACTATCCGGTCTATCCGAACAACGCCCATAATATGTGGGACGCGCCCCGCATCCTCGATCTTCTGGATGTACACCCTTCGGTCGTCGCATGGTTCAGCGGCCATAATCATGAGGGCAATTACGGGGTGCAGGGCAACACTCACTTCGTCAACTTCAAGGGCATGGTGGATACGCCAGACCAGAACACCTTCGCCATTGCCGATGTGTTTGCCGACCGAATCGTCATCCGCGGTTTCGGGCGGGAAGACGATAGGGTGCTGGAGCACTTGCAGCATAACGCTGCCTTGCTTTGAAGTCAGCACCACCCTCTCAACCGTCATTACTGTCACAGGAATGGCGGTTGAGACGGGGGCACCGACACACAAAGAAGGTTGAAAGACGCGCTAAATCAGTAGCTTTACGCGCCGGCTTGATTCGTCGTTCGTTCCGAAGTCCCCAGCTGATTGCTCTGCCAGCCGCTCATCCACAATTGCCGCAACCTTTCGCCTTCCATCTTGAAAAAGCTGCCGGTTGTCTTGCAGGTCAGAACGCGGTCGGAGCGGAAATTGCGGATCGCTTGCCTGAGCTCGCACCAGGCGACGATATTGGTCGTCTCCGAATAATAGATCATGGCGATGGGCCGGATCTGTCGCCGGGTCTCGGTGCCGGTTTCATCGCCATAGGTTATGTCCAACCGCTCCTCGTCGCGCACCGCCCGTCTGACCATGGCAAGATCGACGCCGGCGGGTGAGGGCGCGATGCTGCCCCAGGCGTGCAGGGCATTGGCCGACAGGGTTTTCGACAGGGGATCGGGCAGGGATGCGGCAATCTTGTCGCTGACCTTTTTGGCCGCCTGCCGCAATTCGGTATCGCCCGTGCGCGCGACCATGGCGAGCGCAAGCACGATCGCCTCCGTCTCCTCGATGGAAAACATCAGCGGCGGCAGGTTGAAGCCGGGACGCAGGATGTAACCGACGCCGCGTTCGCCTTCGATCGGCACGCGCATGGTCTGAAGGGCCGAAATATCGCGATAGACCGAGCGCACCGTGACCTCCAGTGCCTCGGCAATGGTCTGCGCGGTGACCGGCCTGCGCGCCACCCGCAGGATCTGGATGATCTCGAACAGTCTCGATGCCTTGCGCATTGCCGTTTTTCCCGGTGGTTTCCCAACGCAACTGACACAACGCTGTCAGTTGGCTTTTCCTATAAGCAGCAAAACACATTGAGAAACATGAGTTTTCCCGAATGTGTCGCAAACTGTTTTGGGAGATACTGACATGAGTTACGCCGAAAATCTCTGGCTTTTCTTTCTGGTCCTGTTCGGCATCATCATCCTGCCGGGCATGGATATGCTGGTCGTGCTGGCAAGTGCGTTGACGGGTGGCAAAAGAACCGGGCTTTCCGCCGCAAGCGGCATGAGCGCCGGCGGCATGGTGCATTCACTTTACGGTGCGTTGGGCGTCGGCATGCTTGCCGCCTGGATGCCGTCGCTGTTCCTGCCGCTGCTGGTCGCCGGCGCCGCTTACATGGTCTGGATCGGCGTCGGCCTGATGCGCAGCGCTATCACCGTCAATGGCGATGAGGCGCAGGCGAGCGCCTCTGTCAGAAAGGCGTTCTGGCGGGCCGTGCTCACCTGCCTTTCCAATCCGAAAGCCTATCTCTTCATGATGGCGATCTATCCGCAATTCCTCAAACCCGACTATGGTCCAATCTGGATGCAGGGGCTGGTAATGGGCGCGATGGTGGCCATCACGCAGTTCACGGTCTATGGCGCTCTGGCGCTGACGGCGGATAAAAGCCGGGCATGGCTCGTTTCCTCGCCTGCCGCGACGATTTTCATCGGCCGCGCCGCCGGTTTCATGCTGATTGCCGCAGCCCTGGTTACGCTTTGGGAAGCACTCTCCTAGACTTCTGTTTTCTTGGGGAAATTCACTGCAATGTGACTTCTTTTCGCCATGCGGAAAGGGCATCCTCGCGCCGTTATCGCGCGTTCGGCATCTGCCGGAATCAAGGAGAGAGTGTATGAAACTGAAAACCATCGCGGCGGCCATGCTTTTCGGCTGTCTTTGCGCCGGAGCGGTCTACGCTGCCGGCGAAGTCGAAAAACGTGAAGGCATGATGAAGCAGATCGGCGGCTCCATGGGGGCGCTTGCTGCCATCTCCAAGGGCCAGAAGCCTTATGACGCCGAAGCCGTAAAGGCTGCCGTGACGACCATCAGCACCAACGCCAAGGCTTTCCCCGACCAGTTTCCCCCGGGCAGCGAGACCGGCAGTGCTGCGGCACCCGCGATCTGGGAAAATTTCGATGACTTCAAGTCCAAGGCCGCCAAGCTCGGTGCCGATGCGGACAAGGTCCTCGCCAGCCTTCCCGCCGATCAGGCAGGCGTCACCGCCGCCATGCAGACCCTCGGTGCCGATTGTGGTGCGTGCCACCAGACCTACCGTCTGAAGAAGTGATCCTATTAAGAACGCCGCTTCCCGGCGGCGTTTTTTTCAGCGGGAATGACGCCTGATCTCATCAGGTGATAATGGGGAGAGGGGTCATGGCCTCCATTTGGACGAAGCTCGCGGGCGGGATCGCGGTGGCGGCCATTGCCGGTTTCGGCATTTTCGCCTGGGTCACCGCGCCTGTGCGTCAGGCACCCAGCCACTGGGTGAGCCTTGGGGAGCCGGACCTTGCCAATGGCGAAACGCTGTTCTGGGCGGGCGGCTGCGCAAGTTGCCATGCGGCACCAGATGCCAAGGGCGATGCGCTTTTGACGCTTTCGGGCGGGCAAGCGTTGAAAAGCCCCTTCGGCACCTTCCATGTGCCCAATATTTCCTCCGATCCGCAGCATGGCATTGGCGGCTGGACGCTTTCGGAATTCGGCGATGCGATGACGCGCGGCGTCGGCAAGAACGGCGAACATCTCTACCCGTCCTTCCCTTACGCCTCCTATGCCCGCATGACGCAGAAGGACATCAACGACCTCTTCGGTTATTTGCGGGTTCTGCCCGCCAGCCAGAATGACGCGCCGGATCACGAACTGCCGTTCCCCTTCAACATGCGCATGGCATTGGGCGGCTGGAAATTCCTCTATTTCGATACATCCGCGCCACCCCGCGTCGAGCTTGCCGATGCCAATGCCGAATTGCTGCGCGGCCAATATCTGGTGGAAGGCCCGGGCCATTGCGGCGAATGTCACACGCCGCGCAATGCGCTTGGCGGTTTTCTCGATGGCAAATGGCTGGCCGGTGGTCCCAATCCCGAAGGCGAGGGCCGCATTCCCGATATTACCCCCGGCTCGCAGAGCGTCGGAAGCTGGGAGGCGGCCGATATTGCCAATTATCTGGAAACCGGCTTCACCCCGGAATTCGACAGCGTCGGCGGCTCCATGGTCAAGGTGCAGCAGAATATGGCGCATCTGACGGCCGAAGACCGCAATGCGATCGCCGCCTATCTGAAGGCCATCCCGGCGCGGTAGCCCTTTGCCATCATGCCGGACTTGATCCGGCATCCAGCCACGGCGCGCGACTCTCACGCCGGCCTGCCATTGACTCCCACCCACACCCATCGGATAACGATCCTGTGATGGTTCCTTCCGGGCGTTCCGGAAGGTGAAAAGGGAACACGATAGGGAGATATCCTCATTCGTGGCTGCCCCCGCAACTGTGAGCGGAGAGCCTGAAACGAAATGCCACTGGTAAGCATCTCGCCGGATATGGGCGAGGGCAATGCCGGGAAGGTGTTTCAGGTTTTGACCCGTAAGCCAGGAGACCTGCCATCACGGAAATGTCCATGCCGGCGGGGTGTCCGGAAGAGCGGAATTTCAGGGTGGTGGTGCTTGAACGTGCCGCCCTGTGTCAGTCTCGTATCCCCGTGGTGAAGTGTATCGCATGCGGCTGCACGGCGTTTGCCGTTCCGCCGCGTCTAAAGGCGCGGGGTCGCGCCGTAAGAGGGGTCACCATGTCCATCAACCAGAATACGGCAAATGCCGCCGTTTCAGCAAAAACGGGCAGCTTCGCGCAATCGCTGACGGCGATCGTGCTTGGTCTGTTCGTCGTCGGTTTTGTCGGCTTTTCGCATGTGGAAGCCGTTCACAACGCCGCGCATGACACGCGTCATGCCAATGCTTTCCCTTGCCATTGAGGGGAAAAAGCATGTCGTTCTTTCGCAATATCGTTTTTACTGCCGTCCTCGTCGGCATCGTTGGCGGCTTCGCCGTTTCGGCCATGCAGGCTTTCGGCACCACGCCGCTGATCCTGAAGGCGGAAACCTATGAAAATGCCGGTGGCGAAGCGCCCCACAGCCATGATGCTCCGGCCACGACCGGCGCTGCCGTTCCCGCGCACGAACATAACGAGGAAGCCTGGTCTCCGGCCGACGGCTTCGAGCGCACCGCCTATACGGTCGCCGCCAACGTGCTGACCGCCATCGGTTATGCGCTGGTGCTGACCGGCCTCATCTCGCTGCGCGGCACCGATGCCGGCTGGCGCGAAGGCCTTTTGTGGGGTGTGGCCGGTTTTGCCGCCGTCATGCTTGCGCCGATGATCGGCCTGCCGCCGGAACTGCCGGGCAGCCCGGCGGCCGCGCTTGAGGCGCGTCAAATCTGGTGGCTTTCGACGGTTGCGGCGACCGCAGGCGGCATTGCGCTGATCGCATTCCGCCGCGAACCCTGGGCAATCGTGCTCGCACTGGTGTTGATCGTTGCTCCACATGTGGTGGGCGCGCCCCTGCCGCCGGAAGGTGAACATGCGCTGGCACCGCTGCCGCTGGAACGACAGTTCATCGTCGCCGCCACCGTGACCAGCTTTGTCTTCTGGGCCTTGCTCGGAACATTGAGCGCGTTTTTCCTGAAGCGCTTCCAGCAGGCTTGAAACCATGCAGGGCGCAGCCGAATGGAGTGAGGAACTCGATGCGCTGCGTTTTGCCGTTCCCGGTCACGGCGCTTTCTGCGCCGTGCATCGCCTTGCTTTCAAGGCAGTCCTTGGCGTCAGCCCGGAACGGGAAGCGGCGCTCGCCTATTTTCATGAGAATGAGGCTGCCTTTACGGCCGCAGCCCTTGCCAAGATAAAACGCTCGGCTTTGCCGGCCGGTCGCAGTCTGCATCTCAACAGCCGCGATATCCGCCGTGCGATTGCGGGGGAGGGCGGGGATGTCGCGCTCCGTGTCTGCCGGGTGCTTGATCAGGGGTGATTTGTGATGGTCTCGCGGCTTAACTTCCCCACCACCTCATTCCTGTGACAAGCACAGGAATGAGGTGGGAGGATCCGCAAAACTCTCGACACCAAGGTGAGCCTCACCGGTGCTCCGCCGCGAAAACCTGAAGTTCCGCCTCGGCTTCCGGACCAAAGAGGCCGAGGTGTTTCAGAATATCCACCGCGAAACTGACGGGTGCACTGCCGGCTGCGGTTACGATGCCGCCATCGCTGACCGCCTTCGGCTGGTCGCGATAGAGCGCTTCGCCGCGATAGGACGGATAGGTCTTGTGAGAGGCGAGCGAATTTCCGGTATGGGCGACGTCATCAAGGGCGCCCGTGCCTGCAAGCGCGCTGGCAGCCGCGCAGATGCCGGCAACCAGTCGGCCCTTCTCGCGAAACCGCTGTACCAGCCCGCCAAGATCGACAGCCGTTCCCTTTTCCCAGCTGAGGCCGCCGGGAATGACGAGCGCATCGATGTTAGCAGGATCAAGCGCGTCATAGGATGTGTCGGGCGTAACGTTGAGCCCGCCCATTGAAACCACGGGCCGGCCGTCCGGGGTTGCGTAAACGATCTCGACGCCGAGATAGCCGCGCGCGGCGGCGGCAAGCAGCGCCGGTTCCCAGTCCGCAAAATCCTGCGCAAGCGCAATGGCAATCCGTGTCATGGCCGTCTCCAAAGGTTGCAATCAGGCGATAGACTGCATGTAGCGCATGCCGGTGACCGGGCGCGGCGCGAAATCCATGCTTTCGTAGAAACGATGCGCGGCGACATTGCCGGTCGTGGCGCTGACGGAAAGATAGTCGCAACCGAGGCGCTTGGCGATATCGCGGGCGCGGGAAACCAGGTGCTGGCCGGTGCCATGGCCGCGGTGACCGTCACGCACGAAAAGATGGTGCAGCTCAAGCCCGCGGCGGCCTTCCTGCGCCCTGTAGAGCGGCAGCATCAGGGCGTAACCGATCAATGCGCCGTCGGCTTCCGCCACCAGCCCATGCACCCAGGGAAGCGGGCCGAACAGGTCGCGTTCCAGTTTCGCCGGCGTAATCGCCGCCGCATCGCCATGAAAGGTGGCAAGCAGGGTGATCATCTCATTGAGCTCAGGCAAATCGGTCTTGCGTGCGCCACGAATGATGACGACGGGCGGTCTTTCCAGTGTAAGGGAACTATCTTCGGTCATTTTTCTGGTCCTTCGGTTTTATCGGTGCCGTCAGGACGCTTGAAAAACAACAAAGCCGCCTGACGGCGGCTTGTTGACAAAATGATCTGTCGAGCCGCCCTTTACAGGTAGGCCCAAAAGTACGAGCAGGAGATGGGTGCGCGTTCGTTGATCATGTCCATGCAATGCGCTCGAATCTGAAATCTGTCAAGCCTGCTGTTTAGCCTCAATGCTCCCCTTCGCACATGCCATGGTCGGAAAGTGCGCGGATGACATAACAATCCTCGATCGAATGACCATGGCAATGGGAGACGATACGTTCCAGCTCATGCTCGAGCTTTTTGAGGCTGGTGATTTTTTCGCGCACATGGGCGAGGTGTTCGGCGGCAATGCGATCCGCACCCTCGCACGGCATTTGCCGGTGCTGGCTGAGCGCGATCAATTCTCTGATGGCGTCTATATTGAGCCCGATATCGCGGGCATGGCGGATGAAAGCCAGCCTTTCGAGATCGGATTTTTCGTAACGGCGCTGGTTGCCTTCCGAGCGGTCTGCCTCGCGGATGAGGCCCATCTGCTCATAATAGCGGATCGTCGGAACCTTCACGCCGGTACGTTTGGACAATTCACCGATGGACAGCATTGCCTTCTCCATATCCTCAAGAGCAGCCGGGACAAGAACGAACCGGATGCTCTAGTCTCTAGAGATATAGCTTTTCAGCCTGCCGTTCAATGGGTGTCAGGCGGCGGCATCCACGCCGAGTGCCTGCGCCAGGGCTTTGAGAACTTCTGTCTCGATGCTGGAGGCGGCGTCAGGCTGCGCTGATGCGGCGATATCTACCGCCGGTTCGGTTCTGGCCTGTGCGCCGCTGTCCAGGTTCCAAAGTGCTGCGGCAAGTCCGGCGGAAACGCTGGCGGCGGCAGGTGCGGCGGAAACGGCAACGCTCTCGGCGCTGGAAATCGCGCGGTGTGCCGCCCGTGTCAGTTCCAGCAGGGCCTCGGTGGTTGCATTTGTTTCCCTAGTCTTTGTCGGCTCAAGGGTCCGGACCGGAGTTGCGTAATAGCTGCTGGTTGTTGCTGCGATAGTCGTCATGACTGAGTCCCCTAAGTTTCATGGGGTATTTTTAGGGGTCGAAACATTCGCGAAGATTGCGTCGCGCAGGGCTTGAACCAAAAAACATCGCAATATAGTATACCCCCCTATAGTATATGAGGTACTCATGTCCCATACGATCCGCAACAAGGAGAAGCTTCTCGCTCGCATCCGTCGCCTCAAGGGGCAGATGGAGGCGGTGGAGCGTGCCCTGGACGATTCCAAGCCCTGCGGCGAGGTGCTGCAATTGCTGGCCTCGGTGCGCGGTGCGCTTTCCGGCCTGACGGGGGAGGTGATGCAGGAACATCTGCATGAGCACGTCGTGCACGCCGAAAATGAAGACGAGCGGGCGCGTGCGGCGGACGAGCTGGCCCAGGTGCTGAAGACCTACATCCGCTAACCTCTCTCCCAAAAGTGTCCGCGGCTTTGGGAAAAGACATGCGTGAAACAGAATATTCCAGGATCGAACAGGATTAGCGACATGACGACGACATCCGAATTTTCCGCAGCGTCCGGCCACGACCATGTTTTCCTAGGCCGGAACCATGAGCGCAATGAAAAGCGCGTGTGGATGGTGATTGCGCTGACCACAGTCATGATGGTGGCGGAGATCGTCGCCGGCCACTGGTTCGGTTCCATGGCGCTGACGGCGGATGGCTGGCACATGTCCACCCATGCGGGCGCAATGCTCATCTCGGCGCTGGCCTATCTCTATGCCCGGCGTGAGGCGCGCAATCCGCGCTTCACCTTCGGCACCGGCAAGTTCGGTGATCTCGCCGGTTTTGCCAGCGCCATCGTTCTGGCGGTGGTGGCGCTGCTCATCGCCGTCGAAAGTGCGATGCGGCTTTTCAATCCTGTTCAGATCGACTTCAATCAGGCGATCCTCGTCGCCGTCATCGGTCTTGCCGTCAATCTCGTCAGCGCCGTGCTGTTGAAGGATGACCACGATCACGGCCATGGCCATGGCCATGGTTCGCATGCCCATCACGGCCATGGCAGCCACGCCCATCACGATCACGGCTCGCACGCGCATCACGGCGAGCACGGTGCGAAGGGCGGCAGGGACAATAATCTGCGCGCAGCCTATCTGCATGTACTCGCCGATGCGCTGACTTCCGTTCTCGCCATTGTCGCGCTGCTGCTCGGCAAGTGGAACGGCTGGTCCTTCCTCGATCCGTTGATGGGTATTGTCGGCGGTGTGGTGATTGCCCGCTGGTCATGGGGACTCATTCGCTCCACGGCAACGACGCTGGTGGATGCGGTTCCGCTGACGGAGGACTTGCCGCAGGAAATCCGTGAAAGCGTGGAAACGGAAGAAGATCGCATCACCGACCTGCACGTCTGGCAGGTGGGGCCGGGGCATCACGCCGCCATTGTCGCCATCCACTCGCAGGTGCCGAAGGCACCGGCTTTCTACAAGCAGAAGCTTGCAGCCATACATGAACTCTCACATGTAACGGTGGAGGTCAGCCCGGCAAGGGCCTGATCGGAATCACC
This sequence comes from Agrobacterium sp. MCAB5, assembly GCF_052114365.1. Classification (NCBI taxonomy): domain Bacteria; kingdom Pseudomonadati; phylum Pseudomonadota; class Alphaproteobacteria; order Hyphomicrobiales; family Rhizobiaceae; genus Agrobacterium; species Agrobacterium sp. MCAB5. The sequence goes on from NZ_JBFREP010000001.1 coordinate 795,314, forward strand.
TATTCGTATTCGGAATAGGCGCTGCGCACCCATTCGGCCTGCGCTTCTGCCTTGTCCTCGGCGGAGGTCGCAGCCTGCGTGTGGGCCGGCGCGCTGCCATTGCCGACGGCCCACAGCACGTTTGCCAGCGAACGGGAAAGAACGGTGCTGGAAACGGTAGGGTTGCCGGGGCCGCGTTTAACGGCCTGTTCCTCGGGCGCGCTCTGCGCGCTGCCGGGTTTTTCGATGTCGCGGACACGAGCCTGATAATTGTATCCGCCAATATTGCTTTCGATCTGCATGCCAGTGATTCCGCGTTCAAAAGTTAACAAATGGTTAACGGCGGCGGCTTGCCCGAAGCTTGCGCTTGCTGCATTGCAATGTCGTTCCCGGCTTGACACGTGGCAAAGGGGTGCTTCGTTTTTGCATGGTTGGATGGGAAGGCGGGCATTACCGGCCTTGCCCACACTTCGCGTCGTGCTCGCCATGGCGACCCTGTTGTGCCGCTCAAACTGTGGCGCCAAACACCCCAACTCCCGTCATGCCGGCTCTAGGCCGGTATGACGGAAGAGCGTTTTGACGCCGCCAGGCAGCTCCTATGTCTTTTGCGCAGCGGGGCTGGGGCTTTTTCGGTCCTCTGAAAGAAAGGCAAATCCTGTTGGTGCCGGATTACGCGGTTTCCTTCTCCACAGGCGCCGCCGGTTCCGGGATTTTTTCCGCTTCCTCCACGACTGCCACCCCGGCCTCCGCCTCCTGAGGTGCCGGCGTGACCATCGCCGCCACCAGCGTGTCGAGGCCGATGGCGCCGACTGGCTTGCCGTCTTCATCCACCACATGGGCGCTGGTTTCGTTCGCCTCCGACATATCGCGGGCGATGGTTTCCAGTGTCGCGTTTTCCGGCACCGACATGCCCTCGGGTTTCGCCGTCAGCGGTTCCATCACGGTGGTCGCCTGAAGCACGCGGCTGCGGTTGACGTCGCGCACGAAGTCGGTGACGTAACCATCCGCAGGGGAAAGGATGATGCTCTGGCCGTCGCCCTGCTGCACCACTTCGCCGTCTTTCAGAATGGCAATGTGGTCGCCGAGCCGCAAAGCCTCATCCAGATCGTGAGTGATGAACACCACTGTCTTGTTCAGCTCCTGCTGAAGGTCGAGCAGCATCGTCTGCATATCGACACGGATCAGCGGATCGAGAGCCGAATAGGCCTCGTCCATCAGGAGAATATCGGCATCGTTGGCAAGCGCGCGGGCAAGGCCGACACGCTGCTGCATGCCGCCGGAAAGCTGGTTCGGATAATAATCCTCATAGCCGGCAAGACCGACACGATCCAGCCAGTAACGGCCTTTCTCTTCGCTGTCCTTGCGTGGCATGCCCTGAATATCGAGGCCGTAGACGCTGTTTTCCAGCACGGTGCGATGCGGCAGGAGGCCGAATTTCTGGAACACCATCGCCGTTTTGTGACGGCGGAATTTCCGCAGCGCCGAAGTGCTCATGCCGCAAATGTCCTCGCCGTCGTAGAGAACCTCACCTGCGGTCGGGTCGATCAGCCGGTTGATGTGGCGGATCAGCGTCGACTTGCCGGAACCGGAAAGCCCCATGACCACGGTGATCTTGCCGCCCGGCATGGTGATGTTGATGTTGTTGAGACCGAGCACATGGTTGTGTTTGTCGTTCAGCTCGACCTTGTCCATGCCGGATCGCACCGCTTCGAGGTACTTCTCGGGATGCTTGCCGAAGATCTTGTAAAGATTCCTGATTTCGATGCTTTTAGCCATGGGAGACCTCGCGGTATTTCTGCAGGCGCTTGCCGAAAGCCTGGCTTGCCCGGTCGAACATGATGGCGATGGCGACCAGAGCGAAACCGTTCAGGAAGCCCACCGTGAAAAACTGGTTGTTGATGGCCTGCAGCACATTCTTGCCGAGACCGCCGACGCCGACCATGGAGGCGACGACGACCATTGCGAGTGCCATCATGATGGTCTGGTTGATGCCGGTCATGATGGTGGGCAACGCCAGCGGCAGCTGCACATTGAACAGCTTCTGGCCGTTGGAGGAGCCGAAGGCATCGGCGGCTTCCAGCACTTCCCGGTCTACCAGGCGGATGCCGAGGCTGGTCAGGCGGATGACGGGCGGAATGGCGTAGATCACCACTGCGATCAGGCCCGGTACCTTGCCGATGCCGAAAATCACCACCACGGGGATGAGATAAACGAAGCTTGGCAGGGTCTGCATCACGTCGAGCACCGGATTGATGATACGCTGCAACCGTTCTGAGCGTCCCATCAAAATGCCGAGCGGCAGGCCGATGACGATGGCGATCAGCGTGGCGATGGCGACGATGGAAAGCGTCGTCATGGCGTCGCGCCAGAGGCCGACTGCGCCGATCATGAGCAGGGAGATGGCCGTGCCACCGGTGATCTTGAAGCTGCGCCCGGCCAGATGCACGATCGCCAGAATGACCAGCATGGTGACGATCCACGGGGTCTGGATGAACAGCCGCTCCGAGGAGTTGAGAAAGAGCTGCAGCGGATGCACGATCACATCGATCGCATCGCCGTAATTGCGCACGATATCGCGAAAACCGTCATCGATGGTCTTGCGTGCCACACGCATCGTGCCGTTATCGATGGCCGGAAACTTGCACAGCATATCCGGCAGATAGTTACAGAGGGCCATTATTGTTGTTTTCCCTTTGGGTTTTGGGGGATGGGTGGTCGAGGCTGGAGCGCGGGGCACCCCTCCGTCCTGCCGGACATCTCCCCCAAAAGGGGGGGAGATCGATCCGAGGCAAAGTCTCGCCCATCAAACAGGTTGCGGATTTGTGAGAAGGGTGAGCCCAGCCGATCTCCCTCCTTGGGGGGAGATGCCCGGCAGGGCAGAGGGGGTAAGCCACGGATGACAACCGAAGCTTCCCACTCTCATCAACCAATCACATCGAAGCCTTGATCTTCTCCGCCACCTCGGGCGAAACCCACTTCGTCCAGATATCCTCGTTGTTCTCGAGGAAATATTCCGCGCCGTCTTCGTTGGTGCCCTGGTTTTCATCCATCCAGGCCAGAACCTTGGCGACGGTCTCGTTGTCCCACTGCCGCTTGCGGATATAGTCGATGGAAGGACCGGCCTTCTCGGCGAAATCCTTGGTGACAACAGTGAATACCTCTGCCACCGGATAGGCGTTTGGCTTGGGATCGGCGCAATCAGGCTTGGCGATGCAATTGTCGTAGGCCTCGCGGTCGAGTGCCACGCCATCGTCCAGTTTCACCATGTCGTACTTGCCAAGAATGGCCGTCGGGGACCAGTAATAGCCGAGCCAGCCCTGCTTTTTCTCATAGGCATTGGAGATCGAGCCATCGAGGCCCGCGGCGGAGCCGGTATCGATCAGGGCGAAGCCCTTCTCATCGGCCTTGCGTGCCTTGAACAGGTTGGCGGTCGTTGGCTGGCAGCCCCAGCCCGGCGGGCAGCCAAACACGGCACCCTTGCTGGCGTCTTCCGGCGCCGGGAAAAGCTCGGGATGCTTGAGTGCGTCCTCAACTGTCTTGATATCAGGGTGTTCGTCGGCGAGATATTTGGGAATCCACCAGCCTTCAACGCCACCTTCACTCAGGATTTTGCTTTCCTGGATCAGGTTGCCCTTCTTGACGGCGTCCTCATAGGGGGCGCCAAGGGTATTCACCCACATTTCGGGCGCCATATCCGGCTGGCTCTTTTCATTCATGGAGGTGAATGTGGGAGTGGTGTCGCCGCTGATGACGTTGACCGTGCAATCATAGCCGTTTTCCATGATGAACTTGTCGACGTAAGCCGCAACACCGGCGGACGCCCAGTTCATTTCGGCGATGGTGACACTGCCGCATGTTTCTGCGGCGTTGGCGGAATTTGCTGCACCGGCAGCGATGGTAAAGCCCGTTACGAGAATGGTCGAGGCTAGGAGTTTCTTCATGGGAGACCTCCAAGTCTGATGCAGTGTTTTCAATTGGCAAAGCGGGAGCACTGCAAAGCCCGGATTGCCAAGGGCGAACTGACATGGCGCATGAAAAAGCCGAAAAAATCCGGCGATAAGATTATCCGCAAGACGTGCTGCAGGATTGCCGCGAGAAAGGCGGCGAAAAGGCGCATGAATATGTCAACGGCCCGGATAATACGGCCGAAAAGTGATATTGCAATGCGAAATGGCGCAACGCAGCCATGCGTTCGATTTCCGGAACATTTTTTCCGGTGACGTAATATATGGGAATTATTTGCGTTTGCGGAAGATATATTATGATTTGCAGCAACTGGAAATAAAAATTCAATGTCGATAAAGATGTTATTTAAATAAAAGATGCGTATGATAATTTGTGGAAAAAATATTCAATAACGAGATTTTTTCAGGTATTTTCGTCCAAAATAAGATCGAGCGACGATTGGATCGCCGCCCGGTTCTGCATGCAGCGTGTCAGACGGTGTCCTTGCCCGCGACCTTCAGTGCGAAGGCATATTCGAAGGCAATTTCTTCCAGCCGCTGGAAACGGCCCGACTTGCCTCCATGGCCAGCCGCCATGTTGGTCTTGAGCAGGATCGGGGCTTCCCCCGTCGTCTTTTCGCGCAGTTTCGCCACCCATTTGGTCGGTTCCCAATAGGTCACGCGCGGGTCGGTGAGGCCGGAAAGCGCAAGCAGCGGCGGATAGGGCTTTTCCCCGACATTGTCATAGGGGCTGTAGGCGGCGATCCACTGATATTCCTCTTCCGATTCCAGCGGATTGCCCCATTCCGGCCATTCCGGCGGGGTTAGTGGCAGCGTGTCATCAAGCATGGTCGTCAGCACGTCCACGAAGGGAACCGCAGCGATGATGCCGGCAAATTTTTCCGGGGCCATGTTGGCGACGGCGCCCATCAGCATTCCCCCTGCCGAACCGCCTTCCGCGATAATGCGATCGTAGGAGGTAAAGCCTTCCTTGACCAGATGATCGGCAGCCGCGATGAAATCCTTAAACGTGTTCTCTTTGTCTTTCATCTTGCCGGTTTCATACCACTCGAAACCCTTGTCCTTGCCGCCGCGAATGTGGGCGATGGCATAGATGAAGCCACGGTCTGCCAAAGACAGCGTTGTGGTGGAGAAGGAAGCGGGGATGGTGATGCCATAGGCGCCGTAGCCATAAAGCAGGCAGGGGGCCGAACCGTCGAGTACTACATCCTTGCGGTAAAGCAGCGAGACCGGCACCAACTCGCCGTCATGGGCAGGCGCCATGATGCGGCGGGTAATGTAATCGTCGGGATTGTGGCCGGAAGGCACTTCCTGCGTTTTCAGCAGCGTGCGGTCGCGCGTCACCATATTGTAGTCGAACAACTGGCTCGGCGTCGTCATCGAGGAGTAGGAGAAGCGGATGACATCGGTGTCGTATTCTGCAGCGCCATGCAGGCCAAGCGAATAGGCTTCCTCGGCAAAGGCGATGGAATGTTCCTCGCCCGTGCGGCGATCGCGGATAACGATGCGCGGCAGGCCGTCGCGGCGCTCCAGCCAGATCAGATGGCGGGCATAGGCATCGACGGAGAGAATGAGGCGACCCGGCTCGTGCGGCACGACCTCCTTCCAGTTTTCCTTGCCCGGCGCGGTCACCGGAGCTTCCATGATGCGGAAATCCTTGGCATCGCCGTCATTGGTGAGGATGTAGAAGACATCGCCGCCTTCGCACATCGAATATTCGATACCTTCCTCGCGCTCCGCAACCACGACAGGCTCGGCCATCAGGTCCTTGGTGGAAAGAATGCGGTATTCGCTGGTCTCATGGTCGTGAATGTCGATGAAGATGAAGTCGTCGAGCACGGACGCGCCAACGCCCATGAAGAAGCCGGGGTCCTTTTCCTCATAGACCAGCCGGTCGGCCGACTGCGGCTCGCCGATGATGTGGTGGAAGACCTTCGAGGGGCGGTGGTTTTCGTCCTGCAGCGTATAGAAGAAGCTCTTGCCGTCAGGCGCCCATGCCCCGCCGCCGCCGGTATTTTCCACGACATCGGCAAGGTCTTCACCGGTTTCGAGATTACGGATGCGCAGCGTGAAATATTCCGAACCCTTGTCGTCATAACCCCAGATGCCGTGACTGTGATCGGAAGACTGGTCGAGGCCGGCAAGACGGAAATAATCCTTGCCTTCAGCTTCCCTGTCGCCATCAAGCAGCACGTGCTTTTCGCCGCCATCACGCGGGGTGCGGAAATAATGCGGTTGCTCGCCGCCGGTCACGAACAGCGTGCCATAGGCATAGGGTCCATCATTGACCGGAACAGAGGAATCATCCTGCTTGATACGGCCTTTCATCTCCTCGAACAGCTTTTCCTGAAGCGCCTTGGTGTCGCCCATTGCGGCTTCCATATAGGCGTTCTCGGCCTCCAGATGGGCGCGGATGGCTGGGTCGAGCAGGGTAGGGTCCTTGAACATGGCCTGCCAGTTATCGGCCCGGAACCATGCGTAGTCATCGGTGCGGGTGATGCCGTGATGCGTATCCTGGACGGGCCGTTTTTCGGCGGTCGGGGCGGCGGGCAGGTTCTTGAAAATCGGCAAGGGAAACTCGCTTTCGTATGAAAAATGCGTGGGCGGCACCCAAGATGTAGAGTGCCCCTCACCACCGATCAAGTTTCAAATCTCCACAGGTGAAATGAGGCTTGGGCACAATTTCGTCAGTTTTCGATCACATTTTGGCAATATCCGGCAAATCAGCGATGATACGCGCCTGCCACCGGCCTGCCGTGCATCGATAAGAACAAACGAAAACTGACAGGATCCCATGCGAAAGTTTCTTCCCGCTGCTCTTTCTGCGTTTTTCCTTGCCTTGCAGGCATCTACACCCGCTTTCGCAATAGACGCCAACGTCATGCGGCAGCTGAACGTGCTCGCCCCCGAGGAGCGTCTGGAGCAGCGTTGCGACATAGAGGCGATGGAGCGGATCGCGACGGAGCAGAAGGGCATGAAGCCGGATAAGGTCATTGCCTATACCTTCGGTGATCCCGAGGTTGGCAAGAATTCGATCAAGGCGTCGGGTGCAGTCTTCAGAAGCGCCGGTGAATGGTACAAGCTCAAATACAAGTGCCAGCTGAAAAGCGACAGCCTCTCCATCCAGTCCTTCGATTACCGTGTCGGCGACAAGATTCCCGAAGAGCAGTGGAAGAAGTTGTATCTTTATGACTGATCGGAGAATTCTTCGTCCGCGGTCGCCGGTTTAAACCCCGCTTTTCTTGCCGCCCTGCCAATGGGTCTGTAACGCTGTCCTTCGATCGAATTGAGGGGCGAGAACATGGCGAAGCAATTCAAGGGACTTTCGGCTTTTCCGATCACGCCCGCTGACGAGGCCGGGCAGGTGGATAGCCAAGCCTTTTCCGCCCTCGTCGAGCGGCTGGATGCGGCGGAGGTCGATTCCATCGGTATTCTCGGCAGCACCGGAACCTATATGTATCTGTCGCGTGCCGAGAGGCGGCGCGCGGTCGAGGCAGCCCATGCCTTCCTCAAGGGCAGGCGCACATTGATGGCAGGCGTCGGCGCATTGCGTACCGATGAGGCCGTGGCGCTGGCGAAGGATGCCGAAGCTGCCGGTGCCGATGCGCTGCTTCTGGCACCCGTTTCCTATACGCCGCTGACTCAGGAAGAGGCCTATCACCATTTCGCCGCCGTCGCCGGCGCAACCGATTTGCCGCTCGCCATTTACAACAACCCGACGACGACGCGATTCTCCTTCAGCGATGAGCTTCTGGTCAGGCTCGCCTATATCCCGAATATCCGTGCCATAAAGATGCCGCTGCCGGCCGATTCCGACTATGCGGGAGAGCTTGCGCGGCTGCGGCCGAAACTGACGGATGATTTCGCCATCGGTTACAGCGGCGACTGGGGATGTGCGGAAGCAACGCTTGCCGGTGGCGATGCCTGGTACAGCGTCGTTGCGGGCCTGCTGCCGGTTCCGGCATTGCGGTTGATGCGCGCCGCGCAGGCCGGGGATGCGGAGGAGACGCGCAGGCTCGATCTGGCCTTCCAGCCGCTTTGGGCGCTCTTCAAGGAATTCGGCAGTATCCGCGTGATCTACGCCGCCGCCAATGCTTTGTCGGTAACGGCATGCGAGCCGCCCCGGCCAATCCTGTCGCTCACCAGCGCAGAGCGCCAGCGGGTGGAAGAGGTGCTGAACGCTCTGTCCACGCTGGAAGCCGCGCCATAATTCGGGCGTTTTGCAGGCGGATTGCCACATCTTTACCCTTTGGAAACTGAAAAATGCTGCGTAGCCTGCCCTTTGCCGCTCTCTTCCTGTCGCTCTCCACTGCCGCCTTCGCGGGGACGGGGCTCGTCGAGCCGACGCTGAAAATGACGCCGAGGCATGACGGCAGGGTGCGGGTGGCGATGACTCTGGACGCCTGCATGGGCAAGACCGACCATCGCATTCTCGATACGCTGGTGCAGGAAAAGATACCGGCGACGATCTTTGTCACTGCCCGCTGGCTGAAGCACAATAGCGAAGCGCTTGCCGTAATGATGGCGCATCCGGATTTGTTCGAGATTGAAAACCACGGCGAAAACCATGTGCCAGCGGTGGATAAGCCCGTTGCCATCTATGGCATTGCCGCTGCCGGTTCGGAAGCGGCAGTCGAGCAGGAGGTCGAGGGCGGCAGGCAGGCAATTGTCGCCATGACCGGTCTTCAACCGCAATGGTTTCGCGGTGCGACGGCGAAATACACCACCTCGTCCATGGCCGCCATCAACAGGCTCGGCATGCGGGTGGCGGGTTATTCCGTCAATGGCGATGGCGGCTCGCTTCTGGGCGCGGCCGCCACGGCAAAGCACATCGCTTCGGCCAGGGACGGCGACGTCATCATCTCCCACATCAACCAGCCTACCCACGAAGCGGGTGAGGGCGTGGTGAGGGGCCTTCTGGCGCTGAAGGCGCGCGGCGTGGTGTTCACAAGGCTGGACGACCCGTCGTTTACGCCGCCGGGTAATTGAGCGGGGCGGCTCTCTCCTCATTCCTGTAACAAGCACGGGAACGAGGGAAATGAGCATCCCACATCCACGCCCGTTTTTCGGCGGCATACCGCTCAAATTTGCGCTAGCATCCTCCCATGCTGTTCAAACGCCCCGACACCGAAACCCTATATTCCGCCCTTGTGAACAAGGACCCCGCCTATGAGGGCGTGGCCTATGTGTGCGTGACCTCGACGAAGATTTTCTGTCGCTTTACCTGTACGGCGCGAAAGCCGAAGATCGAAAACTGCCGCTTTCGCGAAACCATCGCCGAATGTCTGGAAGCTGGCTTCCGCCCCTGCAAGCGCTGCAAGCCGATGCTTTCCTATGGCACGGCGGATGAAACCGTCACCACCCTTCTGACGGCACTGGAAAACGAACCGGCGCGGCGCTGGCGTGAGGACGATGTGGTGGCGATGGGCCATGACCCTTCTACCGTGCGCCGCACCTTCAAACGCCGTTTCGGCATGAGTTTTCTGGAAATCGCAAGGTTGCGGCGGCTGGGAGATGCGGCGACAAGCCTCGCATCAGGAGAAGCCGTGATCGGCGCGCAGATCGATGCCGGATATGAATCCGGCAGCGGTTTTCGCTCGGCCATCAACCAGTTCTTCGGCACCTCTCCCGCCGCCATGAAAGGCAAGGGGTTCCTGAAGGGCGACTGGATCGACACGCCGATCGGTCCGATGCTGGTGGTTGCCGATGATCACGCCCTGCATCTTCTCGAATTTGCCGACCGTCCAGCGCTTCCGGCCGAATTGAAGCGGCTGAAGGCCCGCACCGGCGCGGATATGGTGCTGGGCAGGACGGCGGTCACCGGCCAGATCGCAGCAGAACTCGCGGCCTATTTCGCCGGGCACTCGGCTGACTTCGAAACCCGGCTTGCCGGATACGGCACACCCTTCGAGCGCGATGTCTGGCACGCATTGCGGGAGATACCGGCGGGAGAGATCGTCAGCTATTCTTCGCTTGCGACGTCGATGCAACGGCCATCCGCCGTGCGTGCCGTCGCCCGCGCCAATGGCGCCAACCAGATTGCCATCGTCGTTCCCTGCCACCGGGTGCTGGGCGCAGATGGCAGCCTGACCGGGTATGGCGGTGGTCTGTGGCGGAAGAAATGGTTGATCGAGCACGAGCGGCGCATGGCCGATAAGCTCCGCATCCCTCTCGCCTCCTGACCGGCCATCAGGCCGGCAGGTTTGGAACGATGCGGCGTGAAGGAAACAGCTCGCGCGTTACTGTCATGGCGATCAGCGACAGCGGCAGTGCCAGCATGGCGCCCGCAGCACCCCACATCCACGTCCAGAAGATGATCATCACGAAGACGAGGAAGGGGTTGATCTCCATGTTGCGGCCCACAACTGCCGGAAAGGCCAGGTTTTCCATCAACAGGTGAATGGTGAAGAAGATCGCGGATGGCAGCAACGCCAGCACCATGTTGTCATGCGTGATGATGCCTGCCACCGCCAGCGACACCGTCATGGCGGTGATGCCGAGAAATGGCACGAAGCTGGAGAGAAAGGCGAAAAGCCCCCACAGAAGCGGCATGGCCAGCCCGCCGAAATATGCGATCGCCACCATCGTCACGCCCAGCGCCGCATAGATCAGCGCTGCCGTGGCAAAATAGGTGCCGAGCACTTCTTCCACCGAAGCGATGATCCGAATGGCCCTCAGCCGCTGGTGCCGGGCCGGAAAGGCCATGATGATCGCCTTGCGCAGCCGCAGGCGGCTGTAGAGGAACATCAAAAGCGCGGCGAGGAAGATCATGCCCTGAACGACTGCGGGGGTGACGTTGGAACCGAGCAGGGAAATTATCTCGCCGCTGCGCGAAATCAGCGATTCCATCGAAATCGACCCCATGCTGAAGGTCGCTGCCGAAATGTTCAGCCATCGGATGCTTTGAAGATAGGGCAGGAAGCGGTCCATACTGCGTTCGATCAGCGCTGGTCCTTCGGAGGCGAGCTGCGACAAAGGGTCTATCAGCGAATTGATCACGAAAAACATCACGGCCGCGACAAGGCCGGAGAGAATGACAGCCACACCGGCTCCGGGAATGCCATAGGAACTGAGCTTTTCCGCCGCGATGCCGAGGATCATGCCCACGACAATCGCCAGCACAACCGGTATGAGGATCAGAGACAATTCATGAATGACCGCCATCATGACGACGAGAAAAATGCCGATAACCGACCATGCAACGGCCACATCGAGCGCTTCTCGGCCGAGCGGCTGCTGGCTGCGCGCGTCGTCACGGTGCGACCCGGACGCCAGACCCTCGAAAGGGTCGGCCTTCGTCGACGGAGCGTTTGCGGCGCGCCGCCCGATATTGCCCAATATGCCGGTTTTTTCCGGCCTGGCATTCTCATTCATCGAACTGTCCCCCAATAAGACATCAAACGTTCGAAAAATGAGGCGGTTCCGGAGCTGCAAAAATTTCTGCCGCCCCGTGGTCTTTACGCGGAAAGCTTCAGGCCTATGCCCCACGGATCTTTGAGAACAATACCGTCGCTCTGCCGTTCCGTAGCTATTTCCAGCCGGTCGAGAGCGGCCGTTGCAGTATCGAGCGCCGCACTATCGTTGAACTTCAGCGAGTAGCCCGAAAGGCCGGTCATATTGTCCGTGCGGGCCGTGGCGCCGCGGCTGTTCCAGATATTGGCGGCCACATGGTGATGATAAGCGCCCGAGCCGAAGAAGCTGGCACCCGGATAACGCGCCATGATCTTCAACCCCAGCACATCCTGATAAAACTCATCCGCCTGCGGAATATTGCCGACCTGCAGATGCATGTGGCCGATGGCCGTTCCATCGGCGGCGCCCTCGAACGCCGTTTTCGGCGCACTGTCATACAGCGCCTGTAGGTCGAGGCGGAGCGTGGCCATCTCCACCGTGCCGTCCTGCTGGTAGGTCCATTCCGACGGCGACCGGTCGCGATAGACCTCGATGCCGTTGCCTTCGGGGTCGGCCAGATAGATCGCTTCACTCACCAGATGGTCGGATGCGCCCTGAAGCTGGATATTGTTGTGCGCGGCATGGGCCAGCCAATGGGCCAGATCCTCGCGGCGCGGCATCAGGAAGGCGGTGTGGAACAGGCCTGCGGCATTGCGCGGCGCGCGTTCAACCGTGCCGGAGGTGGAAAGTGTCAGCAGCGGCTGGCCGTTGACACCAAGAACCTCGCCGCTCGGGCTTTTTTCGATGACGGAGAGGCCGATGATTTTCTGGTAGAATTCCGAAATGCGCGGCAGATCGTGAACGACAAGATGAGCCTGACCGACATAAGCCGGCCGCGTCAGGGCGAATTGTTTGATTTCACTCATCATAATCTCCATATTGAATCCGGCGTGCTGACGACGCGGATTTGCGCGTCTGCATCAGCCGACGCCGCTTTGCGGCGTTCATTTGTGGTGAATATGGGCGGGTTTTGTCGTTCAGCAAAGATCGCCATCTGGCGATTGACCGTCCACTATTCGTTGACAATGCCCCTGTTGCTGCTCCGACGCGGCTTTGACTTCAATCAAGGCGAAGGGCGCATCGGCAGGGAAATATGAGCCCGACACGTGAACGGCAGATTACGCCAAAGGAGATAGCCATGTACAAGAAAATCATCGTACCGGTAGACCTCAGCGCCATCGACAAGGGAGAGAAGATTCTCGCCAAGGCCAAGGCGCTGCTGGATGTCGATGGCGAGATCGTCCTCATCAATGTGGTTGAGGAACTGCCCGGCTATATGGCGATTGACCTGCCGGTAGACCTCATCGAAAATGCCATCAAGGATGCCAAGACGAAACTTGCGGATATTCAGGCGAAGGCCGGCTTCAAGGGCAAGCACGAAATCAGAAGCGGCGCGCCGGCGCGTGAAATCATTGCCGCTGCCGAAGAGCACAAGGCCGATCTCATCATCATCGCATCGCATATGCCTGACTTTAGCAATTATTTCATCGGAGCCACCGCCGACCGCGTGGTGCGCCATGCCAAGTGCTCGGTGCTGATTGACAGGTAAAGTGAGCTGAAATCTTGGGGTTGCGGGCGATTTTCGCCCGCACCGGCTGGAGGAGAAGACCATGAATGTCGACAGTTACGAGAAAATCCTGCGCGACCGCCAGCGCGAGCTTTACAGCCGCCTGCACAAAATCGAGGCGGATTTCGAAGAACCGCGCAACCCCGATGACGACGATCGCGCCGCTGAACGCAGCAATGACGAGGTGCTGGATGAAATTGGGCAGGTGGGCCAGGACGAGTTGCGCGCCATCGACGCCGCACTCGACCGCATCGCGAACGGTACCTACGGCACCTGCGTCAAATGCGGCAAGAAAATTTCGGAAGACCGCCTGAAAGCCGTGCCCTATACGCCGTTCTGCCAGGAGTGCGCTGCGGCCTTGTGAGGGCGCTCCTTTTCCATCCTCATTCCTGTGACAAGCGCAGGAATGAGGGAAACGGCGAGGCCACCGCTCAACCTCTCCTTTCGCAACAGCCCGGAACGCAATTTGATCGCCGTTAACCGGCTGCTGTCTTGTTCCTGTCTAATATTGCCGTCATGCTTGGCCACAAGCAGGCAAACGGGAATGGACTATGAGTAACGTGTGGCGGTTTGGTCGCCAGTATGATTTTCACGAGATTGTCGCCGATGGTATCGTCCACGGCGTGGGTATCGTTTTTGCGCTGGTCGGCGCCACGGCGCTGATTTTTTACGCGACCGTCTGGGGCAGCCTCAGCGCCATCGCGGCCGCCTGGATTTACGGACTCGGCCTTGTCGCCTGCCTGTCCGTGTCCTTCACCTATAATATCTGGCCGCATTCCAACGTAAAATGGTTCCTGCGCCGGCTGGATCACTCGGCGATCTTCATCCTGATCGCCGCCACCTACACGCCGTTCCTGATGCGCGGTATCCACGAGCCGCTGATTGCCACCATGCTGGGGCTGATCTGGCTTGCCGCCATCTGCGGCATATTGCTCAAATGCCTGTTTCCCGGCCGTTACGACCGGGTCGCCATAGGCCTTTATCTCGCCATGGGCTGGAGCGGCATCATGGTGGTGCAGCCACTCTCGACGCATCTGGCCCCCGTCACGCTCTGGCTGATTGTCGCTGGCGGTGTCATCTATTCGCTCGGCGTGGTCTTCCATGTCTGGGAAAAGCTGCGATTCCAGAACGCCATCTGGCACGGTTTCGTCGTCGCCGCCGCCGTTGTCCACTATTTTGCCGTGGTCACTTCCTTCAGCCTCGTTCCCATGTCTTCCTGATCTAGAGAGCACTGGACAGCCATCCGCGTCATCGCCTAATGCTCGCCTGAAGGTCGTGCCCCGGAACGTTGGGCGCGCGATGCAGACAAGAATGAGGGCGAACGATAATGAGTTTGGAACTGCGCGATGCCACCGTGGACGATCTTTCCGGCATCATGGAGATTTACAACGACGCGGTCCTGAACACGACGGCGATCTGGAACGAAGTGCTGGTCGATCTGGAAAACCGCAAGGAATGGTTTTCCGCCCGCAAGTCACGCGGCTTTCCTGTGATCGTCGCGATTCTTGACGGCAAGGTTGCCGGCTACGCTTCCTATGGCGACTGGCGCGCCTTCGACGGCTATCGCCACACCCGCGAACATTCGGTTTATGTCCACAAGGACGCGCGCGGACACGGCATCGGCAAGCGGCTGATGCAGTCGCTCATCGACCACGCTTCCGGCAACGATGTGCATGTGCTGATCGCCGCGATCGAATCGGAAAACGCCGCCTCCATCCGCCTGCACGAAAGCCTCGGTTTCACCGTTGCCGGCCGGTTTTCGGAAGTGGGCACCAAGTTTGGCCGCTGGCTGGACCTGACCTGCATGGAGCTTAAACTGAACTAGTACGCGGGCCGGGATTTCTCTCAGGCGGGGCGCCGGGCGAAGGCCAGCATGACGCCGAAAGCCATCATCATCGATCCGCTGATCCGGTTGACGCGCTTCAGGGCGCGCGCATTGCGCATAAGACCGGACAGTCGCGAACCGACAAAGGCATAAACGGTGATCGCCACCACCTCGAGCAGCAGGAAAATTGCCCCGAGCGTGGCGAAGCTCTGCCAATAGGCGTCCTGCCGGATGAATTGCGGGAAAAAGGCCGTGAAGATCAGGATGGCCTTCGGATTGCCGGAGGCGACAAAAAACTCCTGCCGCAGATAGGTCTTGAGAATATTTCCGTTGCCCGAGGAGATATCGGGAGCGGTGACATCCGCCCTTGAGCGGATGAGCTTGAAGCCGATCCACAGCAGGTAGAGAACGCCGATCCATTTGATTAGCGAAAACATCATTTCGGAAGCCATCAAAAGTGCGCCGAGGCCCAAAGCGGCGATCGCGATCATGCCAGCAAACGCAACCAGCCGGCCGCTCGCGGCCATCACTGCCGTTGCCATGCCGTATCGCGCACCAACCGTCATCGACAGGAGATTGTTGGCCCCGAACGCCATGTTCAGGGCAAAGCAGGCGGGAATGAATATGAGGATGGTTTCGAGCGCCATGATGGTGATCCGGAAGGAGTGAGATCGCGATAATCTCACTCTCCGGTCCGGCTGTCGAGACGGTCATTTTCTTCGCAAGAACGGCCGGAAGGCAACCGGCCGTTACCTGTCTCTCATCAGATGGGTTCGAACACCATCGAATGGCCGTTGATGCAATAACGCAGGCCGGTGGGCGGTGGGCCGTCCGGGAAGACGTGGCCGAGGTGGCCGCCGCAATTGGCGCAGCGGATTTCGGTGCGCACCATGCCAAGCGTCGCATCGCGATGTTCCGTCACCGCACCCGGTTTCACCGGTTCGAAATAGCTCGGCCAGCCGCAACCTGCATCGAATTTGGTATCGGAGAGGAACAGCGGCTCGTCGCAGGCGGCGCAGCGATAGAGGCCTTTCTGGAACGTGTCCCAGTAGGGACCGGTAAATGGGCGCTCGGTGCCGTGTTCACGCAGGATGCGATATTGCTCCGGCGTCAGCTGCTCGCGCCAGTCGGCATCGCTCTTGTTCACTTTCGGGGATGTCAGATCGCTCATGGAATGATCCTTTCTGTTCCTGCCAGAAATAGGCATCGGCGCTGCAGATTGAAAGAGGGCAGCTGTCATAACGAGTACGTTATGGGCAGGTATGAGAGTCGATTTGGGTTGAGATGGCGGTGTCTATGCCTTAACTGAAAAATACGATTTGAAAAGAACGCCATTCATGGGCGTACAGGGGTAGGGGAAGCCCTGGGAGATGTGAATGACATCAGATGTCACGCAGCTGACATTCCTGTCGCTGTTTTTGCCGTTTCTGGCAGCGCTTGCCGCACCGATGCTGGTGAAAAGATTAGGTCACAATGCCGTCTGGATATTGGCGATCGCGCCCGCGCTGGCTTTTGTACACTTCGCACTGATGCTGCCGCAGGTGGCGGCTGGCGGCGTGGTCACGGGCGGTTACGTCTGGGTTCCAAGTTTCAACCTCAGCTTTTCGTGGTTCATTGACGGCCTGTCGCTGACCTTTGCACTTCTGATCACCGGTATTGGTCTGCTGATCGTGCTTTATGCCGGCGGTTACATGAAGGGGCATCCGCAGCAGGGCCGCTTCCTGTCTTTCCTGCTTCTGTTCATGGGCGCGATGCTAGGCGTCGTGGTTTCGGACAGCCTGTTGATGCTATTCGTTTACTGGGAACTGACCTCGATAACCTCGTTCCTGCTGATCGGATTCGACCATGCGCGCCCGGCCGCACGCCGTGCCGCCTTGCAGGCGCTGGTGGTAACGGGCGGCGGCGGTCTGCTGCTGCTCGCCGGGTTGATCTTCATCTGGGACATGAGCGGCATGACGCAATTGTCCATGCTGGTGCGTGGCGGCGATATATTACGCGACAGCCCGTTCTATCTGGCTGCGCTGCTGCTGGTTCTCGGCGGCGCGTTCACCAAATCGGCGCAGTTCCCGTTCCATTTCTGGCTTCCCAACGCGATGGAGGCACCGACACCGGTTTCGGCCTATCTGCACTCGGCAACCATGGTGAAGGCCGGCGTCTATCTTCTGATGCGCCTCAACCCCGTTCTCGGCGATACCGCTGCCTGGCAGATCCTGCTGCCGTTCTTCGGCGGGTTGACCATGCTGACCGGCGCGCTGCTCGCCGTGCGCCAGACCGACCTGAAGCTGATGCTGGCCTATACCACCATGTCCTCGCTCGGTCTGCTGGTGATGCTGACCGGCTTCGGCTCGGACCACGCGATCGAGGCGGCTGTGCTTTATCTGGTGGCGCATTCGCTTTTCAAGGGCGCACTGTTCATGGTCGCCGGCATCATCGACCACGAGACCGGAACCCGCGATGTGACGAAGCTCGGCGGCTTGCGAAAAGCCATGCCGATCACCTTTGCGGCAGCACTTGCCGCAGCCATCTCCATGGCCGGCCTGCCGCCCTTTTTCGGCTTTCTCGCCAAGGAGGAGATTTATTATGCGCTGGCGCATGGCAATCCGCGTGCCGTGCTGTTCACCGGCATCGCCATTCTCGGCAATGCGCTGATGTTTGCCGTCGCTTTTGCCGTGGCGCTGAAACCTTTCCTCGGCAAGCCCGTGAAAACCCCGAAACACGCTCATGAGGGACCACTGCTGCTGTGGCTCGGCCCGGCGCTGCTGGCGATAAAGGGGCTGACCATCGCTCTCTTCGCTGGCCTTTCGCATTTTTACATTTCGACGCCGATGGCAAGCGCGATCGCGGGTGAGCCGCGCCCGGTGGAAATCTCGCTCATTCCCCATATCGGCGTGCCGCTCGGCCTGTCGCTGCTGACCATCGCGCTCGGCATCGTCCTCTATATGCAGCTTTCCGCCGTTCGCGGCCTGATGGTGCGCACCTTCAAGGCGCTGGGTGCAGGGCCGGACAGGGGCTTCGATGTTTTCATCGAAACGCTGGTCAAAATCTCGTTCCATGTTGTCAGGCTTATCCAGCCCGGCAGGCTGGAATTTTACGTCACCGCCACTTTCGCCGTCATTGCCGTCGTGCTGCTTGCGCCGCTGTTTCTCTATGGCGAACTGCCGTCCATGCCGGCGTGGCCGCACGACATGAAAATCCATGAGCTGACCTTCATTGGCATCGCGGTTGCGGGCCTTGTCGCGGTGCTCACGGCGTCCAGCCGGCTTACGGCCATCATCGCGCTCGGCATTCAGGGGTTTGCGGTGGCGGTCATCTTCCTGCTGTTCGGCGCGCCCGATCTGTCGTTTACGCAATTCATGGTCGAAACCCTCTCCGTGGTCATTCTGACGCTGGTGATGACAAGGCTTCGCCTGTCGCCGTCAGACCACCGCGGCCCTGGCCAGAAGCTTCTGGACAGCACCATCGCCATTGCCTGCGGAACCGGCTTTGCCCTGTTCCTGATGCGGGCGACGGAAGCGTCGTTCGATAATCGCCTCACCGATTTCTACAACACCTATTCCAAGGTCATCGCCCACGGGGCGAATGTGGTGAACGTCATCATCGTCGATTTCCGCGGCACGGATACGCTGGGCGAGATTGCGGTGGTGATGATAACAGGCCTGGCCATTCTCGCGCTCATCCGCATCCGCCCGGCTGTTGCCATCAAGGGCCCAGCAAAAATAGCGAAGAAGAAGGGAGCGCGGGCTTGAACACGCTTATCCTGCGCACCGTCGCCCCCGTAGTCACCAGCCTCATGGTGCTGTTTTCCATCTTTGTATTGCTGCGCGGCCATAACGAGCCGGGCGGCGGTTTCATCGGCGGGTTGATCGCGGTCTCGGCGCTGGCGATCTACGGCATCGCTTATGGTGTGGCCGCAGTCCGGCGCGCCATCGTGTACCATCCGCTGTCCATTGCCGGCGCGGGGCTGCTGTTGGCGACGTTGTCTGGTCTCGTCTCGATTGCAGCCGGCGTGCCCTTCATGACCGGGCTGTGGGTCTATCCGAGCCTGCTTGGTGTGGAAGTGCCACTCTCCACCGTCATGTCCTTCGATATCGGCGTTTATCTCGTCGTGGTCGGTGCCATCACCTCCATTGCGCTGGCTCTGGAAGAAAGGGATAGCGACTGATGGAAGCTGTTTTCTCCATTCTCGTCGGCATCTTCTTTTCGGTGGCGATCTATCTCATGCTCTCGCGTCACAGCATCCGCATGCTGCTCGGCATCGCCATTCTCGGCAACGCAGTCAACCTCCTGCTGTTCACGGCGGGAAGGCTGACGCGCGAAGTGCCGCCGATCATTCCAACCGGCATGGACACGCTGCCGGCGGGTGCCGCCAATCCGCTGCCGCAGGCGCTTATCCTCACGGCAATCGTCATTTCCTTTTCCTTCTTCTGTTTCCTGCTGGTGCTGACCTGGCGCGCGTTCCAGGAATTGCAGACCGACGACACCGACGAAATGCGCACCGCAGAACCGGCAGGCGAGCCTTTGCCGCCGCTCGGTTATTGAGCGGGGCGGGGCACAGACACATGGCTTCATCCACCACTTCCGCAATATCAGATCTTTCCGCAGCGCTGGTCACGGCACCCGTGCCGCTATCCGACTGGCTGATCATCCTTCCCGTCGCGCTCTCAATCGGCGCAGGTGCGGTGCTGATGATGCTGCGCCACACCATGCGTCTGCATGCGCCCATTGCAATCACGGCACTTGTTCTGCTGGTACTGCTCGATGCTGCGCTTCTGTGGAAGGTCGTGACCCAAGGGCCGTTCACCATGGTCATGGGCCGCTGGCTGCCACCCTTCGGCATTGCCTTTACGGCTGATCTGACTGGCACGCTGCTGTCGCTCGCCGCCGCCATCGTAGCGCTGGCCGGTGCCATCCACGCCAGCGCCGATATCGACGCCAGCGGCAGGCGATACGGTTTTTATCCATTCCTGATGCTGTTGATGGCGGGTGTCACCGGTGCGTTCCTGACCGGCGACCTCTTCAACCTCTATGTCTGGTTCGAGGTGCTGTTGATCTCGTCCTTCGGCCTCATCGTGCTGGGCTCCACGCGCGAGCAGATCGATGGCGCGCTGAAATACGCCATCCTCAACCTCATCGGCACGACGCTGTTCCTGATCACGGTCGGTTATCTCTATGCCATCTTCGGCACGCTCAATATGGCCGATATCGCGCTGAAGGCGACGCAGCTGCGCGGCACGGCTCCGTTGATGACGCTGGCCAGCCTGTTTGCTCTCGCCTTCGCCATGAAGGCGGCGGCCTTTCCGGTGAATTTCTGGCTGCCCGCCTCCTATCACACGCCGCGCATCGTCGTTTCCGCCCTGTTCGGCGGCCTGCTTACCAAGGTCGGCATCTACGCGCTGCTGCGCGTCATGGTCATGCTGTTTCCGGTCGAGCGGGAGGAGCTGAGTATCGTCATCGCCATCTCTGCGGCGCTGACAATGGTGCTCGGCGCCATGGGTGCGCTGGCACAGAACGATATCCGCCGCATGCTCGGTTACATCGTCATATCGGGCATCGGTTACATGATGGCGGGCATCGCCATCGGCACGCCCTCGGGCGTTGCTGGCGCGATCTTTTACGCGCTGCACTCCATGGTGCTGATGACGGCGCTTTATCTCGCCGCCGGCCACGCCGCCCGCCTTGGCGGCAGTTTTACCCTGACTTCGCTCGGTGGCCTTTATCGGCAGGCGCCGTGGTTTTCGGGCCTCGCGCTCGCCTTGTTTTTCGCCGGTTCCGGCCTGCCGCCGTTTTCCGGCTTCTGGCCGAAGGTGGTTCTCGTCAAATCGGCGATCGATATCGGCGCCTGGTGGCTTGCCGCAGCCCTTCTCCTGTCCGGCTTCATCGCCACCATCGCCTTCGGGCGGGTCTTCCTCTTATGTTTCTGGCGCCCGGCAGTGGCCTCAACCGGCCAGGCGCCGTCGCTGCCTGCGTCGCCTCTAGCGGCCCCTTCTTTCGTCCCGCTGGTCGGGCTGACATTGCTGGTGGTGTTCTTCGGCCTGTTTCCGGAAAGCCTGCTCAATCTCAGCCAGCAGGCGGCGGCGGGGCTTGGCAACCCCGACGCCTATATCCAGTCGGTGTTTCCCGAAGGGAGCAGACCATGAGCCGCTACATCCTGTTACTGCTCTTCGTTGGCGTATGGCTCGCTGTGAGCGGCAGCGTCACGCCGGCGAACATTCTCTTCGGCCTCATCGTCTCGGCGCTGGCTCTGGGCCTTATCCGTCACCAGATCCCCAAGGGCGGCCGTCATCGACTGCGTCCGGTCCGCGTGCTGTCGCTGCTGCTGCTGTTCTTCAAGGAGCTGGCGCTGTCGGCCTGGAAGGTGGCGGTGATGGTGACGCGGCCGAAGCTCGATGTGCAGCCCGGTATCTTCGCCTATCCGCTCAGGCTGACGACGGATTTCGAGATCACGCTGCTTGCCAATCTCATCACGCTGACCCCCGGCACACTTTCGGTCGATGTTTCCGAGGATAAAACAACGCTCTACGTCCACGCGATCGATTGCAGCAATATCGAAGCCGCCAAGAATGACATCAGAAACGGCTTCGAAAAAAAGATCATGGAGGCGTTTCAGGGATGACGCCGGAACTCATAGTTTCATTTGCAACTGTACTTGCCACGGTTGTACTGTCCGCTGCCTTTTTGCTGACAGTATATCGCGTCGTCGTCGGTCCGACCTTGCCGGACCGAATCGTCGCGCTCGACATGCTGGTCGGCATCGCCATCGGCTTCATTGCGGTTATCGCCATCCGCACCGGCGTCGATCTTTATGTCGATATCGCCATTGCGCTCGGACTGGTGGGTTTTCTCGCAACGGTGGCTTTTGCCCGCTTCGTCCTGTCGCGCGGTGCAGATGGCAGGCGCAGGACAAAGGCTGTTCTTGACGGTGAGCGGGCATCGGAAGTTGTTGAAAAGCCTGAAAAACAAGTATCCAGGCGTGGAAAAAGAAGGGGCGGGCGATGATGGGCTGGATCGTGGCTATTCTGGTTGCGGCACTGACGGTCTCAGGTGCCGCCTTCTCGCTGATTGCGGCAATCGGGCTTAATCGCCTGCCGGATGTCTACACCCGCATGCATGCGGCTTCCAAGGCGGGAACGGTGGGCTCAGGCCTGTTGCTGCTGGCTGTCGGCATTCATTCCACGGAAATATCGACGCTGGCACGGGCACTTGCCGGTTTCTTTTTCTTTGTTCTGACAGCACCGGTCTCCGCACATCTTCTTGCAATGGCTGCACACAAGGCAGGTTATCCACTTGCTGATAAATCGGTAGTTGATGACCTAAAGAAAATTTGAAGTTGAATTACCCCCTAATAATGGGGGGTCTTCGTTTTGCATTACTACTTGGCATAGTATTTTATTACCCGTGATTTTTTGTATTCCAATTAGACTGTTTTGAACTGAAAAAATCATAATAGGAATTTGACTTTTGCTGTTTTGATGCTATCCAAATTAAGTGTAAAATTGCTTATTGCGATTTGCATCTAGCCTCTTCATGGTCGGCATAGGCATTTTATTAATGTCTAATCTATGGTTGATCAGACCTTTGTTGGCCATGTCGCGGGCTACAAGTTGAATCTCGGATCAATTCGTTTCCGGTTTCGCTTGAAATCTAGGGGTAGATTTCACGTTGGTTTCAACAGGGCGAAGGAGGGGCACCGGGTAACTTCACATCGCTCGATGCGGCGTTCATCCGTGTCTGGAGATAAATAACAGGAGATACTTAAATGACGGAAACTGCATACGGTAACGCCCAGGATCTGCTGGTCGAACTGACGGCGGATATTGTGGCTGCCTATGTTAGCAACCACGTCGTTCCGGTAACTGAGCTTCCCGGCCTTATTTCGGATGTTCATACGGCACTCAGCGGAACATCGGCACCGGCATCGGTGGCGGTCAATGTTGAAAAGCAGAAGCCTGCTGTGTCGGTTCGCAAGTCGGTTCAGGACGATCATATCGTCTGTTTGGAATGTGGTGGCTCGTTCAAGTCGCTCAAACGCCACCTGACGACGCATCACAGCATGACGCCGGAAGAATATCGCGAAAAATGGGATCTGCCGGTCGATTATCCGATGGTTGCTCCCGCCTATGCCGAAGCCCGTTCGCGGCTCGCCAAGGAAATGGGTCTCGGTCAGCGCCGCAAGGCGAACCGTTGATTTTCTAAGACGGATTGTGTCGCGGCTGTATTTTCTCCCCGTCCGGGGAAAGATGGCCCGAAGCGCCGGATAAAGGGGACCTTGGCAGCATATTGCTGGCCTTGCCCCTTAACTCGCCGCCGTGACCTTTTCCCTTAGCAGGAGATGGCGGCAGGGCGCACATGCCCGCTCCATACACATCTTGCACCATAGTGTTATGTCCAGCTGGTCCTTAGACCGGCTTTTTTATTGCCGCGCGCAATTTCGACAGAGGAAAAAAATCCTTGTCGAGGCGTCACTTTTATTCAAAAACAAAGCGAAATCAATCGCATGGTTTTCGACGCCAAATTTGCCCTTCCCCGGGCCCATCCTCAGGTGTATGAATTAATTCCTATTCGTAAAGGAGTTGCATATGCCTTCGGACATATCGTCTTTGCCTGCCCCCTTTCGGCCCTGTGTGCAGGTTGCCGATAGCAATTTCCGCCGTTTTCCGCCTGCTGCCGGGCGGGATGAGATTTCCCGGATTTGCCGGCTGGTCCGGCAACTGGCCGGGGAAATGGTGCAATTAACCGGCGATCGTGTGGCTGCGCGCCGGGACAGGCGGCGCACCGAATGCCATATCCGCCAGATCGCCATGTATGTGTGCCATGTGCAGCTCGGTATTCCCATGTCAGATATCGGCCCCTGTTTCGGCAGGGACAGAACGACAGTCGGCCATGCATGCCAGGTGGTTGAGGATCGTCGCGACGAACCCGCCTTTGACGAGTTCGTCGCCACACTGGAGCGGCTTTCCGGCAGCATTTTCAACGTGATGAAGGGTGTTCGGGATGAGTGAGACAAAAAGCGCTCCAGCCATGCCTCCCGATCCTGTCCTGTTGCGGCTCCTGCGCTGCATTGCTGCGGGCACGGCTGAGATATCGGGGGATCGCGGCGATATGGTATTGCAGCGACCGGAGGCCGGGAACGGCAGGACAGGGCGTCCGGCGTTGCGGTTTCCGGCCGCCACGGTGCAGCTCGCCCTCTCTTCGGGGCTGATCGAGAGACGTGAAAACACGCTCTCCGCCGCGCCGCCGCTCGCCTCCTATTTGAAGCGCGCTATAGCCAGGGATCGCGACGAGATTTTTCAGGAACAGCACTGGGATTTGCAGACGGTGGTTCTGGATGTCGGCAAGGGCAGGCAACCGGCCCGGCGCAACCTCAATAGCTCGCCACTGACAGGCCTTTCACGGCTGAAGGAAAAGGATGGCACGGCATTCTTCCCCAGCGACGCCTTGCAGGCGGGCGAACGCCTCGCCGCCGATTTTCACCGCGCGCAGTTGAACCCAAAGGTGACGGCAACTTGGGAACCGAAAATTGCAAGCCGCACGAAGGGGGAGGCGGGTGGCAAGCTCGATCTTACCGACGCGGCGATTTCCGCCCGGACGCGGTTTTCCCGTGCAGCCGATGCTATGGGGCCTGAACTTTCAGGTGTCGCCATCGATATCTGCTGCTTTGAAAAGGGGCTGGAGGCCGTAGAGCGCGAGCGGCAATGGCCGGCGCGTTCGGCAAAACTGCTGCTGCGGGCCGCTCTGCTATCGCTTGCCCGGCATTATGCGCCGCAAGCGCAACGCAGCAGAAGGACAAGCCACCATTGGGGCGACGAAGATTATCGCCCGCCGATGGCGCCAACGATGGCAACAGAATGAAGGCTCAGGCGGTCAGAAGTCTCGCTTCCTCGCGGATACGTTTGACCATGGAACGCAGGCCATTGGCGCGCTGCGAGGACAAATGTTCCACCAGCCCGATCTTGTCGAACACCTCAATGGCGTCGAGACCGGCGATTTCGGAAGCTTTTTTACCGGAATAGACGGCAAGAACGATGGCGACGAGGCCGCGCACGATATGCGCATCGGAATCGCCCTCGAAGGTCATGAGAGGATCTTCAGCACCATCGCTGTGGCTGACGAGCCAGACCTGGCTTGCGCAGCCCTGTACCTTGTTCTCAGGCGTGCGCTTGTCTTCCGCAAGGTCGGGAAGCGCCTTGCCGAGTTCGATGACGTAACGATAGCGATCCTCCCAGTCGTCGAGGAAGGCGAAATCGTCAAGGATCGTATCGAGAGAGGCCATGTTGCGCGCCGTACCGTTCGTTATTGCCATGCTTTGCTACGATATAGGGCAAGTGCGGACGGTTTTGAACCATGCGGACCATGAAAAAGCCCACGGAAACAGGTTTCCGTGGGCAAGTTTGGCAGGCAGTCACGCAGGCGGACATATCCGGCTGCAGAGAAGGGTCGGCGCGGCGTTAGGCGGCGGCGCAAAATATCAGGGGGTGGGGCGCTTCTGCGGCAGGGGAATGATGGTGCCGGTCTTCAGCATGTCGGCATTCCCAGGGAATTCGACGCTGATCGCCGGTGCTGCGGCCAGTTTTTCGCTCTCGCTGGCGAGTTCGGCTGCGGGTGCCGTTTTATCACCGGATGCAAGCTGCGCGTCGAGCAATTCATAGGCGACCTTGGCGCCTTCCTTTGCCCGTTCACCGAGCGCGTGGAAGGTTTCGGCGCCCTTGACGCAGACGTCGGGTTTTTCGATGCAGATGGCGCTGACATAACGATAGGCCTCACCGGCTGCCGAAACGGCGCTGGGAATATCGAATGCCGAAGGTTCCTTGGTCGGATCGTTGCTGCTGCCGAAATAGGACAGCGCGACCAGCACCAGCGAAAACCAGAATGTTCCTTTGATCAGAAACCACATTGTCAGACTACCCTGCCAGATGATCTTTGTTTTGAAGCCCCGCCCGTTTTGGGTCATCGGCCTTTGTCCCGTTTTTCGGGCTTGGAGAGAAGCTACAGGCGACCGGCGAACAGCCAATTGCAAAAAGCCGCGCAATTTAATTCAAATTGTATCTATTCTCCTCGCATCGGGACCGGCTCCAGCAATTCCGTCGCATTTTAACAGTCCATGTTAAGCATAATTGCGACAGATGCCGTCTGTTCCGGGCAAAAGTGCTCACCCGTGCCGCCACAAAGGTTAACGCGATGGCAAAAATAAAGCGAAATCCGTCGCTTACCCGTCATTAACCATGATTGGCAAAGCTTGGTTGAAATGCTCCGTAATGGGACTGCGGCGCATTTCGAGGCTGTTTGGTGCCGTTCTTTTTATCCATTCCTTAAGCCGCGGGCTTCTATTGTCGGAGCCGTTAGATCCGTCTCAGGGATTCAGGTTTGGTATTGCGTAATATGAGAAAAAAAGCGGTCGCATTGGTCGACCATGCCGCAGGCAGATGGCTTGCGCGTATGGAGGAGGACGCCGAAAGGCGCGCCGGCACCGTTGCGCGCCTGCGCCGCCTGTTTGCCTTCAGCGCCGTCGGCTTCCTGGTCGTTCCCGCCCTGTTCAGCCTCGTCTTCAGCCCCGCCATCGCGCTGCCCATCGGCGCCGCTCTGGTGCTGGCGCTCTATCTGGCCGCAGCCGCCCTGTTGATCGCCTTTTCGCGTCCTGCCCGTGGCGCAGCGTCCCTGTCCGCTCAAGCCGGCGACGATGACCTCGTTGCGGCATCGCAGTTGCCCGGCCTCGTACTCACCATCAATGAAAACGGCCTCGTCGAGCGCGTCTCCGGCCGCGACCTTGAAACGTTTCCAGCCGATCTTCAGGCCTGCAAGGGCCATGTCTTTGCCGAATATGTCTATGTTTCTGATCGCATCGAGCTGATGCAGGCTTTCGACCTTCTGCGGCAGGGCGAGGAAAAGTCCAGCGTGGAACTGCGGTTCGAAACCGGTGCGAAATCGCGCCATGCGCAGTTCATTCACGCGCGTATGGAAATGACGGCGATCCGCAATGCGGCCGGCAGGCTGCGCCGCGTCGTCGCCCAGCTCTCCGACGTCACCGAGATGGAGCTTCTGCGCCGCGATGTCGCCCGCAAGGCGGCAGAGGCGGAATCGGCCAACGACGCCAAGTCGCGGTTCCTCGCTGCCGTCAGCCACGAGCTGCGCACCCCGCTCAACGCCGTCCTCGGCTTTTCCGACATTCTGGCGGGCGAATATTTCGGCCGGCTGGAAAACGACCGCCAGCGGGAATATGTCGGCTTGATCCGCCAGTCCGGCGCGCATCTCCTGTCGGTGGTCAACACCATGCTGGATATGAGCAAGCTGGAAGCAGGCCGTTACGAGCTGATGATGGAAAGCTTCCCGATCGGCGAAACCATCTCGTCCTGCGAGGCCATGCTCGGCTTGCAGGCGAAGGAAAAAGGTCTGACATTGACCAGCCGCATCCAGCGCGGTATCGGCGAAATCTCCGCCGACCAGCGCGCCATCCGCCAGGTTCTCATCAATCTGGCCGGTAACGCCATCAAGTTCACCGATGCCGGCGGTGTAGTGTCGATCGATGCTGCGCGTGAAGGCAGGATGCTGAAACTGACGGTCAGCGATACCGGCATCGGCATCGCATCCGACAAGATTGAACTCCTGGGCCAGCCTTTCATGCAGGTCCAGAATGAATATACCCGTCGCTATGAGGGCACGGGTCTGGGATTGTCCCTGGTCAAGGGTCTGGTAGCACTGCATGGCGGCACTTTCGCCATCACCAGCCAGCCCGGCGCGGGGACGGTCGTAACGATCATGTTGCCTGCTGACGGTTCCGGCATGGCAGGTGGCGAAAACGCTGAAACCGAATGCATGGTGGAGTTTCCGCCGCGCATCAAACGGCTCGGCGAAATGGCCGTGATTATGAGGAAGGATGGTGACGATGGCCCCGCGAAAGCGAAAATCGCCTAAGAAAACAACGGCCCAGATTGGCGCCGGGATTGTTTCCTTGGTGGTTTCGGCCATCGGGCGCGAACTCCTGCGCCGTCCCAAACTGGTGGGCGGCTCAGGCGCCTTCGTGGTCGTCTTCGGTTTTGTCGCCGCCAACGCGCTCTGGTACCAGCCGGGCGTTCATCCGTCTCCTTTCCTGCGTACCCGCGATGCGGCAAACCCGAACGGCATTGCCGGTTATCGCGCGGCAGAGCCGCTCGGCACGCAGGGTCATGTCACGACCTTCCGCATAGAACGCCCCAGCGAAACCGAAACCGCACAGCAACCGGCGGCCGCAACGGCGACGCCTGCGACATCGGTTGCGGCGGAAAACCAGAAGCCGCAGCAGATCGTTGCCGATATTCAGGCCGAACTTAAAAAACGCGGGCTTTACGAAGGCGAGGCGGACGGCAAGATGGGACCGCGCACGGCTGCTGCCATCATGTTCTTCGAAGAAACGCTTGGCATGGAACAGACCGGCGAACCGACGACACGGGTGCTGGCGGCGCTCAGGATCGACGGCGCAACCGTCGCCGCAATCCCGAAGGATCGGCCTTCCGACGCCAACACTGGCGGCGGCGTTGAGATCGACCCGGTCGCGGCCGCAATCCGTAAGGCTGAAGCGCCTCGTCCCAAGGCCGAACCGGTCTCCTTGAACAGCGCTGCCGCCGCTTCAAAGCCGGTGAGCCGCGATCTGATTGCAAAGATCCAGCAGGGACTGATCAATATCGCCTATGCCGATGTGAAAGTGGACGGTGTGGCCGGCGAGCAGACCCGCAACGCCATCCGCCATTTCGAAAAACACTACCGCCTGCCGGAGACTGGTGAACCGAGCGAAGCCGTGCTGAAGAAGCTGAAATCGATCGGGGCGCTTTAGGGCACTGGGTCTCAATTCTCCCCATTCCTGTGACAAGCGCAGGAACGAGGAAAGAAGAGAGCGTAACAACACGGACAGGCAGCGGCCTGCCGCCTCCATCGAAAGCACCCCCAATGCGCCTCAAATCCGAAATCTTCGTATCAGCCCTTATCCGCCGCGTGTTTTCCGCTGGTGGCTTTGCCGCTGTCGAAAAGAAGGGTGCGGAAGAGGCCGGTGCGATCTTCATCCGCCAGCGCCTTCGTGATGGCCGCGAAAACCTCTATGGACCCGCGCCGCAGAGTTTTGCCGAGGACGAGCAAGTCCGGGCCGAACGCCGTTTCGAGACGCGTCTTGCAGGTGTGGAGGGGGAGGAAAGTACTGCTCTTCTCGAAAGGGAGCGGCGCTTCGACAGCGATCTGTGGGTCGTCGAGATCGAAACGGACGAGATCGGCACTCTCCTGACGCTGGTGGACCAACCGAAGATTTAAAGCGTGCAGCAGCTTTGCGCCCGGAATTGCTCCGGGCGAGGGGTGGCCGCCTTAACCCTCACGTCCCCGTTCTGTGAATGACAGGTGCGCTGTGGTTCGGTCGTTCGCGGCCGTGGGTGTAGCTGTCGGCGCGCCGCCAGCTTTCCACCCGCTCTTCGCATTCAATGATTTCGAGGCGGTCGAGCATGGCCTCGGCGCGGCTCATGTCGCCTTCGGCGGCGGCAAGATGCGGATAGAAGCATTGCAATATGAAGGCGGCTTCGGAAAATTCCATGCCGAGCCCGATGAGGGTGGTGGCGAGCTGCGTGCCTGATATGTCGAGCATGATGCGCTCCGACAGCCAGTAGCTGGACGACAGCGAATCCGCCAGCGTCACGGCAAACTGCCGCGCATCACGCTCGCGCGCGAACCGCACGAGCAGCGCTTCCTGCACGTCACTCAGGCGGCGCAGGCCAAGAACGTCGCTTTCCGGGCGGCTGAGCTGATGCGCCATCCGTTTGATGCGCTGGCGCATTTCCTCTTCCACGGCGGTGGATTTGATCTGGGCGTCTGCCGGCTGCGCAATGGCGGGCTCCGGCATGGCGGGAGGCGTCGCGTCATCGGGTCGCTTCAGGTCTTCCATGTGCCGCAGGCCGACTAGCGCGTCGATGACGGTCGGCGACAGGTCCTCGCGCCGCACGATGGCGCGCGCATGGGCGGCCCCTTGCGTGCGGGCAATGGTGATCAGCGTGTCGTCATCAAGGCACTTCGACGAAATCAGGAAGGGGGCGGCAATGGAAATCGGCTGGCAGGCGATGAAGAAGGCAACCGCCGAAGGCACGTTTGGATGCTGGGAAAGCGCTGCAATGGCTTCCCGCTTGGCCTCTTCGGTGGAAGCGTTGAAAAGCGGCATGAAAAGCTCGGCAAACTGCCGAAGGTCCGTTTTTGACGGATGGGGAACAGTCTCAAAATTCGTGACAGTGGCCATTAGCACCACATCTTTCTTCCTCACGGCTCTTGGCCTCTCAAGTTCTCGAAACCGGTCGGTCAACGCACTACCCAACAAAAACGCAAACACAATATCGGTTCAAATTAGAGCAAATCCGTTGACACCCTGTTAACTATGGGGGGTGGCAAGCGTTATTGTGCGTTTATCAACAAGGAAATTTTAAAACCTTCGTGACGGACAAAACGTCATGGAACCTTGCCGTCTCGCCTTTGTTTTCAACGGGTGCAGCTTTATGAAGGATAAGTTGGCGCCCGGCGATTAGGGTTAACGGATCATTAACCTCTGTCTGTTTCTAATTTCATGGGCAGTATTAGGATTCCATGTTATTCTGATTGATAGAATAATTTCGAAAATGGCATGCCGAAGCCTTGATATGCGCACGACACCTTGCAAAATCGCCATCGATTTTTGGGTCGTGCGAAAACCAGTCTGTGGGCTGGATTATGCGCAATGTGATGGTGATGAAATTCCCGACGCAAGACGAGGCTTGCGCGGTTCCCATGGGCAACATTGACTCCCGAAGAGGAGACGAGCATGGCAGTTATTATTCCAATCGCCGAAGCCCGACGAAGCCTGCGCCCGGCCGGAATGTCCGGCAAGGTTATGGGCCCGGCAAAGGTCGTGCTGTTTACCGGCGTGCGTTATGAAAAACGCGATACGGAACCGGCTGGCAAGGATGCGCGCAAGCGCAAGCCCGCACCGGAAACCGCCTTCAAATCCTGATTACGCTTGGTTGACCGGCGCTATTTCCAGGGTGTCGGCTGGCATTTCGCCTCGTTCAGGAACCGTTCCGCTTCTTCCCCGAAGCTCGGCTGCGGCACCATGGTCCGCAACACCACATACCCTTCCGTCTGATCCGATTCCGCCAGAATGGCCTGTGAAAGCGATGGCGGCTGCGCCTTGCGAATGGCCGCGATCTGCACCGAATCCGCCACCAGAATATCCATCACCCCGCCTGCGGACGTGCGGTCGTTCATGCTGAACACCTCGTTCGACGCCTTGTCGTAAACCGCGACCGACCAGAAGGGCACCGCGCCGATGGCCGTCAGCCTGACGGGCTTTTCCTCGATATTGAAGGTGCAGACGGCAACCCGCATGAAGGGATCGCCGCTTCCCAGTGTCTTTTTCTCCGTCGTTTCTTCGAGAAGATGAAACTGATGCGGCTTACCTTCCGCCAAGGCGCGGGTATAGGCGTCGCGATTGCTGAAATGCGGTATCGCCAGAAGAATGACGACATGCAGCACGGCGGCGGCGACAAGGCCGGTGAGGATGGCGAGCAGGGTCCTAAGCATTGCCACACCCCAGCTTGCGGATTTGCGGCATGGCGATGTCGATAAGGCCGGAACTGCCGGCAACCGGCGTGTCGAGCAGCGTCATGACCAGCTTGAATGTCTGCCCCTGCGGCACGGCCAGCCAGTTATAGGTCTGGGCATCGGGTGCAATGGTGATGTCGATGCCGCCATCGGCGCTGCGCAACAGCGTGCGCGAATTGAGCGCAAACGGTCGTCCGGCATCTTCCGCCAGAACATTGCCCTGCTGGTCGGCGGTATAGAGCGTCCAGAACCGCGAGGGCGGCACGGCGCCCGCCAGCTGGTAACGGCATTCGCCGGTCAGGCGCTGGCCGTCGCTGTCGACGGAGGCGGTGAAGGCCAGCCCCTCGGCCGTTCCATAAAGTAGCTTGCCGGCATCGGCGCGGTGCGACTTGGCGTAGGGATCGGCCTCGATCGTCTGCGCTTCCGGAAAGGCATCCCATGAGCCGATGCGGATCGAGCCGAAGCCGGATGTCGCCTCAAGTGCTGCCAGCGTCGCGGCAATGCCGCCGCCAAAGGCGATCAATAGGGCGATGCCGACAAGGAATGGAACTCGAAACACGCTGTTTTCCCGTTTTTGAACAGGTCGAGGACTATCACTGATTCCCTGTTTGGAAAATGGTACGCCTTGTTTAGTCTTGATGGAAATGACCAGAAGAGGGATTCCACCATGTCGCGACAAGCCGCCATCGACCACGCCACCCGCTTTTTCGACGATGGCAGGTTCGAGCAGGACTTGGCGCGGCGCGTTTCGCTGCGCACCGAAAGCCAGGATGAGGCGCGCGGTGCCGAGCTGGCGCTCTATCTGGAGCGCGAAATGCAGCCCGCTTTCACCGCCATGGGGTTTTCCTGCACGATCCTGCGCGACCCGGCGGCGGATTTGCCGTTTCTGATCGCCGAACGTTTCGAGGGTGAAAATCTGCCGACCGTGCTGGGTTATGGCCACGGCGATGTGGTGCGTGGTCTTGATGACGGCTGGGCAGAAGGCCTTTCGCCTTTCGTGATGTCCGAGCGCAATGGCAGGTGGTACGGGCGCGGCACCGCCGACAACAAGGGGCAGCATTCGGTCAACATGGCGGCGCTGAAAGCGGTGCTGGAGACGCGTGGAAGACTTGGGTTCAACGCCAAATATCTGATCGAGATGGGCGAGGAGAGGGGTTCTCCCGGCTTGAGGGAAGTTTGCCGGGACTATAGCGAGCGGCTGAAAGCCGATCTTCTGATCGCCTCCGACGGCCCGCGCCTGAATGCGGAGCGGCCGACCGTTTTTCTCGGTGCGCGCGGCGGCATTACCTTCGATCTGGTGATCGAGGCGCGGGAAGGCGGCCATCATTCCGGCAATTGGGGCGGGGCGCTGTCCAACCCCGGCGTCCAGCTGGCGCATGCCATGGCAAGCCTCGTTGGCCCATCCGGGCAGATCCGCGTGCCCGAACTGGTGCCCGAAGAACTGCCGCAGGCCGTGCGTGACGCGCTTGCCGATTGCGAGATCGATGGCGGCCCGGATGGTCCGAAAATCGATCCTGACTGGGGCGAGCCCGGCCTTTCCACCGCCGAGCGTGTGTTCGGCTGGTGTGCGCTGGAGGTGCTGGCCTTCGAGACCGGTAGTCCGCGCGCGCCGGTCAATGCCATTCCGCCACGGGCATGGGCGCGGCTGCAATTACGCTTCGTTGTCGGCATCGATCCGGAAGCGGTGCTGCCCGCCATCCGCCGCCATCTCGACCGGCAGGGGTTCAGCATGGTTCGGATCGTACCCGCCGGCGACGAGATTTTCCGCGCCACGCGGCTCGATCCGCAGGACCCATGGGTCGGCTTCACGCTGAGTTCCATGGCCCGCACGACGGGCAAGAAACCGGCACTTCTTCCCAATCTGGGTGGCTCGCTGCCCAACGATATCTTTGCCGATATACTGAAACTGCGCACCATCTGGGTACCGCATTCTTATCCCGGCTGCTCGCAGCATGCGCCGAACGAACATCTGCCGAAAGAGATTGCCCGCGAGGCGCTTGCCATCATGGCCGGGCTTTACTGGGACCTCGGAGAGGGAGATACCCCTCCGCTTTAAGCGCCCATGACCAGCTTGAAGGCGATGGCCCACATGGTGAAGGCGATAACCCCTTCGAGGATGCGCCAGGCGGACGGCTTTTCGAAGATCGGGCGCAGCCAGCGCGCGCCGTAACCCAGCGAAAAGAAGAACAGCAGGGAGCCGGTGGCGGCACCCGCCGCGAAGGTTTTTTCAAAGCCGGGAAATTGCGTGGAGATGGTGCCGAGCAACACGACGGTATCGAGATAGACATGTGGGTTGAGAAAGGTCAGCGCCAGGCAAATGGCAAGCGTCTGCCACAGGCTCGCCTCCCGCCTTTCCGCCACCGAAAGCACCTCCGACGAACGCAGGGCCGAATGTAGGCTTTTCGCGCCATACCAGATGAGAAACGCCGCACCGGCATACCGCATGATGGGATCGAGTGCCGGCATGACGGCGCTTATCCGCTGAAAACCGAAGACGCCGACGGTGATCAGCAGCGCATCGGAAATTGCGCAGGTGGCACAGACGGCAAAGACATGGGAGCGCGCCAGCCCCTGCTTTAGAACGAAAGCATTCTGCGCGCCGATGGCAACGATGAGGCTGAGACCCATCGTCAGGCCGGTGAAGAAGATTTGAATGTCCATGTGCTGGCTGCTGCCTTTTGTCTCTGCCTGTGCGGATGGATGATGCCACCGCTTCCAGACCGAGTGCTTTGATATTTCCCTCACATGGTTTAATCAAATTAAACAAACTCAGTTCAAGTAAGTAAAACTAATGACGGGCAAAAACTATACGACAGGGCGATTTCATGTTCGGGCACCTCTCCTCTTCCCTCATTCCTGTGACAAGGACAGGAATGAGGGAAGAGGCGAGTGCTACTGCTACTGCCCGGACGCTTCCCGCCAACCATGCCCATATCAATCTTTACAAGGAGGCCTGTGATGCTGGACTATCCTTCCATGCGCGCCGTGGCGCTCGTGGCCCAGACTGGCAGCTTTGAGAAGGCGGCACAGGTGCTGTGTGTCACGCCCTCGGCCGTTTCCCAGCGTATCAAGCAGCTGGAGGAGCGCCTCGGCGTGGTGCTGATAGTGCGCGGTAATCCTTGCGTGGCGACGGAAAAGGGCGAGTGGCTCTGCCGGCACATGGACCATGTCGGCATGCTGGAAACCGAACTGTTCCGGCAGCTTCCGGTTCTTTCGGAAGCGGGCGCGGCGGCAGAGCGTGTCACACTCAACATTGCCACCAATGCCGATAGTCTCGGCACATGGTTTCTCGACGCGGTTTCGAAATTCACCGGTGGCAGCGACTATCTCGTTAACATCGCGGTGGACGATCAGGACCATACGGTGGAATGGCTGCGCGGGGGCAGGGTGCTCGCCGCCGTCACCGCCCATGCCAAGCCTGTGCAGGGCTGCCGGGTCTTGGCTCTCGGTGTGCTCAGATATCACGCAACCGCCAGCCCGGCTTTCATGGCGCGCCATTTCTCCGATGGCGTCACGCCCGCCACGCTTGCCCGCGCGCCGGGGCTTACCTTCAACCAGAAGGACAGGCTACAGGCCAGCTGGATCAAAAAAGCGCTGGGTGAGGATATATCCTATCCCACCCACTGGCTGCCCTCGACCGACGGTTTCGTGAAGGCAAGTCTTGCCGGCATGGGCTGGGGCCTCAACCCGTTGCAGCTAGTGGCAGAGCACCTTCAGGCGGGGCGGCTTGTGGAAGTCGTTCCCGGCACGCCGCTCGATATCCCGCTTTACTGGCAGGTCAATCGGCTCGCCGCTGAACGACTCGGCACGCTCACCGCCCATGTGGTGGAAACAGCACGGGCGGCGCTTCTTTCCTGAGGCAGATCAAATAGTCTTCCATTCGCTCCAGCTCAACACGCGCGGAATCTGCGGTTTTGCTTCGCCGCCAAGAAACGCGATATATTCCAGCGAGTGGCCGTCGGGATCCTTGAAATAGACGCTGGCTGCCGGCATCCATGGA
Source organism: Agrobacterium sp. MCAB5 (assembly GCF_052114365.1). Taxonomy (NCBI): domain Bacteria; kingdom Pseudomonadati; phylum Pseudomonadota; class Alphaproteobacteria; order Hyphomicrobiales; family Rhizobiaceae; genus Agrobacterium; species Agrobacterium sp. MCAB5. The sequence goes on from NZ_JBFREP010000001.1 coordinate 830,671, forward strand.
AAGACGACGGGCTCGTCGATCTCCTTTTCGCCGTCAAAACCGAGCGGCGTTACGCCGTTCCGGCGTAGATAGTCCGGTGCGGCGAGAAGCTGATCAAAATCGACGCTGAAGGCGATGTGCAGTCTCATATTGATGGGTGCGGACTGGATGGACCATAGGCCAAGCATCGAATGCCCACGTTCGCCGGTCCAGAAGAACGCCACATTCCGTTCAGGGAATCGTTGTGCCAGCTCCAGACCGACAACATTACGATAAAACTCAACCGAGCGTTCCAGGTTCGAAACCGTCAAATGCGTCTCGAACAATGCTTTTACTTTCACCATTTCCTGTCCTCAATTGCCTAGCGCTGCGCCTTTCGGGCATTCGCTTTCTTGCAATCGGACTGTGCAACCTCAACCATGATTGAGGTCAAGCGCCAAATGCGGATTTTTCTAAAGCCGAGTGCAGGCAGCAATCTGGAGGGAAAAACGCCTTCAGCATTATGAGCCAAGGTTGCCAAGCCGTCACCGCCGGGCCGCATCCCCCGGGCCATCCCGCAACGACGCATCCGCAACCTTTTGCGTCGTGACGGTCAAAGGCGCGGCTTCCTTCATCTTCTTGGCGATGGAACGGATGACGCGGGTTGCTTCGGCTGAGAGCGAGCGTGGGCGGGTGAGTGCCGGCATGGCGGGTGCAGCGGTGGCGGATGCGGCAGCGACCTGGGCCGAAGGCTGCGGGCGCGCGCCTGTCGGCAGCGGGTTCTGGATGCCGGGAATGGGGCGCAGCTCCATGCCTTGATGGGCGTAGTCCATAAGCCGCTTGAAGGTCATGGCGGGAAGCGCGCCGCCGGTCATGTTGTTCATCGGCGTGAAATCGTCGTTTCCGAACCAGACCGCCGTGGTGTAGTTGCCGGTGAAGCCCACATACCACGCGTCGCGGTAAGCCTGCGACGTGCCGGTCTTGCCGCCGGAAACGATGCCGTTTTCAAGCGCGCCGCGCCGGGCCGTTCCCATCACGGGAATGGTGACAAGCATCTGGTTCATCTTCGAATTGGCCTCTTCGGAAAGCACCCGCTTGGCGGGTTCCTCGTCACGGCCGAAATCGTAGAGAACCTTGCCCTCGTAATCCAGCACCTGCTCGATGCCGTGGCGGCGCGATTGCATGCCATCGGCCGGGAACACGGCATACGCCGTCGCCTGATCGAGAACCGTCAGTTCCGATGTGCCGAGCGGAATGGTCTTGTCGCTGCGCAGCGGCGTGGCGACGCCCATCGCCTTGGCGGTGTCGACGATCACCTGCGTGCCGAGGACGTCTTTGGCGAGACGCACCGGCACGGTGTTGTAGGATTTGGCAAGCGCCACCTGCAACGTCACCTTACCGGCGTAGGAGCGGCCATAATTCTGCGGCGACCAGCCGCGCCAGGTCACGGGCGCGTCGGAAATCAGCGTCTCCGGCTTCATGCCCTTTTCCATGGCGGCCGAGTAGGTATAGACCTTGAAGGAGGATCCCGGCTGGCGCAGCGCCGCCGTCGCGCGGTTGAACTGGCTTTCGCCGTAGTCACGCCCGCCGACCATGGCGCGCAACGCGCCGCCGTTCTCGATCATCACCATCGCGCCCTGCTTGACGCGGTAGCCCTCGCCATACTCGCGCAGCTCCATTTCCATCGCCTGCTCGGCTGCCTGTTGCAGCCCGGTATCGATGGTGGTGCGCACGACGACGGTATGGTCCTTGAACCTGCCCTGCGCCGCCAGCCGCTGTACCTCGTCAAACGCCCAGTCGAGGAAATAATCCGGGGCCTTCACATCGGCGCGGTCAATGACGGTAGCTGGATTGCGCCGCGCGCCGATCACCTGACCCTCGGTCATCAGCCCGCTCTGCACCAGGTTGGAAAGCACGGTGTTGGCGCGCGCACGTGCGGCTGGCAGGTTGACATGCGGTGCGTATTTGGCCGGCGCCTTGAACAGGCCGGCGAGAATGGCGGATTCGGCAAGCGTGACATCGGTCAGGTTCTTGCCGAAGTAAAATTGCGCCGCCGCTGCCGCCCCGAACGTGCCGCCGCCCATATAGGCGCGGTCGAGATAAAGGCTGAGGATTTCCTTCTTCGACATGTTGGCCTCGAGCCACAGCGCGAGGAAGGCTTCCTTGATCTTGCGCTCCAGCGAGCGCTCATTGGTAAGGAACAGGTTCTTGGCAAGCTGCTGCGTCAGCGTCGAGCCGCCCTGCACGACGCCGCCGGCGCGGGCATTCTCGCTCATGGCGCGTGCAAGGCCAATGAAATCGATGCCGAAATGGTCGAAGAAGCGCCTGTCTTCGGTGGCCAGAACCGCCTTGATGAAATGATCCGGCATCTGGTCGATCGGGACGGAATCCTCATGGATGATGCCGCGATGGCCGATGGTGTTGCCGTAACGGTCAAGGAAGGTCACGGCAAAATCACCGCGATAACGCCAGTCCTTCTTGGTCTCCTCAAAGGCGGGCATGGCAAGCGCCAGAAGCACGACACAGCCGGCCGTTCCGAAGGTCAGCGCGTCGCATGTCAGGTTGACGAGAAGCTTCTTCCAGCCGCGCACATGCAGTTTGCGCGAGGCAATGGTGACGTCTTCCCAGAAATCCACCAGCCTTGCCGCAGCCGTCCACAGGCCGGAGTCGATAAAGCTATCGATTCTCAGCAGGATGTGCCGCTTTTTGCGACCGTTTTTATCGTCTTTTTCTTCCTGCACCTGGCGATGTTTTCCTGTTCAACGCAACGCGGATTGTCGATGTTTCTGCGCTTCATCCAATTCCGGACGCAAAACCATGACATGGTTCTGCTGGAATTGCTTGACGCGGCGGCCTCTCGCGGGTCAATGACCCTTTGCCACTCGCCAAAATGCTAAAATATCGTACAAACCAGCCCTTGGCGATACGATATTAAGGATTAGGGATCGGTTAAACCTTGCCCTCCAAGAGATCAAAATGGAACGGAAATGTTAACGATGAATGACGCGCCGTTCTGGAAAACCAAATCACTGGAAGAGATGAGTGGCCAGGAATGGGAAAGCCTGTGCGACGGCTGCGGCCTGTGCTGTTTGAACAAGCTGGAAGATTGGGACACCGGCGAAGTGGTGTTCACGTCGGTCCGCTGTCAGCTGCTCGACGGTGAAAGCTGTCGGTGCTCCGACTATGAGAACCGCCGCGCCACCGTGCCGGACTGTATCCAGCTGGATTTGAAAAAGGTGCACGAAATCGGCTGGCTGCCGCCCACCTGCGCCTACGCGCTGGTACGCGATGGCAAGGATCTGTACTGGTGGCACTATCTCGTCTCCGGCGACGTGAACACGGTGCATCAGGCCGGGATTTCCGCGCGCGGCCGCACCGTCAACGAGCTGGACGTGGAGGTTGACGATTTCGAGGATTATGTGGTGGACTGGCCGCTCACAGTGGGTGAGACGGCGGGCGAAAAAGAGAATAGCTGACGGAAGTCGCCAATTTTCGTGTTGGTCCTATTCCTGCCCCATCGTTTTCTTAAGGCATGTTTCGGAAGAACGGCATGCCTGAAACAAGGGCCGCCGTTCATCCATTCCGGCATATGATCCGCAGAATGCGGACGAGGGACATCAAAACGCATGCGCTATCGGCTGCCCGCCATCGTTCTTTCGTGCATTGCCCTTCAGGGTATTCTGCCGCTTTCCGCCTCCGCCCAGCAATCGCAGGCTTTTGAATGCACGCTGGTCACCTCCATCGAGACCGGCGCTGTCATCAACCAGCAGGGCGCCTGCGATCAGCGCGTGGCGCCGGCCTCCACCTTCAAGGTGCCGTTGGCTCTGATCGGTTATGACGCCGGCATCCTGCTGGATGACAAGACCCCCGCATGGGACTGGAAACCCGGCACGGAGGCCCGCGCGCAGGACCGTAAGACGGTTGATCCGACCATATGGGAGCAGGATTCGGTGCTGTGGTATTCGCGCGAACTCACCCGCCGCCTCGGCCCGGAAAAATTCGCCGCCTATGTCAAACGTCTGGGTTACGGCAATGCCGATGTATCCGGTGAACCCGGCAAGAATAACGGTCTCACCCATTCCTGGCTCGGTGCTTCCCTGACCGTTTCCCCGGTCGAGCAGGTGGGCTTCATCCGCCGCCTTCTGGCCGGAAATCTGCCGGTTTCGCGCGACGCGCAGGCAAAGACGCGGGCGATCGTGCCGGTGTTCGATGCGCCGGAGAGCTGGAGCGTGCACGGCAAGACCGGCACGGGCTTCATGCGCGACGAAAAAGGCAACCCCGACCGAAGCCGCCCCTTCGGCTGGTTCGTTGGCTGGGCGGAGCGCGAAGGCCAGCACATCGTCTTCGCAAGGCTTCGCGTTGCCGACAAGCCGTCGAGTGAACCGCTCGGCCCCGCAGTGCGCGACGCCTTCCTGCGCGATATTGCCCGGCTGGCGGTGCACAGATGATTACACAGCCGGCCAGCCCCAAGGAAAAGCGGACATGGCGGATGCCTCCAACGATGTGATCAAGCTCTACACCGACCATGGGGTTGATTTCGACAGGCTGCGCGGTCGCTCCCTCGCCGAAAAACCCTGGCTGGATCGGTTCACGTCGCTTTTGCCGCAGGGCGGATCCATCCTCGATATCGGCTGCGGTTCAGGCGAGCCGATTGCCGGCTACTTCATCGGCAACGGATATGACGTGACCGGCATCGATACGTCATATCCCCTGATAGAAATTTGCCGCACCAGATTTCCGGAAAAGCGCTGGGTGGTCGCCGATATGCGTGAACTCGTGTTGAGTTGCCGCTTCGACGGGTTGATTGCCTGGCATAGTTTTTTCCATCTGAAGGCCGACGATCAGCGCCGCATGTTCGGTATTTTCCGGCAGCACGCCAATGACGGCGCCGCACTGATGTTCACGGCCGGGCCGGGAAACGGGGAAGCGACGGGGACCCTTCAGGGAAAGCCGCTTTACCATGCCAGCCTCGCTCGCGAAGAATATGAAAGCCTGCTTGCCGCGCACGGGTTTCGACTTCTCGGCCACATCGTCAACGATCCCGATTGCGGTGGGGCGACGATTTATCTCGCCAGACGTGTGGCGGCGTAACCATCGAATTCAGAGCCCTGCCAGGCACTCACGATTGTGCGTGCGATAAAAAATGTCCTTATCCCTTGACCTTCCCATGATGGGAATCCTTACATAGTAGCCATAAACTGGCGAAAGTCGCCCCGAGGGAAGTGGCATTATGAATATCGGACAGGCTTCGGATGCATCCGGCGTTTCCGCCAAGATGATCCGTTATTACGAACAGATCGGCCTCATCACCCCCGCCGCCCGCACCGGCAACAACTACCGGGTCTATGGCGAGCAGGACGTGCATAATCTCCGCTTTATCAAGCGGGCGCGCACGCTTGGCTTCTCGCTGGAGGAGACCGAAACGCTCCTGAAACTCTGGCAGGACAAGAGCCGCGAGAGTTCGGCGGTGAAGGACATTGCGCTCGGCCATATCGCCGATCTCGAGCAGAAGATTGCCGAGATGAAGGGCATGGTGAAGACGCTGTCCCACCTTGCCCATTGCTGCGGCGGCGACCACCGGCCGGATTGCCCGATCCTCGATGATCTAGCGGCAGGCGTCGAAAAGGCCGCCCACAAGCCTGCGAAGGCCCACTGACGGCCGCATCCCGCCCCGCCGCCAGTCCCTAAACCTCGTCGAACGCACCGCCTTCGCGCGAGGGATTGCGGTCGATCACGCGCTCTTCCGCGTCATCGGGAAGGGCCTCGTCGCTTTCCTGATAAGGGTCGTCCTCGCTCTCGGCCTCTTCTTCCTCGATTTCATGTTCGATGGACTGCGGAATTTCTCCCTTTGCCGGAAGGGCGTCGATATCGAGATCGAGCAGTTCCTCGTCCATGGCGTCTTCGTTGAGAGGTGTGATTTTCTTGCGGTCCATGGTGGTATCCTTTCTGTCTGGTCATTGCGCAAACGACCGGGGAGGCAGAGGGTTCCTGATGCCTGCAAGTTCGCTCGAGCGGAATAGGTGAAAAGGCGCCTTGACCTCAATGGTGCTTGAGGTTCTAGTTTGCCCGCCGTATCGCAAGAATGGAAAGGATACGGCTTTGACGAGTATGGAAATGACGGAGAAAAATAGCTGGTCGGAATTGCTTGGTGGGGCGAACCTCTCGCTTCTGACCGTCATTTCCTCCGGTATCGGCCTGCATGCCTTCAACCAGTTTGCAGTAGTCACGGCCCTGCCGGTCGCGGTGCGCGAGATTGGCGGCGCGGCCTTCTATAGCTGGGCCTACAGCCTCTATTTCGTCGGTTCCGTGGCAGGCGGTGTCACCGCCGTTCTGTTTCGCGAGCGTTTTGGCGCACGCAGCGTTCTATTCCTGTGCTGCCTTATCTTTTCCTTCGGCTCCGTCATGTCGGCACTCGCCGACAGCTTTTTATGGGTCGTCATCGGCCGGGCGTTGCAGGGACTTGCCGATGGCCTGATCGTGGCGGTGTGTTACAGCCTCATACCTGCCGGCTTTCGCTCGGCTCTACTGCCGAAGGTCTTTGCCATCGAGGCGGCCATCTGGGCGGTGGCGTCCTTCGTCGGGCCGCTCACCGGCGGGTTTGCCACGGAGCACATCTCCTGGCGCGCCACATTCCTGTTGTCTGCGCCGCTGATCGTGCTGCTGCTGGCCTATACGGCGATTGCGGTCTCGGCGGAACGGTCGGTCGCGACCTCGCGAAAGCCGATGGTGCCGCTGCTGCTTTGCCTCGTTGGCGCATTGGCTTTCTCCGCACCCTCCGCCTTTGAGGATGCCGGTCTGCGCATCATGTCGCTGCTGGTTGGTGCGGCACTGTTGTGGGCGTCGCTGAAGGCGGGCATCCGGCCTTCCACCGGCCTGTTCCCCAGGGATTCCTTCCGGTTGAAAACGGTACTTGGCAGCGGTTTCTGGGTGCTGTTCCTGATGTCCTATGCCCATGCACTCGGCAGCGTCTATCTCGCTTATGTCGCCATCAATCTCTGGCACCATGAGCCGACCTTCGCCGGTTTTATCGTCGTGACGATGCCGCTTGCCTGGAGCTTCGTGGCAATGCTGATCGGCAGCCTGCGTTCGGGCCGCCTGCGGCAGCTTTGCCTGCATTACGGACCCTACCAGATGGTGCCGGGCTGTGCGCTGCTCGGGCTTGGGCTGGCGACGGGGAACTGGCCGGAAATGCTGATCGGGCAGATATTGATCGGTTCAGCTTTCGGCATGTCCTGGGCAGGCATCAGCCAGGCAGCCATGGAAGCCGCGCCGGAAGAGGAACGCAAGATGACGGGCGCGCTGCTGCCTACGGTCGCGACGCTGGGTGCCGCGGCCGGTGCGGGCGCAAGCGGCACCGTCGCTGCCGCGAGCGATCTCGTTCTGCAGATCGATCGTGCGGATGTGACGATGCCGATGCTCTATCTCTATGGGCTGGGTGTCATCGTCTCGCTTCTGGCGATCCTGACAACCCGCGGCTTGCGAAGCGGACAGCGCTGACGCCTCTGCGGCGTGTGTGCGGTTAAGACTGCGTGGTGGCGATGGTGATCGCCGCCAGATAAACCACGAAAGCCATGATCGCGACTGCGCCAATAATGATGACGACACCCTTGCCCGCGCGTTTTTTCTCGGTCTTGTTTTCGTTGGCTTCTGTCGGAAACAGGATGGGATCGCGGGAATCGCTGATTTTTGTCATGCCGTTTCTCCTTTGAGCGGTTGCTGCTTATCAACAGCAGATCCGCCAAAAGGTTCCTCACGGACGCAGCGCCCAGCTGGTGGCGTGCACTACAGCCCCCGGCGCTGCCTTGAGGAGCGCTGAACGCACGGGCTCGAAACCCTCTATGCGTTTTGTTCCCACATACCGGCCCCGGTTGGCGAACACTTCGATGGATCCGTAGTCCAGAAAGACGCGGATGTGCGAGGCCCTTGCCCCTCTGGCGATATAGTGCGGCGAGGGGCCATCGCGCCCGTCATCATGGCGGATCCACAGGCCCGTTTCATCGGCGATGAGGCCCAGTGTGACCACGGGATGATCGAGCACCAACTCGAACGGTGCGCCGGGCGAGGCAAGCTCGATCAGCATCTCCACCGCACCGTTGATGAAGGTGACGCGCTCCCCGGCCGCCAGCCGCGTGCGATCGACAATATGGCTTCGCAGGCTTTCCGCCGCACCGATTGGCGGGGTCAGTAGCTCGCCGTTCGAATAGTGGATCCGGCGCGGCAGCGTCATGGATGTCGGGAAATCGATCTCCGGATTGGCATCCGCCCAATTGGCGAGCCAGCCGATGCCGATGATGCTGTCGCCATCCAGAAACGCCTGGAAGGCGTAATTGTCGGTGCCGAAATCCAGCTCCTGCCCAAATTCCTTGGTGAAGACCTTGCCGTCGAACCAGCCGACATCGGCCATGGTCAGGTTCTTGCGGCCGGTTTCAGGGTCTTCTGAATGCATCAGCCCATAGACCAAAACCCAGCGCGTGGATCGGGCATTGGCCGGGCCGTCGAGCGGCAGAAGGCAGGGGCATTCAATGGCAGTGGTCTTGTAGCGCGTTTCCACCCAAAGCTTGCCCACATAGGTCCAGCCTGACGCCGCCGTCGGGTCCAGCGTCTCGTAAAGCAGGATGACGCCGCCACCGTCGCTCTGACTTCCGAGCAGCATTTTCCAAAGTCCATCCGGGCCGCGAAAGACGTAAGGATCGCGGAAGTCCGGCGTCAGCCCCTGTCCGTCCGGGCGATGGCCGAGAATGACTTCGGCCTGTCCGGCCATGATGAGATCGGAAGAAGTGGCGGTGAGCTGGATCTGTTGTTCGGGAATGCGATCCTGCACCTGCTCGGTGAAGAACACGCGGATGCCCGAACCTTCGACCAAAGGAATTGTCGAGCCGGAATAAGCGCCGCCGCGCTTGTCCGGCCGCGTTGTCAGGTCCTCTGAAGGGAAGAGGAAGATCGGCAGATGCCGCCAGCGCAGGTAATCGGAGGAAACCGCGTGGCCCCAATGCATGGTGTTCCAGCGCAGCCCGTGTGAATAATGCTGGTAGAACAGATGCGGCCGTCCTTCGAACCGGCCAAAGCCGTTCGGATCGTTCATCCAGCCGAAGGGCGGGCGGAAGTGATAGCTGTCAGGCAGTTCCGGTGCGGCATTGTCCGGCTTGGTATGGACGACGGTTATGCCGGTTTCCAGCACGTCGGCGGCGGTGAACCAGTAGATGACGGAAACGGCGGTCGTGACAGTATCGTAGCTCAGTTCCACATGGCCGCCGCCGAAGACCTGATAGATTCTAAATCCGAACTCTTCCGTGTTGAGGCTTGAAACCTCAGCGAATTTTCCATTCGCATTGGAAAAGGAGACGGCACCGGGTTCCGCCGGTTTTTTCGCCTTCAGCCATACATGGAAAGTGGCGTTAACAGGCAGATCGGTGTGCAGGATGCGGATTGCGCTTTCCGGCTCGGCGGCTACGGCTTCAACGACGGTCATTCCCGTTCCTTTCGTTGCGGCTACTTTGGTTCAGGAAACGCAACGAATGGGACGAAAGAAAGTTCAACCGCCAGAGGTTTCGCCGTCGCCAGCCTCGTATTTGCCATCCAGCTCGAACAGCAGCCCGTCTGGATGATAGAAGGTGCGGCCTTCGCCGGAGAAGTAAGCCGCAACGATCTGGTTGGTCAGCCGCGAGCCGAAACCCGTACGCGTCGGCGTCCTGACCGCAGGTCCGTCCGTCTCGCGCCAGCGCAGTTCGAAGCGGTCATCCTCGTCCAGCGTCCAAAAGATTTCGATTTTGCCGCTCTCGTTGGAAAGTGCGCCATATTTCATCGCGTTGGTGGCCAGTTCATAAATGGCCAGAGACAGGCCCAGCGCCTGTTGCGGCGCGATTTCCATGTCCGGTCCGGAAATCGTTACGCGCGCCTTGTCGTCGAGATGCGGATAAACGGACTCGCGGACAAGCGCGGAGATGCTGGCACCCTTTCCCGAAGCATGAATGAGGTTCTGGGCGTTGCCGAGTGCGGCGATACGTCTTTTGATGGTGTCGCGCGCATCCTCAAGCGTCTGCGAATGGCGCAGGGTGGCGCTGACGACCGCCGTGGTGATCGCCATCGTATTCTTGACCCGGTGGACGAGTTCGCGCCGCAGAAGATCCTCCCGGCTGCGGCCCTGCACCGCTCCGGTCGTGTCGACGGCTATGTCTATCAGCCCTGCGATCTTGCCCTGGTCGTCGTAAAGCGGGCTGTATGAAAAGGTCCAGTAGGTGTCTTCGGGGTAGCCGTTGCGGTCCATGACGAGATGCATGTCCTCGGCGAACGTGCCCTTGCCGGAGAGTGCCTGATCAACGAAGGGTTTCACATCGTTCCAGACATCGGACCAGATGATGTGAAACGGCTTGCCGAGCGCACCCTCTTCCTTCAGCCCAAGAAACGGGCGGTAGGCGTCGTTGTAGACGATGTTGAGGTCAGGCCCCCAGAACAGACAGATTGCATGGCCTTGCTTGAGGATCATCTGCACGGTGGTTTTGAGTGATACCGGCCATGTCTCTATCGGCCCCGTGCTTGTCGACGCCCAGTCGAAGCGGCGGATGGCCTCGCCCATTTCACTGTCGTCATAGGGGAACTCTGGCACGAATTTATCCTGCTTGCATTGCGGCTCATTCATTGGATGTTTGTATGTTCAAATATACCTGTAGTTCAAATTGATTTTTCCAAACTCCGCTGCGGCTTCCCGTAATTGTGGCTATTCACCCCTCGCAACCGGGCGGAAAAAGAGCCATATCAGGTAAAAGCAGGGAGTTTACCCGTGATCACATTCGACAATTCCTATGCCCGCCTGCCGGAAAGGTTCAGCGCCGCCGTCTTGCCAACGCCGGTGAAGGCGCCACGCCTCATCGCCTTCAATCGCGCGCTGGCAGACGAGCTTCTTCTCGACGTCTCAGGCCTCGACGACGACAGGCTGGCGGCGATCTTTTCCGGCAATGTGGTACCGCAAGGGGCCGAGCCGCTGGCGATGGCCTATGCCGGCCACCAGTTCGGCGGTTTCGTGCCGCAGCTCGGCGATGGTCGTGCCATTCTTCTCGGTGAAGTCATCGACAAACACGGCAAACGTCGGGATATCCAGCTGAAGGGCTCCGGCCCGACGCCGTTTTCGCGAAGGGGCGACGGGCGCGCGGCGCTCGGCCCGGTGCTACGCGAATATATCGTCTCCGAGGCAATGTTCGCGCTCGGCGTTCCCGCGACAAGGGCGCTCGCCGCCGTCCTGTCCGGTGACAGGGTGCAGCGCGAGGTGGGTCTGCCGGGCGGGGTTTTCACCCGTGTTGCGGCAAGCCATATCAGGGTCGGCACCTTCCAGTTCTTCGCCGCGCGCGAGGATGATGAGGGGATCAGAAATCTTGCGGATCATGTGATTGACCGCCACTATCCCGAAGTGAAAAACGCGGACAATCCCTATCTCGCCCTGTTGCAGGGCATCGCCCAGAGGCAGTGCGAACTCATCGCCCGCTGGATGATGGTTGGCTTCATCCACGGCGTGATGAATACCGACAATATGGCGATCTCCGGCGAGACGATAGACTTCGGTCCATGCGCCTTCCTTGACGAATACAATTCTAACAAGGTGTTCTCCTCCATCGACGCACAGGGGCGCTACGCCTTCAACAATCAGCCGGGCATCGCCCAATGGAACATTGCAAGGCTGGCGGAATGCCTGTTGCCGCTGCTTGACCCTCAAGTGGAGAAAGCAGCCGAACTCGCAAACGCCGTGCTCGCTGATTTCGCCGCCGCGTTTCCCAAGCGCTGGCTTGCCGGCATGCGCGAAAAGCTTGGGCTGACGGGCGAAGAGGAGGGCGATATCGAGCTGGTGCAGGCGCTTCTTTCGCTGATGCAGGCATCGGAAGCCGATTATACGCTGACCTTCCGGCGTCTTTCTCACGCGGTAGAGGGCGATGCCGAGCCGTTTCGCGGCATGTTCATCGATATCGCGGCGGCGGATGCATGGCTGGCGCGCTGGCGGGAGCGGGCCGGGCGGGAAGAAGTTTCTGCCTCCGAGAGGTCGCGGGCGATGCTCGCCGTCAACCCGGCCATCATTCCCCGCAACCACCGCATCGAGGAACTGATCGAGGCGGCGGTGGAAGACGGCGATTTCGAACCGTTCCACGCCATGCTGGCGGCGATTGCCACGCCATTTGAGGAACGGCCGGACAATTTCGTCTACATGCAGCCGCCGATGAGCGATGAGAAGGTGTTTCGGACCTTTTGCGGGACGTGATTTGGGAGAGGCATTCCGCCGCTCGTCGTCATGCTCGGGCCTGCCCCGAGCATCTGCGACCTATCGATTTCGTGAGACGTTAGATCCTCGGGACAAGCCCGAGGATGACAGTGTCGGGGCCGATTGCTCCCCTTAACTCACCCAACCCGGGCCAGCGGCTCATGCGCGCCGTAATATCTTCCAAACCGGTTTTCCAGGAATTTCGGCAGGGCCACTTCTTCCTGCCGGACAAATCCCTTCTGCGGCAGGGCGCCTTCCGCAAGCAGGTCGAGAACCGTGCAGATACCGGCTGCGGTGGTGATCTGGATTGCGCTCATCATCCGGCCGGAAACGGGGCCGGCATAGACCTTGTTGGCATAGGTTTCCTGCAGGAACCGGCCGTTGCGGGTGCCGCAGACGGTAACGAAGACAATGACCACGTCCTGCATGGTGCCGGGCAGGGCGTTTTCGAACAGGTCCTTCAGCACATCGCGGCGGTTGCGCAGGTTGAGGTCGTTCAAAAGCGCCTTCATGATCGCGACATGGCCGGGATAACGGATGGTGCGGTAATTCATCGTCCGCACCTTGCCTTCCAGCGTCGCACATAGCGTGCCGAGGCCGCCCGAGGTATTGAAGGCCTCATAAGTCACGCCGTCGAGCGAGAACTCTTCGCGCTCTTCCAGCGCCGGAACGGCGGTGAGGCGGCCTTCGACGATGGCTTCGCAGGGCTCGATATACTCGTTGATCAGCCCGTCCGTGCTCCAGGTAAGGTTGTAGTTGAGCGCATTGGACGGATATTGCGGCAGCGCGCCGACACGCATGCGCACGCTGTCCAGCTTGTCGAACCGGGCGGCAAGATCTGCGGCGACGATGGAAATGAACCCGGGGGCAAGGCCGCATTGGGGAATGAGCGCGGTCTCAGCCGTTTCCGCCAGTGCCTTGACCTTGCGGGTGGATTCGACGTCTTCAGTCAGATCGAGATAATGCGTGCCGACTGTAACCGCAGCTTCCGCAATGCCCGCCGTCAGGTGGAAGGGGGCAGCGGAAAGCACGGCGAACTTGCCTTTCAACAGCGCTTCCAGCGCCGGACGGTCGCCAATGTCGACGATTTCAGTGTCGACACGCTCATGCGCCGGCACATTCGTCAGCTGGTCTGCCGAGCGATCGGCAACCGTGATGCGATAATCGCCGGTGACAGCCAGCATCCAGGCGATGGCTGAACCGATATTGCCCGCGCCGATGACGACGATGTTTTTCATGTTTTTGTTCCCCGCAGTAAATTTATATGCCTCTGCGCACCTGATGCGCTTCATAGACAGAATGCCAGCTTTTTTGGACGATTCGCAGCTTCACTATGTGCGAATAGCGGGTTAATAATGGACAATTAGACGACAGGATTGGTCATTATGACGATTGCCGACAAGGACCGGGCGCTGCTCGCCCTGCTTTCCGAAAACGCCCGCATGCCGGTGGCGGAACTGGCCCGCAAACTCGGCCTTTCGCGCACCACCGTGCAGGCTCGCATCGAGCGGCTCGAGGCCGAAGGGGTGATCGCCGGTTATGGCCTGAGACTTTCGGAAAGCTATCTTTCCGGGCTGGTGCGCGCCCATGTGCTGATCACCATCGGGCCAAAGGCGCTGCCTGGCGTGACGGCGGCGCTCACCGCCATCAAGGAGGTGACAACGCTGCATTCGGTTAGCGGCACTTTCGACCTGATCGCCATTCTGGCAGCACCTTCCATTCTCGACCTTGACCGGTTGATCGACAGGATCGGCGCGCTGGACGGCGTGGAACGCACGCTATCGTCGATCATTCTTTCCACGCGGATTTCGCGGTAGGCGTTGGAGGGTTTGGCAGGCGAAAGGCGGACGAGTGCGCGCAATGCTCTCGTCCCCCCTCATTCCTTTGACAAGCACAGAAATCAGGAAGGTGGGGGCTTGCCTTACCCTAACCCACCCCTCTCGTCATAAGCCTTCTGCGCCGCCAGCACCGCGTCCATATTGCCCTCCGCCCAGTGGGCCAGTGCCGCAACCGTGTCGGTCAGCGTGCGCCCGAGCGGCGTCAGGGAATATTCGACCGTGACCGGCACCGTCGGAAAGGCCTGCCGCGAAATCAGGCCGTCGCGCTCGAGCTTTTTCAGCGTCTGAGACAGAACCTTCTGCGAAATGCCCTTGATTTCCCGCCGCAGCAGGTTGAAGCGCACCGCGTCCACCCGCAGCTTGTCGAGGATCAGCAGCGCCCATTTGTCAGCGATCCTGTCCAGCACCATGCGTGTGGGGCAGCGATCCTCGTAAACGTCATAGACATGTTCCATCGTCTCATCCCGCTCTGAAAAGCCCGGGTCGGTTTCCTTGAGGATACCAGATAACCGGAAAGTGCTCTCTTTTCCTGATTTCGAATACACAGTACGTATGTTTTCGAAACATGGTTTCTACTAGATACTACGGAGATTTGAGATGACTGGCAAGATACTCGTAATCGGCTCCACCGGCACCATCGGCACGCCGCTGGTAAAGGCGCTTCTGGCCAAGGGCGAAAGCGTGAAAGCGGCCTCGCGCACCGGCAAGGCAGCCGAAGGCGCGGAAGGGGTGCGCTTCGATTATACCGACGCCTCGACCTACACGGATGCCTTCGATGGCGTCGATCGTCTGTTTCTGATCCTGGCTGGCGGGCGTCTGGATGCAATCGACGCGCTGACGCCGGTTGTCGAGGAAGCTGCCCGCCGCAATGTGAAGATCGTGTTCCTCAGCGTCTTCGGCGTCGATGCCGACGATTCCATTCCCTATCGCCAAGTGGAACTGAAGATCATCGCTTCCGGCGCGCCTTACGTCATTCTGCGCCCCAACTGGTTTGCCGATAATTTCCACACCTACTGGAAGGCCGGCATCGAACACGGCCAGATCGCCGTTCCGGCAGGCGAAGGCAAGTCGAGCTTCATCGACGTGCGCGATATCGCCGACAGTGCAGCGGCAGCGCTGACCTCGACGGCTTTCGACAATAAGGCGTTCAACCTGACCGGGCCGAAGGCTTTGAGTTACGGCGAGGCGGCCACGATCATCTCGCAGGCCATCGGCAAGCCGGTCGGCTATAGCGCGGTTTCGGACGATGTTTTCATCGGCATTCTGACCGGCGCTGGCGTTCCGAAGGATTACGCCGCCTTCCTCGCGTCGATCTTCTATCCGGTGCGCGAAGGCTGGACGTCGGCGGTCACCGGTGATGTCGAGACTTTGACC
Organism: Agrobacterium sp. MCAB5; assembly: GCF_052114365.1. Lineage (NCBI taxonomy): Bacteria > Pseudomonadati > Pseudomonadota > Alphaproteobacteria > Hyphomicrobiales > Rhizobiaceae > Agrobacterium > Agrobacterium sp. MCAB5. Next base: position 846,082 of record NZ_JBFREP010000001.1, read on the forward strand.
GGCCACGCACCGCGCTCGCTGGAAACCTATGTGGCCGACCATGTGGCCGCGCTGAAGGACTGACGCTCATAAACGACACGCCCGTCGCGTCACGCCGGATCGGTGGAGCCGCGGCGGGCCTTGAACAACATCTTCAGCCGCTGGATATCATCCGCATTCCAGCCCTGCGGTGCGGTTACCTGCATCCACGCATCGATATAGTGCTCCGGCGCATAGACATGGCCGTAACCGATCGGCGCCGTGGTGGCGGCGGCAACATCAAGTCCGAGCTGCAGCAGGGTCACGACCGGGAACCAGCGGAAGGATGTGGAGACGTCAGGGCCGTGATGAACCATCCATTGCGGTCGCCGGTAAAGCGATGCGGCCTCGAAGAAGGTGATCGGGTCGCTGGCATATTGCAGATAGACGATGCGCATCGGGCCCCACTTCGCATCAGGCATATGCGCGGTGGTATATTGGTTGGCGAAGCGGATGACCGAGGAATCGCGGAAACGCGGCAGCCATTCCGGCGTACCCGCCACGCGCCCATTGGTGGCCATGCGCCATGTGGGGCTGGAAAAGGGCGGACCGCTCCACAGGGCACCCTGGAACGGGTCGGAGAGCACATCGTAAAGATCGGATGATTTCTGCGAGTTCAGCGAACCGAGGCTCAGCCCGTGCAGATAGAGTTTCGGGCGCATCTCCTTCGGCAGGGTGGTCCAGTAACCGTAGACGGCCTGAAACAGCGCGCGCGCCGTTTCCACACCGTAATCCGGTTCGGTCAGAAGCGCGATCCAGCTGGAAAGATAGGAATATTGCACGGCAACGCTGGCGATATCGCCGTCATGCAGATATTCGACCGTATCAAGCGCTTCCGGATCGATCCAGCCGGTGCCGGTGGGAATGACGACCAGCAACACCTTGCGCTCGAACCCGCCAACCCGCTTCAGCTCCTCCAGCGCAAGTGCTGCCCTTTCCTCGGGCGTTGCCGCAGAATTCAGGCCTGCATAGACCCTGAGCGGTTCCTTGGCCGGGCGGTGGGTGAAGGCGGAAATCTCCTGTGCCTCCGGCCCGCCGGCCACGAATTCGCGGCCTCTGCGGCCAAGCGATTCCCATGTCATCAGGGAAGCGCTGCTGCCGGTTTTGAGCGCATCGGAAGGGCGCGGTACATCCGGCTCGATCAGCGCATCCACCTGTTTCAGCGAGGAATCGGCAAACTTCAGGCCGATATCGAAGATCAGACCGTTCAGCAGCATCCATGACAGCACGATGGCGGCGGCTATACCGAGCACATTGGCGAGGCGGCGCGGCAGGAAGTGACGGCTGCGCACCGAGAAGAATCGCCGGATGAGCTGGAAAAGCCGTCCAGCGCCGATGAGGAGGGCGGAGACCAGCACCGCAACGCCGCCGGTCTTGGTGGGATGGGCGCTGGGCAACGGATCGAGCTCCATCAGGATACGGATGGAATTCTGCCAGTCTTTCGCCTGCCAAAGAAACGCGATCGCCGTTATCGCGCTGGCAAGGGCGATGAGAAAGCGGATGCTGCGCCGGTTATGGCGCGAGGGGTGGGGCAATTCCAGATAGGTCCATATGGCGGTGAGCGCCACGCCGATCAGGTAACCGATGGCAAAGGAAAATCCGCACAGCACACCCTGCATCAGCCATGTGCGCGGCAGAAGAGACGGCGTGAGCGAAGCGCAGAACAGAATAGTGCCAAAGACGATGCCGGTTGCCGAAAGACCCGCAAACAACCGCCCAACCCATTGTTTCAACAACTTGACTTGCCCCTTTTTCCCGCCGTCTGGCACGAGTGTAGTATGCGGCGGGCGAGGGTGCAAACCCTGTTCGCAGGATAAAAATCACAAGTATAGGAAAATAATCCTTTACAGCGTGACGATGGTTTGATAGGTTTAGGTCACAGTCGGAGATTTGCGGCTGAGCGGCAAAGGTCGGTTTAACCGATGCTTTTTCCGCGACACGTCATTTCTCTCGCAGGTCCACCTCATGGCAAATATCCTCAATTGCGATCTGGCGCTCCACGGCGTCTGGCAGGAAAGCTGCGCCTATGGCGGCGAGGGCAGGCTGGAGGCCGCACCCGAGATAAAATCGCGGGCCGACAAGCTGGCTGCCGAAGATGCGGCGCGCAATGGCAATCTGCGGCAATTGCTGAACGAGCTGACGGTGGAGATGCGCGAACAGTTCTGCATGTACCGCAACCTGCGGCAGACAAGCGAAGCGGCATTTTTATCAACGGTGGAGGATGCTTCGGGCAAACAGGCGCGCGCCGACGTGAAGGCCGCAACGGATCAGCTTTCGCTGATTGTGCGCACACTGGAACGGATCGATGCCCTGCAACGGGTGCTGGCAGAAGAGAGGCAAGCTCTTGCCGGCGAGGACGAAGCCGATACCGAAGATTACGAAATGGCGGTGGCGCATTTCCTCAAACGCATCGACGAACTGGCGGAACAGAAATGCCGCGCGAGGCTGGAGGCAGATCTGGCTCGTAGTGCATCTACAGAAGCAGACACATGACGGATGTTTCGAGCGAACCCCAACTGCAAAAGCAGGTCTTCACCCTTCTGCGCGACTGGCGTTTCATCGGTAACCTGCCGCAACAGCCGCCTGAGGGTGACTGGCGGACGTGGCTTCTGATCGGCGGGCGAGGATCCGGCAAGACCCGCGCCGGGGCCGAATGGGTGCACAGGATTGCGTCCGCCGGCAAGCAATCTGATCTGCGCATCGCGCTTGTTGCGGAAACCCTGGGGGATGCCCGTGAGGTGATGATCGACGGCATTTCCGGCATCTACCGTATCGCCCGCCGTTGCCGCCCCGCCTTCGAGGTATCGCGCCGCCGGCTCATCTGGCCAAACGGGGCCATGGCGCAGGTGTTTTCCTCGGAAGACCCAGAAAGCCTGCGCGGCCCGCAATTTCACATGGCTTGGGCCGATGAACTTGGAAAATGGAAATATCCGCAGGAAACCTGGGACATGCTGCAATTTGGCCTGCGTCTTGGTGAGGCCCCACGGCAATTGGTGACGACGACGCCACGGCCCATTCCCCTCCTGAAGGCGCTTCTCGCCGACCCTTCGAGCCGGGTGGCCAAAATGCCGACGGCGATGAATGCGCAAAATCTCTCACCGGGTTTCCTGAAAGCCATGCACGACCGTTACGGCGGTACGCGGCTGGGGCGTCAGGAAATCGGCGGCGAACTGATTGATGAGCGCGAAGGCGCGCTGTGGAAACGTGCCGATCTGGAAGCAATTGTGGAAACCGACCATGAGTCGCTGGCGCGGATCGTGGTCGCGGTAGACCCGCCCGCCGGTATCGGTGAAAATTCCTGCTGCGGCATCGTGGCGGCCGGGCTTGGCATATCAGGCAAGTTGGTCGTGCTTGCGGATTGTTCGGTGGAAGGTGAAACACCGGGCGGCTGGGCGCGGGCCGTTGTCGCCGCCGTTCGCCGTCATGAGGGCGACCGGGTGGTTGCGGAAGTCAATCAGGGCGGCGAGATGGTGCGGGCAATGTTGCAGAGCATAGACGCCAATCTGCCGCTGACCCTGGTGCGGGCAAGCCGGGGCAAGTTCACCCGCGCCGAGCCGGTGGCGGCACTCTACGAACAGGGCAGGGTACGCCACGCCGCACGGTTTGAAAAACTAACCGACCAGATGGCGGATTTCGGACCCGACGGTCTTTCATCCGGACGCTCGCCCGACCGGCTCGATGCGCTGGTTTGGGCAATAACGGCGTTGACGACGACTGTGGCGAGTGAGCCGAGGGTGCGAGGGATGTGATGTCCGCGATTATTGGCCCCATGAATGAGAGCCAATTGCCTATCTAGCCGATGCATATTGGTTCTTCTCCCCGGCGGGGAGAAGAAATCCGGGTCGCCGTTAACGCCCAAAATCGGACGTCTGGCAGATCCTACTTCTTCGGAGACTGCGCGGGTTTCGGCTGAGAACCGGTTTCGCGCATCTGGCGCCACTCGTTTTCGAGCCGGTCATAAACGGTCTGGGGGATTGTCGCTGTCATGGTGGCATTCCTCCTTGAATGGTCAACGCTGCGGAAGTGCGCGGTGAATGGAGTTAGCGCGCTAAGGTTCCGCAACTCAAGGAATTTTTTACCTCAAAACCCCGGTCAGCGGATTAAAATCGATTAGGATTTTTTCAAATCGATTTAGTTCTGACGGCCGTCATGTGGAAAAAACAAAGGGTGATATCGCCCACGATTTTCAGGAGCCGGCTGTGGCCTATGACGAGGCGCGATTCTTCGCGTCGGTGCGAATTTCCATCTACGGTGGTCGCCTGCGAGCTACACAGCTTGACGGGACGAAGGCGATCCTGGCCGGCTTCGGCAAGGCCCTGCCGGGCGGTGATCCCCGCTGGCTCGCCTACATGCTGGCCACCACTTTTCACGAGACGGCTGCGACCATGCAGCCGGTGCGCGAGACATTGGCGGCAAACGATGCCGAGGCGATCGCAAGGCTGGACCGGGCCTTTGCGGCAGGCAGGCTGCCCATGGTGCGCAAACCCTATTGGCGGCCAGACGCCGACGGCAGAAGCTGGCTCGGGCGCGGTTTCGTGCAACTGACGCATCGCCGCAATTACGAGGCCATGTCGCAGCTGACCGGTGTGGACCTTCTGGAGCGTCCCGAGCGCGCCATGGAACCGGATGTGGCAACCGCGATCCTGATCCACGGCATGATAGCCGGCAGCTTTACCGGCCGGAAACTTGCCGATGTCTTCGAGGGCAAGCGTGAGGATTGGGAGGGTGCGCGCGCCATCATCAATGGCCGCGACCGGGCGCGGCCTGTCGGGGACTACGGCCGGGCATTTCATCGCGCACTTTTGGCGGCGCGGATTGAACCGGCGCGGGGCAGATGATAACCCGTTAGCAAGCGCCGCAAGGGCCATATTCGAATTTTGCATGACAGGTGACACCGTGATCCGCCATATCGTTTTTTTCACCGTTCCCGAGGAAAACCGCGACGCCGTGCGCAAGGGGCTCTCCGGCCTCACCGCCATACCGCATTCGCTGAAGCTCGAAATCGGCGAGAATGTGAAGAAGGACCAATGGGGCAATTCGGTCGATTTCATCGTTTATGGCGAGTTCGAAAACGAGGCGGCGCTCGCGGCCTACAAAGCCGACCCCGCTTATGATCTTTCGACGCGTACGGTGAAGCCGCTGCGCGAGACGCGGGTTGCCGCTGATTTCAACAGCGATACGGCAGTGAAAGCGCCAATCCGGTAAGTTTCGTCAAGACTCGGGCCCTCCACCCTCATTCCTGTGCTTGTCACAGGAATCCAGCCGACGCGCGTCTGCGCGGCGAAAAGAGTGCTTTCAGTCCAAAGACTTGGGCTGGCTGAATCCCTGTGACGAGCACAGGGATGAGGGCCTGGCGGGAAACTGAGCCCGCATTAAAACAAGGACAATTCCATGCGATTTCCGTTTTCCCTGCCGTGGCGGCGCCCGGCGGATGGCAGAGCCGTGCCTGAACGCAAGACAGCGGCGGGCGGCTTCATGGCGGTTGCGGCGCAGGGTGGGCAGGCATTCTGGTCCGGCCGCTCCTATGCCGCACTCGCCCGCGAGGGCTTCATGAAAAACCCGGTAGCGCACCGCGCCGCCCGCATGGTGGCAGAAGCCTCCGCATCAGTGAGCTGGCTGCTTTACGATGGCGATGAGGAGATCGGCGATCATTCGCTGCTCGCACTTCTAGGTAAGCCGAGCGCTCATATGGGCGGGCCGGACTTTTTCGAGACGCTGTATGGCCATCTGATGTTGGCTGGCAACGCCTATATCGAACCGCTAGTGGTCGGCGAACGACTGCGCGAGCTGCATCTTCTACGGCCGGACCGGGTGAGCATCATCGAAGGCGCGGATGGCTGGCCCGTGGGTTACGATTATCGTGCCGAGGGCCGCGCCATCAGGCGCATTGCCGCTGAACGTGACGGGCTGGGGCTGCTGCACCTGAAGCTTTTTCATCCGCTGGACGATCGGGCCGGGTTCGCTCCCCTTGCTTCGGCGGGCGCGGCTCTCGATCTCCACAATGCCGCAAGCCAGTGGAACAAACGTCTGCTCGACAATTCCGCTCGCCCTTCCGGTGCGCTGGTCTATCAGCCGAAGGAGGGGGGCAATCTCTCCACCGAGCAATATGAGCGGCTGAAGCGCGAGCTGGAGGAAGGTTATCAGGGCGCGATGAATGCAGGCCGACCGCTTCTTCTGGAAGGCGGTCTCGACTGGAAGGCCATGGGGCTTTCGCCGCGCGATATGGATTTTCTGGAAGCACGCAACGGTGCGGCACGCGACATCGCGCTTGCACTCGGCGTACCGCCGATGCTGATCGGCATTCCCGGCGACAATACCTATGCCAATTACCAGGAGGCAAACCGCGCTTTTTATCGTCTCACCGTGCTGCCGCTCGTCAACCGCACGGCGGCACGGCTCTGCGGCTGGCTGTCGCCGATTTTCGGCTCCGGGCTGCGGCTGGAACCGGATCTTGACAGGATCGCCGGTCTTGCCGGTGAGCGGGACGCCCTGTGGACAAGGATCGGCGCAGCATCGTTTTTGACCGACGAGGAAAAGCGGGAGGCGGTGGGGTATTAGCCTCCGTGCTTGAGCCACCGGGCTGCGTCTTCGACCAATTTCTGAACCAGCGGAATCGTTTTGTGAGGTTAGCCGTTCAAGCGATTCTGAAGACTCGCGAAATGGCGTTTTGAAACTGCACACCCGACCTGCGGGCGACGCGGCGCGTCTGTCCGATTTTTCACATCCTAAACCGGAATGATTACCCATGTCTGAATTCGCCAATGAAGGCGGCATCTGGGCCGCCCGCATCACCGGTGCCGTCGCAGGCGCGGGTGTGTCGCTCGTCTACCTCCTGCCGAAAAGCAAACGCGAGGCGGCGAGCCGTTTCGTGACCGGCGTCTCCTGCGGCATGATCTTCGGCGGCCCCGTGGGCCTGTGGATCGTGCAGCAACTCGAGATTGCCGGCGCGCTTTCCGGCCGGGAAATCATGGTGGCGGGCTCCGCCGCTGCCAGCATGGTGGCCTGGTGGGGGCTTGGCCTGCTGGTGCGCGTGGCCGACCGTTACAACGCCCGTCCGCGCGCTTAGCCTCCACGCGGCACCCCATTTTCACATCGCAGGAGTTTCCCATGCACGTCTATCGCGGGCCGCGCCCCGCCACGCGCAAATTCGCAAATCTGGAACTGCGCGGCATAGCTGGCGACGGCACGTTTTCCGGTTATGCCAGCGTCTTCGGCGAGGTCGATCTCGGCCGCGACGTGATCGAGCGCGGCGCTTTCCGCCGCTCCATCGAGGAACGCGGTGCGGGCGGTATCCGGATGCTCTACCAGCACGATCCGGCCGAGCCGATCGGCGCATGGCGCACCATCCGCGAGGATGAGCGCGGGCTTTACGTGGAAGGTGTTCTCGCCCCCGGCGTCGCCCGTTCGCGCGAGGTCCATTCGCTGATGAAGACAGGCGCGCTGGACGGGCTTTCGATCGGTTTTCGCACGGTACGTTCCAGCAAGGAGGGGCGCTCCGGCAAGGCGGCACGCTCTGGCGTCAGGCGCATTCTGGAGGCCGATCTCTGGGAAATCTCTGTGGTGACCTTTCCGATGCTGCCGTCCGCGCGGGTATCGGATGTCAAACACGCCCGCTTCTTCCGCGACCGCGAAACCGAGCTGGTGCGCACCATGCGCCGCGCGGCGCGTTCGCTTTTCGACACAGCCTTCAAACGCTGACTTCCTCCCAAACACTTCCGAAAACAAGGATGGCGACATGACAGACCAGATGACAAAACCGGCCGCAATGACGGTTGCGCCGCAGGTGAAGGCCGTGCCCGATACGATGACGGCGGCCTTCGACGAGTTCATGGAGGCCTTCGAGGCCTTCCGCGACACCAACGACCAGCGGCTTTCCGATATCGAACGCAAGATGGGGTCCGACGTCGTGACCCGCGACAAGCTCGACCGCATCGACAAGGCGCTCGATGACAACCGCAAGATCATGGACGATCTGGCGCTCAAGAAAGCGCGCCCGGCGCTCGGCCGCAAGCAGGCGCATTCCCTCGATACGGATGAGCACAAGGCCGCCTTCGAAGCCTATATCCGCCGGGGTGAGGAGGGCGCGCTGCGCGATCTGGAGGCCAAGGCCTTTGCCGGATCGACAGGCGTCGATGGTGGTTATCTGCTGCCCACCGAAACGGATGGCGAGATCGGCCGCCGCATGACGGCGATTTCACCGATCCGGTCGCTGGCGACCGTGCGGCAGGTTTCCACTGCCGTGCTGAAGAAGCCGTTTTCGCCGGGCGGATTTGCCACCGGCTGGGTCTCTGAAACGGCGGCTCGCCCCGAGACGACGACACCGAAGCTCTCCGAACTTTCCTTCCCGACCATGGAACTCTACGCCATGCCTGCCGCAACCCAGGGGTTGCTGGATGATGCGGCCGTGGATATCGAGGCCTGGATCGCCTCGGAAGTGGACATTGCCTTTGCAGAACAGGAGGCAGCGGCGTTCATTGCCGGCGACGGCACCAACAAACCGAAGGGTTTCCTCTCCTATACGGCCGTCGCCAATGACAGCTGGAGCTGGGGCAATATCGGTTATGTCGCCACCGGTGTTGCGGGTGGCTTCGCCTCCGCGGGGCCAATGGATGTGCTGCTGGATGCCGTCTATGGACTGAAGGCAGGCCACCGCCAGAACGGCAACTTCGTGATGAACCGCAAGACGCAAGGCGCGCTGCGCCGCTTCAAGGATACCAGCGGCGCCTATCTCTGGCATCCGCCCGCTGCCGCCGGGCAGCCCGCCTCGCTGATGGGCTTTCCCGTGATGGAGGCCGAAGACATGCCGAATGTCGCGGCAAACAGCTTCGCCATCGCTTTCGGTGATTTCCGCGCCGGTTACCTCGTGGTGGACCGCACCGGCGTGCGCATCCTGCGCGATCCCTATTCGGCAAAACCCTATGTGCTGTTCTACACCACCAAGCGCGTGGGCGGCGGCGTTCAGAACTTCGAGGCGATCAAGCTGGTGAAGTTCGGGGTGAATTGACCACAATCTTCCCCGTCACCCCGGACCAAGTCGGGGGTGACGGCGTGCGGATGCTACATTTTCGCCAAACGCTTTCGGCCGAAATTCTTTCTGTCCCATACCCGGAGACCCCATGACCTATGCCCTCATTCATCCGCCGCAGGCGGAGCCGCTGACGCTTGCCGAGGTGAAGGCGCATTTGCGTCTCGACGGCGGCGACGAGGATGCGCTGCTGGCTGCGCTGATCCGTACCGCCCGCGAGCATCTGGAACGTACGACAGGACTTTGCCTGATACGCCAGACCTGGCGGCTCTATCTCGACCGGTGGCCGCCGAGTGGCATGATTCTGATTGGTAAGGGACCGGTGCAAACCATCGAAACGATTCTGGTTTTTGACGGTCAAGGGCGCGCGGCCGACATCACAGCCGCCGACAGATTGCTTGACGGCGAGGCGCGCCCGGCACGGCTGTGGCTGCGCGACCCGCCAGCACCCGGACGGGTGATGAACGGCATCGAGATCGACTTCATTGCCGGTTACGGTGAGGCGGGAACCGATGTGCCCGATACGCTGAAACGCGCCATGCTGATGCATGTGGCCCAGATGTTCGCCTTCCGCGGTGCCGTTGCTCCGGAAAATCAACCCGCAGCGGTTCCGGCCGGTTACGAGCGGCTGGTGTCGCCGTTCTGCCGTGTTGGGCTCTGAGCCATGAACCTCGTTTTTCTCGACCCCGGCAAGCTTACGGCGCGGTTGGAGCTTGAGGTGCGCAGTGAGGTACCGGACGGGCAGGGTGGGGCCGCGGAAAGCTGGAGTTTCCTGCGTTCGCTCTGGGCTGCCATCGAACCTGTTTCGAATGCCTCGCATGAGCGGGCCTCGGCTGAGGGCGTAACAATCACCCACCGCGTCTGGCTGGTCTGGCGCAGCGACATTGCCGCCGGCATGCGCTTTCGCAAGGGACGGCGCATTCTGGCGATCCGAGCCGTGATGGATCCGGACGAGACCCGCCGTTTCATCGTCTGCCGCTGTGAGGAGGAAAGCCCGTGAATGCCGCAAATGTGCTTCTACAGGCGATTTTCGCAAGACTTTCCGGCGACGCTGCTCTGATGGCGCTTATCCCCGGCGGTATCGTCGACCGGCTTTTGCCGCGCGCCATCCTGCCCTTGATCGTTATCGGCGAACTTGAAAGCCGCGATTACTCGACGGCGACGGAAAAGGCCGAAGAACATTTTCTGTCGCTGTACATCTGGAGCGATGCCAATGGCCGCAGGTGCGCGGGTGAGATTGCCGGGCGGGTGAAAACCCTGCTCGACGATGCCGCCCTTCCGCTTGTCGGTATCTCGCTCGTCAATCTGCAGCTTCTCTCGAGCCGTTCGCGGCGCGAGCCGAAGACACGGAACTTCCTCGCAGAAATGCGTTTCAGGGCGCTAACGGAATAGGGTCGGTTCAGGAATTCTGTTTGCGCACGGTGCGCCAAAGCACGATCAGCAGCAGAAACGAAATGCTGATCAGCACGGCGGCGATGGTAAGCATGGCCGCCACCCCGCCGCGATCCAGCGCCAGCGTGAAAATGACGGGCGCCACGGCAATCGCAAGGTTCTGCGGCAGGGAGATACGCGCGGCCTGAAGGCCATATTGTTCCGGTGAAAATACTGCGAGCGGCAACACCGCGCGACTGACGGTGAGCACGCCCGCGCCAAAGCCGAAGAAAATGATGAAGCCGATGAAAGCGGGCATGGCCGGGGCAAAAACGAGCAATAGCACGAAGGATGCGAGCAGCATACCTAAGCCGATCATGCAGGTGACGAAAGGATTGCCGTGTTTTCCAAGCAGAAAATCCAACCCGCGCGCCATGATCGCAAGCACGCTGCGCACGGCTGCCAGTTGCACGGCGAGCGATTGCGATGCGCCGGCATGGACCAGCAGCAAAGGCAGGAGCGGCGAAAAGCCAAAGGCTGTGAAGGCGCTAAGCGTCGTCATTGCCGCCAGAAGCAGAAAGGCGCGCCGCGTATCGACAGGCGATGTCGAGACCGCAGCGCCTTTCGACGTGCCTGGAGTATTGCTCGTCCTTCGTCCGGGAAGGACAAAAACATAGAGTGGCAGAAGCACGAATATTTGCAGACAGGCATATACCAAAAGGGTGCCGCGCCAACCCAGGTGCTGATCTGCGACGGTGGTGACGGGCAGGAAAACCGCTGCCGAAAGTCCGGTAAACACCATCAGAAGCGTCAGCGACCGGCCACTTTCCGCGCCGACACGTTCCACCACAGCCGTATGGGCCGCCGTCGTCAGGCCGCAGGTCGCGGCCAGACCCATCACGACCCAGCCGAGGACGTAGCTGATCACGCCGCCCGCAAAGGCGAGCACGACAAAACCCGCCGTGAACAGCAACGAACCCGCCACAAGAACAGGGGCGGCACCACGGCGCACCAGCGTTCTTCCCAGAAGCGGGCCGCAGAGGGCGCTGATCGTCATCATGACGGTGAGACCGGCAAAAACGACCTCGTTTGCGATGGCCAGTTCCTGTCCGATGCGTGGCCCCAGTATGGCCAGCATGTCGAAACCGGTGCCCCAGCTGACGACCTGCCCAACCGCAAGCACGCCGATAAGGCGCGCGCGAGACGTGAAGGGGGTGGCATCAGACATGATGAAAATCGCGGGTGCGAGATGCGGGAATGCTTTTGGTAGCAGGCCAGTTGCGACCCGGCAACATCAAACGAGACGACATCAATCGAAACGAGAGGGAGAACACCATGGTGGCGCAGAAGGGCAAGGACCTGCTGCTGAAGTTCAACAACGCCGGCTCCTATGTAACCGTGGCGGGGCTCAGAACCAAGCGTCTGGCCTTCAACGCGCAGGCGGTCGATATTACCGACGGCGAAAGCGCCGGGCGCTGGCGCGAGCTTCTGGCCGGCGCCGGCGTGCAGCGGGCATCGCTGACGGCGTCGGGCATCTTCAAGGATCAGGCAAGCGATGCGCTGGTGCGTGGCGCATTTTTCGCCGGCTCCATTCCGGGCTGGCAGATCGTCATTCCTGACTTTGGCACGATCACCGGGCCGTTCCAGATCGTCGCGCTCGAATATTCCGGTCGCCACGATGGCGAAGTGCAATTCGAGACTGCGCTGGAATCGGCCGGTTTCCTTAATTTCGGAGCACTGTGATGCCGCAAGGGTTACGTTACGGGCGGGCGAACCGCCATCGCGGCGAGATCGAGGCGCTGATCGATGGCGAAAGGCGCGTTCTTTGCCTGACGCTCGGCGCTCTCGCCGAACTCGAAACCGCCTTTCAGGCCGATGATCTCACCGCGCTCGCCGAACGTTTCGTAGCAGGACGTATGAAGGCGACCGATATGATACGGGTAATCGGCGCAGGTCTGCGCGGCGCGGGCAACGTGTTTTCCGATGAGGACGTGGCCGCAGCCACGGTGGAAGGCGGCCTTGCCGGCCACGCCGCCATCGTCGCCGATCTCCTGACAGCCACCTTTGCCGGTTCGAGGGGCACACCGCCGGACCCTTGAGTGCCGCGGCAGGTGAGGTGGGCGATCTGACGCCGCGTCCTTTTCCCTGGGAGGCGGTAATACACACCGGTTTCCACCTGCTGCGGCTTTCCTCCGAAACCTTCTGGCGGCTGACGCCAAGGGAGTTCTTTGCCATGACCGGCGGCATCCGCCCCGCTTTCCACACCCTCGACCGCCCGGCGATGGATGCGATGATGCGGCGGTTTCCGGATGGGTGAGTGTGGTTTGCTATTTTGGGGGACGTGCATCTTTCGTGAAAACGACCAGGCAATTCAAACATCTACGGCTCCGTTTTGAATCAGAAAGGCAAGCGTGATTGCAGGCGAAGTATCGATTGCGGACAGTCGCGAGGAAGCGGAAGCGCTCTCGGAGGTGATGGGTGATCTCGAACGGCGTTCCGAGCGGTTCGGGGCGGCGTTGACTTCTGCCATGCAGGCCGCGGTGACGGGCGGCAAGGGGTTGGATGACGTGTTGCGCGGGCTTGGCGAACGGCTCTCCGGCATTGCGCTTTCCGCCGGGCTGAAGCCGCTTGAGAACATGATCGGCAATGCCGTGGGCGGGCTTTTGAATGGCGGCGGTTCGCTGTTTGCCTTTGCCGATGGCGGGGCGCCGGGACGCAGTATCACGCCCTTTGCCGATGGCGGTGTGGTCGCAAGCCCGGCCTTCTTCCCGATGGGCGGCGGGCTTGGCCTGATGGGCGAAGCGGGTGCCGAGGCGATCCTGCCGCTGAAGCGTGGTTCGGATGGGGCGCTCGGTGTTGCCGCACCGGCGGGTGGCGGCGGCGCGCAGATCGTTTTCAATGTGACGGCGTCGGATGCGGCGAGCTTCAGAAAAAGTGAAGGCCAGATCGCCGCCATGCTGGCGCGCAGCGTCGGGCGTGGCCAGCGCGGCCTGTGACGGATTGAACCTCCTCCCTGCACGACCTCTGTGTCGAGCGTGATCCTTCCAGCTTTCCCAGACCACCAAAAAACGAATCCAGGAACAACGACATGGCGGCATTTCATGAAGTGCGGTTTCCGCTGAGGCTGGCACTTGGCGTAAGCGGCGGGCCGGTAAGGAGAACCGATATCGTCAACCTTTCCAATGGGCGGGAGAACCGCAACCAGCGTTGGAAGAATGCCAGACGCGCCTATGACGCAGGATCGGGCATTCGCTCCGTTGCCGATCTTTACGAGGTGCTGTCCTTTTTCGAGGCGCGGCGCGGTGAACTCCATGGCTTTCGGTTTCGCGACCCGGTGGATTTCAAATCATGTCCGCCGGGCCAGACACCTGCTGCAAGCGACCAGAAGATTGGCACCGGTGACGGCACGACGACGGCTTTTCAGCTGGTGAAGACCTATGCCGATGCGGGCGGTTCTTTCACCCGGCGGGTGGAGAAGCCGGTCGAGGCTTCGGTCATCATCTCAGTCGATGGGGTGAAAGCCGTCTTGTCGGATTTTTCGGTCGACCATGCGACCGGTACGGTGACGTTTCGCGCCGATAAGGCGCCGCCTGCCGGTGCCGCAATCCGGGCCGGTTTCGAATTCGACGTGCCGGTGCGATTTGCAATAGACCGCATCGACGTGAACCTCACCGTCTTCGAGGCGGGCCGCATTCCCTCCATTCCATTGATGGAAATCCTGCCATGAAGACCATTCCTGCCGCTTTGGCCGAACATCTGGCGGGCGAGGCCACGACCACCTGCCATTGCTGGAAAGTGACGCTGAAGGACGGCGAGGTCATCGGTTTTACCGACCATGACGAGACCCTTTCCTTCGCCGGTACCGCCTATCTGGCCGCAAGCGGCTTTGGTGCAAGTGACAGCGACAGCGAGGCCGGACTTGGCGCGAGTGCGGGTGAAGTGACGGGCGGCTTTTCCAGTGAGGCGATTTCCGAAAGCGATCTGGCCGCCGGACGTTTCGATGGTGCGCAGGTGGCGCTCTACCTCGTCAACTGGCAGGTGCCGGAACAGCATGTGCTGCTGAACATGCGCGAAATCGGCGAGGTGACACGGGCGGGCGGGGCGTTTCGTGCCGAGCTGCGCAGCATCGCCCATCGTCTTTCCCAGCCGCAGGGCAGGGTCTATGGGCGGCGCTGCGATGCCGCCCTAGGTGATCGGCGATGCGGCGTCGATCTCAATCGATTTACCGGCACCGGCAGCGTTGCGGGCATGGACGCGGCGGGCAACCTGCTGGTAACAGGGCTGGACGCTTTCGCCGATGGTTTCTTCAGCCGGGGGAAATTGCGGTTTCTGAGCGGCCAACTTGCCGGCAAGGGTTTCGATCTCGACGGCCACGAGAAACGCGATGGCGGCACGCTTCTGTCCTTTTGGCTCGCTCCGGAGCAACCGCCGCAGCCGGGTGATGTTTTTTCCGTCATCGCCGGTTGCGACAAGAGTTTTGCGACCTGCAAGGCGAAATTCGCCAATTACCTGAACTTTCGTGGCTTTCCGCATCTGCCGGGGGCGGATTTCGCCTATTCCTACGCCAGCGGCGGCCAGACCCATGACGGCAAGGCGCTGTTTCCATGAGCAGTACCTCAGAAAAAGTGCTGGCGGTCGCGCAAGGCTGGATCGGCACGCCCTACCGGCATCAGGCGTCGTTGCAAGGCGTTGGCTGCGATTGCCTCGGCCTTGTCAGGGGCATCTGGCGCTCGCTTTACGGCGAGGAACCGGAACTGCCGCCGCCCTACACACCAGATTGGGCCGAGCGGGGCGGCGAGGACCGGCTGCTGGATGCCGCGACACGTTATTTTTCGGCGGTGCCTGATATGGAAGAGGCGATGCCGGGCGACCTGCTGCTGTTCCGCTGGCGGGCCGATGCAGCGGCGAAACATCTCGGCATTCTCGCCGGGCCACAGCATTTCATCCATGCCTATGAACAGGCGGCAGTGGTGCGCTCGGCGCTGGTGCCCGGCTGGAAGCGACGTATTGCCGGCGTCTTCCGTTTTCCCGAACCCTGACATTTTTCGAGGCGACCATGGCGACCATTCTCTTTCAGGCGGCGGGTGCAGCACT
The DNA here is from genome assembly GCF_052114365.1 of Agrobacterium sp. MCAB5. Lineage (NCBI taxonomy): Bacteria > Pseudomonadati > Pseudomonadota > Alphaproteobacteria > Hyphomicrobiales > Rhizobiaceae > Agrobacterium > Agrobacterium sp. MCAB5. Next base: position 861,590 of record NZ_JBFREP010000001.1, read on the forward strand.
CGGCGGCGTTTTCGGCCCCGTGGGTGCCATCATCGGCCGCGCGGCTGGCGCGCTGGCGGGCAATGCCGTCGACCGCGCGCTGCTTTCGAACGGGCGGACGGTGTCCGGCGCCCGGCTTTCCACAGCGCGTATTCCGGGTGCGGACGAAGGCGCGGCCGTCAACCGGCTTTACGGCACGGCGAGGATCGGCGGTACGCTGATCTGGGCGACGCGCTTTGAGGAAAGCGTCGAGGTGACGCGTCGTGGCGGCAAGGGCAATCGCGGCCCGAAGGTCGAGTCCTTTCGCTACTTCGCCAATCTCGCCGTCGGGCTGTGCGAGGGCGAGGCGGCCATGGTGCGGCGCGTCTGGGCCGATGGGCGGGAACTGGACCTGAGCGCCATCGAGATGCGCTTTTATCCCGGCAGCGAGACGCAATTACCGGATCCGCTGATCGAGGCAAAACAGGCCGCAGGCAATGCACCCGCCTTTCGCGGGTTGGCCTATGTGGTGTTCGAACGCCTGCCGCTTGACAACTATGGCAACCGCATTCCGCTGATGCAGTTCGAGGTGGTGCGACCGGTCGGCCGGCTGGAAAAAGCCATCCGTGCCATCACCGTCATTCCCGGTGCGACGGAACACGGTTACGCCACGGCGCAGGTTTCGGAACGCACCGGCATGGGCGAAAGTCGCATCATGAACCGCAATTGCCTGACGGCCTTGACCGACTGGCAGGCCGCGATCGACGAATTGCAGGCGCTGTGCCCCAATCTGCAAAGCGTGGCGCTGGTAGTGAGCTGGTTCGGCACCGACATGCGCGCGGGCGAATGCCGCATTCTGCCGGGTGTGGAAGTGGCGGGTCGCGACAGGGAAAGTGCGGCATGGTCCGTCGCCGGTGTTTCGCGCGGGCAAGCGCATCTCGTCAGCCATCACGGCGGCGGCCCGGCCTATGGTGGCACGCCGGATGATAAAAGCGTTGTGCAGGCGATAGCCGACCTCAAGGCGCGTGGTCTGAAGGTCTGCCTTTATCCATTCCTGATGATGGATGTGCCAGCCGGCAACGGCCTGCCGGACCCCTACGGCAAAGGCGAGCAGGACGCCTATGGCTGGCGCGGACGCATCACCTGTTTTCCGGCGCCGGGCCTGGCAGGTTCGCCCGACCGCAGTGCAGGCACGCGCACGGAGATTTCCACCTTTTGCAACCGCACTGAGGGGTATCGCCGCATGGTGCTGCATTATGCGGCGCTGGTGGCGCAGGCGGGTGGGGTGGATGCCTTCCTGATCGGCTCGGAGCTGCGTGGGCTGACAAGCCTGCGCGACCATAACGACGCCTTTCCTTTCGTGGAGGAACTGGTGCGGCTGGCGGCAGATGTGCGCGCCGTTGTCGGGCCGGCAACGAAACTGACCTATGGCGCGGACTGGAGCGAATATTTCGGCTATCAGCCGGCGGACGGTTCCGGCGACGTGTTCTTCAATCTAGATCCGCTGTGGGCAAGCCCTGATATCGATGCGATCGGCATCGACAACTATATGCCGCTTTCCGACTGGCGCGACGAGGATGCCGCAAACGGCAATCCTGATGGTATGAGCGGCCCGGACGATGCTAACGCCTTCCGTTATGCCATCACGGCGGGCGAGGGTTTCGACTGGTATTACGCCAGCGATGCCGACCGCGCGGCGCGGCGACGCAAGCCCATCACTGATGGTCTCAGGGGCAAGCCGTGGGTATTCCGCTACAAGGACCTGCGAAGCTGGTGGCAGAATGCCCATTTTGACCAAGTGCGCGGTGCAGAGAAGTTGACGCCAACCGCATGGGTGCCAGGGTCGAAACCGATCTGGTTCACCGAACTCGGCTGCCCGGCGGTGGACAAGAGTGCGACGCGCCCGAATGTCTTTCCCGATCCGAAATCGACGGAAAACGCTTATCCCTATTTTTCCCGCAGGAGCCGCGCCGACAGCCAGCAGCGACGGTTTCTGGAGGCGCATCTCGACCACTGGAGGGGGAAGGGGGATGCGGCGATGGTGGATCCGAACCGCGTCTATATGTGGACCTGGGATGCGCGGCCGTTCCCCGCCTTTCCGCAGAACGGCGCGGCCTGGAGCGATGGGGCCAACTGGCGTACCGGCCATTGGCTGAACGGCCGGCTTGGGACTGCCACACTTGCCGATACCATCGCCGCGATCCTGACGGACCATGGATTTTCCGGCTTCGACGTCTCTGCCGTCAGTGGCGATCTGACGGGATATGTGCAGGGCGACGTGACCTCGGCCCGCAACCTCCTGGAGCCGCTGATGTCGGCGTTTCAGGTGGATGTGGCCGAGGACGGCGGAACCCTGCGCTTCCGTTCTCGCAATACGGCGGTTCTGCCCGTGCGTGACGCTGCCGTGCTGGCCGATCTGGACGACGAACCGCTGTGGTCGGAAAATCGCGGCCATGACAGCGATTTCGCCGCAGAGGCCGTGCTGACCTCGTTCAATCCGGCGCTGGACTACGAGCAGGCGAGCGTGCGTTCGCGCCGTATCGACAATGCCGGCAGCCGCGTCATGCGGCTCGACCTGAACGCGGCACTCCCGGCGGAAACAGCGGAAGTCGCGGCTGAGGCCCTGTTGCGTGACAACAGGCAGGCACGGCGCACGCTGCGTTTTGCCCTGCCGCCCGCAGATATCGCTCTGGAACCCGGCGATTGCATTCGTCTCCCGCAGAATGTGTTTTCGGAGGCTCCGGCAGGGAGGTTTCTGGTCAGCCGGATTGAGGACGGTACTGTACGGCAGGTGGAGGCGCGCGCCTTTTCCGCCGCATCCGCTGCTTTTTCGGGCGCTTTGGATGAGCGTCGTGTTGGCGGGGCAAACGGCGCGGAAGGTTTTGCCCCGGAGGTGCTGTTTCTCGACCTGCCGCGCCATGACGGCACAGCGTCTGAAAATTCGGCGCGGATTGCCGTTTTTGCACGGCCATGGCGGCCTATCGTCGTTTCGTCCTCCGCAGGCACGGAAGGCTACCGGCAGCGCGCCGTGCTTGACCGGCCCGCGATGATCGGCACGTTGGCCATGCCGCTGACATCAGGCCCCTCCGGCCGTTTCGACCGGCAAAACACCATCCTGATCGATCTGCCATCCGGCGAGCTTTCCTCGGCCACGGAGCTTTCGGTGCTGAACGGCGAGAACCGCATGGCGGTGAGGGCCGCAAACGGTGTTTGGGAGATCATCGCTTTCGCGCGCGCAGAGGAAATTGCGCCCGCGCGCTGGCGGCTTTCCGCTTTGTTGCGTGGGCTTGGCGGCACGGAAGATGCGTTGGCCATTGGCGCGCCGGTGGGCGCCCCTGTCGTGGTGCTGGACGCGGCGGTGCAGCCGCTCGGTCTTGCCGCGACCGAACGCGGACGGCGGCTGAACTGGATCGCCGAGGCGGCGGGAATGGCGGGCGCCCCCGCCGGTCCTTTTGTCTTCGAGGGTGGCTTGCGGGCTGAAACGCCGCTTGCGCCGGTGCATCTTGCGGCCGAGCGGCGCAGGGACGGCATTTTGCTGCGCTGGGTGCGCCGAGGCCGGATGGAGGCCGATGGCTGGGACGCGAGCGAGATACCGCTGGAAGAGCCGTTCGAGCGTTACCGCGTGGAGGTGCTGGATCGCGAGGCCGTTCGACGCACGGCAGAGGTCTCCGAACCCTTCTGGCTGTACCCCAAAGCGGACGAACTCACAGATTTCCCGACCTTGCGGGATCACATTTCCGTGCGTGTCCGTCAGCTCGGCCGTGCGGTGCCTCTGGGAGTGGCGGCGCACGCCGTTCTCCCACTCTGACAACCACCTGAAAAACAACGCAAAGGACGAGATTATGGAGAGTACCAAGGCATGGTATCAATCGCGCACGATCTGGGGCGCCCTGGTTGCGGTTTTCGCACCGCTTTTCAGCGTCGCTGGTCTTGATCTTCCCGCCGGCCTGCACGGCGAGCTGGCGGAGGGACTGGTGACCGTTGCGGGCGGAATTGGCGGCCTCGTCGCACTTTACGGCCGCCTTTCGGCAACCCGTGCCATCCGCTGACGCCACTTGCGCCCATACCGTCCCCGCCGTGCGTCGTGGCGTCGGGGGCGGCATTCATTTGCCATTCAGACGCTTTGCGCTACATATTCGGTCACAATACGGTTCGAGACGCAGCCGATTTTTTTGGAAGATTTGTGCAATGGCATCACCTCTCATCATCGCGACGCTTGCAGCCGGGCTTTCCGGTTTCACGGCGCCCGAGGCTGATTTGCAGGGCCATTACATTCTGGCTGCAAGCGATTGCGGCGCGGCCGTTGCCCGCGTGGTGCGCGAAACCGGTGGTCAGCTTCTTTCGGTCTATCCCTCCGGTGACGGTCAGTCCTGTGTAGTTACCGTTCTCGTCCAGGGTAATGGCGAGCGCCCGCGCAAGGTAACGATGCGCGTGCCGATGTAGCCTTGCCCGCATCGCCGAAATATCGGAAAACAATCCGAGACAGTTAGCATGACCGGCGACGCGCGCGCGGGCCGGGACGTAAGGAAAGGGCGGATAATGCGTATTCTCGTGGTTGAGGACGATGCCAATCTCAATCGTCAGCTGACCGACGCGCTTAAAGAAGCCGGTTATGTTGTCGATCAGGCATTTGACGGCGAGGAAGGCCATTATCTCGGCGATACCGAACCCTATGACGCGATCGTTCTCGATATCGGCCTGCCGCAGATGGACGGCATCACCGTCGTCGAGAAATGGCGCGCGGCGGGCAAGGCCATGCCGGTCCTCATTCTCACCGCCCGTGACCGCTGGAGCGACAAGGTGGCGGGTATCGATGCCGGTGCCGACGATTACGTGACCAAGCCCTTCCATGTCGAAGAAGTTCTTGCCCGCGTGCGTGCGCTCATCCGCCGCGCCGCTGGCCACGCTTCCTCCGAACTCGTCTGCGGACCGGTCAAGCTCGATACCAAATCCTCCAAGGCAACGGTCAACGGCGTGACGCTGAAGCTCACCTCGCATGAGTTCCGCCTGCTTTCCTATCTCATGCATCACATGGGCGAGGTCGTCTCGCGCACGGAGCTGGTCGAACATATGTACGATCAGGATTTCGACAGGGATTCCAACACGATCGAGGTGTTTGTCGGACGTTTGCGCAAGAAGCTCGGGGTTGATCTGATCGAGACCATCCGTGGCCTCGGTTACCGGATGCAAGCGCCGGCAGATGCGAAGTAGCTCTCTTACCGCCCGCGTTCTTCTTCTCGCCTCGGCCTGGTCGGCGCTGGCGCTGGTGGTCATTGCCGTCGTGATCTCGACGCTCTACCGGCAGGGCGTGGAGCGCAGCTTCACCGATCTTCTGCGGGCGCAGCTTTATAACGTCATTAATTCCGTGACGATTTCGAACGAGAATACGCTGGCCGGCAGCCCGCAGCTCGGCGATCTCCGGTTCTCGCAGCCCGATACCGGCTGGTACTGGGTGGTGGAGCCGCTCGGCAATTTCCAGACGGCACCGCTGGTCTCCTCTTCGCTCGGCGTCGCGTCCTTGCCGGTGCCGAGCATTATCGATGCTCCCTTCGATAACAGATACGAGCGTTTTTATGCCGTGACCGACGAGGCGGGCAACAAGGTGCGGGTGGCGGAAACGGAAGTCGTGCTGGATGGTGAAGGCCGCGCGGCGCGTTTCCGCGTTTCCGGCAACCTCAACGTCGTTGAAGACGATGTGCGCAATTTCTCCAACAGCCTTTATCTGGCGCTCGCCGTCTTCGGTGTCGGCAGTCTGGTCGTCAATGGCCTTGCGATTCTCTACAGTCTGCGGCCGCTCGATCAGGCCCGTCTGGCGCTCGGAAAGATCAGGGGCGGGGAGGCGGAAAGCCTCGAAGGCGAATTCCCGCGCGAAATCCAGCCGTTGGCGAACGAAGTCAATGCGCTGATCGACAGCAACCGGCGCATCGTCGAGCGCGCCCGCATGCAGGTCGGCAATCTCGCACATTCGCTGAAAACGCCGATTGCCGTGCTTCTGAACGAGGCCCGCACGCTGGAGCCGCAGCATGGCGATCTGGTGCGCGCGCAGGCTGACGCCATGCAGGCGCAGGTGCAATCCTATCTTTCCCGCGCCCGCATTGCCGCCCAGCGCGGTTCGATCCTTGCCCGTGTGGAAGCGGAGCCGGCGCTGGAACGGCTCGTGCGCGTCATGCGCCGCCTCAACCCCGACAAGCAGTTCGAGCTGAATTTCGAGCATCCGGGGGCGGTGCTGGGCATGGAACAGCAGGATTTGGAGGAGATCGTCGGCAATCTTCTCGAGAATGCCGCGCGTTTTGCACAGACCAAAGTCGTCGTCACGCTTGCGACCGGCACTCACCCGTCCTCCGACCCCGAAATGGGCCGGCGCTCATGGGTGGAGTTGATCGTGGAGGATGACGGGCCGGGGCTGGAGCCCGGGCAGATAAGCGAAGCGATGAAGCGCGGCAGGCGGCTGGACGAAAGCCGTCCTGGCACCGGCCTCGGATTGTCGATCGTTTCCGAAGTGGTGTCTGAGTACCATGGCCACTTTTCCCTCTCGCGCAGCGGGATAGGTGGCCTGAAAGCCGATCTGATTTTGCCTGGCCTCTCGAAAGAGCTTGCGTGAGGCAAGAAAAAAGGCAAGAAATTCAATGCCGATATATAACGCGCGGTGCGGTAAGGAAAAGAGGACAGGGTTTGGTTGACGTGTATGATGGCTGCCGCTCCGTGACGATGCGTTCGCTGGTGTCACGCCCGGCACTTCTCTCGATCCTGTGCGTATCGATGCTGAGCGCCTGCACCACCACGGGCACCCGCTCGGCCGGTGGCAGTCTGTTCGGCGGTTCGGCACAACCTTCAACGCCGTTCCTTGCCAACATGCAGGGCGGCATTGTCGGACGAAGCGGTCTGCAGCTCGAAAAGGGCGACCGCACCAAAGCGCTCGAGGCCGAATATCGCGCACTGGAAACCGCCCCGGTCGGTACGCCGGTGACATGGACCGGCGACGATGCCAGCGGCCAGGTGGTTGCCAATGCGCCCTATCAGGTGGGCAACCAGAATTGCCGGCAATATTCCCACACGCTGACTGTCGATGAAAAGGAAACCCGGGTTCGCGGTGCGGCCTGCCGCAATGCCGATGGCAGCTGGTCTCCTTTGACGTAAATCAAGGTCATGGACCTTTCCGAGTGACAGGAAGGGCTATAGCGGTGCACCTGGACGCCGGGCGGTGCGGCGTGATGTCTCAAATTCGCGTCATCTCCGCGCTTCATGTTTCCATGTGCCGTGCATTCGAGTAATTGAGCCTTATGTTCTGGATTGTCGTTGCGATATTGACGGCGGCTGTCGCCATCGTCCTGATGTACCCGCTGATGCGGAAGACCGAGGTGTCGCAGACGCGCCGCGACGGCGAGGTTGCAGTCTATCGCGACCAGCTTGCCGAACTGGACCGCGAGCGTGCCGCTGGCCTGATCGGCGAGACGGAGGCGGAATATGCCCGCGCCGAAATCGGCCGCCGGCTGCTTGCCGCAGCCGATACCCGTCAAGACGCTGAAAGCAGCGCCCGGCCGCTGCGGCACAATCTCGCCGTAACCCTGATTACCGTTTTGCTGCCTGCACTTGGCCTCTGTCTTTACATCTGGAAGGGAAGTCCGGAAGTGCCGGACATGCCGCTCGAGGCACGTCTGGAGCAACCCGGTAACGACATGAACCTTCTGGTCGCCCGTGCCGAGCGGCACCTCGCCGAAAACCCCGACGACGGTGCAGGCTGGGATATCCTGGCGCCGATCTATTTCAAGACGATGCGGCTTGGCGATGCCGAGCTTGCCTATCGCAACGCGCTTCGTCTGCAAGGGCCGAGCACGGAACGGCTGACGGGACTTGGCGAAACACTGGTGGCGAGCAATGACGGCATCGTCATCGAGGCTGCGCGTGAGGCCTTTGCCGAAGCCGAGCGGCTGAAACCCGGCAATCCACGCGCCCGCTTTTATCTGGCGCTGTCGCTGGAGCAGGCGGGCAAGGCGCAGGAGGCGCGTGCGGCCTTTGCAGCACTGGCGGCGGATGCACCAGCCGGTGCGCCATGGTTGCCGCTGGTGCGGGAACATATCGCCAGAACCGGCGGCGAGGCAGCGCCCGGCCCGACCGCAGGCGACGTGGCGGCGGCGAAAGACATGACGCCCGCCGACCGGCAGGCGATGATCGAGGGCATGGTGGCGAGCCTCGACGCCAAGCTCAGGGAAAATCCCGGTGATTTCGAAGGCTGGATGCGCCTCGTGCGCGCCTACTCCGTCTTGAACAATGCAGCGAAGGCGGGCGAGGCACTGAGAGCCGGTTTGCAGGTTTTCCCGCCTGAGGGCGAAGAGGGTAAGCAGCTTCTGGCGCTGGCGAAGGAATTGGGAGTTTCCGCCGGACCCGTTCGCATGGACGGGCAAGGGCGCGCGATGCCGCAGGGAGTGACGCAATGACCCGCAAACAGAAACGGCTCGCAATCATCGGCGGCGGCATGAGCTTCATCGTCGCGGCCGTGCTGCTCGTCATGTTCGCCTTCGGCCAGTCCATAGCCTATTTCTACATGCCGGCCGATCTGGAGAAGACGCCGGTCAATCCCGGCACCCGCATCCGCCTAGGTGGGCTGGTGGCGGAAGGCTCCGTCAAGCGCGGGGAGGGCCGCACGGTGAGCTTCACAGTGACTGACGGTGAAGCAAACGTGCCCGTCAGCTATACCGGCATTCTGCCCGATCTTTTCCGCGAGGGGCAGGGCGTGGTGACGGAAGGCGTTTTCGATGCAGCGACCCATGGCTTTGTTGCCGACAGCGTTCTGGCCAAGCATGACGAAAACTACATGCCGAAGGAAGTGGCCGACCGGCTGAAAGACAAGGGCCTGTGGCAGAACACCGGAGAGGGCGGGCAACCTTCCGGCGCAGCGCCTTCTCCTGCGGGGGCTTCAGCCGACAAGACCGGAGCGATAAAATGATCAACGAGATCGGCCACTACGTTCTGGTTCTGGCACTCGCCGTGGGGCTGATCGTCTCGACGCTGCCGGTGATCGGCGCGCGCCGCAACGACCGGGCGCTGATGGATATCGCCTCGCTCGGCTCCGTCGTGATGTTCCTGCTCGTGGCCTTGTCCTTTGCGGCGCTGACGCGGGCCTATGCGGTTTCGGATTTCTCCGTGCGCAACGTCTGGGAAAACTCCCATTCGCTGATGCCGATGCTCTACAAGTTGACCGGCGTCTGGGGCAACCATGAGGGCTCCATGCTGTTGTGGCTGCTGATCCTGGTATTTTTCAGCGCGCTCGTTGCCGTCTTTGGTCGCAACCTGCCGGAAACGCTGAAAGCCAATGTGCTGTCCGTGCAGGCCTGGATTTCCGTCGCGTTCCTGCTGTTCATCCTGCTCACCTCCAATCCGTTCATGCGTCTGGAGCGGGTGCCGGCCGAAGGGCAGGACCTGAACCCTATCCTTCAGGACTTCGGCCTCGCCATACATCCGCCGCTGCTTTATCTCGGTTATGTCGGCTTTTCCGTCTGTTTCTCCTTCGCCGTCGCTGCACTTCTGGAGGGCCGGATCGATGCGGCCTGGGCGCGCTGGGTAAGGCCGTGGACGCTCGCCGCATGGACCTTCCTGACGGCAGGTATCTCCATGGGATCTTATTGGGCCTATTACGAACTCGGCTGGGGCGGCTGGTGGTTCTGGGATCCTGTTGAAAACGCCTCCTTCATGCCATGGCTTGCGGGCACCGCACTGCTGCATTCGGCACTCGTCATGGAAAAGCGCGAAGCGCTGAAAATCTGGACCGTGCTTCTGGCGATCATGACCTTCTCGCTGTCGCTGCTCGGCACCTTCCTCGTGCGCTCCGGCGTCTTGACCTCCGTGCACGCCTTCGCCACCGATCCGAGCCGCGGCATCTTCATTCTCGGCATCCTTACCGTTTTCATCGGCGGAGCTTTCGCGTTGTTCGCATGGCGGGCGCCCTCGCTGAAGGTGGGTGGATTGTTCGCGCCGATCTCACGCGAAGGGGCGCTGGTCCTCAACAATCTGATCCTGACGGTCTCGACCGCAACGGTACTAATCGGCACGCTCTACCCGCTCATTCTCGAAACGCTGACAGGCGAAAAAATCTCGGTCGGCGCGCCGTTCTTCAATCTCACCTTCGGCCTCCTGATGATCCCGGTGTTGATCGTCACGCCCTTCGGGCCGATGCTCGCCTGGAAGCGCGGCGATCTTCTCGGCGCTTTCCAGCGGCTTTATGTGGCGGCCGCCATTGCAGCCCTTGCCGGGCTGACGCTCTGGTACGTGGAGAACGGCGGCCCGGTGCTCGCCGCACTTGGCATCGCAGCCGGTTTCTGGCTGATCTTCGGGGCGCTTGCCGATCTCTGGTATCGGGCCAATTTCGGCAAACTGGCCTTCGGCATCGCTTTTCGACGCCTCAAGGGCCTGCCGCGTTCGGCCTTCGGCGCCGCTCTTGCCCATATGGGGCTTGGCATCACCGTGCTTGGCATCGTCACCGTCACCACCTTCGAGACCGAAACCGTTCTTGAAATGAAGCAGGGCATGGAGGCGAAGGCGGGCGGCTACAGTCTCACCTTCGATGGCATCCGCCATGCCGTCGGCCCTAATTTCACCGAGGATCGTGGCCATTTCACCATACGCAAGGCGGGTGTGGAAGTGGCCGACGTCTGGTCCTCCAAACGGCTCTACACGGCACGGCGAATGCCGACCACGGAAGCGGGCATTTTGACCTTCGGCCTCAGCCAGCTCTACGTCTCGCTCGGTGACCCGATGGCGGATGGCGGCATGGTAGTGCGCATCTGGTGGAAACCCTTCATCCTGTGCATCTGGGGCGGCACGCTGTTCATGATGGCCGGCGGTTTGATATCGCTCTCCGACAGACGGTTGAGGGTGGGCGCACCGAGCCGCAAGGCGAAGCCGGCAAAAACGGCCGCGATGCCGGAGGCGGCGGAATGAGGGAGGTTGTGGCGGGGCTCACGCTCCTTCTCGTTCTCATGTTTACGTCATGGCCGGCCTTCGCCTTCAACCCGGACGAGGTGCTGAAAGACCCCGCACTGGAACAGCGCGCCCGCAATCTCACGTCTCAACTGCGCTGCATGGTCTGTCAGAACCAGTCGATCGATGACAGCAATGCCGAACTGGCACGGGATCTGCGCGTTCTGGTGCGGGACAGGCTGGTGGCAGGCGATAGCGATCAGGCTGTAGTCGACTACGTCGTGTCTCGTTATGGCGAATTCGTGCTGCTGAAACCGCGTTTCAGCCTGCGCACCGCACTTTTGTGGGGCGCGCCCATCGTTCTGGCGCTTGCGGGAATATTCGCCATCCTCGTTTTTTCGCGTCGGCGCGCCACCCAGGAGCGGCCGGAAAAACTGAGCGCGGACGAAGAAGAGAGAATTCGTAATCTCATTGAAAAATAACTGATTTTCATATCCGTCCTCGGTTCTTTTTCAACATTACGGTTTTTTCATTCGTCAGACACTTCGCTGTAAGGTGTCGCCTCCTATATCTTCATCATCCACCGCTTCTCCCCCGGTCAAACGGGTTCCAGTCTGAATGAAGAAAGAAGGTACACCATGTCTCACTCGCAAAACGGACGCTCCTCGCTGAAGACGGTTCTGAAGGCAACGACCGTTGGCGGTCTTGCCGCGCTGATGCTTTCCACAGGCATCGCCGCACCGATCGTTCATTCCTTTGCCGCTCCGGTCGAGGTGACTGCGCCGCAGGTTCCGAGCTTCGCCAATGTGGTCGAGGCGGTTTCGCCCGCCGTCGTCTCCGTTCGCGTCCAGTCGAACGTGCAGCCCGCTTCCGATGATTCCAGCAACTTTTCCTTCAATTTCGGCGGCCGTGGTCTCGACCAGCTGCCGGACGACCATCCCCTGAAGCGCTTCTTCAAGGAATTCGGCGGTCCCAACCAGGACCGTCCCGACCGTGGTCCGAACCGTCACCGTGACGGCAAGGGTCCGCTGCGCCCCGTCGCTCAAGGATCCGGCTTCTTCATCTCCGAAGACGGTTATGTCGTCACCAACAACCACGTTGTCGATGACGGCTCCGCCTACACGGTGGTGATGAATGACGGTACCGAACTCGAAGCCAAGCTCGTTGGCCGTGATCCGCGTACCGATCTGGCGCTGCTGAAGGTCGATGTAAACCGCAAGTTCACCTATGTGCAGTTTGCCGACGATAGCAAGATTCGCGTCGGTGACTGGGTCGTAGCCGTCGGTAACCCCTTCGGCCTCGGCGGCACCGTAACCTCGGGCATCGTTTCTGCCCGTGGCCGCGATATCGGCTCCGGCCCCTATGACGATTACCTGCAGATCGACGCCGCCGTGAACCGCGGCAACTCCGGTGGTCCCGCCTTCAATCTCAACGGTGAAGTCGTTGGCATCAACACCGCGATCTTCTCGCCCTCCGGCGGCAATGTCGGAATTGCTTTCGCCATTCCGTCGTCCGTTGCCAAGGACGTGATCGCCGACCTGCAAAAGGACGGCAAGGTCGAACGCGGCTGGCTCGGCGTGCAGATCCAGCCGGTCAGCAAGGACATTGCCGAGTCGCTTGGTCTTGCCGAAGCGAAGGGCGCGCTCGTCGTCTCGCCGCAGTCCGGTTCGCCGGGCGACAAGGCTGGCATCAAGCAGGGTGACATCATCACTGCCGTCAATGGTGACCCGGTCAAGGATGCCCGCGATCTGTCGCGCCGCATCGGCAGCATGACGCCAAACAGCAAGGTTGAAATCTCGCTCTGGCGCGGCGGCAAGTCGCAGTCGGTCACCGTGACGCTTGGCGATCTCGCAAGCGACGATGCCTCCAAGGCAACGCCGGGCCAGGAAAACGACAGTGGCAGCAAGCCTTCCAGCGCAAAGGTGCTGTCGAGCCTCGGCCTGACGGTTGCGCCCGCTGACGACGGCAACGGCCTTGCCATCACTGATGTCGATCCGGACAGCGACGCCGCTGCCCGTGGCCTGAAGACGGGTGAGAAGATCACCTCCGTCAACAACCAGCAGGTGGCTTCTGCCGCCGATATCGAGAAGGTTCTCGAGCAGGCGAAGAAGGACGGACGCTCCAAGGCGCTGTTCCAGATCCAGACGGACAGCGGCAGCCGCTTCATCGCACTGGATATCGACCAGGGTTGATAATCTGAGATGCGACGCCGGTTCTTCTTCGAGCCGGCGTCGCTCGGGACTGTGTCTCCCCTTGAGGGCGGGACAGAGTATGTGGAACGCGCGTGCCGCTTGTTTCTTCTCCGCTAGGGAGGAGGAGGTCGCGGCAGCGGGATCAAGGGCAAGGCCCGCGATAGACCGCGCCCTTGCCCCCTCATCCGACCCTTCGGGCCATCTTCCCCCCGCCGGGGAGAAGACAAGGACCCACAAAGCCGGTCCAGTCAGCACCGAGGAGGAAATCTCATGGAAAACAAGGTTCAGGAAATGTCCGTCGCATCTGTTTCCGGTTGTGCGGAAAAGGGCGAGGGCGCTATTGTCCCGCACATGAAGATTCTTGTTATTGAAGACGATCTCGAGGCTGCGGCCTATATGACCAAGGCGTTCCGGGAAGTCGGTATCGTTGCCGATCACGCGAGCGATGGTGAAAGCGGCCTGTTCATGGGCTGCGAGAATTCCTATGACGTGATGGTGATCGACCGCATGCTGCCGCGCCGCGACGGACTTTCCGTCATCAGCGAGCTGCGCCGGCGCGGCATCGAGACGCCGGTTCTCATTCTTTCGGCGCTTGGGCAGGTGGACGACCGCGTGACCGGCCTGCGTGCCGGCGGCGATGATTATCTGCCCAAACCCTACGCCTTTTCCGAACTTCTCGCACGCATCGAAGTGCTGGGCCGCCGCAAGGGCAAACCCGAACAGGATATGGTCTACCGTGTCGGCGACCTCGAACTTGACCGGCTGTCCCACGATGTCCGTCGCGGCGGCAAGGAAATTCTGTTGCAGCCGCGTGAGTTCCGCCTGCTGGAATATCTCATGAAGAATGCCGGCCAGGTGGTGACCCGCACCATGCTTCTGGAAAACGTCTGGGATTATCATTTCGACCCGCAGACCAATGTCATCGACGTGCATGTGTCCCGCCTTCGTTCGAAGATCGAAAAGGACTTCGAAAAGCCGCTGCTGAAGACCATTCGCGGCGCGGGTTACATGATGAAGGACGAGGGCTGATTGGCGAAAATGGTCCGCCTCAGAATATTGTTCCGGTCAACAGCGGTGCGCCTTTCTGCGCTTTATATCCTGCTGTTTGCGCTCTGCGCAGCCTTTCTGGTCTTTTATGTCACCGCCCTTTCCGAACGGCTGCTGAACCAGCAGACGCGTGACGCGGTGCTGCAGGAAGTGTCGGATGTGCAGCGCATCTACAATCGCGGCGGCATCAACCCGCTGTTGCGGATGATGGAGCGCCGTGCCCGCCAGCCGGGGGCGAGCCTTTACATCATCGCCGGCCCCAATGGCGAAATCCTTGCAGGCAATGTCGCTTCCGTGCAGCCCGGCGTGTTTGACAAGGAGGGCTGGACGGGTTTCCCCTTCCGTTACGAACGTTATTCCGAAAGCGGCGACAGCGTGCAGCATATGGCGACCGCCAATGTCTTCATGCTGGACAACGGCCTGCGCATCCTGATCGGCCGCGATCTCGGCGAACCCACCAAATTCCGGGCGCTGGTGCGCAATGCGCTGATGGTGGCGCTTGCCATCATGAGCGCCGGTGCGCTGCTCATCTGGTTCGGCATCGGCCGCAATGCCTTGAAACGCATCGACCGCATGTCGGCGGCGACCAAGAAGATCATGGCCGGCGATCTTTCGCAGCGCCTGCCGCAGGGCCGCTCCGGCGACGAGTTCGACCGGCTGTCCGGCTCGCTCAACGCCATGCTCGGCCGTATCGAAAAGCTGAACGAGGGCTTGCGGCAGGTGTCCGACAACATCGCCCACGACCTCAAGACACCGCTGACGCGGCTGCGCAACAAGGCGGCCGCCGCCTTGGATGACAACGACGAGACGAAACGGCGCGCGGCACTCGAAGGCATCATCGCCGAATCCGACCAGTTGATCCGCACCTTCAATGCATTGTTGATGATTTCCCGCGTCGAGGCAGGCTCCATCGCCGCCGAAATGACCGATGTGGACATGTCGGCAATCGCTGCCGACAGTGCCGAACTTTACGAACCGGTGGCCGAGGACGCGGGACTTACGCTTGAGGCCGAGATCGAACCCGGTCTTTCGGTGCAGGGCAACCGTGAGCTGATCGGCCAGGCGCTTTCAAACCTCATCGACAACGCCATGAAATATGCCTGCGAATGCGAGGGCGACAAAAAACTCATCGTGCGTCTGGTGAGCGAACCGGACGCCATCGTGCTGTCCGTCTCCGATAACGGCCCCGGCATCCCCGCCGACAAGCGCGGCGAGGTGCTGAAACGTTTCGTGCGGCTGGACGAAAGTCGCTCCAAACCCGGCACGGGGCTCGGCCTGTCGCTGGTGGAGGCCGTGATGGAATTGCACGGCGGATCGCTCGCGCTGTCGGACACCGACACGACAAATTCCGTCTGCCCGGGCCTGACCGTCTCGATGATCTTTCCCGTTTCGACCCAGTAAGCCGCGCTGTCCAACGCCGCTGACACCAGCACCGGCTGGTCACCGCTATTTGTGCGGAAATTCGTTCACCTCCGAGAAATAATCGTCTCTCGAGATTGAATTGAAAGATGATCGGAAGAATATCTTATAAGGTTCTACAGCTGCACTTTATGAGGGGATCGCATCGCGATCGGCAAAAGGACTTATGATCGATGGCAAACATGGCCCCCTTGGTCGGCGACCACCATGGACCGATCATTCTGTTCGATGCCGAATGTGTGCTGTGTTCCGTGAATGCGCAATTCGTACTGCGGCATGACAAGGCCGGATATTTCCGGCTGGCCTCCATGCAGGGAGCCGTCGGCACGGAAATCTACCGTCGGCACGGAATGGACCCCAAAAATCCGGTCAGCCTGCTCGTCGTCGATGGCGACAGGGTGCGACAGGATAGCGACGGCGTTCTTGCTATCTATGAGGCGCTTGGCATGCCCTGGCGGCTGCTTGGCATGTTGCGCATAATTCCCGCATTTCTGCGCGATCCCGTCTATCGTTTTGTCGCCCGCAATCGCTACCGTTGGTTCGGAAAACGCGCGCAATGCTGGGTGGCGCCGCCGGAATACAGGGACAGGATTCTCTGAACTTAGCGACGATCCTCCGCCCAGGGCAGGCGACAATTTCAGGCGGCGGGACAGACACGTGAAGGCGTTGCGGAGATGGTTACGCATCCCCGCAACGCCACGTCGCCATCGGGTCAGAACGTATAAGCCACGCCAATCATTGCGAAGGGCTGGATGTCCTTCTTGGAGAGCGGGCTGTCCTTGGCATCGCCCAGCAGGAAGCCAACACCGCCGGCGCCGGTGATCGACCAGTTCTCGGTCATAAGATAAGTGAGGGAGGCGCTGGCGTCGATGCGCTTGAAGCCTGCCTTGGCGTCATAGCGGCGCAGGCCGGAACGGGCGGATTGGGCCGAGGTGACGCCGAAATAGGATTTCATGTGCTTGTCGTCCGCCCAGGTGGCGGAGAGGTCCGCGCCAAGGATGAACTGGTCGACTTTGTGCGAAACGCTGGCGCCGACGGTTGCGGTCAACCCTTCGCTGCCGCTGATGGTCTTGTCCACCTTCGCATAGACCTCGAAGGGATCGATGCCATAAGCGATAACACCGCCGACCACGCCGCCCGCCTTGATGTCACCCATTCCGCGAAGATTTTTCTTGTCGTCCTTTTCCTTGCGCCCGGCTTCCCAGCCGCCCTTCACGCCCAGTCTGAAGCCGTTGCTGTTCAGCAGGTTGACGGTGACGCCACTGAAATCGATGCTCAGCGTATCTCCATACTCAACGGAAACCAGGGGAACCGCGCCTGCTTCCAGCTTGTCCGAGCCCTCATATTTGGGAGCGTAGGCAGCACCCACGCCAAGTGTGATTTTCCACTCACTGGAACTGCTGTAGCGGGCATCGTCGAAATTGCCCTGCGGTTCGGCGAACCTGTCCGATTTGCCGAGATCGGCAGCGAGGACGGGCGTGCAGACGGCCTGCGCCAGGGGCAGCGCGGTCAGGCACAACGCCATTGCACGCAGGTTCTTTTGCCATTTCACTGTAAAAATCTGTTTCATGATCATATCCGTTGCAGCATCAAGCGTTGCAAAACCTGGGAGTCGGGTTTCGTTGAGCAGGACGCTACGTGGGCATAATTGCGGAGACATTACGCGAGATTGCCGGCCACGACTGAAATGGCGCTTCCTCAGGCCGGACCTCGGAAAAGATCGGCAAAAACGGTTTTCCTGATCGCAAAGCGCCACGCATTTGTTACAACGCGGAGTGTATGCGCCCGGAAGCTTCGACAATGCGTGGCGGCAGGACGATTTTGCGGGGAGCGATCCTTCCTGAGAATCAGGCACGGTCGAAGCGCAAGGATGGGTCGCTCGGGAGAGGGAGAGAGACAGTGACGAAACGGGAAACCGCTGAAAGGCGGCTGAGCGAGGTTCTGCCGGGAGTTATCCGCCCCTATACGCAGACGGAACTGAAATCCGTTCTCTCCACGCTGAAGGATATCGCCAAGGGCGAGCCAGCTGTGGCCGCGCTTCTTGCCGCCGAAAGCCCGCTGAAGGACTTCATCGCTGCGGCTTTCACGCTGTCGCCCTATCTGCGCGACATGGCCGCGGCGGATGAGGGGCTGCTGACGCTCGCGATTTCGAAGCCGCTGGAGCCACTACTGGCCGATCTCGTCCGTGAAGCGCGCGATTGCTGGAAGCCGGGGCAAGAGGGCGGCGTGCCCGTCGAAAACGAGGTGATGTCGCGCTTGAGGATCGCCAAGCGTCGGCTTTCCTTCGTCGCCGCGCTTGCCGATCTCGCGCGCATCTTCACTGCCCGCGATACCACGCGCTGGCTGAGCGACATGGCGGATGCTTCGCTGTCGGCCGCCATCGACCACCTGCTGCTTGTCGGCCATGAGACCGGCAAGCTCAAACTGAAGAACGTGGCCGCGCCAAGCGAAGGTTCCGGCCTGATCGTGCTTGGCATGGGCAAGCTCGGCGCGCGCGAACTGAACTATTCCTCGGACATCGACGCAGTGGTGTTCTTTGAACCCTCTGCTGGCATTATCGACGATCCCTATGCTGCGACAGAGAATTTCGGCCGCATGATGCGCCGCCTCGTGCGTATCATGCAGGAACGCACGGCAGACGGTTACGTCTTCCGCACCGATTTGAGGCTCCGGCCAGACCCCGGCTCGACACCGCTCGCCATTCCCGTGGAAGCGGCGCTGCTTTATTACGAGGGCAGGGGCCAGAACTGGGAACGCGCCGCCTATATCAAGGCGCGGCCGGTGGCCGGCGATCTGAAGGCCGGCGACAATTTCCTGCGCGAACTGACGCCTTTCATCTTCCGCAAATATCTCGATTACGCGGCGATTGCCGATATTCACTCCATCAAGCGGCAGATCCATGCGCATAAGGGCCATGGCGCGATTGCGGTTAAGGGCCATAACGTCAAGCTCGGACGCGGCGGCATCCGCGAGATCGAGTTCTTCGCGCAGACGCAGCAGCTGATTGCCGGCGGCCGTATGCCGACGCTCAGGGTCCGCGCGACGCAGGAGGCGCTTGCGGCGCTCACCGAAGCGAAATGGATCGATGCCGAAACGCGCGACAGCCTGACTGAAGCCTACTGGTTCCTGCGCGAAGTGGAACACCGCATCCAGATGGTGCGCGACGAGCAGACCCACGTGCTGCCCGACACCGAAACTGAACTGAAGCGTATTGCCTTCATGCTCGGTTTTGAAGATACCAAGGCGTTTTCCGAGAAGCTGGAAAAGGTGCTGCGGCTGGTGGAGCGCCGTTATTCGGCGCTGTTCGAACAGGAGACGAAACTCTCCGGTGAGGCAGGCAATCTGGTCTTCACGGGCCAGAAGGACGATCCAGATACGCTGAAAACCCTCTCAGCACTTGGTTTTCAGCGGCCGGAGGATATTTCCCGCGTCATCCGCACCTGGCACAATGGCCGCTACCGGGCAACGCAATCGGTCGAGGCGCGCGAGCGGCTGACGGAGCTGACGCCGGATCTGCTGCGCGCCTTTGGCGAAAGCAAGCGGGCGGATGAGGCGCTGCTGCGCTTTGATAATTTCCTCTCCGGGCTACCGGCGGGCATCCAGCTCTTCTCGCTGCTCGGCAACAATCAGGCGCTGCTGTCGCTGCTGGTGACGATCATGTCGTCGGCCCCGCGCCTTGCCGAAATCATCGCCGCCCGCCCGCATGTTTTTGACGGCATGCTGGACCCGGCGCTGATGAGCGACGTGCCGACGCGCGAATATCTTGCCCAGCGCATGGGCAATTTCCTTTCCAATGCCCGCCACTACGAGGATATTCTCGACCGGCTCCGTATTTTCGCCGCCGAGCAGCGCTTTCTCATCGGCGTGCGGCTGTTGACAGGCGCGATCCGTGGCGAGATCGCCGCCCGCGCCTTCACCCATCTTGCCGATCTGGTTATTGAAGCGGCCCTGAATGCCGTTCTCTCGGAGATGGAGACGGCACATGGGCCATATCCGGGCGGGCGCGTGGCCGTGATGGGCATGGGCAAGCTCGGCTCCTTCGAACTGACCGCGGGTTCGGATGTCGACCTTATTCTCCTCTACGATTACGACGATGCCGCCCATGAATCGATCGGCGCAAAACCGCTCGATGTGGTGCGTTACTTCACTCGCGTCACCCAAAGGCTGATTGCCGCACTATCGGCGCCCACGGCCGAGGGGGTGCTTTACGAGGTGGACATGCGGCTTCGCCCCTCCGGCAACAAGGGGCCGGTGGCGACGCGCATTTCCGCCTTTGAGAAATACCAGCGCGAGGAAGCCTGGACCTGGGAACATATGGCGCTTTCCCGCGCTCGCCTGATCTGTGGCGAAGCCTCGCTGATGGAAGATGCGCGCGGCATCATCGCCTCGATCCTTTCGCAAAAACGCGATGTGGCGAAGGTTTCTGCTGACGTGCTGGAGATGCGCAGCCTCATCGAGCAGGAGAAGCCGCCGGAGAACATTTGGGACTTCAAGCTCATCAATGGTGGGCTGATCGACCTCGAATTCATCGCCCAATATCTGGCTTTGGTCGGTCCCGCCAGGGGTCTCCAGCCGCACGAACCGGGTCGCAACACGGCAGAGGCATTGCAGGTGCTGGCCGCCCCGGTGATGGAGCAGCAATCCTTCGACGACTGCATGGCGGCGACGGCGCTTTACACCGAGATATCGCAGATCGTGCGGCTGTGCATCGACGGTGCTTTCAATCCGAAGGAAGCGCCTGCCGGTCTTATCGATCTGGTTTGCCGGGCCGGGGATTGCCCGGATATTTCCACGCTGGAGGGCGAGGTGAAGCGGCTGGCGAAGGTTGTCAGGAAGGCGTTTGTGGCAACGGTGAAGAATGGCGGGTGATGGTGGGTGCCGGATAAGAAAGATTCTGGATCGTTTTAGTCTGGGTAAGGCTTGCATTCTGAGCATCGATCCGGCGCGGTTGCCGGACGAGCCGCACGAAGCGGGTTACTACGACGTAGAGTTCGAGCTGGTTGGAGACAGCGGCAACAGTGCCGTTATCATGCAAGGGACAATCGCGTTACCCTCTTTTCGACGAAACGTGACAGGTACGATCACGCGATTTGTTGGAATTTATGTAAATCCGGAACCGGAGGCCAGCGACGGCCTCGTCAATATCATAAGGTTTGGCAAACGCCTTGCCGATAATGATGTCGAGAAAATTCAGGGATTGAAGCGCTTTTGATATAGGAAATTATTGGTTGTCACGGTGAGAAACCGTCATGTCATATGCGGCGGGTGCCGCTTCATCCCCCTCTGCCCTGCCGGGCATCTCCCCCACAGGTGGGGAGATCGATATGCGGCGAGGTATTGCCCATCTCGACGTTCGAGAATGAAGTGGCGACAGCACGTCTTGCCGATCTCCCTCCTTGTGGGGGAGATGCCCGGCAGGGCAGAGGGGGGTAAACCACACCCACCAGCGCAAAGGGGCGCACGCCACACCCACGAAGCTTCAATGCACCGTGCCACAGCACCCTGCCGCATGCGGGATGATAATCGTTACCACCGTGCCCCTGCCTTCGCAGGAGCGGATTTTCATCGTGCCGCCATGCAGCCTGACGAGCGAGCGCGAGATGGCGAGCCCGAGGCCTGAGCCGCCCTGGCTTTTGGCGTATTGGCTCTGCACCTGCTCGAAGGGCTGGCCAATCTTGTCGAGCGCCTCGGCGGGAATACCGATGCCGGTATCGGCGATGGTGAGGATCATGGCGGCCTGATGCACATGGGTGCGCAACGCTACGCGGCCGCCATTACCGGTGAACTTCACGGCATTGGACAGAAGGTTGAGCATGATCTGCTTCATGGCGCGGCGGTCGCCCTGCATCGTCAGCCCGGCGCAGACCTTCTGCTGCACGGTGATGTTCTTCTGTTCCGCCTGGATGGCGGTCAGCCGCAGGGTTTCCTCGATCAGCGGCGCGAGATCGATCGTCTCGCGGTTGATCCGCATATGGCCGGCTTCGATCTTGGACATATCGAGAATGTCGTTGATGACATTTAGGAGGTGCTTGCCGCTGTCGTGGATATCCCGGGCATATTCGGAATATTTCGGCGAGCCAACCGGGCCGAACATCTCGTTTTGCAGGATGTCGGAAAAGCCGAGAATGGCGTTGAGCGGCGTGCGCAGCTCATGGCTCATATTGGCGAGGAATTCGGACTTTGCGAGGTTTGCCGCCTGGGCGCGCTCTTTTTCGGCGAGATAATTGGCGTTGGCGTCTGAAAGCTCCGTCTTCTGCCGCTCCAGCTTATGCTGCGAGGCGGAAAGATCGCCGATGGTGGCCATCAGCCGGCGTTCGGAGTCACGCAGGCGCTCCTGATGGCGCTTCAGAAGCGTAATGTCGGTGCCGACGGAGACGAGGCCGCCGTCACGGGTGCGGCGTTCATTGATCTGTAACCAGCGATCATCGGCAAGCTGCACTTCCGTCATGCGCGAAAGGCCAGACTGATCGGGGTCCGCAACGCGCCGCTCCACGACCGGGCGTGCCGCAGCCGCCTGCACGGCGCTCTTTTCGGTGCCCGCTACCAGAACGCTGTCCGGCAGGCCGTAAGCCTTCTGGTAATGGGTGTTGCACATGACGAGACGGTCGTTCTTGTCCCACAGCACGAAGGCTTCCGAGGTGGATTCGATGGCGTCTGCAAGGCGCTGGTCTGCCTCGGCATAACGTTGAGCAAGGCGGTGCTGCTCGGTCACGTCCATGGCGATGCCGATGACGCGCGGGCCATTATTGGTGCGGATGACCTGGGCGCGGGCGCGCAGCCAGACATAGTGGCCTTTCGCGTGGCGCATGCGGAAGATCTGGTCGATCTGGCGCAGATCACCGCAGCCGACAGCACGGGCAAGCTCGTAGAGGTTCCCATCTTCGGAATGCATCATGCGCGCCGCATCGGAAAAGGACAGCGGTGCGGCCTTCGGCGGTCTGCCGAGGATTTCGTAGAGCGAGCCGGACCAGAACATGCGCCGCGTGGAAAGATCGAAGTCCCACAGGCCGCAGCGGCCACGTGACAGCGCCGTCTCCACCCGCAGGTTCGATTCAGCGAAGATGTCGTCAGCGTCGCGGGCGCGTTTGACCTGCATGTAATAGGCGTAGAGCACGACGAGAAGGATCGAGGAGATTCCGGCAAACAGCGTCACGTTCATGGCGATTTCGCTGCGCCAGAAAGAACGGATCGGCTCAAGCGAGCGCGCCGCGATGACCATGCCGCCATCGTCGCCGAAGGGGATCATCGTCGCATAATGCGGCTGGTTGTCGATATTCGTTTCGATGGTGCCGGGCGCGCCGGGAAAACGCTGAACAATGGCGATTTCGGGAAGCAAAGCCGGCAGGGAGGTGCCGATATAAAGCGTGGCGCCCTTGCCGGCGCCGGCGAAAATCCGGCCGTTGCTGCCCGACAGAAGCACCATGGTGCCATCAGCAAGGCTGCCCGAAGGCAGCGCTGCGGCAAGGCTCGCCTCGGCGCGGGTGCGCTCTTGCGAGGCAAAGACAATACCGTTGTTGATAAGGGCTGCTTTGGCCGTCAGCGCTGTCAGTGCGGTAGAGTGGCGGGCTGCCTCTTCCATGCGGCTATATTCGGCAACGATGCCCAGCATGCGTGACGCCGCGATGACGACGAGAAATGCAAGAATGAGAATGGGAATGAGGCGCTTCAGCAGGGTCTCGACCTGCGGCATCGGGCGGTCGGAGCCGTTCATCAAACCCATCAGGTCGCTGGAAAGCCTTTCGCCCCAGGCCGCAAGATCAGAAAATTTGGCATACGGCCGCTCATCGCCCGCAGTCGCCCGCCGCACGTTCGTCATTGTCCCGCCTTCAAGATATCCCCACTGATTCGAAGCGCCGCCGCTCGAATAGGCATAGTGAATCAAATGCGATTCGCCCTGTCCAGAGGCAAAAGTTAAAAGAATTTTAACCCCTTGAACCGACTCCGTATTTTTTCGGGACAGCGCGTTACGGTCTGCACAGCGGCGCCAGGCATTGGAAAAACCGACACCCCGATAGTAGGTCTGGGACGTTCCGGTGTGTTACGTCCGGTGGTTCTCAAGCCTTGTCGAAAGCTTCAAGAGCAGGTCCAAGTGCGCCGAGAACGCCGTTTCCGGCAGCGGGAAGCCCGGTCAGCACCGCGCTGATGATATCGTCACGGCTTGCGCCATGCGCTTTGGCTTCCAGCACATGAAATGCCACACCGCCTTCAAGCCGCAGTGCGGCGAGAATGCCGATATAGACCAGGCATTGCGTCTTGGCATCCAGCGTGGACGCCGCACCCAACCCCTGCACGGCCTGAAGCCAGACAGCCTGATGGGCCGGGGCCTCGGTGATGAAACGCTGGAACGAATTGCTGGTGTTGGAAATATCCGTCATTTGAAGTCCCTTTTCGCTTGCGGCCGCGTTCCGGCCTGTCGCTGACGATTGTGTCGCGCAATGCGTTGCGCCGCCTTGACGGAAATCAAGACGGCGCACAGGCATTGTCCGGAATAGGGGAGTTGGCGAATGTTCGCCGGGTATTATCCTTTCAGAATACGCCCGACGATATCGCTGACATCCGTCGAAAGACCTTTTGCTTCGGCGATTGTCGAAAGCGCTGCCTTGGCGTGTTCGGCGCGGCTTGCTTCCAGCGACCGCCAGGAGCGCATGGAGGTGAGAATGCGCGCGGCAAGCTGCGGGTTACGCTTGTCGATGGCTATGATCTGCTCGGCGAGGAACCGGTAGGCGGCACCATCGGCGCGGTGGAAACCGGTAGGGTTGGAGAAGGCGAGCGTGCCCACCAGCGACCGTACCCGGTTGGGATTGGAGGCGATGAAGTGTTTCGACGTCATCAGCGCCTTGATACGTTCCAGCGCGCCGTCGCCAGGAATGGCGGCCTGCAGCGAGAACCATTTGTCGAGAACCAGCGCATTGTCGGCAAAGCGGGCTTCGAAGGCGGCAAGCGCCTCCTTTGTCTCCGCGCTGTCGGGGAAACGTTGGGTCAGCACACCAAGCGCATGCGCAAGATCTGTCATGTTGGTGGCGCTGGCATAGGCCTTTGCCGCCCTGTCAGGCGTTCCCTCGGCAAAAGCAAGGAAGCTCAACGCGCCGTTGCGAAGCGAACGCCGTCCGGCGCTGTCAGCATCGGGGCTGTAGGCTTCACCATTTCCGTCACTGTCGGCGAGCCGGCGGAGCGTCTCGATACCGGCCGTGGCAATGGCCTTGATCGTCGCGTTGCGTGCCTTGTGGATGGCGTCCGGGTCGGTATTGCCGCCCAGTTCGCGAGCGATGTCCGTTTCGCTCGGCAGCGCCAGCGCCTGCGCCCGGAAAGCGGGTTCAAGCGAAGCGTCGCCGACGATTTCGATCAACGTTGCGATAAGGTCGGCGTCCGAGCGTACTTCTTGGCCGTTCTGCACGGCCCTGGTGGCGGCAATCAGCGCCGGCAAAGCGAGATCGGTAAGCGCCTGGAAACGGGCAAACATATCCGTCTCGTGCCGGGCGACCTGCACCAGATCGGCAGCACTCTGTTCGAAATGCAGGTTGATCGGCGCCGAGAAGCTGCGGTTGAGCGACAGCACTGGGCGCGATGAAATGCCGGAGAAGGAGAATGTCTGGTTGCGTTCGGTCAGATGCAGCACGCCGTCGCGGTATTCGCCGCCCGTGACAGCCTGCGGCTCGGCGATCTGGCCATTGTCGAGAATCAGCGCCAGCGACAGCGGAATATGACGCGGTTGCTTCACCGGTTGGCCGGGCGTTGGTGCGACGGTCTGTTCCAGCGTCAGCCTGAAGGTCGCCTTGGCGGCATCGTAGGCGGAGGAAACGGAGACGAGCGGCGTGCCGGCCTCGGTGTACCACAGCGAAAACTGCGACAGGTCGCGGCCGCTGGCATCGGCAAAACTCTTGACGAAATCCTCAACAGTCGCCGCTTCGCCGTCATGACGTTCGAAATAAAGGTCCATGCCTTTCTTGAAGTCGTCTTCGCCAAGGATCGTGGCGATCATGCGGGTGACTTCGGCGCCCTTTTCATAAACGGTCGTCGTGTAGAAGTTGTTGATTTCGCGATAGGTATCGGGGCGTGGTGGATGGGCCAGCGGACCGGAATCCTCTGGAAACTGCTCCGATTTCAGGTGACGCACATCGGCGATGCGCTTGACCGGGCGCGAGCGCATGTCGGCGGAAAATTCCTGGTCACGATAGACCGTCAGGCCTTCTTTTAGGCACAGCTGAAACCAGTCGCGGCAGGTAATGCGGTTGCCGGTCCAGTTGTGGAAATATTCATGCGCGATGATGCGCTCGATATTGGCGTAGTCTGCATCGGAGGCGGTTTCCGGGTCGGCCAGCACGAATTTGTCGTTGAAGACGTTGAGACCCTTGTTCTCCATCGCGCCCATGTTGAAATCGGACACGGCGACGATCATGAAGATATCGAGGTCGTATTCACGGCCGAAGCGTTCCTCATCCCACTTCATCGAGCGCTTCAGCGCATCCATGGCATAGGCCGCGCGCGGCTCCTTGCCATGCTCGACATAGATCTTCAGCGCCACTTCGCGGCCGGAAAGGGTGGTGAACGTGTCTTCCACCACGCCGAGATCGCCGGCGACAAGCGCAAAGAGATAGCTGGGTTTCGGGTGCGGATCGAACCAGGCTGCAAAGTGGCGGCCTTCATCGTAATTGCCGCCGCCGAGGAAGTTGCCGTTCGACAACAGCAGCGGATTGCCCTCCTTCGCGGCGATGATCGTCACCGTATAGGGTGCCAGAACATCGGGCCGGTCCGGGAAATAGGTGATGCGGCGGAAACCTTCCGCCTCGCACTGGGTGCAATAAACGCCGTTGGTGCGGTAAAGCCCCATCAGCTGCGTATTGACCTGCGGATTGATGTAATTGGTGACACAGATCTCGAAGGGCGTCTCTGCAGGCAGATCGCGGATCGTCAGGCTATCAGGCGTCGCGTCATATTGGCTTGCGGGAATGTCCACCTGATCAAGCAGCAGGCCCGAAAGCGTCAACTCGTCGCCATCGAGAACGAGCGGCGCTGACACATCGACGCCCTCTCGGCGATGAAAGATCAGACGGGCTTCGACCTTGGTATTCTTGGGGTCGAGTTCGAAGGTGAGATCCACCCGCTCCAGAACGAAATCGGTGGGGCGGTAATCTGCCAGGTGAACGATCTGGCCCGTGTCTGTTCGCATGACTGTTCCTGAATAACTTTGTCGTTGTCCTCCGGGCATCATGTCGTCATAAGGCCCGGATGTAAAATAGGTAGAGTATTCGTCACAATCATGTGCGCATCGGGAGGACGTTCTGTCCTGCCATGGAAGGCTTTGCCGGCCCTGCAGACGATTCTGTCGCTGCCGGACCTGCGGACCATGCCAGCAAATGTTGAACGATTGCTGAAATTGTATTTTATTTTCTTCAAATTTTAGCGCGTGTCGCTTTTGGTCTGATTCTCACGTCGCCATCAGGGCCGAAGGCCTGAACAATGGGGGGGAGGAGGCCACAAGCCGGGGAAAGCAATCCTGCGCCTCACCAGATCAACGGAATTCATGGGTAAATAACATTTTTTGTTGTAAAGCGCTTCGGGAATGCTCTAGCCTTGTGCAAATCCAATTCCCCCGCGTCGTCCTCCCCCGCATGAACAATCTCCCGATGGCGTGTTTGCGCAGCCGATATGAGTAACTGCAGATGAACGCCGAACCGACAAATCCCTTTCGGGGGATAAGCCTGAAGCTGATTTCGGTTGGCTTTTTTCTGGTGATGCAGACTTGTATCAAGGCCTCTGGTCCCGATGTGCCGGCCGGTCAGATCACTTTCTTCCGCTCCGCTTTCGCCATCATCCCCATTGTCGTTTATCTTGCCTGGCTGCATGCGCTGACGAGCGCGCTGCACACCAACAATCTCATCGGCCATTTCAAGCGCGGGTTTCTCGGCATTCTCTCCATGGCCTGCGGGTTTTACGGGCTGACGCTGCTGCCGTTGCCGGAATTCATCGCCATCGGTTATGCCTCACCGCTGCTGGCCGTCGTGTTCGCCGCCTTCATCCTGCGCGAGAAGGTGCGCATCTACCGCTGGAGCGCGGTTTTCGTTGGCATGATGGGCGTGCTGGTTATCCTGTGGCCGAAGATGACCCTGTTGCGTGAAGGCGGTTTTGCCGCGGGCGAGGGGCTGGGCGCGATTGCCGTGCTATGCGGGGCAGCACTTGGCGGTCTCGCAATGATCCAGGTGCGGCAACTGGTGGAAACGGAAAAGACGCCGACCATCGTTCTCTATTTCTCGCTCACGGCCACCTTGCTGTCGCTCGTCAGCGTACCCTTCGGCTGGAGCGCTCTGGATACCAAGCAGGCCGTGCTGTTGATCACCAGCGGCATTTGTGGCGGCGTCGCACAGATCTTCCTGACGGAGAGCTATCGCCACGCGGAGGTCTCCACTATCGCGCCCTTCGAATACAGCTCCATCGTTTTCGGGATAGCGGTCTCCTATATCCTGTTCGGAGACATTCCAACGCTCACCATGCTGATCGGCACGGCAATCGTGATTTTCGCCGGCATCTTCATCATTTTCCGCGAGCACCAGCTGGGCCTGGCGAGACGCGCGGCACGCAAGGCCTCCACGCCGCAGGGGTAACGCACCAAATTTGGCGGAGGTCGCAAACATGCGGCATCGTCGACGCCAGAGCCGTTGTCGTTTCGGCGCCTCGTCCCGCAAATGCAAAAGGCGCCTTCCCGAAGAAAGACGCCAGCGCGCAATCAAAGATATGGACCGGTTTTACACCGGCCTGAATGCTCTCAGCGCTCGCGGAAATCCGCAAAGACAGCTGCAGGACGTGTGACGCGAACCTGCTGCATGGCAGCACGTGCGGTCATCTGTTCGTTAGCGGCAGCGCCGAAACGATGGTAACCCTGACTGGAGCGAGGGCCGAGGCCCGCCAGTCGGAGCGTTTCAAAGCCGGAATGTACCGGACGGAAGCGAGTGGTCATTGCCTTGGTTCCTTAAACCGAATTCCTCCCAAGACACAGGCTGGCTTATCGCAGTGCAGCATGGATTCGGCAAGCCGGGTCAGCGCGCCGCTGTTATGCGTAATACGCATGGCTTTTTTCATACTTCGTTTACTCTGAGTAAGAATCAGGCAATCAGCCTTCGGAGACTTTTGCCTTAAACGCCAATAAATCCTGCCATGCCAATGACTTACTGGCAGGTGCGTTTAGAAGTTCCTGCGGATGCAGGCTCGCCAGCGCCGGTAAAACCAGGTGCCCGGCTGCGACATCACGCCACTGTCCGCGCAGCGTATGGATCGTTCCGGTGCCGCCGAAAAAGAAACGTGCGGTCAAGTTGCCAAGAAGCAACAGGTGTTTCGGCTCCGCAAGTGCGATCTGGCGCTCGATGAAGGGGCGGCAAATATCCATTTCGGCCTGAGTCGGCGGGCGGTTGCCCGGTGGACGCCAGGGCACGACATTGCCGAGCATGATGCGTGCGCGGTCAAGGCCGATAGCGGCCAGCATACGGTCGAGCAGCAGCCCGGTCTTGCCGGCAAAAAGCTGGCCCTCGCGGTCGTCATCCGCATCCGGCATCGGGCCGATGACCATGACGGCGCAAGCAGGGTCGCCTTCGGTGAATACCGTGTTGCGGGCGCTGTTCTTGAGGTTGCAGCCGCTGAAACCCTCAAGCGCGATTTTCAGTTCGGAAAGCGACCTTGCGCTTTCAGCCGCAAAACGGGCAGCCGCCACGGCCTGTTCGTCCGGCATGGCAACATTCTGCTGAGGTGCCGGAGCAGGCGGCGCGCCTCTTGTCGGCGCGCTGCGACCTGCCGTCTGCCGCTGCGGAGCATCGGCACGACGCTCCGTGCCGCCGTCCATCTGGTGTGCGGGCGCAGAACTTTCCTGACGCGCTGCCGGTCGGGCAGGGCGGGAGGCGGCAAATTCGGCGAAACGGTCAACAGGTCCGTCTTCCAGCAACCAGTCCACGCCCGCATCCGCATGGAAATGCAGAAGCGCGGCGAGTTCGGCCGGGGAGAGGTCGTGAGCGGCGATCATGGGGTGAAATTATCCCATGTTCCCCGCCCGGGGAACCCGTAAATCACGCTGTCCAGCGCTGAATGTCACCGCTTTCGCCGATCATGGCCAAACCATGGGCAATCGAGAGCAGCTCGCCGCCGGTTTCGATCCGGTCCGCGTCGAAACGACGGGTGAAAAGCTCGCGCACCGCCGGCACGAAGGAGGTGCCGCCGGTGAGGAACACCTTGTCGATTGCCTCAGGCGCGACTTGCGTCTTCTCCAGAACCTCGTCCAGCGCGCCCTCGATCTTGGCGAGGTCGTCGGCGATCCAGTTGTTGAAGTCGCTGCGCTTGACCATTTTGCGGCCGGCCTTGCCGAGCGGCGCGAAGTTGAATTCCGCTTCTTCGGCCGAGGACAGCGCCATCTTGGTGGCGGAAATCGACTGATAAAGCGGATAACCCTCGTCATGCTCCACGAGATCGATGAAGAGTTCGAGCTTGTCCGGCTCCAGCGCCGAGCGCACCAGCGATTTCAGATCGGTGAATTCCTTCGAGGTCTTGAAGATAGACAGCTGGTTCCAGCGACCGAAATTCACGTAGTAGCCGGAAGGCACGTCCAGCACCTTGTCGAAGCTCTTGAACTTGCTGCCCTTGCCGATTTCCGGCGAGACCAGATTGTCGATCATGCGGAAGTCGAAATGGTCACCGGCGACACCGACGCCGGAATGGCCGATGGGGGTGGCGGAGAGCTTGCCGGCATGGGTCTCGAAGCGGATCAGCGAATAGTCGGTGGTGCCGCCGCCGAAATCCGCCACCAGCACATTGGCGTCCTTCTTCAGGCTCTGGGCGAAATAATAGGCGGCCGCCACCGGCTCGTAGACATAGTGAATTTCGGGAAAACCGGCACGCGTCAGCGCTTCGTTGTAGCGGGAGAGCGCCAGCGTCTCATCCGGATTGCTGCCGGCGAAACGCACGGGGCGACCGGCGATGACGGTCGAGACGTCGCTTGGCCACTCTGCGCCCGCATAGGTTTTCAGCTTGCGCAGGAACACGTCCATCAAATCTTCGAAGCTCTGGCGCTTGGCGAAGATCAACGTGCCCTGAAAGAGCGGCGAGGCCGCAAATGTCTTGATCGACTGAAGGAAGCGGCAATCGCCCGCATTGTCGATGAATTGCCTGATGGCTGCGTGGCCCGCTTCCACGTGCAGGGCGGCCGCACCAAGGCCCGAATCCTTCATGAAGGAGAGCGCGGTGCGCATGCTGTCATCCGTGCCCGCGCTGCTGGTAAACTGCATGGAGCGGCTTTCGCCGCCGCCGTCGGAAAGAGCCATGACCGTGTTGGTCGTGCCGAAATCGAGGCCCAGTGCCCGCTTTTGCGTCATCGCCATATCCTTGTCGCCGATAGAAATGCTCACCCGGCCCAAAGGCGGCCCGGCGTGAGAATAAGGGACGCATTTGGCATCCCGATGTCAGAGGAGGGCGGTTGATTGCACAGGCCCGGCAGAATGGCAAGCGCCACTTCTCGGTTTATTAAAACATTAGAATAAAGTAATTTTCCGTTATAAATACAGTTTCGCCATGCAAATTAAATATTTTTTCGCAATCGCAAAGTATAAATAAAGGCTATATCCTCAGGGAGCTTTCTTAATTGTAGCTGTCGCGTTGTAACCCGGAAGTCCAGATGTCCCGCAAGCAGGCATGTTCCGCCCTCCAAGATGTGCCGCCCGGGCCGGAGGTCCTCATTCGCGGCGACGTGGAAATTTTCCATTCCCAGCTTATGAACCTCATGGCGTCATCGCAGCAGGGTTATGCCCTTTTCGATGGCAGCGATGAGTTGCGCTTTGCCAATGCGGCCTTCCGCGAGGCGCTGGGCATGGCTCCGGACGGTTTTCCGAACTGGATGGAGCTGATGCGCGGCGGGTATCGCAGCTCGACAGGAACGGCGGTCGAAACCACCGATTTCGAACTGTGGTTGCGCTCGGCGCGGACAAGGCGCGGCAAGTTGCCTTACCGCACCATCGAAACCAGCCTGAACGATGGACGCTGGATGCTGACGACGGAAACGACGCTGCCGGGCGGCTGGATGTTGTGTGTCGTGACCGATGTTTCCGAGCTTGGCATCCAGTTGCGCGATCTGCGGCAGGAGCGCGACAGGGCGCTGAAATCGGCGCTGAGCGACGAGCTCACGGGCCTCGGCAACCGCCGCTATGCCATGGATATCCTCAACCAGATGCTTGGCCCCAACAAGGCGCAGGCACTTGCGGTGATCATCATGGATATCGACCATTTCAAGGCGGTGAACGACCGTTTCGGGCATGCCTGCGGCGATCTCGTCCTCAAGGATTTCGCCACCCGGCTTTCCGCCGCGATCGGCCGAGACGATCTGGTGGGGCGGATCGGCGGTGAGGAGTTTCTGCTCGTTCTCAGCGGTTCGCGAATGCTGAGCGCGGAAAGCACCATGCAGAAGCTGCTGGCGACGTTGACAGAGGCATCGCCGCTGAGCGATGTGCCGGATTTCCGTTACAGCTGTTCGGCCGGCATTGCCTTTGCCGATCCCGGCGAGAGCGCGAGCGATGTGCTGCGCCGCGCCGACACGGCACTCTATGAAGCCAAGAATACCGGCAGAAACCGCTTCGTAGTCTACGGAGCGGCCTCTTGACCGCTCCGGCGTCGCACCGGCGTCAGTTCGATTTCGCCGCGCCGCCATCCACCCGCAGCATTGTGCCGGTGATGTAGCTTGCCGGAACCGAGCAGAGGAAAGCCCCGGCGGCGGCGAATTCTTCCACCGTGCCAAGCCTGCCTGCCGGAATGCTCTTGACCGAAGCCTCGCGGATTTCCTCCATGCTTTTACCCAGGCGCTTGGCATTGGCGCCATCCAGCTCGTCGATGCGGTCGGTATGGATGCGGCCGGGCAGAAGTAGGTTGGAGGTGATGCCGAAACCGGCCACTTCGCTCGACAATGTCTTGCTCCAGCCCACCAGCGCCCCACGCAGCGTGTTGGAGAGCGCCAGATTGGGTATGGGTTCGAACACGCCGGAGGAGGCAACGGTCAGGATGCGGCCAAAGCCCTGCTCCTTCATCTGCGGCAGCAGCGCATTGGTGAGCGTGATGACGCGCAGCACCATCGACTGGAAGAAGCTCTCCAGCTTCTCGGTCGTGATCTCCTGCGCAAGACCCGGCGTCGGGCCACCGGTGTTGTTGACGAGAATGTCAATGCCGCCGAGCTTGTAGTTCACGGCCTGAACCATGGCCTCGACGAAATTGTCGTCGCCAAGATCGCCCCGCACCCAGTCGGCCTTGCCCTTGCCGAGTGCATTGATCGTCTTGCAGTTCGCGTCCAGCTTTTCGCTGCTTCTGCCAACGAGAAGAACATTCACGCCTTCATTCGCCAGCGCCGTGGCGATGCCGAGCCCAAGGCCGCGAGAGGAGGCGAGAACGAGGGCGCGTTTGCCGGAAATGCCGAAATCCATGGGTTTTGTCCTGTCTTGTTTGCAGCAGATCAAAGAATCGAAGCGTGACTACAGGCGAAAACCTTCCACAGTTTTCGCTATCCCGCTCCATCTGTGCTGTTTATAGGAAGGCGGCGCCCGCTTTTGAAGGTTAAATACGCGTCATGACCGAACAATCTCTGCTGAAATTCTCAATTGCCATCACGGTTCTTCTGGCCGCGTTCGGCATTGGTGCAGGCCTGTTTTCCGGCTCTTTCGCGGTGGTGTTCGATGGCGTTTATGCCCTGACGGATGCCTTCATGACGGTGCTGGCGCTACTGGTGGCGCGGCTGATCGCGGCTTCCGCCGCCCCACGGCCTGGTGGCCGGCTGGCAGAGCGTTTCACCATGGGCTTCTGGCATCTGGAGCCGATGGTCCTCGGCCTCAACGGCACGCTTTTGATGGGCGCTGCGATTTATGCCCTGATCAACGCCATCGACAGCCTGATGGACGGCGGCAGATCGATCGAGTTCGATTACGCCATCATCGTCACCTTCGTCAGCTTTGCCGTTTCGCTCGTCATGGCATGGTTCGTCAAACGCCAGAACCGCAGACTGAAATCGGCCTTCGTGGCGCTGGACGCCAAAAGCTGGCTGATGAGCGCGCTCCTGAGCGCGGCCCTGTTCCTCGCCTTCGCCATCGGCTACGGGCTGACGGGAACGGCGCATCAGTGGATCGCGCCCTATATCGACCCCGCCGTTCTGGCGCTGGTCTGCCTCATCATCATTCCCATGCCGCTCGGCAATGTGAAGCAGGCGCTCGCCGACATCCTTTTGGTGACGCCGTTTGAATTCAAGCAGCATGTGGACAGGGTAGCGGCCGAAGCCGTCGAAAAATTCGGCTTCGCCTCGCACTATTCCTATGTCGCCCGCGTGGGGCGAGGCCGCCAGATCGAACTCTTCTTCATCGTCCCGAAAAACTGGCCACCCCGGCGTCTCGAAGAATGGGACGCGATCCGCGACGAGATCGGCGATGCACTCGGCGGCGAGGGGACGGATCGATGGCTGACGATTGTGTTTACGACGGATGAGGAATGGGCGGTTTGAACGGGGGTGCAGGTAGGCGGCGTTGGCCCAGCTTGGACTTTGATCTACGTGATCTTTAATCGGCCGGCGAAGCTTCCATTACATTCATTGTTGTGCACCAATAGTGAAAATAGTCATCGCCGCTCGCGCTTGATCCTGCCATTCAGAATCTATAGCGTTTTACCGAGTGGTTTGAATTGCGAACTGATTTATATGGGGACAAACAGTGCCAGCGAACAGCGTAAACATAGACTGGGAGGACCGCGACCAGTTTGAAATTGATGATGCTCTAGAAAACGAAGACGATATCAAGGTCTCTCCGCAGGATTTTGAAAGGCTTCTAATTGCTCCGAGTGATTGGACCGTCAGTACCATCTACGAGTTGATAGGCAAGCAGCTTCAACTAGACCCGGCGTACCAACGGCGAAATGTTTGGCAGGGCAAATCGAAATCGCAGTTCATCGAGTCGCTCCTGCTAGGAATTCCAATTCCGCAAATTTTGCTAGCCTCTAAGGCCGGCCAGAAGAACTCTTTCCTTGTGCTCGACGGTAAGCAGCGATTGACGACCATCAAGGAGTTTATTGACGGTCAGTTTGCTGATGGTCGTACATTTAAGCTAAGGGGATTGCGTATCCTAACCGTTTTGAACGGAAAGAGTTGGAGTGATCTAGAGTCTCTCGATGATTGGGGTGACCGTCTTAGAAACGAACCTCTACGCACTACCGTGTTAAGAGGTTGGGAGAATGAGTCTGTTCTATATGAAATATTTTACAGGTTGAACTCTGGAAGCGTCAAGTTGTCTCCAATGGAGTTGAGGATGTCTTTACTCCCAGGAGACTTCCTAAAATTCATCATAGCTTGGACGGAAAATATTGGGCCACTTCATCATCTCTTGCATAAGCGCCAGCCCGACGCGCGAATGTCAGATGTTGAGCTGGCGATAAGATACTTGTCCTTCAGCGACCAGCAGGTTCAGTACTCTGGGGACCTCAAGGCCTTTCTTGATGAATTCTGTAAAATTAAGAATGTCGAATTTGCAGACAACGATAACGCCGCTCTCGAAGCAGAGCGCTTGCTTCAAGGGATGAATGACGCGATTGTTGCAGGATTCACGGAATTCGGCGAACGCCACTTCTGCCGGAAGTATGCAGGCGGGGTTTACGAAACTAGGTTTAATCGTGCGGTATTCGATGTCCTAGTCGGGTCTTTGTCTAACGCTGCTTTGCGAAATTGGGTTGCCGACAATCCGGGCCAACTGAAAGCTGCTTATGAACTGATATCTACCTCCACGCCGGCTTTTATCAAGGCTGTAGAAACAACGACCAAGTCGCCCGAATCAACCAGAAATAGATTTGCAGCTTGGTATCAGGCGGTGCTTGACACCACTGGGATTTCTATAGCGGTGCCGGATATAAAATGAAGTCACCGACACAGTATTATTCTAACTTAAAGAAGTCCCTGCGAGCAGCTCGGAAAATAACGGGCGGGATCAATAAGCTCGGCTGCGAAACAGAGCTGCAGCACCTTAAGTTGCAATCGTATATATTGTTGTGCCATGCTGCGCTGGAGCAGTATATTGAAGATTTGGGGTTGGCTGCAGCGCTAAGTGCAAGAACAACATTCGCCAGCGAGGGTATCATAACTAAGACATTGGTGGCGCTGATTTCGTCAAAACTCGTCGATGAGGTGTCGGTGAAAAGTAAGTCTAAGCTGTCAACGGAATTGGTTTCTAATATTGAGGAGTTTTCTAAGGAGGCATTTTCTAGATACCGTGCGGTAATCACGTCCAATAATGGCATCATCGATAAAGACCAGGGCAGGGTATTTGTTCCTGTCGGCGTTGATCCTGCGTCGGTGGACATTGTTCTCATGAATGCCATGCATTCATTCGGCGCGAAGAGAGGTGATGTCGCTCACAAGTTCAAAGTACAGCGAACGGACACATTGACCGCAGTCCAGACGGATTTGGAGTCAATTGCATCAGGAATAATTGCTTATGATCAAGCAGTTTGCGATGCCTTGAAGGTGCGACTGAGGTAGAGACTTATGCTCTCTGCGCCTCGGTTCCTCTTGCAGCGTAGGGATGTAAAACGAGAAGAAGAGACTGGGACATGCAATCCAGAGGCTATCGCTGTCTGCTAGTTGCGCTTGACGCCGATACGTGTTGTTTTATTCTCAAATTTACCTGAACGTAAAAGTAATAAAATACTCATCAGGTTGTCTGACAATTGAGTGGCGTGCGACATGTTTTGCCGCTATGGAAGCTCGACAAAGGCGTCGTGCTTTGCGAAGACAGGCTAGGGCGAATGTGTTGTCGCAGACTGGCTTTTCGGCCAGTGCAGGCAACACGGTGCGAATGCCGGAAGCGTATATAACAACAGCCGGATGGGACCGGCGAGGTGAGAGGACAAGATGACGGAAGCGATGGAACTGCCGGAACGCGAAGCGATGGAATTCGACGTTGTGATCGTCGGTGCGGGTCCTGCGGGCCTTGCCGCCGCGATCCGTCTGAAGCAGGTCGAGCCGGAGCTTTCGGTCGTCGTTCTGGAAAAGGGTGCTGAAGTCGGCGCGCATATTCTCTCAGGTGCCGTGGTTGATCCCATCGGCATCGACCGGCTTCTGCCCGGCTGGCGTGAGGAAGAGGGGCATCCCTTCAAGACCGAGGTCAAGGACGACCAGTTCATGTTCTTAGGCCCTGCGGGCTCCATCCGTCTGCCAAACTTCATGATGCCGCCGCTCATGAACAATCACGGCAATTACATCGTCTCGCTTGGGCTGGTCTGTCGCTGGCTGGCGGAAAAGGCGGAAGCGCTAGGCGTCGAGATCTATCCGGGCTTTGCCGCCACCGAAGTGCTTTATAATGAAGAAGGCGCGGTGATCGGTGTCGCCACCGGCGATATGGGCATCGAGAAGAACGGTGAACCCGGTCCCGCCTTCACGCGCGGCATGGAGCTGCATGGCAAATATGTGCTGATCGGCGAAGGCGTGCGCGGTTCGCTCGCCAAGCAGCTGATTTCCAGGTTTGACCTTTCGAAAGATCGCGAACCGCAGAAATTCGGCATCGGCATCAAGGAACTCTGGCAGGTCAAGCCGCAACACCACAAACAGGGCCTCGTGCAGCACTCCTTCGGCTGGCCGCTCGGTTTCAAGACCGGCGGCGGCTCGTTCCTCTATCATCTGGAGGACAATCTCGTTGCCGTCGGCTTCGTGGTGCATCTCAATTACAAGAACCCCTATCTTTATCCTTTCGAGGAATTCCAGCGCTTCAAGACGCATCCGGCCATCCGCGACACTTTCGAGGGCGGCAAGCGCATTTCCTATGGCGCGCGCGCGATTACCGAGGGCGGTTACCAGTCGGTGCCGAAGTTGACTTTCCCCGGCGGCGCGCTGATCGGCTGTTCGGCCGGTTTCGTCAATGTGCCCCGCATCAAGGGCAGCCACAATGCGGTGTTGTCGGGCATGCTGGCGGCGGAAAAGATCGCCGCGGCTATTTCCGCCGGTCGCGCCCATGATGAAGTGGCCGAGATCGAGGCGGAATGGCGTGACGGCGATATCGGCAAGGACCTGAAGCGTGTGCGCAACGTCAAGCCGCTGTGGTCGAAGTTCGGCACGCTTGTTGGCGTCGGCCTTGGCGGTCTCGACATGTGGACCAACCAGCTGTTCGGTTTCTCCGTTTTCGGCACGCTGAAACACGGCAAGACGGATGCGCAGAGCCTTGAGCCGGCCTCCAAACACAAGCCGATCGCCTATCCGAAACCGGACGGCGTTTTGACCTTCGACCGGCTGTCATCGGTGTTCCTGTCCTCCACCAACCATGAGGAAGACCAGCCGGTGCATCTTCAGGTGAAGGATATGGACTTGCAGAAGCGTTCCGAACACGACGTCTATGCCGGTCCCTCGACACGTTATTGTCCTGCCGGCGTTTATGAGTGGGTGGAGAAGGACGGCGAGGAGGTCTACGTGATCAACGCGCAGAACTGCGTGCACTGTAAGACCTGCGATATCAAGGATCCGAACCAGAACATCAACTGGGTGCCGCCGCAGGGTGGCGAAGGGCCGGTTTACGCCAATATGTGATCGCGGTGCTGGTCTGCCGGCAACCTTCGTCTTGCCCGGGCTTGCCCCGGGCATCTGCAACCGATTGATTTCACGATACGTGGTTGGATCCTCGCGACGAGCGAAAGGATGACGTCGCGTGCGCGAGGCATCGAAAGTCTCGTCCCCCCTAGTATTTGTGGATTGCCCTTCGATTTCTTACATATAGGATGTTGGGGTGTTGTAGCTTTGCTTGGTCCATGGATTGTGGGTCAGGAATGCGGTAACGCCTTGAATGTGCATATGTTGCGTTTGGGCCGTCGCGCGGCGGCAGGAGTGATGGAATGTCCGGCTTTCAGAGGCTGAATATCGTGCGGAATACAAGGATCGTCGCCGGTCTGGCGGCAGGTATGGTAGTTGCCGTTTCGCTCAGTGGCAGCCCGCTGATGGCCGCCAGCTGCCGCGCCGACGCCATGGCCGGCATCGACTGGCGCGAATGCAACAAGCGGCTCCTGATGCTGGGCGGCAGCAACCTCGATTCGGCGATGCTTTACGGCACGGATTTCACCTATACGGATTTGCGCGGCTCCTCGCTGAAGGGCGCCAATCTTGAAAAGGCGAAACTCATCCGGACGGCTCTTGGAGAGGCGAACCTGCAGGGCGCCAACCTGACGAAGGTGGAAGCCTACCGCAGTGACTTTTCCGCCGCCGACGCCACCAGCGCAAAATTCATCAATGCGGAAATGCAGCGGACCAATTTCAACAAGGCCAAACTGGACGGCGCGGATTTTACCAAGGCTGAACTCGGGCGTGCCGAGTTTCAAGATGCCAGCCTGTCCGGCTCGAAATTTTCGCTGACCAATCTGTCGCGTGCCAGCTTCCAGGGCGCAAAGCTCGGCGGCGCGGTGGATTTTGCCAACGCCTTCCTGCTGTTGACCCGCATTGAGGGGGTCGATCTTTCCGCCGCCACCGGCCTTGAGCAGAAACAGATCGACATCGCCTGCGGCGACGCCAAGACAAAACTGCCGAGCGGCCTGACGACGCCTGCCGCATGGCCATGCCCGGAAGATCCGGAAGACGATTGACCGGGAAGGGCGCGCTTTATCAGGCGCGCACCTCCCACTTCGTGTGACGTGTAGATCAAAAGCCCGAAAGCACGATCTTGCCCTTGGCCGTGTTGCTTTCAATCAAGGCGTGGGCCTTGATGAGGTTTGCGGCGTTGATGGTGCCGAAAACTTCGGTCAACGTCGTCTTGATCTTGCCGGCATCGACCAGTTCCGCAACGTGATTGAGCAGCTTGTGCTGTTCGATCATGTCGGGCGTCTGGAATACCGCGCGGGCAAACATCATTTCCCAATGGATTGAAACGCATTTGCGCTTGAACGCCATGGCGTCGAAACCGCCGGCCGGATCGTCGATCAGCGCAAAACGGCCCTGCGGCGCAATGGTCGCCACGCTGTCTGCGGCGTGAATGTCGCTATGGGTGGTCGAGAATACGAAGCCCGGTGCACCAAGTCCAAGCGCTTCCACCTGCGGGGCAATCGGCTTGCTGTGATCGACGACATGATGCGCGCCGAGGTCTTTGGCCCATTGCATCGTTTCCGGCCGCGAAGCCGTGGCAATGACGGTGAGATCGGTCAGTGCGCGCAGAAGCTGAATGGCAATCGAGCCGACGCCGCCGGCGCCACCGATCACCAGAACAGCATTTGCCGCACCCGGAACGGGCTCTGTCACCCGCAGCCGGTCGAACAGCGTCTCGTAGGCCGTGATCGCGGTCAGCGGCAGTGCCGCCGTTTCCTCGAAATTCAGCGACTTTGGTTTGGCGCCGACGATGCGCTCATCGACCAGATGGAATTCGCTGTTGGAGCCGGGGCGGTTGATGACACCAGCGTAAAACACCTCGTCGCCGGGCTTGAACAGCGATACCTTGTCGCCGACGGCTTTCACCACGCCCGCCGCATCAAAGCCCAGCACGCGGGCAGCACCGTTTTCCGGCGCCTGGTTGCGGCGAACCTTGGTGTCAACAGGATTGACCGAAACGGCCTTCACCTCCACCAGAATATCATGCCCCGTCGCCTCCGGCTGCGGCAGGTCGAGGTCGATAAGGGCATCCGTTGCGGTGATGGGCTGGCTCGTCTTGTAACCGATGGCGCGCATGAACAGTCTCCTTTGCTTGTTTGCGTGCCTCTTACTTGATACATATGAACATCGATCGCAAGAATGCACATTTTGTGATGATACATACAAAAAGGATACTGTGATGTCGCGACCGCGCGCCAAGCTTACCGGCAATTTTCCGGGCTGCCCGGTGGAGTCTGCCTTGAGTTTTCTCGACGGCAAATGGAAAGGAGTGATCCTCTATCACCTCATCAACGAGGGCACCCTGCGCTTCAACGAGTTGCGCCGCCACATCCCAAGCGTCACCCAGCGCATGCTCACCAAGCAGCTGCGGGAACTGGAAGAGGCGGGCCTGATTTCGCGCACCGTCTTCCCGGTTGTGCCGCCGCGCGTGGACTATGCGCTGACGCCACTTGGCGAAACTATGAAGCCGGTGATCTCGGCGCTGAAAAGCTGGGGCGACGCCCATGTCGTGTGCAAGAACGGCGCGAAGTACACCCTTCATCCCGAGGCTGCGGAGAAGGCGGCCTGAAAAATCACGGGTAAAACCAAGCCCTCCGGCACTTCTTTTTCATGGTGCGATGCAACACGGATTTGCCCGGTTTGATGCATAATGCTGCGAATTCGATTCGCAGCAGGGACATCAAATCACATGAGCATCGGTTGGTTGGAGGCCGGATTTCTCGGCCTTTTGCAAGGACTTACGGAATTTCTTCCGGTTTCTTCAAGCGCGCATCTGAGGATAGCCGGGGAGTTTCTGCCCTCCGGGGCGGATCCGGGCGCCGCCTTCACGGCGATTACGCAGATCGGCACGGAAGCGGCGGTGCTGGTCTATTTCTGGTCCGATATCATGCGGATCGCCGCCGCCTGGCTCCGGCAGAACCTTCGCCTCGGACCCTATGACAAGTCCGATGCGCGGCTTGGCTGGCTGATCATCGTCGGCTCGGTGCCGATCGTGCTGCTCGGCCTGTTCTTCAAGGATGCCATCGAGCATTCGCTGCGCAATCTCTATATCACCGCCGTAATGCTGATTGTCTTCGGCATCATTCTCGGCGTCGCCGACAGGATCGGCAAGAAGCACTACAAGCTGAACCAGCTGATCTGGCGTGATGGCATCCTGTTCGGTTTCGCGCAGGCCATGGCGCTCATCCCCGGCGTCTCGCGCTCGGGCGGCACCATCAGCGCCGGCCTGCTGTTAGGCTACACGCGCGAGGCGGCCGCACGATATTCCTTCCTGCTCGCCGTTCCCGCCGTTTTCGGTTCCGGTTTCTACCAGCTGTTCAAAAGCATCGGCGAGGAGAACCCTGTAGGCTGGGGCCAGACGGGGCTTGCAACCCTGATCGCCTTCGTCGTCGGTTACGCCGTGATCGTTGTCTTCCTCAAGCTGGTCTCCACCAAGAGCTACATGCCCTTCGTCTGGTACCGGGTGGTCATCGGCGTCATTCTTTTGGGACTTCTCGGAACGGGCGTTATAAGCGCCGGCGGTTGAGGGGTGCTTGCCCTGTCGAAAACGCTGCAAATGAAAAGGCCCGCTCTTTCGAACGGGCCTTTTGTGTTTCAGAGCAGCGTGCCGCTGAGGATCACCAGCGCCACCGAGAAGTAGATGACGAGGCCGCTGACATCCACCAGCGTGGCGACGAACGGCGCAGATGCGCTGGCTGGATCCAGCCGCAGACGCTGCAGCAGGAATGGCAGCATGGAGCCGGCCAGCGAGCCGAAGGTGACGATGCCGACGAGTGCGGCAAAGACGGTGGCGCCCACCAGCAGCCAGTGGTCGCCATAATCATAAAAGCCTGCCTGCTGCCAGATGGTCAGACGCAGGAAGCCGATGGCGCCGAGAATGCAGCCGAGCGTCAGGCCCGTCGGGATTTCCCGCAGCAGCACCCGCCACCAGTCCGAAAGCTTCAGTTCGCCGAGCGCCAGCGCCCGGATGATGAGCGAGGTGGCCTGCGAACCGGAGTTGCCGCCTGATGACATGATGAGCGGAATGAACAGCGTCAGCACGACGGCTTTTTCCAGCTCGCCTTCAAAATGCTGCATGGCGCTTGCCGTCAGCATTTCACCCAGGAACAGGGCAGCCAGCCAGCCTGCGCGCTTGCGGATCATGTCCGGAAAACCCATTGCCATATAGGGCTTGCCGAGTGCTTCCATACCACCGAACTTGTGGGCGTCTTCCGTGGTGTCGGCGATCATGGTGTCGATCACGTCGTCGACCGTGACGATGCCGAGGATATGCGAATGATCGTCAACGACGGGAAGCGCCAGAAGGTCGTGCTTGCGGATGAGCCGGGCAACATCCTCCTGCGACATCAAGGGGCTGGCACAGACGATGCCTTCCTTCGATGCGACGGAGAGAATGGAGGCGCCGGCCTCGCCGGTCAGCAGGCGACGCAGCGTCACGACGGTGGACAGCGTTCCGTCCTGCGCCAGCACATAGATGGCATAGACCGTTTCACGCGACCGCTCGACGACGCGGATGTGCGAAAGGGTCTGTTCCACCGTCCAGTTATCCGGCACGCTGACGAATTCCGTGGTCATGATCGAGCCGGCGGTGCGCGGCGGATAACCCATCAGATGTTTGATGGAGAGCGCGGTCGTGCGATCCAGCCGGGAAAACAGCTTTGCGCGCGGCTCTTCGTCCATTTCCGCCATGACGTCGGCAACGCGGTCGTCAGACATCAGGTTGACGAAGCGGGCGGCCTGGTCAAGCGGAATGCCGGCAATGATGGCGGCTGCGTCATGCAGTTCCGGCCGGTCGAGAATGGCGACGGCCTTTGCCTGCGGCATGGCGAGCAGGGCAGCGACTGCCTCATGCGTATCGAGTGTGTTGAGGTGCTCGACGCGTTCTGCAATGGTGGTGGAACCGGCATTTCCGCTGCGGAGAAGACGTGCGGCCTTGCTGGCTCTCTGGGAGAGGGTGTGGAAGTTCATGATTGCTCACCTTTCCGTCGATTCGCCGATTACGACGAACGCGGTGGTGAGCCGACAGGTGCCGGATCAGTTCCCGTTCGCCGCTTTCGGCAAAGGCAATCGACTACTACTGTCGCTAGACATCAAATGATGCTCCGTTAAAATCCGCGCTGTGCCGGGTCACGGCCTGCGCGTAACGCCGTGTTGCGCCCGAAACCAAAAAGAGTCAAGCGAGCCGATCGTGAAATTTCCGTAAGGTTTATTGCAGGTGCCGGAACGGGTGTTCCGGCCGCTGAAAAACCGGCTTTCAGCCGGCTTTTGCGCGCCGTTCGACGGTGACGGACACAAGGAAAACGCCAAGCCCGAGAAGCGAAAGAACAGCGCCCACATAACCGGTGGTGGCATATCCATAGCCCATGGCGATGACCATGCCGCCAAGCCATGCGCCGAGCGCGTTGGCGATGTTGAAGGCGGAGTGGTTGGAGGCAGCCGCAAGCGTCTGCGCATCCGCTGCCACATCCATCAGCCGCGTCTGCACGGCGGGGCAGGCGGCAAAACCGCAGCCGATCAGGAAGACGCAGAGACACATCATGAACGGGTCATGCGCCGTCATGCCGAACACGGCCATGACCACCACGTTAAAGGCGAGCATGCCGCCGATCGTGCCGTTGAGCGAGATATCGGCCAGCCGCGAGCCGACCACATTGCCGACATTCATGCCGATGCCGAAGAGGGCGAGCACCATGGAGACGGTGGAAACCGGCATCATCGCGACATCGGTGGTGGTCTTGGCGATATAGCTGAAGACCGAGAACATGCCGCCGAAACCGACCGATGCGATGGCGAGCGTCAGCCACACCTGCACGCGGCGGAAAGCCCCGAGTTCACGCCAAACGCTGGCACCTTCCTCTACCCTGTCGCGCGGCTGGAACAGCCACAGCAGGGCGACGGTCAACAGCCCGATGCCGCCGACCAGCATGAAGGCCGCGCGCCAGGAAAGCATCTGCCCGAAGAAAGTGGCAAGCGGCGTTCCAAGCAGCGTGGCGATGGTGAGGCCAAGCATGACGCGGCCAACGGCGCGGGCACGTTTGTGGATTGGCGCCATGGAGGCGGCCACCAGCGCTGCAACGCCGAAATAGGCGCCGTGCGGCAGGCCGGTGATGAAGCGCAGCACGGTGAAGCTCAGGAAATCAGGTGCGACTGCGCTTAAGATATTGCCTAGTGCGAAAAGTCCCATGAGGCCGAGAAGCAGGGTGCGCCGCGTCATGCGCGCAGCCAGCACCGCGATGATGGGCGCGCCGATGACGACACCCAGCGCATAGGCCGTGATGACGTAACCTGCCTGGGGCACCGTGACGCCATAGGTCGTTGCGACGTCAGGCAGCAGGCCCATGATGGCGAATTCGCCGGTGCCGATGCCGAAACCGCCGGCCGCAAGCGCCAGTTCGATGAGTGCGACGGCAAACGGCGTCAGTACCACGGCAGGCCTTGCCGCAACAACGGTTTCACTCTCCGCCTCGAGGCGGGCTTCCGACAAATTCGAATGGCTCATTGCGACCTGAAAAGGGGGAGGACCCCACAGAAAAAAGGGCAAGACCGTATGGGAACGGCCTGCCCTGACTGGAGATGCGCGGTCATGAAAATGACCTTAAGTGATATCTAACATGAAATGATGCATTGCGGTAGAGCGATTCTCGGCAAAAGAGCATCTTCACGCGATGGTGTTTGGAACCCTATATAACCCCAAGCATTTACGCGCGGCTGCCT
This sequence comes from Agrobacterium sp. MCAB5, assembly GCF_052114365.1. NCBI lineage: Bacteria > Pseudomonadati > Pseudomonadota > Alphaproteobacteria > Hyphomicrobiales > Rhizobiaceae > Agrobacterium > Agrobacterium sp. MCAB5. The sequence continues at coordinate 906,428 of NZ_JBFREP010000001.1, forward strand.
CACAGGATCAGGTTGGAAATATGAAGCTCATCGCAATTTTCAATCGTGACGGCGGCACCTTCCGCACCACGGATATGGATGCCTATTGCGACCACGCCCGCGAGGTCTTTTCCCGCGCCGGCCACACAATCGACTGCCGCGTGGTCTCCGGCAAGGAAGTCGTCGAGGAGATGGAACGCGCCGCCGATGAGCCTGATATCGAAGGCATCATTGCCGGCGGTGGTGATGGAACGATTTCGGCCGCTGCCGGTATCGCCTGGAAACACGGCATCGCGCTCGGCATCGTACCGGCCGGCACCATGAACCTGTTCGCCCGCTCGCTGAAGCTGCCGCTCGATATCCGCCACGTCCTGGAGACACTGGCGAATGGCGAGATCGCCAATGTCGATATCGCCAGCGCGAACGGCCGTCTTTTCGTCCACCAGTTTTCCGCAGGCCTGCATTCGCGCATGGTGCGCTATCGCAACAACCTCGCCTTCGCCTCCCGCCTTGGCAAGATCAAGGCAAGCGTCCGCGCCGCCATCAGCGTCATTCTCAATCCGCCGGTCTTCGAGGTGGAATATACGGTCAATGGCAAGACGCAGCGCCGCAAGGTGTCAGCAATTTCCGTCTCCAACAATGAATTCGGGCAGAACTCGCTTCTGGTCGCGGATAATGTCTCGGGCGGCCATCTCGGCTTCTATCTCACCGATCCCCTGCGCCCCTCGGGCGTCGCAAGGCTCGCTTTCGACATCCTGCGCGGCAAGCTGAAGGAAAACGCTGCGGTAACGGCCACGACCGTCACGGGTGTGGAACTTCATTTCCCCAAGAAGCGCCATGACGTGCGCTGCGTCATCGATGGCGAATTGCTGCCGATGGAGCGCGACGTGGCACTTGAAGTCCATGCCGGCGAATTGAAGGTGCTGGTGGGGCGAGGGGTCTTGGCGTAGCGCACCACCTCCATAACGCTGGAATCGAACCTGCTTAAAGGTAGCGGCGCATTGCTTCTCCCCGGCGAGGGAGAAGAAACAAGCGGCAAGGCCGACTCATCGTCTCGATCCCCCAAAAAACGCCAGTCTTGCCAAATCGAAGCCGCCCGGCCATGTTTGGTCGGGTGCGGCTCCGGAAGGCGCCGTCGTCTTTGCGGGAGTGCGATCTGTCATGAATGAAGTCTCCAAGCCGGTGTCCAACCTTGCCGCTATCGATGCCGCCCATCACCTGCACCCCTTTTCCGATATGGGTAAGCTGAACGCGAGCGGCACCCGCATCATCGAGCGTGCAGAAGGCGTCTTCATCTATGACAGCACCGGCAAGAAGTATCTCGACGCCTTTGCCGGACTATGGTGCGTCAATATCGGTTACGGACGCCGCGAGATCGCCGATGTCGTGCAGCGCCAGATGAACGAACTGCCCTATTACAACGCCTTTTTCGGCACTACGACACCATCAGCTACACTTCTGGCTCAGAAGATCGCTTCCCGTGCCGGGCCGAAGATGAACCATGTGTTCTTCACCAATTCCGGTTCGGAAGCCACCGACACCTGGTTCCGCATGGCGCGTGTCTACTGGAAGGCGCTCGGCCATCCGACGAAGACCAAGGTGATCGCTCGCCGCAACGGCTATCACGGCTCTACGGTCGCCGGCGCTTCGCTCGGCGGCATGAAGTGGATGCACGAGCAGGGCAATCTGCCGATCGAGGGTATCGCCCATATCGGCCAACCCTATTGGTATGCGGAAGGCGGCGATCTCTCACCCGCGGAATTCGGCCTGAAGGTGGCCCGCGAACTGGAAGCGAAGATAGACGAGCTCGGTGAAGAGAATGTCGCGGCTTTCGTGGCGGAACCCATTCAGGGCGCCGGTGGGGTCATTGTGCCACCGGAAACCTACTGGCCGGAAATCGCCCGCATCTGCAAGGCGCGCAACATTCTGCTGGTGTCCGACGAGGTGATCTGCGGTTTCGGTCGCCTCGGTTTCTGGTTCGGCTACCAGCATTTCGGCGTGGAGCCGGACCTCGCGCCCGTCGCCAAGGGCCTGTCATCCGGTTATCTGCCGATTGGCGGCGTCCTCGTTTCCGACCGCGTGGCGGAGGTGATGTTGTCCGAGGTCGGTGATTTCAACCATGGCTTCACCTATTCCGGCCACCCCGTCTGCGCCGCCGCCGCTCTGGAAAATATTCGTATCATCGAGGATGAGGGGCTGGTGGAACGGGTGCGGGATGATATCGGCCCTTATTTTTCGCAAGGCTGGAAAAGCCTCACCGACCACGAGTTGGTGGGTGAGGCAGTGAATGTCGGCCTCATGGGTGGCCTGCAGCTTGCGGCCGACAAGGCGACCCGCAGGCGTTTTGCCAAGCCGGATGACATCGGCACCGCCGTGCGCAACCATTGCCTGGCAAACGGCCTCGTCATGCGTGCCACCGGCGACCGCATGCTGGCCTCACCGGCGCTGACGATCAGCCGCTCGGAGGTGGACCAGATCATCGAGACTCTGCGCAAGGGGCTCGATCACCTGCGCGATACACCAGAGCATTTCCAATAAAGCGCGTAGTTGTTTTACGTCCGGGAAATGCGACAAAAAACTCTAAGGGAGAAATGAAATGGCAGGACAGGAACATCACTATGCCGTTCAGGTGAAGTGGACCGGCAATCGCGGCAAGGGTACCTCGGGCTACCGTGACTATGAACGCGACTACACGATTTCCACGTCCGGGAAAGCGGATATCGTCGGCTCTTCAGATCCCGCCTTTCGCGGCGATGCCTCCCGCTGGAACCCGGAAGACCTGCTGGTTGCCTCGCTCTCAGCCTGCCACAAGTTATGGTACCTGCATTTCTGCTCCGTCAACGGCATCATCGTTGAAGACTATGTCGACAATGCCGAGGGCACGCTGGTGATGGAAAAGGACGGCGCCGGGCAATTCAGCGAGGTAGTGTTGAAACCGGTCATCACCATCTCGAAGGGTGATCTTGCGCGGGCTGATGAGCTGCACCACGATGCCCACGACAAATGCTTCATCGCCCGGTCGGTGAATTTTCCCGTGCGTGTAGAGGGGACGGTGAAGGTGGTTTGAGACGGATGTAGTTGTTTCCCCAGCGCGCGTAGCGGATTATTTTGCTCGGCCCAAATTCAACGTCATCCTCGGGCTTGACCCGAGGATCCATAGTCGACCGGTGGTGGATCCTCGGGTCAAGCCCGAGGATGACGACGGAGAGGTTTCCAGCCTTTGCAGCGCCTCAAGGTGTCTGAGCAACATCACCACCTTGAGGACATGGATGCGCAAATTTACTGGAACGCCGTCTCGTAGAAGCTTCTGAGCTTGCGCGAATGCAGCGTTTCCGTTGGCATGGCGGCGAGTTTCTGCACGGCGCGGATGCCGATCTGCAGATGCTGGGCAACCTGCGTGCGGTAGAACTCCGTCGCCATGCCTGGCAGCTTCAATTCGCCGTGCAGCGGCTTGTCGGAGACACAGAGGAGGGTGCCGTAGGGCACGCGGAACCGGAAGCCGTTGGCCGCAATGGTGGCCGATTCCATGTCGAGTGCGATGGCGCGCGATTGCGACAGGCGCTTGACCGGGCCCGCCTGGTCGCGAAGCTCCCAGTTGCGGTTGTCGATCGTGGCGACGGTGCCGGTGCGCATGATGCGCTTCAGCTCGAAGCCCTCGTAACCGGTGACTTCCGCAACCGCACCTTCCAACGCCAGCTGCACTTCCGCCAGAGCAGGAATCGGCACCCAGACCGGCAGGTCGTCGTCCAGAACGTGGTCCTCACGCACATAGGCGTGTGCCAGCACATAATCGCCAAGACGCTGGCTGTTGCGCAGGCCGGCGCAATGGCCAACCATCAGCCAGGCATGCGGGCGCAGCACGGCGATATGGTCGGTGATCGTCTTGGCGTTGGAAGGGCCGACGCCGATATTGACCAGCGTAATGCCGGCATGGCCCTTTTTCTTAAGGTGATAGGCTGGCATCTGCGGCAGGCGGCCAAGCACCGCATCCGTGTCCGGCCTGTCGGAGCCAGCGGGGGTGATGATGTTGCCCGGCTCCACGAAGGCCGTGTAGCCTTCGCCACCATTCTTCATCAACTGCCGCGCCCATGCGGCGAATTCGTCGATATAGAACTGGTAGTTGGTGAACAGCACGAAGTTCTGGAAATGGCTGGCGCTCGTTGCCGTATAATGGCTGAGGCGGGCCAGCGAATAATCGATGCGCTGCGCGGTGAACGGCGCAAGCGGCGCGGGTTCGCCGGGCACCTGATCATATTCGCCATTGGCGATGAGATCGTCGGTGTTGTTGAGATCGGGCGTGTCGAAAAGATCGCGCAACGGCACGTCGGACAGCGAAGATGCCGCCGCCGCCTCGACATAAGCGCCTTCGCCAAAGGCGAAATGCAGCGGAATGGGCGTGGCCGATTCGGCAACCGTCACCGGAACGCCGTGGTTCTTGATCAGAAGCCCCAGCTGCTCTTTCAGGTAGTGGCGGAAAAGCTCCGGCCGGGTGATCGTCGTCGTGTAGACGCCGGGGGAGGTGACATGGCCGTAGGAAAGGCGTGAATCGACATGACCGAAAGTGGATGTCTCGAGGCTGACCTGCGGATAACAGGCGCGGTAGCGGCCGGTAATCGGCGCACCCTTGGCAAGTTCGGTGAAGGAGTTGATGAGGAACGCCGTATTGCGTTCGTAAAGCGCGGTCAAAGCCTCGACAGCTTCTTTCGGGTCCGTGAACGTCTGCGGCGCGAAAGGCTCGGGGCTGATGAATGAGAAGGGCGGAATCGTTCGTTTTGCTATTGTCATGGCCCATTATAGGAGGCCTATTTCGACAGGCAAGCGACAGAAATACGAAGAAACTGAAAAGAAACGGAAAAATGGCTGCGGCAAAGGGCAGGCGGTGAAATCTCAGCCGAGCGCGCCGCGTTGCAGGCTTATAAGCAGCACGAAACCGGCGCCCTTTGATGCCGGGCGGGGATCTGCCTTGTAAACTGCAAGTCCCGCCACCGGGCCTAGAAAGATCGATGCCATCAGCACCAGTCTCAGTGCGGAAAACAGGCCGTTGGAAAAGCTCGTCGTCATCGGCCGGTCCTCACAGCACGACGGGGCAATTGGCGGCCGGTGCCGGGCTGTGCTGGCAGGCAAGCGCCGCACCCGCATTAACCCGCTGAAAGCTGCGGTTGGGATTAACGACGAGCGAGGCGAAGGACATGGCGAAGATCGCCATGAGAAACGCGAAGATTGCCAGCCGGCTGATCAACTTTGTCATGTCCATTCCCCTTTATTGGAGTTCATGGACAGAGTTTTGCCACACTCGGACTGAACGGACCCTGAGACCCCGGTTCATATGGTGTTCAGGGAGATTAACGGGATACTTCCAGTGTGAATTAGGGCGGTGGCTGGCTTCAGCGGCCTCAAATCGCCTGCTTTTGCATCACGCCGGAGAGGCTACCGCACGGGCTGTGAGTTCGTTGACGAGGCCATCGAATGCTTCGGGATTGGCGATGTCGACGACCGGGACGTGATGGTGTCGCGCGGATGCCAGCATTTCGGTATTTTCGCGCAGGGACCGCTCAATGAAGGCGTCCATGATCCGGCGCTGGCCCGCCGTCGCATCTTTATATCCTGCATGCGCGCGCATTCTGTCGGAGAGAAAGTCATTCTGTGCGTGAAGATAAACCCCGGCAACCGTTCTGCCCAGCAGGGGCGCTATAAATTCCGGCCGCAAGGCCGCGCCCTCGAAGACGACGATATTGCCGGTGGCTGTCTTGCTGTCGATCAGCTTGCGCACAAGCGGCCAGATATTCTGGTGATGCACCTTCAGAAACCAATGGATCGTTTCTGCCGACAGCTGCCTGTAATATTCCTCCACAGGCGCGGGTATGCCCGGCCATGGCCTCCCGGGGTGGCGTGCCAGGCTGTCGGTTGAAATTGACTCGCAGTGGAGCTTTTCGCTTAACAGGCCGGCTAGGGTGCTTTTGCCGACATGGGACGTACCCGAAATCAGGATTATGGAAAGGGTGGCAGGCATGCGTCGCTCTTAAGAGTGTTCGTTCGGGCCGCGACGATACATCAACGGATATATGCGTTACACACGACGTCCGTCTGCGACGACGGACAGGCTGTTACAAGCCTGTCCGCCGCATCTTATCTCACAACCGCGTCCAGGTCTGGGATTTGCACAGGATTTTCAGCACGCAGCCCTTCATACTCAGCGAATTGCCGGAAACGGTGCCGGAGCCGCTATAGGTCTTGTCATTGGCGGGATCGGTAATATCGCCCGAATAGCTGTTTCCCTTGCCGGAAAGCTTGCCGATCTGTTTTCCCGCATGTTTGCCTGTCTTCAGCGTCACGCAGAAAGCTGCGCCGCAGGGGCCGATTACGGCTGTCTCGCCGCTCGCCGTCTTCCAGTTGCCTTCAATGGGCTCAGCAGCAAAAGCAAGGTTGCTGCCGATCAGCAGGCCTGCGGCAATCATCATCACACGCTTCATAAAAACTCCTCCGTCCATGTCGCGCTTTCTTTGCCCGTTTCGTCCTCCGCACGGGCATGCGGATAGTATTTGACGTTCACGTAAAAGGAAACAGAAAATTCCAGCTGCGAGACGGCATTTGCGTCGGTTAGGAGAGTGGGAGAGGGGCAATTCGAAAAACCGTTGTTTGGATCGTGGTGAATGAAGGGTTGAAATCCAATTCTAAAGTTTTCGTAAAATTCGCTCGAAAGTCCTTAATTTCCGCACCTCGTGATATTTAACAAAAACCCAATTTTACCAATCGTTTGCAGTTTGTTTGCGGCCCATTAATCATGCCTTTTAAGCGCCCGTTGAAAGCCTCATGACATATTGGGGTCATCAAAAGCGCAGGGAAAACCTGCCGGCCGGAAGAACAAAAAAGCCGCAAAAGACGGCAGTTCCAAAGGTTAGCCTCGACAAGAAGGCACTTGATGAAACAGGCGAGAAGACAGGGATTAAAACGATGGCACGCTTTGAAATTCGCGATATCGAAATGGCAGTTGCCGGTGGCGAAACCCGCGCCGACACCCTTTGCAATCTCGGCCTGGTCTATGCGACCGGCCGGGGATGCAAGGTGGATCTGGTCGCGGCCCACAAATGGCTCAACATCGCCGCGATCCGCGGATCGGAAAGAGCCGCTTCGCTGCGAGCAGATCTTGCCCGCAACATGACCAAGGCGGAACTGGCCGAAGCGCTGCGTGCCGCACGCGACTGGATGACGATGCACTGACGCACCTTATCCGCGACAGAATTTCCGGTCCGGTTCCCTCCAGTCCCGATGACCGGTACAAACGAAAGTAAACCCGAAGGGGAATGCGGCGAGGGCTTTGAAAAGGAGCTTTTGCGCTGACACATCAAACCGCGACCGGCAGGAACAAGGCCGGCGCGGCTTTCTTATGTCTGGCGATGTCGGTTGATGGAAAACGATTCGCGAACAGTGGTTTGTCAGAGGATGTTGAATCGATGCACGCAATGGTCGATCGCACCATATGCCGCCTGGCTCGCCACCCTCATCCCTTTGCCTGCCACGGGAATCTAGCCGGCACACGTCCGTGTGGCGAGAGATTCCTTTCAGCCCAAGGACTTGGGCTGGCTCGATTCCTCGTGACAAGAACAGGAATGAGGAGAAGGCAAGCGAAACCTCAACCCAGCGCCTTGATGACCTTCGGCAATGCCTGTTGAAAAAGATCAAGCTTGTCATCAGGTCCCACACTCACACGAATGCAGCGGTTGAGCGGCGCCACGCCCGGCATGCGGATGAACACGCCATGTTCCATCAAGCCGTCGACGATGGCGCGGGCGTAAGTGCCGTCGCGCTGGCAATCGATGGTGACGAAATTGGTTGCCGACGGCAGGGGCGAGAGGCCGTTACTGCGGGCAATCGCGGAAATGCGATCCCGAGCCACCGCAATTTTTCCAACGACGTCATGCAGATAGGCCTGATCCTTCAGCGCCGCCAATGCGCCGGCGACCGAAACGCGTGCCATGCCGAAATGATTGCGGATCTTGTCGAAGGCTTCGACATTGCCGAGCGTGCCGATGGCATACCCCACGCGGGCGCCGGCAAGCCCATAGGCTTTCGAGAAAGTCCGCATGCGCAGGATGTTCGGCTGGCCGATAAGGGCATCGATGCTTGGCACGGCGCTGGCAGGTGCGGTCTCGCAATAGGCCTCGTCCAGAATGAGCAGGCAGGTTTCCGGCAGCGCACGGGCAAAGGCCACGACCTCGCTTGCCTCCCACCAGCTTCCCATCGGATTGTCGGGATTGGCGAAATAGACCAGCGGTGCATTTTCCCGGATGACGAGATCGAGAAGCCCGTCGAGGTTCTCGTGATCGTCGACATATGGCGTGGTCACGAGTTTTCCGCCAAAGCCGTTCACATGGTAATTGAAGGTAGGATAACCGCCGAGCGAGGTGACCACCGGCGTTCCCGGCTCAACGATCAGCCTGGCGATCTCACCCAGCAAACCATCGACACCGCCGCCAATGGCGATATTGCCACGCGAAACGCCGTGGTGGATGGCGAGTGCTTCCTTCAGTTCGAAATTTTCCGGATCGCTATACATCCAGGTCTCGGCCGCCGCATCCCGCATGGCCATAAGCACGGATGGGGCAGGGCCGAACCCGCTTTCATTGGCGCCTATCCGCGCTTCCACCTTCAGGCCGCGGCCCCGCTCGATGGCTTCCGGGCCGACGAAGGGAACGGTTGAAGGAAGAGAGACGGCAAGCGGCGTAAGACGTGAGAAAGCGGACATTGGCTGAGATTTCCAGTACCTGTTTGAAAACCCGGCACACAATAGGTGCAAAAAAACCGGACGCAAGTCGCGCCCGGTTACCGGATGGCTGTTTTGGAACAGTTTTTTCCACCGTCGCGCCGTGAGAGAAAAACTCGGCCGCGAATCGGTCGATGCGGCTCAGACGCTGGTCTCGAAACTCAGCCTGCGCACATGGTGCAGGAATTCCGCGTCGATCAACATGTTGAATCCGATGGTGACCTTTTCCTCTTCCCTGCGGATCAGGTTGCAGCCGATCTCATCGCGAATGCCGAGAATTTCCAGATAGAAGTTAGTGGGCATCTCCAGATGCGGGCTGACCTCGATCTCTGCGCCGTAAAGCGAGATGCTGCGCACCAGGCAGCGCATGGTATCCTTGGCGCTGAGGTGATGCCCGATGAAGGTGATCTTTCCGGGCCGGTCGATCTGAAACTTCTCGTATTGCTCGTCCTGCGGGACGCTTTGACGGTGATCAATATGTAAAGCCATGACAACCTCCCGGATTGCCTTTTCCTGATGCCGATTTTAACGCGGCTTCCTTGCCAGTGCGTGAAGGAAATCCGCGCAATTGTCTGTAGTGCGTCTCGACATGGGCCAGACCGCCTGTCGGAAGCCGATGTTTCCCTTGAGGAAATGCATCCGGCTCCTTCCGGTTGCAAGGGTGTCGCAGTCTGGGGTGATAATGTGTCATGCTTGCACCGGGCTGGTGGCGCTGTACGGTTGACGCGGGCCGTACTTGGCGTTACGCCTGATCCCGCAATATGGCTTCGCAGGGTGCGGCAAATCTGCCCATTGGCGATTGTTCTGGGAGTGGAATGTGGCGGGAAGGCTGGTAATCGTCGGGGCGGGGCAGGCCGCTTTCGCGCTGGCGGCAAAGCTCAGGGCGCTGAAGGATGAGCGCCCCATCACCATCATCGGCTCGGAGGATGCCTATCCTTATCAACGGCCGCCACTGTCGAAAAAATACCTTTTAGGCGAGATGAGCTTCGACCGGCTGATGTTCCGCCCTGAGGAGTGGTACGCGGAAAACAAGGTCGATATCCGGCTCTCCACCTTCGTGGAGGAGATCGACCGCGCTGCCAAATCCGTTCGCATGCAGGATGGCAGCACGCTTTCCTACGACAAGCTGGTACTGGCGACCGGTGCTGCACCACGCGAGCTGCCCGCCAGCATCGGCGGCGATCTCGAAGGGGTTCTGACCGTCCGCGACAAGCGCGATGCTGACCGGCTGTTTGAGGAAATGAAACCCGGCCGCAGGCTGCTGGTTATTGGCGGTGGTTATATCGGTCTGGAAGCGGCAGCCGTCGCCCGCAAGCTCGGTCTCGAGGTCACGCTGATCGAAATGGCCGACCGCATTCTCCAGCGCGTGGCGGCAAAGGAAACCGCCGATATCATGCGCGGCATCCATCAGGAGCACGGCGTCTCCATCCGCGAAAAGACCGGCCTCGTACGGCTCGTCGGCATGGATGGCCGAGTAGCCGCTGCCGAGCTTTCCGATGGTTCGGTGCTTGACGTGGATTTCGTCATCGTCGGCATTGGCGTAACCCCGAACGATCGCCTTGCCCGCGAATCGGGCCTCGATGTCGGCAATGGGATCGTGGTGGATGAACACACCCGCAGCTCGGACAAGGATATCCACGCGGTGGGCGATTGCGCGTTGCTGCCGTGGCGGGGCCAGCTTGTGCGTCTCGAATCAGTCCAGAACGCGGTTGATCAGGCCGAGGCCGCCGCGCATGTACTGGCAGGCGCTGAAGTCGCCTATGATGCCAAACCCTGGTTCTGGTCGGATCAATACGAGGTAAAGCTGCAGATCGCTGGCTTCAACCTCGGTTATGACGAGACGGTGCTGCGGCCCGGCGCGCGCGAAGGCAGCTGGTCGGTCTGGTATTTCCGCGACGGGCGATTCGTGGCGGTTGATGCCGTCAACGATGCCAAGGCCTATGTTTCCGGCAAAAAACTGCTCGATACCGGCGCTGAGCCGGATCGCGCCATCCTGGCGGACCCGTCCGCCGATCTGAAATTACTGCTTTCCTGAGGACATCATGCCCGCTCCCGAAAATCGTTTCAAAACAGCCATCCACGCCGGCAGGCCGCAAATCGGCCTCTGGCTCGATATGGGTGAGGCCATCACGGCGGAAATTGCCGGAACAGCGGGTTTCGACTGGCTGGTCATCGATGGTGAGCACGGCCCGAACGATCTTCGCAGCATCATCGACCAATTGCGCGCTCTCGCCACATCGCCCGCCGAACCGGTGGTGCGTGTGCCCGTTGGCGAAAGCTGGATGATCAAGCAGCTGCTGGACGCAGGCGCCCGCACGCTTCTGGTGCCCATGGTCGATTCGGCGGCGCAGGCTGAAGATTTGGTCAGCGCGATGCACTATCCGCCGCGCGGCATTCGCGGCATGGGAGCGGCAGTTGCCCGCGCCTCAGCCTTCAACACCATAACCGATTATGCCGACAGTGCGTCCGACAGCGTGTGCCTGCTGGTGCAGGCCGAAACGCGCGCCGCGATCAATGATCTCGACAATATTCTTGCGGTGGAAGGCGTGGATGGCATCTTCATCGGCCCGGCCGATCTTGCTGCGGATATGGGCTATCTCGGCAGGCTGGATGAGCCGGAAGTGCAGGCCGTAATCGAGGCAGCGATCGTCAAGATCGTCGCGGCCGGCAAAGCTGCGGGCATTCTTACCTTCAACGAGACCTTCAATCGCCGTTATCTGGAACTCGGCGCATCTTTCGTGGCTGTTGGCGCCGATGTCACGGAGTTTTCCAATACACTGCGTGCGCTCTCCAGCCGCTACAAGGGCGGCTCAGCGCCTGCGCCATCCAAATCCGGATATTGAGTCTTAGTCATCGTTGCTGGCGTTCAGCTTTTCCGGCGGAATGCCTTCTTCGCCGGAAGCGAGATAACCGTTATTGATGAGTGCGGCGCGGACGATGCGCTGGATAGCCTCATCCCTGTCAATGCCGTGATCTCTCGCGAAATCCGACAATGCTTCTTCAAGATCGCTGCTGAACACCATTTCCGCCCCCTGTTCGTCAATTCTCTGAAATAAATGCAAACAGGCAAGGCGGAACGTATCCCGCCTTGCCTGAATTCTAGCCTCTAGTGCAGCAATCAGCGCCAGCGATAAAGGCTGCTGTTCGAAGAACTCTGCTGCGTACCAGCGCCGACCGCATAACCGATCGCAAAGCCGAGTGCGCCGACGATCGTCAGCAGCGAGGTTGCAGTGCCGGGGTTTTCCTTGACTGCTTCCACAACGTTCTGGCCCTGGGCGCGCACATTGCTTGCAGCCTTGCGAACGCGGCCACGAGCCTCATCCAGAAATTCGGATGCATCTTCACCAACGCCTTCCGCACGAGCGGAAACGGACTTGGAGAGAGACGAAATCTGCGAACGCAACTCCGCAATCTGGTTTTCGATCGTATCTTCGACAACATTCAGTTTGGTCTGAGCCATTAGAACACCTCTTTTTGTTACCGAAGCCAGAACGTGCCGGAAGAGAAGAAGTTCCCCAATGGCCCGCAAAGTTTCGCTGGCGGGCGTTCGGCCAACAGGTTTTTCGGCTTCTTGGCGAAAAACCCTTGCATTCATTTTTTTAAAGCAATAATCAGGCCGCACCGGAGAGGTGGCCGAGTGGTCGAAGGCGCTCCCCTGCTAAGGGAGTATACGTCAAAAGCGTATCGTGGGTTCGAATCCCATCCTCTCCGCCATTTCGGCACGCAGCCTGAAATTATAAACCTCCCTAAAAAGCTACTTCTTCCAAGCAGACACCCAAAGCATGCGTTTCCGCATGCCAGTTCGTTCTTCAGCACGTTTCGCGAAACGCCGGACCCCTGCGATAAACCGCAGGATAGTGGAGAGAGCTAATGGGCCGACTCGATTCTGCCCCTCGTTTCTTGCAGGCAGTTATAAAGCACTCTGTACCCAAGTGACACACACTCGTATTCCGCGCCGTTTTCGCGACTCGTCCCGTAACGCTTGCTGACGCAATCGGCCAAAGAATTGAAGTGCCGGAGCCTGCGAGCCGAATCGTTGATCGGGGAATCGGTGGCGAACCGCTCGGGTTTCACTGTTGTTTCTATGTGCGCACCGGGGAGCCATACTAAGTGTGGGGCCGGAACGGGGCAAAAGTTTCCGTCGTCCTTCCCCTGCGGGGCAAGGGATCTCCGAAAAGGCCTATAGTTTAGAAAGACCTTGTTAACCGCGCTAACTAACGGATTTTCAAGTCATTTCTTAACGCATGGTAAAGCCGCCTGTGGGCCGTGTGCCCACTGTGTGCTGTTTCCGCAACAAACCGAAATGAAGCATGTACGTAAATGCGCTTTATCGGATGTTGGCGATTGCAAGCGGCGAAACCTTTTGTATTTTCACGACCAGAAGCGAGGCGGTGGATCGTTTGGCTTCTAAGAACACGGGAATGGGGCAGGGAATGCTGTCCTTCGGCAAAAGTACCCAGACCCACTTAAAAACTTTGACTGGAGGTCAATCATGAACATCAAGAGCCTTCTCATCGGCTCCGCTGCGGCTCTCGCAGCAGTATCCGGCGCTCACGCTGCCGACGCTATCGTCGCTGCTGAGCCTGAGCCCCTGGAATACGTTCGCGTTTGCGACGCTTTCGGCACCGGCTTCTTCTACATCCCCGGCACCGAAACCTGCCTGAAGTTCGATGGTTACATCCGTTTCCAGACCGACTTCGGCCGTAACAAGTCCGGCACGTCTGACTGGGATTCGTTCACGCGCGCTCAGTTCAACATCGACACCCGCACCGACACCGAGCTCGGCGCTCTGCGTGGTTACATCGGTCTTCGTGGCCAGGCTGACAACGACAGCAACCGTGGCGTTGTTGTTGACCAGGCTTTCATCGAGCTCGGCGGTCTGAAGGTCGGTTACTACTACAACTGGTGGGATGATGGTCTCTCTGGCGAAGTTGACGTACTCAGCTCTAACCAGACCCGTCTGAACGCTGTCCGCTACACCTACGACGCTGGCTCGTTCTACGTTGGTGTTGCTGTTGAAGAGCTGGAAGCTGCTCGCGGCGGTTCCAACATCTCCGACGACTTCCTAAAGGGCGGTTCGTTTGAGCGTGCGAACAACGTAGGTATCGACGCTATCATCGGCGCGAAGTTCGGCGCAGTTTCTGCCAACCTGCTCGGCGGCTACGACACCGATGCTGAAGAAGGCGCAGTCCGTGCTATCGTAACGGCTGACATCGGCCCAGGCACTCTTGGTCTCTCTGGCGTTTGGGCTTCTGGCGCAAACCGCTACTACGAAGAGTCCGAGTGGACCGTTGCTGCTGAATACGCCATCAAGGCAACTGACAAGCTGACCATCACCCCCGGCTTCCAGTACTTCAACACGATCGACCTCGGCGCTAACAACGACTGGGTTGGCGATCGCGATGCATGGAAAGCTGGCGTAGCTGTTGGCTACAAGATCACCCAGGGCCTCTCCACGCTCGTTTCGGTTAACTACCAGGACGTAGACGGCACCGAAGGTGTTGATACGGGTGCCGGCGACAGCTGGGTTGGTTTCGTTCGCCTTCAGCGCACGTTCTAATCTGATCTGACATCGTCAGTGATGGAAAGCCCGGCTCTTGAGCCGGGCTTTTTCGTTTGATGCACATTGGCGAGGGGCAGGCAAAGCGTCGATTGGCCGGCGTTTCGATATCCCGGCGACTTTCCGTTACGGCTTAAGTCGGTTTGTATCGTTGCCGATTCGTCTGCCACTCAACTGTTTTGGGCCTGTCGAACTGGGAACTGATTCTCTCCTGCTGCGGATGGAAGCGTTGCTGCCGACAGCCCGATTTCCCACCAATGGCACCGCGTTTCAGACGATTTCCCATGGCGCAGCGATGTCAGAATTCTGGCGGTGGGATGAGGAATGACTTATCTCATTTATCGGCATTTCGCTTAAGTCGCTGAAAAGCATGAATTATTAACGTTTTGTTAGGAAGTGCTGCCCGTCGGTTAGAATTGTAGCTATTTCGCAACAATGCAAAACTAAGGTCCCCTTACTGTCTTCCTTTTGTCATCATTGGGATTGCCTCCCCGGCCGGTTTTGGCTCTAATCATCTCCATAAGCGGCACGCATTTAGTTGTGTTTCCCCACCCGCTGCTTAGAAAATTAAGCGTTTGACTGGAGGTCAACCATGAACATCAAGAGCCTTTTGATCGGCTCCGCTGCGGCTCTCGCAGCAGTATCCGGCGCTCACGCTGCCGACGCTATCGTCGCTGCTGAGCCTGAGCCCCTGGAATACGTTCGCGTTTGCGACGCTTTCGGCACGGGCTTCTTCTACATCCCCGGCACCGAAACCTGCCTGAAGTTCGACGGTTACATCCGTTTCCAGACGGACTTCGGTCGTAACCAGTCCGGTACGTCTGACTGGAACTCGTTCACGCGCGCCCAGTTCAACATCGACACCCGCACCGACACCGAACTCGGCGCTCTGCGTGGTTACATCGGTCTTCGTGGCCAGGCCAACAACGACAGCGACCGTGGCGTCAACGTCGACCAGGCTTTCATCGAACTCGGCGGCCTGAAGGTCGGTTACATGTACACCTGGTGGGATGACGATCTCTCCGGCGAAACCGATATCCTTTCTTCGAACTCCACCCGTAGCAACGCTCTGCGTTACACCTACGATGCTGGTTCGTTCTATGCTGGTATCAGCGTTGAAGAACTCGACTCGGTACGTGACGGCAACTCCAACCTCGGCGTTGCCAAGGGTGGCGTCTTTGAAGGCCCGAACAACGTCGGCGTCAGCGGCATCATCGGCGCGAAGTTCGGCGCAGTTTCTGCCAACCTGCTCGGCTCCTATGACACCGACCAGGAAAATGGTGCAATCCGCGCTATCCTGACGGCTGACATCGGTCCCGGCACCTTCGGTCTCTCTGGCGTTTGGGCTTCTGGCGCAAACTACTACTACGAAGAGTCCGAGTGGGCAGTTGCTGCTGAATACGCAATCAAGGCAACTGACAAGCTGACCATCACCCCCGGCGCTCAGTACCTCGGTACGATCGATATCGCTCCTGATGGTGACTTCACCGGCGACAACGATGCATGGCGCGCTGGCCTGACGGTTGATTACAAGATCACCCAGGGTCTCGATGCCAAGATCGCTGCAAACTACCAGGACGTCGATGGTCCGACCGGCGACAGCTGGACCGGCTTCGTTCGCCTTCAGCGCACGTTCTAATCTGATCTGACATTGTCAGTGATGGAAAGCCCGGCTCTTGAGCCGGGCTTTTTCGTTTGAGTGCGGTAAATCCTGAAAACAAAAAAAGCACCGGGCCTGCCGGTGCTTTGATATTTTGACAGTAGTCAACTGATGAACCGGTCTTCTATCCCGCCCGGCCATGACGTAGGTCATCAACAATATCGGCCTGTTGCCCCAGCCTCGTCTTGTAGACCTGATAATTCTCCATCACCCGCTGCACGTAATTGCGGGTTTCGGGGAAGGGGATGCGCTCGATCCAGTCCACGACATCGTCGATAGGCTTGCCACGCGGGTCGCCATAGCGGGCGATCCATTCCGGCACACGTTTCGGGCCGGCATTATAGGCGATGAAGGTGAGGATGTAGGAGCCGCCGAAACTGTCGATCTGTTCGCCGAGATAATGTGCGCCGAGCGTGGCGTTATATCCGGCGTCGCTGGTCAGCATCGCCTGAGTGTAGGGCAGGCCGTGGCGTCCGGCCACGCCCTTGGCGGTTCCCGGCAGCAATTGCAGCAGACCGCGAGCATTCGCAGCGGAGACGGCGGCCGGGTTGAAGGCGCTTTCCTGCCGGGCGATGGCATAGGCAAGCGCCTTGCCGGAGCCGGCAATATTGGCACTGGCGGGAATGACACCGAGCGGATAGGCAAGGGCGGCCGCATCGATGCCCCGGCTGAAGGCCGTCTTGCCGATTTGCAGTGATACCTGATGGTTGCCGTTGCCCTCTGCCCTTGCTGCCAGAATGGCAAGCTCGCCCGGGCTGTCGAGCTGATCTGCCAATGACCTGTAGAGGCTGTCGGCCCGCCAACCGTATCCTGCGGCTTCCAGCCTGTCGATGGCCCGCACCGCTTCGCGGCCAGCAAAGCGTTCACGGTCGGCAGCGCTCGGAGCAGGGTATGTGACGTTCAGCGTCTTTGCATCGATTCGTGCGGCAGCAAGCTGGCCGTAAAAGGTGCCGGAATGGGCAGCCGCCTTGGTGAAGAAATCGCGGGCATTGCCCGGCCCGCCCACTTCCGCCGCCCGCCCCAGCCAATAATAGGCCCGCGAGGCGGAAAGTGGCCGGTTCGAGGTCTGCAAAAGGGTGTTGAAGTGGCGTGAGGCCGTGGCGGGATCGCGCAGTGCCCGCAACGCATACCAGCCAGCATGGAATTCCGCATCGGCAACATCGACGGCTGATGTGGCCGAATGATTGGCAACGATGCGATAGGCTTCGGCAAAATCGCCGAGATCGGCGACGCCGCGCGCGATGATTCGCCGCTCGTTCCACCATTCGCCGGGATTGACGAGTTTTGCCGTGTCCTTCGGCGCCTGCTTCAAAAGTGCTGCGGCTTCCGGATATTTCTGCTGGTTGCGGAGATTTTCGATGCGCGCGAAGAGAAAAGCAGGGTCGCTGCGCAAGTTGGCGTCGACCTTGCCCAGCAGCGCCACGGCATTGCCTGAGCGCTGCAGCACGGCGGCCCAGGCATTGTAGAGCGACTGCGCCTTGCCGAGATCACCGAAACGTTTCGCCTGGCCGATTCGGCTGCGATACATCAGATAATCCATCCGCGCCTTGTGGTCGGCGGGCGTCAGATAAGTGGGGAACTCGGCAAGAACACGGTCTTCCATGTCCTTGTCCATGCCTTCGCTCACCCAGAGCTTGCGAATGAGGCGTTGTGCTTCCAAAGCCTTGCCGGAAGAGGTGAGGGCCTTGGCCAGCACAACGGTGCCCTCGGCTGTTTCCGGCCGGCCGCTGCCAAAAGCGGCAAGCACCTGGGGTGCCGGTGGATTTTCGCGGTAAAGCGCCTTTTCGGAATTGGCGCGCAGCGTCGCCGCACCCGGCCACCCCGCCAGTTCGCTCTGGGCTGTAGTGATTTCGGCGAAAGGCACGTCCTTCTGCCCGGAAATGGCAATCGCCCAGGTAAGAATATGCCGGTCGAGACTGCCTGTCTGCATGGCGTTGCGAAGGGCGATGGCGCGTGTCGTGTCGCGGCTGGAAAGCGCATCCAGTCCCGCTTTAAGCTGGCTTGCATCGTCAGGCCGGTTAAGGCGTGGTATGGCGCCGGTAATTTCGGGCGAGGCCGGCATGAAGGCGGGAACAGCAGGCGCATTCGGCTTCACATAGGGAAGCGGCACGGCAGCTTCCGGCACGGGGCCGGCCAGCGCGTTCCAAACGGTCGCGGCAAGACCTGCCGCCATCAATCCCCAAACTGTCTTTTTCATACCGCTCTTCATCACTGGACGGAAACAATCGACCTTCTTGTATTGTCGTTTCATTGCAGCGGGATTGCGAAATGCGCCAGTGCGTTGCACCTATGAGTTTCGCCTGAGATCCCGCTCTGGAATCTACGGAGACTGTGCTTAACGAAACCTTACTTTCCGCTCGGCACTCCAATCAACTTTAATTCACCGGTCTGCGAGCGGCGTAAAATTCCACCGCCTCGTTTTTTGCCTGCCGCGTGAGCTTCCGCGACTGTCACACTTCCGACAATTTCGGACAAAATAGGCTGCCTTTGCGCTTGTCGGCGCCAAGGGCTGGCACTAATGTGTGCCGGTTTTAACCATCGAATGCGGCCGAAGCATGAACCGGCTCGGCGCCAGGAGCTTTGTATGTTCAAGGGATCAATTCCCGCCCTCATTACCCCGTTCACGGACAATGGTGCCGTGGACGAACAGGCATTTGCCGCCCATGTGGAATGGCAGATTGCCGAAGGCAGCAACGGACTTGTGCCTGTGGGCACGACGGGGGAATCTCCAACCCTGTCCCATGACGAGCACAAACGTGTGGTCGAGCTGTGCATCGAGGTAGCGGCGAAACGGGTTCCGGTCATCGCGGGCGCTGGCTCCAACAATACCGATGAAGCGATCGAACTTGCCCTGCACGCGCAGGATGCCGGCGCGGATGCGCTGCTGGTGGTCACCCCCTATTACAACAAGCCGACGCAGAAGGGGCTTTTCGCCCATTTTTCCGCAGTTGCGGAAGCAGTGAAACTGCCGATCGTCATCTATAACATCCCGCCGCGTTCGGTGGTGGATATGTCGCCGGAAACCATGGGTGCGCTTGTGAAGGCGCACAAGAACATCGTCGGCGTCAAGGATGCGACGGGCAAGCTCGACCGCGTCTCCGAACAGCGGATTTCCTGCGGCAAGGATTTCATCCAGCTGTCCGGCGAAGATGGCACGGCGCTCGGCTTCAACGCCCATGGCGGCGTCGGCTGCATTTCGGTCAGCGCCAATGTTGCGCCACGCCTCTGTTCTGAATTCCAGGCGGCCATGCTAGCAGGCGACTACGCCAAGGCGCTGGAGTATCAGGACCGCCTGATGCCGCTGCACCGGGCCATCTTCATGGAACCTGGTGTCTGCGGCACAAAATATGCGCTTTCGAAGACCCGTGGCGGCAACCGCAAGGTCCGCTCGCCGTTGATGAGCACGCTGGAACCGGCAACGGAAGCGGCAATCGACGCGGCACTGAAGCACGCCGGCCTGATGAACTGAGGGGGCACCTGAAACCCGAAAGGCGCGCAAGGGGACTGCTTCGCGACAGAAGCCGTTTCGCGCGCCTTTTCTTTTCGTAACGACGATACTAAATAGAAACTTGAAAACCGCTCGTGGCGGACAAGCCGCAGGCGCAATAAGAAAAACAAGGGATTGAAATATCATGGCCCCCAAAGGCAGCCAGCGCGTGGTGAACAAGATCGTTGCGGAAAACCGCAAGGCTCGTTTCAACTACGAAATCATCGACACCTATGAGGCGGGTTTGGTGCTGACCGGCACCGAGGTCAAGGCGCTGCGCGAAGGCAAGGCGAACATCGCCGAATCCTACGCATCGGACGAGGGCGATGAAATCTGGCTCATCAATTCCCACCTGCCGGAATATCTGCAGGCCAACCGCTTCAACCACGAGCCGCGCCGCCGTCGCAAGTTGCTGCTGAACAAGCGCGAGATCAACCGTCTGCGTGCCGGCATCAATCGTGAAGGCATGACGCTGGTGCCGCTGAAGGTCTATTTCAACGAAAAGGGCCGTGCGAAGCTGGAACTGGCACTGGCCAAGGGCAAGAAGCTGCACGACAAGCGCGAGACGGAGAAGGAACGCGACTGGAACCGGCAGAAGTCGCGGCTGTTGAAGGGCAACAACGCCTAGAGCTTACTCCCTCATTCCTGCACTTGTCGCAGGAATCAAGCCGCCGCGCGTCCGCGCGGCGAGAGAGTTCTTTTCAGCCCAAGGATTTGGTCTGGCTAGATTGCTGTGACAAGCACAGGAATGAGAGCGGGGATGCTTTCGCCTCTTGAATAGACAGCTCTCACGCCGCCCTATAAGTCCGCTCCACATAGGACGCCGACGCCGAAACACTGAACCGGCTGACCAGTGCCGCCAGATTGGCGCTCACATCGCTCAGATTGTGCGTGGCCGCGTTGGTTTCTTCCACCATGGCCGCATTCTTCTGGGTCAGATTGTCCATGCTGTTGATGGCGGCGCTGATTTCCTGAATGCCGACGGACTGCTCCTGGGCCGCCTTGGTCAGTGAGGTGATATGTTCCTGAATATGATCCACCTTGTTGCCGATCGTATTCAGCGATTGCCCGGTTTTATTGACCAGCGATACGCCCTGCATCACATCCTCCGAGGATTTGGTGATGAGGGTCTTGATCTCCTTGGCGGCGTTGGCTGAACGCTGTGCCAGCTCGCGCACTTCCTGGGCGACGACGGCAAAACCCTTGCCAGCTTCACCGGCACGCGCGGCCTCCACACCGGCATTCAACGCCAGAAGGTTCGTCTGGAACGAAATCTCGTCGATGACGGAAATGATCTGGGTGATCTTCTGCGACGATT
The DNA here is from genome assembly GCF_052114365.1 of Agrobacterium sp. MCAB5. Lineage (NCBI taxonomy): Bacteria > Pseudomonadati > Pseudomonadota > Alphaproteobacteria > Hyphomicrobiales > Rhizobiaceae > Agrobacterium > Agrobacterium sp. MCAB5. The sequence goes on from NZ_JBFREP010000001.1 coordinate 927,193, forward strand.
CCTCGATGGCGCCCATCGCTTTTACCGCTTCCGTCACCACATCCCGTGACCGCGCCGCTTCGGCGGCCGAGCTTTCGACGATGGCCTTGGCTTCTTCGGAGCGCTGCGCCGAAAGCTTGGAAATGGTGGTGATTTCCTCCACGGCGGCGGCGGTTTCCTCAAGGGCTGCTGCCTGCTGCTCCGTTCTGCGGGCCATGTCGTCGGTAGCCGATGTCAGTTCGCGCGTATTGCCTGATATCTTGTTGGCTTCCTCGACGATCTGCGAGAATGCACCCGCGAGATTGCCGACCGCAGCGTTGAAATTGGCAATCAGCCCCTCGAATTGCGGTGCAGTCTTTTCATTGATGCTGGAGGTGAGGTCGCCATTCGCCAGCTTGTTCAGGGCGTTGTTGAGCAGTTCGAGAACGTGCTCCTGCTCCTTCTTCATCTGCGCCTGTTGTTCCTCGACCTTCAGCCGCTCGGCGGCAAGCACGTCGAGGTAGACGGAGATCGAATAGTCCATGTCGAGAAGGGCGGCCTTGATCGTTACCGTCAGGGCGTCGTTCAGCTTCTTGGCCTTCTTTTCCTGGAAAAGGCCCTTCAGTTCCGAATTGATAACGGCTTTGACGATGCCATCAAGCATCAGCGCGTAACCGCCAATATACCATCTCGGCTCCAGCCCCAGCCTTGCATGGGTACGGCCGATGGCCGTCACGGCATCGGTATAGTCCGAGTTGAAGGCGCCGGAGGCAATTCTTGCCCAGTGTTTCATCTGCATGCCTTTTGCATGCTGGACATGTGCTTCGCTTGCAAAGAACTTCGCCGTTTCCGGCACGGAGCGCGCCTTCGCATAAAAACGGTCGAGAGAGGCGTCGAGAGAGCCTGTAATGACGCCCTTCATGTCCGAAAGGTTTTGTCGTTGCTCCTGGCCAAGCCCCAGAAAATTAAGTCTTTCGTCGAGTTGTTGATTGGTTTTTACTTGGCCATGCATGTCTGAACATCCTGATTTGACACCGAAATCATGTCGTTGGTGCCGTTGGGTGATTTAGACACGTCTAAAATTAACCAAGATATAATTTTGACTGGCCGAATTTGATGTTTGTTAATTTTAAGAGGAATTTTCCGGCAGAAATACACGGTTGTGGAGCCAAACAAAAACGCGCCCGCCTTGCAGACGGACGCGTTGTCATTAGGTCGGCGGCTTAAAAACCGGGATCAGATCGTCTCGGGGCTTTCGACGTGCCGGGCAGGGCGCTCGTTCGGGTCACGCCCGATTTCGGCCTTCAAGGTCATGAGATCAATGAAGTGATCTGCCTGCCTGCGCAGATCGTCGGCGATCATTGCGGGCTGCGTTGCCATGGTGGACACCACGGAAACCTTGCGGCCCTTGCGCTGAAGCGCGTCCACCAGCTTGGTGAAGTCGCCGTCACCGGAAAACAGAACCAGATGATCGACGGTCTCTGACTGTTCCATGGCATCGACAGCAAGTTCGATATCCATGTTGCCTTTGATCTTGCGGCGACCGAGCGCGTCGGTGAATTCCTTCGCCGGCTTCGTCACGACCTTGTAGCCGTTATAATCCAGCCAATCGATCAGAGGGCGGATCGAGGAATATTCCTGATCCTCGATCAATGCGGTGTAATAGTAGGCGCGCAGCAGGTATCCGCGCTTCTGAAACGCCTTAAGAAGCTTGCGATAGTCGATATCGAACCCCAGGCTTTTAGATGCTGCATAAAGATTGGCTCCATCTATAAAGAGCGCAATTTTCTCCCGTGGATCGAACATTCCATCCCATTCCTTTTTTGGAAAGGCCATTATCTGGCTTTTATTTCCGGTCGCAAATGCGAAAAATCATGTCGTATCAACGAATTTTGCGTAGCGCCGTTGCGTTTTAAGTAAGGTAACTTCACCCGTATTCCAAGACAATTCTTCTAGACATTTTGTTCATCAGACGCCAAACAAGGGCAATAAGGTGCCAAAAGACGCCAAAGACAGGAAAAACTTGAATTCCGCGGCCAATGGCTGTATCGGAAGCTGGAAGGCTTCGTCGCGAGGAATCCAAAGCGTTTTTCGCAAGGCACGAAGCGCAGATTCAATAGGTTAGAGCATCCCTTGTGCATCCTCAAGAAAGCACGGCGCTCTGATCCACGACATTACGACTCGCAAAGGACAGGCAATGGCCCGCGTCACAGTTGAAGATTGCATTGATAAAGTAGACAACCGTTTTGAGCTGGTCCTTCTCGCCAGCCACCGTGCGCGCCAGATTTCCCAGGGCTCGTCCATCACGGTTGACCGCGATAACGACAAGAACCCGGTCGTCGCTCTGCGCGAAATCGCCGACGAGATGCTTTCGCCCGACGACCTCAAGGAAGACCTCATCCATTCGCTGCAGAAGCATGTGGAAGTGGACGAGCCCGAGCCCGATCCGGTTACGCTGGCAGCCTCCGCTACTGCCGATGGCGAAGAGGACGACCAGCCGGAAACCGTTACTTTCGACCAGATGTCGGAAGAAGAACTGCTGGCCGGTATCGAAGGCCTTGTGCCGCCGGAAAAAAATGACGACTATTGATCTGACTTTATGACGCCATTGGCAGGCGGTGGTTACCGTCTGTCAATATTTGCCGTCATAATCTGATCCCTATTGATGCAGCATTGTGCGCCGACCCCAAGGTTGGCGCGCTTTCTTTTTGTGGAATATCGCATGATGCGGCAATACGAACTCGTTGAGCGGGTTCAAAAATATAAACCGGATGCGAATGAGGCCCTGCTGAACAAGGCCTATGTTTATGCAATGCAGAAACATGGCCAGCAAAAGCGCGCCAATGGCGACCCCTATATCTCGCATCCGCTGGAAGTTGCCGCCATCCTGACGGAAATGCATCTCGACGAATCGACCATCGCGGTGGCGCTGCTGCACGATACGATCGAGGACACCACCGCTACCCGCGCTGAAATCGACGAGCTGTTCGGTGAGGATATCGGCAGACTGGTGGAGGGGCTGACCAAGCTCAAGAAACTCGATCTCGTCACGCGCAAGGCCAAGCAGGCCGAAAACCTGCGCAAGCTGCTGCTTGCCATTTCCGACGACGTGCGCGTTCTTCTGGTGAAGCTGGCCGACCGCCTGCACAACATGCGCACCATGGAATATATGCCGGCGGACAAACGCAGCCGCATTTCCGAAGAAACCATGGAAATCTATGCGCCGCTCGCCGGCCGCATGGGCATGCAGGACATGCGCGACGAGCTGGAGGACCTGTCCTTCCGTTACCTCAATCCGGAAGCCTATGAGACGGTGACCAACCGCCTTCAGGAACTGGAAACACGCAACGAAGGGCTCATCAAGAAGATCGAGGACGAGCTGCGCGAGCTACTCGTGGCGAATGGCCTTCTCGGCGCCAGCGTCAAGGGGCGTCAGAAGAAGCCCTATTCGGTGTTCCGCAAGATGCAGTCGAAATCGCTCTCTTTCGAGCAGCTGTCCGACGTCTACGGCTTCCGCATTCTGGTGGACGATATTCCCTCCTGTTACCGCGCGCTCGGCATCGTCCACACCCGCTGGCGCGTGGTACCCGGTCGCTTCAAGGACTATATCTCCACGCCGAAGCAGAACGACTATCGTTCCATCCACACCACGATCGTTGGCCCTTCGCGCCAGCGTATTGAGTTGCAGCTGCGCACCAAGCGCATGCACGAAATCGCCGAATTCGGCATTGCCGCCCATGCGCTCTATAAGGACGGCGAAAACGGGGAGGGCGATCTGCTCTCGCCGGAGAGCAACGCCTATTCCTGGCTGCGCCACACCATCGAATCGCTGGCAGAAGGCGACAGCCCGGAAGAATTCCTCGAACATACCAAGCTGGAACTGTTCCAGGACCAGGTGTTCTGCTTCACACCCAAGGGCAAGCTGATTGCGCTGCCGCGTGGCGCGACGCCCATCGATTTCGCCTATGCGGTGCACACCAATATCGGCGACACCACAGTTGGCGCCAAGATCAACGGCCGGATCATGCCGCTTGTGACCCGGCTCAACAACGGCGACGAGGTGGAGATCATCCGCTCCGGCGTGCAGGTTCCGCCCGCTGCATGGGAAGAGGTGGTGGTGACGGGCAAGGCCCGCTCGGCCATCCGCCGCGCCACGCGCATGGCCATTCGCAAGCAATATTCGGGTCTCGGTTACCGTATTCTGGAGCGCACTTTCGAACGTGCCGGCAAGGCCTTCTCGCGTGACGCGCTAAAACCCGTGCTGCATCGTCTGGCGCAGAAGGATGTGGAAGACGCTATCGCCGCCGTCGGGCGCGGCGAGGTCTCCTCGCTCGACGTGCTGCGTGCAGTCTATCCGGATTATCAGGACGAGCGCGTGACTGTGAAGATGACCGGCGACGACGGCTGGTTCAACATGCGCAGCGCTTCCGGTATGGTCTTCAAGATCCCCGGAAAGTCGCGCTCCGTTCTGGAAGACGATGGCGCAGCCGAAATGCTCGATGGACCGGACCCGCTGCCCATCCGTGGCCTTTCCGGCAATGTCGATGTGCATTTTGGTGCCGCCGGCGCCGTTCCGGGTGATCGCATCGTCGGCATCATGGAAAAAGGCAAGGGCATCACCATCTATCCCATTCAGGCGCCGGCGCTGCAGCGTTTCGACGATGAGCCGGAGCGCTGGATTGATGTCCGCTGGGATCTTGATGAGGCGAACAAGTCGCGCTTCATGGCGCGGGTGATGATCAACGCGCTGAACGAACCCGGCACGCTCGCCTCCGTGGCGCAATCAATCGCGACGCTGGATGTCAACATACGCGCCCTGAATATGGTCCGCATCGGCACGGATTTCTCCGAACTGGCGCTGGATGTCGAAGTCTGGGATTTACGGCAACTCAACCAGCTGCTGTCGCAGCTGAAAGACCTCGATTGCGTATCCACGGTCAAACGTGCCTTCGATTGAGGCATTTTTGATCATTCGCACATTCCAAAAGGCCGCTGTTATGCATTCAGTGCATGGCAGCGGCCTTTTACTGTCTCTGGTCGCGCATGTGGTTTGCGACTATCTTCCTTTCAGAAATTGAAAACGGAAAACGCGGCGTGCCGGTGGTCCTACCCCGATGAGAAACGCCATTTCCAAACTGAAAGGACATGAAATCATGTTTACTCCGCTTCGCAAGATCGCCCGTGCAGTTCGTGGCAAGACGACCCAGGAACGCGAATTCGAATATCTCAGCGGCTCCGTGTCGAATGTCGACCTCGAGTTCCGCCAGCGCGAAATCGACCGCGGCCTGTTCCGCCGGTAATGCACTCAGCGCATGGCAGCCGTTCGCCATGCGTATGGGACTTGGAAGGTGGGTGGCCGTTGTCGGTCAGCTCCTTCTCGTGTCTCGTAAGGCTGTGTGAATGCGCGTTACTAACGGGCGTGTACCGTTGTCCGGTCTAAATGATAGGACACGCTGCTTTTGAAACAAATTTGACGGCGAGAGGTGCTTGTTTCCTCGACGTCATCCTTGGCTCGTCCCAGGGATCTGATAACCTTCATTCAATCAATCGTTTGCAAATCCTCGGGACAAGCCTGAGGATGAGGTCAGAGTGTTCGGCAAGGTTCGTATACTCGGTTGTGCCCCGTGGCGTGGGCGGAATTCCAGCTAACGGCCGGAATGACGGGGAAAATATGCCTGCAAAAGAAATCCCCGTGTCGTATACGATGCTCTTGGCTCAGCCGGGGCGATGAAATAGACTGCCCTCATGCCGTTTCGCCGCCGTGAACCCGTTGGTTTTTCAGAGAAGATTCGTGACCTCTTTTGGCCGCGCACGGGTTTTACCCGTTCGCTGCGCTATATGAAGCTGCGTCTCCTGCGGTTGTCTGCGTCTCCGCATTCGATTGCCGCCGGTGTCGCGCTCGGTATCGGCGTGGCGTGGACACCGTTTCTCGGCGTGCATATCATTATCGCCATGGCGCTCGGTTTCCTCATGCGCGTCAATCTGGTTGCGGCAGCACTCGGCACCACCTTCGCCAATCCCCTGACATTTCCGTTCATCTGGGCGTCCACCTGGGAACTGGGGCATTTCCTGCTCGGACGACAGAAGGAGGCGGGGGGTGCGCATGTGGATTTCGTTGCGCTGTTCAGCCACCTCGAATTCCGACAGATATGGAGGCCGGTGCTGGAACCCATGACCGTCGGTGCGCTTCTGCCCGCGGCCGTGAGCGCGGTGATCGCCTATATCACCGTCTATAGCCTCATCAGCGGTTTCCAGCGCCGCAAGATGGAAAATCTCGCGCATCGCGCCGCCAATAAAAACGCGTCTCTGGAGATGTTGAAATGATCCTTGGATTGGGCAGCGACCTGATCGATATCCGCCGCGTCGAACATTCGCTCACCCGTTTCGGTGAACGTTTCACGCACCGCTGTTTCACCGATATCGAGCGCGCCAAGTCCGATGGCCGCAAGAACCGCGCGGCATCCTACGCCAAGCGTTTCGCCGCCAAGGAAGCCTGTTCAAAGGCGCTCGGAACCGGCCTTGCGAACGGCGTTTTCTGGAAGGACATGGGGGTCGTCAATCTGCCGGGCGGCAAGCCGACCATGGCGCTCACCAACGGTGCCGCAGAAAGGCTGGCGGCCATGCTGCCCGCCGGTCACCGCGCCAATATCCATCTGACCATCACGGACGATTACCCTTACGCTCAGGCATTTGTGATTATCGAGGCGCTTCCCGTGAGCGACTGAGACCGGCGGCTGCCGCATTGGCGGCCTATTTGCAGGCGTATGACAGAAGCGCTTCCCTTCCGGCTGGAAAGGTTCTAGAGAAGTCGCAGAAATATGAAAGCGTCGCTGGCTGCGTGAAAAATTGCTTCACCCCGCCGCAGTCGCGAGCAACAACGGCCCGGACGCCTCCGTCAAATCGCAGGAACCGGTAAACAATCAGGCAGGTCTTTAAGTGTCCGAAAAAGCTGAAAAGAAGCAGAACGCCCTCTGGGAAAACGTCAAGGTCATCATTCAGGCGCTGCTGCTGGCCATGGTCATCCGCACCGTGCTGTTTCAGCCCTTCACGATCCCTTCAGGTTCGATGATGCCGACGCTGCTGGTAGGCGACTATCTTTTCGTCAACAAGTTCTCCTACGGCTATTCGAAATATTCGCTGCCCTTTTCGCCGAACCTGTTTTCCGGCCGTATCCTCGAATTCAGCAAGCCCAAGCGCGGCGATGTCGTGGTCTTCCGCCTGCCGCCCAATCCTGAAGTCGATTACATCAAGCGTCTCGTCGGCTTGCCGGGTGACCGCATTCAGGTGACGAACGGCGTGCTGTTCATCAACGGCCAGCCGGTTCCGAAGCAGCCTGATGGCACCTTCACCTCCGATTATCGTGCCGATCCGGGCGCCAATGTACCGGTGTTCCGCGAAACGCTAGATAATGGCGTCACCTTCGACACGCTCGACCAGTCGCCCGATTCGCGCGGCGACAACACCCGCGAATTCCTGGTGCCGGAAGGCCATTATTTCATGATGGGCGATAATCGCGACAACTCGCTCGACAGCCGTTTCGACGTCGGTTTCGTGCCGGAAGAAAACCTGATCGGCCGCGCCAGCGTCATCTTCTTCTCGCTGGGCAATGACACGCCGTTCAGCCGCATTTGGGACTGGCCGTCCAACATGCGCTGGGACCGTCTCTTCAAGGTTGTGGGATGAGCAAGACCAAGCCGCTGTCGATTGCGGAGATTTCCCGTCTCGAAGCGTTGATCGGATATGAATTCAAGGAAAAGGCCCGGCTCGACCGGGCCTTGACCCATGCGAGTGCCCGTTCCGCTGCAGCGGGCAATTACGAGCGGCTGGAGTTTTTGGGCGACCGCGTTCTCGGCCTTTGTGTTGCCGAGCTGTTGTTCTCCACCTTCCGCAACGCCAGCGAAGGTGAGCTTTCGGTTCGCCTCAACCAGCTTGTCAGCGCCGAATCCTGCGCCGCTATCGGCGACGAAATGGGCCTGCATAATTTCATTCGCACCGGATCGGATGTGAAGAAGCTGACCGGCAAGGCGATGCTGAACGTGCGCGCCGATGTGGTCGAAAGCCTGATCGCCACTCTCTATCTGGATGGTGGTCTGGAAGCATCCCGCAAGTTCATTCTGAAATACTGGCAGGGCCGCGCAACGCGCGTAGATGCCGGACGCCGCGATGCCAAGACTGAATTGCAGGAATGGGCGCATGCCAGATTTGCGGTTACGCCCGCTTATCGGGTTGACGATCGCTCCGGACCGGATCACGATCCCAGCTTCACCGTGACGGTGGAAATTCCCGGCGTGAAGCCGGAAACCGGCGTCGAGCGTTCCAAGCGCGCAGCCGAACAGGTGGCAGCAACCAGATTGCTGGAACGCGAAGGCGTCTGGCAGAAAAGCTCCACCTAGAACTGAGCGCCCGAAAGATAGTGGCGCTAAAATCGAGCGCATGGCGAGCCTTGTGGCCGCATGTTGAATACCTCAGACCTTGAATGGATATCATGACCGATCACGAAAACCCCGCCAATGCCGGCGAAGACATCGCCCTTCCGACCCGCTCCGGCTTTGTGGCCCTCATCGGCCCGACCAATGCCGGCAAGTCGACGCTGGTCAACAGGCTGGTGGGTGCAAAAGTTTCGATCGTCAGCCACAAGGTACAGACGACGCGCGCCGTTATGCGCGGCATCGCCATTCACAAAAATGCGCAGATTGTTTTCATGGACACGCCCGGCATCTTCAAGCCGCGCCGCAGGCTCGACCGCGCCATGGTCACTTCGGCCTGGGGCGGAGCGAAGGATGCGGATCTCATCCTGCTGCTGATCGACAGCGAACGCGGCCTGAAGGGTGATGCGGAAGCGATTCTCGAGGGGCTGAAAGATGTTCCGCAGAAGAAAATCCTCTGCCTTAACAAGATCGACCAGGTGAAGCGCGAAGACCTGCTGAAGCTTGCTGCCGCCGCCAATGAGCACGTGACCTTCGACCGGACCTTCATGATTTCGGCCACCAACGGCTCGGGCTGCGAAGACCTGATGGATTATCTGGTCGATACCCTGCCGGAAGGTCCTTGGTATTATCCGGAAGACCAGATTTCCGATCTGCCGATGCGCCAGCTCGCCGCCGAAATCACCCGCGAAAAGCTGTTCCTGCGTCTGCATCAGGAGCTTCCTTACGCCTCGCATGTCGAGACGGAGAAGTGGGAAGAGCGCAAGGACGGCTCCGTGCGCATCGAGCAGGTGATCTATGTCGAGCGCGACAGCCAGAAGAAGATCGCTCTCGGCAAGAACGGCGACGCGATCAAGGCGATCTCCACCGCCTCGCGCAAGGAACTGTCTGAAATCCTCGAACAGCCGGTCCACCTCTTCCTGTTCGTCAAGGTTCGCGAAAACTGGGGCGACGACCCCGAACGTTTCCGCGAAATGGGCCTGGAATTTCCGCGGGGATAAGGCACATCCGGCACATCCACATTCCTGTGACATGCACAGGAATGTGGATGTGCCGGCCGGAAACGGAACGACACACAACGAACATTCTGAATATCTTCAACCTTTTATCGGGAACCGAATGCATTCGGGTGGGTTGTTCCAAAACGATTGGGCGCAACCTTTTTTTCGATGATGGATATTCATGTCGCCAAAAAAACCGAACGGAATTTCCACCACCCCGTGTCAGCACTGTCCCTTGCGCGACCTGCCGCATTTCAGGGACTTTTCCTCTTCCGAACTGGATTTCGTCTCCCGTTTCAAGACAGGGGAACTGGCGGTCGAAAGCGGTTCCGTCATTTTGATGGAAGGGTCGCACAGCGCCCATCTCTACACTGTCCTTCAAGGCTGGGCTTTCCGTTATAAAACACTGGAAGACGGCAGGCGGCAGATCCTCAATTATGTCATGCCAGGCGATCTCGTCGGCCTGCAGGGCACGGTCATGGGGGAAATGCAGCATTCGGTGGAGGCGCTGTCGCCTGTGACACTGTGTGTCTTCGAGCGCTCGCGGCTCAACAACCTCTTCACCGATCATCCGACCCTTGCCTATGACCTGACGTGGATTGCAGCAAGCGAGGAGCGCATGCTCGACAACCACTTGCTCAGCATCGGCCGGCGCACAGCAATCGAGCGTGCTGCCTACCTCATCGCGTTTCTTTACAGCAAGGCAAAGGCGGTTAATCTCGTGCAGGGTGAAACGCCGATCCCTGTAACCCAGCAGCACGTTGCCGATACGCTTGGCCTCTCCATCGTCCACACCAACAAGACCTTGAGAAAGCTTGTCGATCGCGGTCTGATTCGCTGGACGGACAAGGGCTGTCTGGTGCTGGACGATGCCGGACTGAGCCATGTTGCCGGTTGGCAAAACGATGAAAAGCGGCCAAGACCCTTCATCTGATCTTTTTTCGACATGTCTTTTTTAAATGACGTTGGGTCCGTAATTTGCGAACTCTGTCGACATGGCGCTTGAAAATCACATTGGCGACAGCGGCGCAAATCCGTCTGGTTCCCTTCACGTTGAAAGAAGAAGAAACATGGTGCCACAACGCTGCATCATCGTTGAAGATGAATATCTGGTGGCGCTTGACGTCGAGGCGGTTCTCCAGTCCATCGGCGTTGAAACCATCACGATTGCGACGACACTTGCGCAGGCACAGGACGCATTAGGGCGGGATGGCGCCGATTGCGTGCTTCTCGACGTCAGCCTTTCCGACGGCAAGAGTTACGATTTTGCCCGCCACCTGCGCGATCACGGAATTCCCTTCGGTTTCGTCAGCGGTTATGGCGACACGAGTGGTTTTCCCGAAGATCTCGTGCATGCGCCCCTGCTGGGCAAGCCTTTCGGTGAAAACGAAATCGCCGATTTCGTGACAACGCTCGTTGCTGCGGCGCGTGACACCGTAAAAGAATAACGTTTCGCCGTCAGATCGGTTATGATCGGGCTTGAATCGGAATTCGGACAGATTTCATGCAGTGGCAGGACGAGGCAATCATTCTCGGCGTAAAGCGTCATGGCGAGACCAGCGTCATCGCCGAGGTGATGACCCGCTTGCGCGGCCGCCATCTGGGGATGGTGCGCGGCGGGCGCTCCCGCAGCATGCAGCCGGTGCTGCAGGCGGGAAACCGGGTGGATGTGATCTGGCGGGCGCGGCTTGACGACCATCTCGGCGAATTCCGCATTGAGCCTTTGCAGTTGCGGGCGGCGCAACTGATGGAAACGGCAACCGCCGTGTATGGCGTGCAGGCCATGGGCGCGCTGCTGCGGCTTCTGCCGGAGCGTGACCCGCATCCGCATCTCTATCAGGCGCTCGACGTCATTCTCGATAATCTCCACGATCCTGTTGATGCTGGCGAATTGTTCGTACGGTTCGAGCTGGCGGTGCTGAACGATCTCGGTTTCGGTCTCGATCTAACGGAATGCGCGGCAACGGGCCTGCGCACCGATCTCATCTATGTATCGCCCAAAACGGGCAGGGCGGTCTGTAGTACGGCGGGAGCGCCCTATGCGGCGCGTATGCTTTCGCTTCCCGCTTTCCTGAGCGAAGGTCAGTCGAAGGCCGCCGATCGCGACAGCCTCGCGGCCGCCTTCCGCCTCACCGCCCATTTCCTCAACCGCCATGTCTATGATCCACGCGGCCTCAATGAAAACGCCGCCCGCGACGGTTTCGTGCAGGCGGCGTTGAAGGCACTGGAGCGCAAGGCGGTGCTGCCTGCGCTCGATAAGGCGGTATAGCCTCAGGCCATTGCTGGCCGAGGTGCGGGTCGTTCCTGAATAGGCCAATGCACGATGGCCGCAAAAATCCCCATGCCGACGCCGAGCCACCAGACGAGATCGTAGGAGCCGAGCTTGTCGTAAAGGAAGCCGCCGAGCCAGACACCGAGGAACGAGCCGATCTGATGCGACAGGAATACGACGCCACCCAGCATGCCGAGATGGCGCGTGCCGAACATGATCGCCACCAACGCATTGGTCGGCGGCACGGTGGAAAGCCACAGGATGCCCATCACGGCCGCGAAGATGATGACCGAAAGCGGCGTTTGCGGCAGAAGCAGGAAAGCCGTGACGGCGATTGAGCGGGCGATATAGATATAGGCTAGCAGATAGGGTTTCGAGTAACGCTGGGCAATGACGCCGGCGGCCAGCGATCCGATGATGTTAAAGAAGCCGATCAGCGCCATGGCGATGACCGCATAGCGGGGTTCGATGCCGATATCGCCGAGATAGGCCGGAAAATGCGCGGTGATGAAGGCCACCTGAAAACCGCAGACGAAAAAGCCGGTGGTCAAAAGCAGATAGCTCTTGTGGCCGAGCGCTTCTCTTAGCGCCTCGCCTGCCGTCTGCTTGAATTGCGTCTGTGACTGGCTGCCGGACGAGGAATTGCCACGCATCGGATAGGCCAGCAGTGGCACCAGCATCATCATCACGGCAAGCCAGACGAGACTGTCCGACCAGCCATAGGTGGAAATCAGGCCCTGGCTGATTGGCGCAAACAGGAACATGCCCGCCGATCCCGCCGCGGTGCCGATGCCGAAGGCAAGCGAGCGTTGCTGCGGCGTAACATGCCGCGCGAAGGCCGAAAGAATGACGCTGAATGAACCAGCTGCAATGCCAAGCCCGACAAGCACGCCACCACCGAAATGCAGCCAGAAGGGCGAAGTGCCGAAGGACATGCAGATGAGGCCAGCCGCATAGAGAAAGCCGGAAAGCACGAGCACACGGCCGGTGCCGAATTTATCGGCGATGGCGCCGAAGAATGGCTGGCCTAGACCCCAGAACAGGTTCTGCAACGCCATGGCAAGCCCGAAGGTGGAGCGGTCCCAGCCGGTATCGGCCAGCATGGGTAGCTGGAAAAAGCCCATCGCCGAGCGTGGCCCGAAGGTCATGACCGCGATCAGCGACCCGGCGATGATAATGGCCCAGGGCATGGTTTGGCGTGTGGCTTGCGACATGAAACTCTCCCGATGCAGCACCTCGCCCCGTGGGACGCTGTGCCGCAAAATTCCCCTTTGATGAGAGGAATATTATCTTTTGCAAGGCTGCCCCACTAGCAACTTTTCTTGACGGCACTATTCGTGCGATTGATGAGACACTCACGTGAAATGCCATCGGGCAAGGTGAGGCAACGATGAAGCAGAATATTTACGACGACCCGCAGTTTTTCGAGCGCTACAGCGCCATGCCACGCTCTCTGGAGGGACTGCGTCAGGCGGGCGAATGGCATGAGCTGCGCGCCATGTTGCCAACGCTGAAAGACAAGACAGTTCTTGATCTCGGTTGCGGTTTTGGCTGGCATTGCCGCCACGCCGTAGAGCAGGGCGCGGCGCATGTCGTCGGGGTCGATCTGTCGGAGAATATGCTGCGCCGCGCCGCCGAGATAAACGGCGGCCCCGGCATCGAATATCGCCGCGCCGCGATCGAGGACATCGATTTTGCGTCGGAAAGCTTCGATCTGGTGCTGAGCTCACTCGCTCTGCACTACGTCCGCGACCTCGATGCGGCATTCGCGAGAGTTTTCTCCGTGTTGAAATCCGGCGGCGACTTTGTCTTTTCCATCGAGCATCCCGTGTTCACGGCGCTGGACAAACAGGACTGGTTCTACGGCGAAGATGGCGAAATACTGCACTGGCCGCTCGATAACTATCAGAACGAGGGCGTGCGCCATTCCAACTGGATGGCGGATGATGTCGTCAAATATCACCGCACGGTGTCAGGCATTCTCAACGCCCTGCTGACTTCAGGCTTTGCGATCACGCGGCTCGCGGAACCGAGGCCCGATCCCGCCCTGCTGGCGGAGCGGCCGGAGATGAAACACGAAGACCGCCGTCCGATTTTCCTGATCGTCGGTGCGAAGAAGCCTTGATACGAGATCGTGAGATGCATCGCCCGGCAGCTTAACGCCTCTTGATCGCCCAGCCGTCCGGCCGTTCCTCGACTACCTTTGCCACATCGCCAACAGCTAGCCTGCCTTTGCCGCGCGGTGTGACATTCCAGCCGAAGAGCGGGCCGGGTACGCGCCGGTCGCCGGACATGCGGATGCGGCCCATGGCCTTCATGGGGGAGGGTACATCGCGGGAGCCGGTTATTTGGTCCTGTGTCGTCATGATGCAGCGGGCGCAGGGCTTGACGAGGTCGAAACGGATGCCGCCGATCTCGATCGCCGCCCAGCGATCCTCCGCCCACGGCTCGTCCGTTTCCAGCACGATATTGGGCCGGAACCGCTCCATGCCAACGGCGTCCTCGCCATTTGCACGCATATTGTCGTTTAGGGCTGCAAGTGAAGCGGTGGTGGTGACGAGGATCTGGTAACCGTCCGCAAAGGTGACGGGCGTTTCGTTGCCGGTCCATTCAAGGCTCGCGATGCGTTTTGCGATGTCGTCGAAGAACACCAGCTTCACCTCGCGCCCAAGCCACTCAGACAATGTGTCGTTGGTTTCGCTATCGGCGATATTGGCGCTGACGATCGATTTCCACACGGCCACATCCATGCGCTGCCCGGAAGGCCTGGCGAAAATCTCGCCACCTGCTTCCCGCGAAAGCACCATGCCGCCATCCGCGTGCTGTGCCAGAACCGTGGCAATATCAGGCAATTCGCGCTGGGTGATGAAGTGGCCCGAAGGGTCGGTCAGCATGGCGCGCCGGTCGCCCGGCAGGCCTTCCGCCGAAACATCGCTTTTCGAGAGGACAATGCCGCGCGCGCTTTTCAGCGGGTAGATGTTGAGTTCGGTCACACGCATTCAGGTCTCCTCAGATTTCGTCGAGAAACAGGTCCAGCACCTGTTTCAGCCGCTCATGGCGGGCCTTTGCCAGTTCTCGCCCGGTTTCGGTGCGGAAACCATCCGCAAGCTTGAACAGCTTGGTTTCGAAATGGTCGATGGCAAAGGCGCGATCATCAAGCGGACGGTCCTTTGCCAGCGGATCGGCCGGGTCGTAGAGCGCCGAACCCATGCGTCCGGCAATATAAAAGCAACGCGCAGCACCCACCATGCCGATGGCGTCCAGCCGGTCGGCATCCTGAAGGATCTTTGCCTCCAGCGTCTGCGGCTCGATATTGGCGGAAAAACTATGTGTGGTGATGGCATGCGCGGCGGCGTCAATATCGGCCTGACGCCAGCCAAGCCTGGCCAGAATGCCGGAGGCTTTTTCCGCCGCAAGGCGTGAGGCCTGCGCGCGAAGCGGCGAGTTCTTCTCCACCGCCACGCAATCATGCAAAAGCACGCTGGCCGCAAGCACCGTGCCATCGCCGCCTTCGCCCGCATGGATGCGCATGGCGTTGCGGAAGACGCGGTGGATATGGGCAAGATCGTGCGAGCCGTCACCCGCATCGGCGGCATGCGGGATCAGGTCCTGCGCAAGCGCCGCATAGGGCGCAAAAGCCTCAGCCGGGATCATGTCTTCGGCTGCCGGGTGAGGATTTTCTGATAGAACAGACCGATACCGATCAGCACGGCGCCAAGCCCGATGAAGGACAGCGCCCGCAGCACGCCCTCAAGATTGCTCATGTCGATCAGGAATGCCTTGGCGACGGAGATCAGCACGAAGGCGGCGGATGCCAGACGCAGGCTGCGGGCATTGAAGCGCGAACCGACGATGAGCAGCAATACGCCGATCAACAGCCAGACCACCGAGTAGCTGTAGGTCTCGCCCTGCAGGAAGCCTTTCCAGTTGGCAATGTTTTCACCCTGCCAGAAGCGGCGGACCGAAAGCGTGGCCCAGGCAAAGCCAAGTGCGGCACCCGCCACGGCCAGCAGGCTGACATAGGCCGCAGGCCGCTTGCCGCGTGCGTAATAGGCAAGGCCGCCATAGGCAAGCGCCGGCAGCAGGTAACCGATCAGCAGCAGGTTGAGGAACGGGATGCGGCCGGTATTTTCGCCGGTGAAATAGGGGTTCAGCGTGAAGAAATGCATCACCAGCACGTTGATGACGGCGATAACGCCTGCAATCATCGAGCCGTAACGGAAGACGGGGCTGGGGCTCTTCAAATCGAGCGTCATCAGTACGCCTGAAAAACCGATGGTCAGCAGCGTATAGATCGACTGTTCGCCAAGCGTCGGCACGCTTTCGTCCAGTGTGCCGCCATTCATCGCATGGCGGATGAGGATTGCGACCGCCAGCAGGCCCATCAGGCTGGCGATGGCCTGCAGGAAGTTCTTTGCCCGGAAGCCCGGCCAGTCGCGCAGCATCCAGGCGGAGACGATAGCGAGCAGCGCCGGAATGCCGTAACCCGGCAGAAGCGCGTTGAAGACCGGCGTGAGCCCAAGATTTTGCGGCCCGACGATGGTCGGCTCCCAGGCGATGCGGCCGAGAACGGCGACGCTTGCAATCGCCATGACCCAGGGCAGCACATCCCAGTTGCGCTGGCGGGTTGCCAGCACATAACCGAAACCGATGACGGAAAGCAGTATGGTTGTCGTAAGCCCCTCAGTCAGCGTGTGCAGGCTTAGCGCGAATGCGGCAAAGGAGCCGAGCACGAGGATGTTGAGCGGCTTGCGATAGGCCTCGTTGTTTTGTCGGTGCAGCCATTCGGCAGCGGCGATCAGCACGAAACCGAGGCCGAGGCCATAGGCTGCATGCAGCCAGTCACGACCGAGATTTCCATATTCGACGAAGCTCGCGGTTCCGAGCCAGACCGGGAAGAGAGCTGCAATCCCCGCCCAGAGCTGGGCGAAATCCGGATCGTCCGCGCCCTTGCGTTTAAGGAAGGAAAAACCGCAGAGCAAAAGAATGGCGCCAAGACCAAGCGCCATGGCGATTTCAGCCATGTAGCCGGTTCGCACCGGCGGCAGCGCAATCGAGGTATCGTTGATGATGCCGATAAAATCGAGCCCGGAGCGAGACATCACCGAGACCGCAGCCTGCGCGCCAAGTGCTGCGATAATGGCGGGCCAGACCGCGTTGCGGCGGGAAGCACCAAGGGCCGCCAGCCCTGCGATGAGCGCTGAGACAATCACGGCCGGATGAAGGTCGATGCCTGCGCCGATGACGAGAAAGCTGAATGCCGGCAGGATCACGGCCATTGAGACGGTGAGATTGATGGCAAGCGACGGGCGCAGCAAAAGCCGCATGGCGCGAACGGCGCGCCGCCCGGAAGTTACGGTTTCTCCCGTTTCCGCAGGTGCTGCGTCGAAATAGCGTCCGGGCCAGAGGAAGATCGTACCCGCAAGCATGACGAGCAGCGCAAGGACCGGAGGTGCGGCACTGATCGTGTCGGCGATGGCGATATAGCCGAGCGCCCAGAGGCCGAGACCGGCATTGGCAAGCGAGGGAGCCACGGTCCAGCGCTGCCTGCGCGCGGCAGCAGCTGTCGCGAGCCAGGAGATCGTCAGGAAGATGAACAGCGCCCATACATCAGGCGTTTCGGTGGCGATCAGCGCAGGCGTCAGCATAGAGCCCAAAAGGCCAAGACCGGCAAGCGCCTGCCCATGCAGAAGTGAAAGGCCAATAGTGGCGAAGGCGACAAGCCCGAGCAGGATGAAAGCGGTGGTGGGGCTTATGTAGTCGTAAATGCCGTAGGCCGCATAAACCACGCCGAACAGCGTCAATGCGCCGGCGGCCGTCAGCACGCCCGGTATCATGGCGTTGGAATAGGTCGTAGCGATGCCCGGCACGGCCTTGCGGCGGATCGCCTCGCCGGCAAGCCCAAGACCGAGGCCGAAAATGGCGGCGAGCGAAAGCCGCACGGCCGGGCTCAGGAGCCCAGACTCGATCGAATATTTGATCAGGAAAATGCCGCCGAGCGCCAGCGCCAGCCCACCTGCCCACACTGCCCAGCGTGCGCCCAGCAGACTTTCGAAGCTTTCCTTCGGGGCTGACGCGGATGCGGCCTCAGTGGAACGCGCACTTGTCTCTTCCGCGCTGGCAAGGTTCTCCGCCGGCGCCATGGCCGCGGCCACTTCGGTTTCGGACGGATATTCCGTTTCGACGAACTCGTCTTCCGGCAAAGCCCGGTTTTCTTCTTCCGCCCTGAAATCCGGGTTTTCCGCGGCTGCATCCGCCTCCGCCTGTGCGGCAAGAGGAGAGGCCGCCCCTGTGGCCATCAGCCGCTTCAGGCCGTGAACCTCACGCTCCAGCGACTTGATGCGGCTTGAATTGCGGATGCTTGCGACCAGCGTATAGATGAAGGCTGCGATGACGGCGAGGATGAGAAACGGGATTTCCAAACAGACTCTCCAATTACTAAGCTGTTTTTAAAGCCGTTTTGGCGAATTTATGCAAGGCTTGGTTGAGGGATGCGGGAGGTTGCCGTTTGTTTCTTCCGCCCGCCGGGGAGACGGTGGCCCGAAGGGTCGGATGAGGGGAAAACGTTGCCCAATCTCACGGCCTTTGCCCCTTATACCGCTGCCGTGGCTCTGCCCGGCGGGGGAGAACAAACCACGAGGCAACGCAGTATCGTCAGATGTCACGCCGCAAGCCAGTGCCGTGCCGCTTCGATATCGGCAAACCCAAGATCGTGACCGTCATCGATCATTTGCACTTCTGCCCGCGCGCCGCCGGCCACAAGCCTGCCTTGCACATCTGCCGCTCTGTCGCGATATTTGTCGCGTTCTCCGGCTACGAGCAGGAAGTTGCGTCCGGTAAGATCACTTTCCGGCCATCTATCGAGAATCGGCAACGGGCGATAAAGCAGCGCATCCCCGGCAAGCTCCGGGTAGAGTGCCGCAAAGGCCGCATAGAAATTTGCGCCGTTGGAATGGCCGATGAAGCGCAGCTTAGAGCGATCCAGACCATAGGACCGAATGGCGCCGTCAATGAAGGCGGCAAAGGCTTCCGCTTCCGAGACGATATCCTTCTGGTCGAAGCTGAAATCGGGCAGACGCCGGAACCAGCGGGCAATGTCTTCCTCCGTGCTGCGGCCACGGACGCCGAGAAGCGTGGCGCCCGGAGCAGCCCGGTGCGCCAGCGGCATCAGGCTGGTTTCACTGCCGCCGGAACCGTGCAGCAGGATAATGGTGCTGCCATCCGGCTTCTCGGGCGTATAGAAGCGGTGCACGAAGGGCAGGTCGCGATAGACGATACGTTCTTCGCCCGGCATCGAAAATTGCGGCAGCGCAACGCGCACATCCGCTTCGTCCTTCATGAAGAGTGGCGGGATGAACAAATTTTCGCCGAGTGCCTCCAGCGGTTCGTCCACGGTCATGCCGGGAGCGTCGGTCGCCATTTCAATCAGCACGCCGCCCGGTTCGCGGACATAAAGCGAGTGGAAATATTTTCGGTCGTGGGCATTCGTGGTGCTGGAGTTCAGCGATTTCAGCTCCGCCAGAACCGCGTTCAACTCTTCCAGATCCTTCGCGCGGAAAGCGATGTGGTCAACAGTGCCGGTGCCCGGGGCGCTGGACCAGAAGCCGGTCGCGTCGCGCACGTCGATGATGTCGCCGCTTTGCGATATGAGCCGGCGGATCGCGCCTGTCTGGCTTTCCTGCCGGTAGCCGAAATATCTTGTAAGGAACGCTACGGTTTCTTCCGGTACCTCGCTCAGCATCGTCGCGCCATAAATCCGGCGAATGGCGTCTTCTTCCGGGATGTCGTTTGTCACATGCGGCGTGGCATCGGCGAAGGCGTTCGTGCCGACCAGCTTGACGATCAGGCCGTCAGGGTCTTTCAACCGGATGACAGGGGTTCCGAATTCGTCGGATGGGCCCTCCGCGCGGATGCCGAATTTCAGCGCGCGCGTCAGCCAGAAACCAATGCTGGCAGGGTCGATCGCCAGTGAAACTTCCAGCGTCTGGCCATAACCCACGCGGCCCTGCCCACCGTCTTCCCAGACGAGGAAGGTCAAAAGCGAGCCGGGCGAGGCGTTTCCGTCGCCGTAAAGCAGGTGAAGCTGCATGGCATCTTCAAAACCGGCAGTGCGTTTGACAAGCCTTAAGCCCAGAAAGCCGGCGTAAAAATCGACATTCGCCTGCACCTTCCGGGTGATCATCGTGATGTGGTGTATGCCCAGTGCAGAATTCATCTTGCCGTCCCCGCCGTTTTGCCTGCTGTTTGTGGCCCTATTTGTCCCACGCTGCGCCTGATCCGCAACCCCGGCAAGTGAGAACGCTGTGTTCGCTGCGTGAACGATATTGCTGTCGCTTCGTTGCATGCGGGATGGGCAAAAATCGGGCTTTTTGCCTGCCGGTTGACCAAGAATGCCTTTAAAATAAGCATACAAAATAACGGCTATTTTGTATGCAATTTTATCTTGCCTTGATGGCTGGAATTGGGTCTTATGCAACCAATCCAACCATAACCATCAGGGGGAACAGATGATATTAACGCGTAGGTTGTTGTCGAGAGCTCTGGCCATTGCTGCAGTCGGTGCCGCTGCCGGGCTGTCGCTGCCGGTAACGAGCGCCCATGCCGAAACGCCGGTGAAATTCACGCTCGACTGGAAATTCGAGGGACCTGCAGCAGGTTTCCTGCTGGCGTTGGACAAGGGATACTTCAAGGCCGAAGGCCTCGACGTGACGATCGACAGCGGCAACGGCTCGGTGGAGGCCATTCCGCGCGTGGCAACCGGCGCTTACCAGATGGGTTTCGGCGACATCAATTCGGTGATCAAGTTCCTCGATGAGGATCCGAGCCAGAAGGTCAAGGCCGTTTACATGGTCTATGAACTCCCGACATTTGCCGTCGTCGGCCGCAAGTCGCTTGGTGTCACTGGCGACCCGAAGTCGCTGGAAGGCAAGAAACTCGGCGCGCCGCCGCCGGATGGCGCTTTTGCGCAATGGCCAGCCTTCAAGCAGGTCGCGGGGCTGGACGACAGCAAGATCAAGATCGAATCGATCGGCTTTCCGGTGCGTGAGCCGATGCTCGCGAAGGGTGATGTCGACGGCGTCTTCGGTTTTGCCTTTTCGGTGATCCTCAACCTGAAAAAACAGGGCATTGCCGATGACGATATCTCGACCATCCTGATGGCCGAGCATGGCTTGAATCTTTATGGCAATGCTGTGCTGGTAAACACTGATTTTGCTGAGAAAAACCCTGATGCCGTCAAGGGTTTCCTCAAGGCGCTGGCCAAGGGCTTCGCCGATTCCGTCAAGGCCCCTGAAGAGGGTGTGGCGGCCGTGCTCAAGCGTAACGAGACGCTCGACAGCGCGATTGAGCTGGAACGCCTCAACATGGCCAACAGCATGAACATCAAGACGCCCTATGTGGTGGAAAATGGCATGGGCGGCGTCGATCCGGCCCGGCTTGCTGCCTCCCTCGAGACCCTGAAAGTTTCCATGGGTCTGAAAGGTAACGTCAAGGCAGAGCAGGTCTTCGACGCGGCTTACCTGCCGCCCAAGGAAGAGCGCATGCTTCCCTGATTGATGTCACGGCGACCGCCCGGATCGCTTGCCGGTCCGGGCGGTTTGCAATTTTTAAATAGCATGGGGGGCTGAAAAGGGGACTGCGATGTCACATCTCGTGGAAATAGACAATGTCGACATGCGTTACGGCGGGGCGGCCGGAACGCTGGCTGTATCCGGCCTCAACCTGACGGTCGACAAGGGGGAATTCGCTGCTGTCGTCGGCCCGTCGGGTTGCGGCAAGTCGACCCTGATGAAGCTGGTAACGGGGCTGCACATTCCGCAAAAGGGCAATGTTATCGTGGCCGGTCGGCAGGTCACGGAACCCGTGTCCATTGTCGGCATGGCGTTTCAGAACCCGACGATGCTGCCCTGGCGCACGACGCTCGAAAATATCCTGCTGCCGCTGGAGATCGTCGAGAAACACCGCCGGCGTCTGCGCGCGCATAAGGCCGAATATGTCGCCAAAGCCGAACGCCTGCTGGAAATCGTCGGCCTCAAAGGCTTCGGCTCGAAATTCCCCTGGCAGCTTTCCGGCGGCATGCAGCAGCGCGCCAATCTCTGCCGCGCATTGATCCACGAGCCGGACCTTCTCATGCTGGATGAGCCCTTCGGCGCGCTCGATGCCTTTACCCGTGAGGAACTGTGGTGCGTCATCCGCGATCTGCATACGGCGCAGCGGGTTACCATCATTCTGGTGACGCACGATCTGCGCGAAGCGACCTTTCTCGCCGACAAGATTTTCGTGATGAGTGCAAGGCCGGGCCGCGTTCTGGCGGAGCACCGCGTGCCTTTTGCGCGGCCGCGCCAGCTGGATATCATGTATGACAAGGGTTTCAACGACATGGTGCAGGAACTGCATGGCGAGATAGCGCAGGCGAGGGTGGCGGCATGAGTGCGTTTGTGGAAAGCAGCATGGCAACCGCGCCGTCGAAACCGCTGATCGCCCGGGTCAACTGGGTGAAGGCCGCCCCCTGGCTCTATACGCTGGCGCTGTTTGCAATGTGGGAATTGCTGGTTTACGCGCTGAAAATGCCGCCAACCATTCTGCCGTCGCCCGTGCGTGTGGGGCAGGCCATCGTGCAATATTGGTCGCCGATCTGGAAGAACTCACTGCAGACGCTCTATACCACCACGCTCGGTTTTGCGATTGCCGTCGCGGCGGGTCTCGCCATCGGCCTCTTTATCGGCTGGTCGAAAACCATCTATGCCGGGCTTTATCCGCTGATGATCGGTTTTAATGCCATCCCCAAAGTGGCGCTGGTGCCGATCCTCGTCATCTGGTTCGGCATCGGCACTGTTCCTGCGGTTCTGACTGCGTTCCTGATTTCCTTCTTCCCCATCGTCGTCAACGTCGCGACCGGTCTGGCCACCATCGAGCCGGAAACGGAGGACGTGCTGCGCGCACTTGGCGCCAGGAAGATGGATATCATGCTGAAGGTCGGCATTCCGCGCTCCATGCCTTACTTCTTCGGCTCGCTGAAAATCGCCATCACGCTCGCCTTCGTCGGCTCGGTCGTATCGGAAACCGTCGCCTCCAATTATGGCCTCGGTAATATGATGAGTTCGGCGCAAAGCCAGTTCAACGTCCCACTGGTCTTTGCCGGTCTGTTGATGCTCGCCGTGGAAGGTATCGTCATGTATGCGATCATGGCCTGGCTCGAAAAGCGCATGACCGGCTGGGCGCATCGCTCGACCATGGGGCAGTGAGCGGGGAAAGGGCCGCATCAACTCGCATTGGTTGCCTTCTCCCCACTGGGGGGAAGGCGAAATCGTGACAATTCAAGGTTTGACCACAGGCTGCGGAAAACCAGGAAGAGTGCGGTCTTAATGCGCCGCCATTTCCTCGACGATCTCAGGGCCATCCATCTGGAACGGATAATAGGTTGGCCAATTGGTCACCTCGTCCAAAAGTGCCTTGCGGTCATTGCCCCAGTAGAGGTGGTAATGGCCGGCTTTTTTAGGCGCGATGGTGTGATCGCTGAACTGAATGAATTGCGGTGCATCCGCATCGCCGCCGGTCTTTTTGAACATGTACCGCACGCCGCGATTACCCTTCTTGTAGGTCAGGATTTCCTGGCCG
Organism: Agrobacterium sp. MCAB5; assembly: GCF_052114365.1. Lineage (NCBI taxonomy): Bacteria > Pseudomonadati > Pseudomonadota > Alphaproteobacteria > Hyphomicrobiales > Rhizobiaceae > Agrobacterium > Agrobacterium sp. MCAB5. The sequence continues at coordinate 950,466 of NZ_JBFREP010000001.1, forward strand.
TCGCTGACATAAGTGCCTTGCGTTGGTTTGCCTTCCTTATAAAACGCCACGTTGTCGCCCTTGATGGTGATGCGATTGACATCCGTTTTGTAGCCAATTTCGTAATAGGCACGATATTCGGCTGCTGTCTTGTCGCCGTGGGCTGCCTTCTCCGCCATGATCCCATCGAGAGAACCATTCAGCAGATAGGGATAGACTGACTGCCAGTCACCTTCCCAGTCTGAAAGCATGCGTGGCTTCACCTGCGCATCCTCGAAGTAACCCTTGTAGATCTGTTTCTCGGCTTCGGTCTGGCCATGGCTGTGATCGTGGCTGTGACTATGCGCGGTGGACGTCTTGTCTTTTCCGGCCGCCAGTGCCGGGGCTGTCATCAGCAGCATGGAACCGATTGCAAGCGCGCCGGTGACGCGGGTGATGGTTTTTTGCATTCTTCTGGCCCTTATGTGGTTATAAATCGAAGGGTAAGTTATGTAATAACATTACGCATAGGTCGTATAAACACGCCCTTCGCCAGACGCAAGAGCGCCTGCCGCCACCCTTGCGCGAAAAATGGTGAAAGCCGGCTCAGGGCCAGCTTTCATATGGGAAAAAGTTGTATGGAGAAGTGAGCGGCTGGGACGCTCCCAATTCACGCGGTTTGTGCGGTTAATTCCGCCTTGCGCTCATCGAAAGCGAGCTTCATTGCCTTCGTCACGTCGCGCGTGGTTGCGAAGTAGTTGTCGCTGCGCGCCCAGTAGCGCAATTTCACGGTGGCGCTGTCGGCGCTGACCGAATCCACGAAGGTAACGGGTGCGGGGTCCAGAAGTACCCGGCTTTCCGAGCGCACCACACGCATCAGCATGTCCTGCGCCGCAGCCAGATCCTCGTCGCTCTTAACCGTCAGGCTCAATTCGTGGCGGCGTGAGGGAAGGCGGCTGTAATTGGTGATCGGCACGTTCCACAGGGTGGAGTTTGGCGCAAGGCGGTAAAGCCCATCGCTGGTTTTAAGCTCGGTCGCAAACAGGCCGATTTCGATCACCGTGCCGCTAACGGCGCCAGTCTCGATATATTCGCCAACCCGGAAGGGACGCAGCACCAGAAGCATGATGCCGGCGGCGATGTTCTGCAATGTGCCCTGAAGCGCCAGGCCGATGGCGAGGCCGGCAGCGCCGAGTGCCGCAAGAATGGAGGCCGTCTGTACACCAAACTGGCCAAGCACCATGACCAGCACCAGAATAAGCACCACGTAACGCATGGCACCCGCAAAGAAACCGGCAAGCGTCGCATCGAAGCCGCGGATGCGGGACAGGCCCTGAAAAGCCCAGCGCTGCAGGAAAGTCGCGGCCAGCCAGCCGATGATCAGAAGCAGCAGCGCACCGATGATCGAAAAGGAATATTGCACTGCCAGCGTGCTCGCCTGCCGTACCGCTGCCTGCGATGCGACGATGATATCCGTTGCCTGTTGTTCCATAAATTATCCCGTGATTCTTATTGCTGTTCTACTTTGGTAACGACTGGATGCCGCAGGGGTTCCGCCAAAAACGGAGCCGTCAGTTGGAGAGAGGCAGCACGAAGGGTACGTTGCCGTCCGTATCCGCGCCCCTACCGATCGTCTTGATTGCCGCCACCAGCCTGCCATCCCGCCCAAGCAACCGGTCACCGATTGCGATGATGCGGGCATTGGGGGTGGCGTAAGGTGAGGCGGTGCGCAGGCTGAGCGCAAGCGCCATCTCGTCCTGATCCGGATAAAGGCTGAGTGCTGCAATGACGGCTGCGGCAGGAGAGCGCGACACGCCCATCCAGCAATGGATGAGAAGCGGTGCGGACTGGTCCCATTCGCGGGCGAAATCGATCAGCCGCAGCACATGCGCATCGTCAGGCGCGATGAGATCGCCGGTGCCCTTGAAGCTGATGTCGTTCATCGCAAGGGTCAGGTGCCTTTCGGCTGAGATCACCGCCGGGCGGTGAAAGGTCTGCTCCTTTGCTATCAGCGTCACCATTTCACGGGCTTTGTGCTTCACGGCCATTTCCGCGATCCGCGACAGCGGCGATACGACGATAGAAGTCATTTAACCCCTCCAGCCGCGTTGCCGGTTTTGACCACGCGCATCGCCTCGATCGCCTCGAAGCGTTCAACGAACCGCTTCTGCGCCTCGGTCGAGGGAAGCGGGATAATGTCGAACATATCGCGGGTGATGCCGCGCGGCAGGCCGAAGAATTTCTGTGCCTCGGCAATGGAAAAACCGGCAAGCTCCGTCGCCTCGAAAAAGGCGGCAACCGTATCGGCTTTCTTGATGCGGTCCTTCAGTTCGCGCGAGGCATGCGGCGGCAGGCCAAAGCGCAGATGCACGGCCGCTTCCAGCCTTTTCTCCACGGTTTTATAACCGCCGCCGACCACGGATTTGAACGGCGAGATCATGTCGCCGATGACATATTCCGGGGCGTCGTGCAAAAGCGCCATCTGCATATCGTCGGGCGTCGCATTCGCACATATGCGGCAGAAAATGTTCTCCACGATGAGGCTATGCTGGGCGACGGAGAAGGCGTGATCGCCGCGCGTCTGGCCGTTCCAGCGGGCGACGCGGGCAAGACCATGGGCGATATCGGCGATTTCTACGTCGAGCGGTGAGGGGTCGAGCAGGTCGAGCCGCCGTCCAGAAAGCATGCGCTGCCAGGCGCGCGGACTTTTAGTGGGCGCCACGCCTATTCCTCCGCCTGTACCGCAGGATCGACGACGGGGAAGGAGATGCCGCTCCAGGCCGGCAAGGCCACAGTCACTGGAACATTCTCGGCAATGAGCGGCGTGGCGGAGGCGAGCGCATCGGCAACGCGGTCTGTCCGCACGATGGCAAGTCCCGTGTTGCCGCAAACGGTTCCAAGCGCCCCGACCGGTTTTCCATTGGCGGTGATTTCGGTTCCGGTTGCGGGAAGCGCGCTTTCAGCCGAAACGGTGACGACCCGCCGTCTTGCCGTGCCGCGATGTTTCATGCGCGAGACGACTTCCTGACCGACGAAGCAACCCTTTTTGAACGAGACGCCGTCATTCACATCCATCAGCACATCATGCGGAAAAGCATCCTGCAACGCGTAATCCCGGCCGGATTCGGCAATTCCGTACTCAATGCGCAGGGCATCATATGCCGTTATGTCGCCCGAGGCCGAAGCACCCGGCACGCGGAACAGATTGACGCCGGCCTTGTCGAAACGGCCGTCCTTCGCGCCCGCCTCCGGCACGCTTTCGCTCCAGAAAACGCTGACGCCTTCTATTGGTTCGGCCTTGAGATCGACGGGCGCGCGCAGCTTGTACATGGTCAGGCGGCGCAGCAGCGCATCCTGTTCGGCAGCGCCCGATTCGATCAGATAATCCGGCCCATCGCGCGCGATCAGGAAATCGAACAGGATCTTGCCCTGCGGCGTCAGAAGTGCCGAGGCGCGCGCCTCGCCTTGCGGCAGGTTTTCAACATCGGCCGTGATCAGATTGTTCAGAAACTCTTCGGCACCCGTGCCGGAAACTCTGATCAGGCGGCGGTCGGCAAGAAAGGCGGAAGGCATGGCATCACCGTTCGGTTCATCGAAAGCATTTCCGGCCAGGGTCGCTGAGGGCTGCCCGAGGCAATCTGCAGAAATGCTCTCTTTTTGTTTTCGCGCAGTTTCCTTTGCAGAACCGCGACGCGCTTCTGCTGAATTGCTCATGCCGCGCAGTTAGGATTTTTGCAAAAGAACGGCAAGCACCGCCGCGCGATCAATCGCCGGCGGTGAAGAACTTCCACTTGCCATCGGGCGAAATGCCGATGCGGTAAAAGCTGTAATTACCGTATTCCTGCATATCAGCCAGATCGCCCGCCGTGATGATGCGCAGCAGCTCGACCTTTTCCGGCGCGGTCAGCGTATTGAGCGGCTTTCCGGAGAAATAGGGGAAAACATAGGCTTCATCCGGGGTGCCGGCGTCGACATGGGCATAACCCGTGGAAAGCAGATCGATGATGATCGCCAGCACTTCCAGACCGTCCGGATCGCCGGAATAGCTTTTCAGCGCAGCTATAGGGTCGTCGCTGTCATTGCCGTCGATACGGAACTGCTTGTCGCTGGCGGCGATGAAAGGCCGCAGTTTTTCGATATCGCCCGAAGAGGCGGCGTCGATGATCTGCTGGCGAAGCTTGCGCACAGCTTCCGGCGCCTTTGAAATATCATGCTCGATAACGACCGACATTTCCGGCGTGTTGCCCGGCTTGGCCGGTTGCTGGGTCGATTGACCGGCGGAACGGTCGACCAGAGGGTCGGGCAGGGGAATGCCGTCCGAATCACCTTCGATCTCGTCGGGCTCAGGAGCCTGGGGCCGTTGCGGCTGTTCGCCACTTTGGGTTTGCGGCTCGCCTTCGGTATTTTGTGCGGGTTTCAGCTCGGAAAGCGCAAAGGCGCGGCTGGGCAAGCCAATGGACCCGGCGGTCAAGGCAGCCAAGATGGACAGCATGGCGGAAGAGCGCAAAAGCCCCTTGCTCAGGCAAGACATGACAGACCCCGACTTTACTGTATCACGCGCTGCGGGGAAAATTCGCCTTCAAGCATGCGCTGGCGCAGCGATTCCAGCATTGCTTCAGCACCGGCTTCGCCGTGCATACGGATGGTTTCGCGCATGGCCAGAGCGATTGCGGCATCGGCGATGATCTCCGGCTCGATGCCGTCGGCCATGCCGTCAGCCCATGCCTCGTTCTGGTGTTCCAGAGCGACCTGCATCTTTTCATGCACGATCATGTCGTCGATTTCGTTACGGCTCGTCTGCATTTTTCATCCTCGACAGGGCGGGCAAGTCCTTACCACCCTGTTAACAACACTAGCAGCCTTTTATCAAAACGGCACGGGCTGCGGCGAAAAGAGGTTAACAATCCGCTAATTTCCGAACCTGGACGCAATTTCCTGGGCGAGTGTTGCCCCTTCGTTACGGTAGCCCTCTTCTGCCATGACGGCGGCGCGTGTGCAACTGCTGTGGATGGCCGCAAAGGAACGATATCCACGGTTGAATGCAGCCGTCATGCGCTGGCGCCTTTCAGGTTCGTTGGCCGTATCGGCCGCCAGAAGATCGCTCATCGATTTGCGCCAGTCCTCCGGACCGGAGGAAGGGCACAGGGTTCTCAGATATTGCACCGCCCCCAATATCTCCGACAGCCGTGCCAGCCTGTCGTCATAGGGAGCGGGTTTGGGCGGTTGTGCTTCCGGCGGGCGAACCTCACTGGAAGCAGCCTTCGAAGGCTGCGCATGAGCGACGCCGTCTTGCCCGGCGAGTGCAAGAATGGTCAGGAAAAAAGACAGGAAAATGGTTGGCCGTATCAAAATTTTATTCTGCCCCACACATACTCGTGAACACCCGGCGGGCGGATTGGTCCTAAAGCCATCGCGGTCTTTCAGACCGCCCCGTCAGCTTTAGGTCTATATCATCTCGTTATCGCAAAACTGCTGCACAGTGTTGCGCGACATCCTCTAGATAATAGCGATTCTGGCTGGCTGGCAATCATGCAAGCAGCCGCTCGGCGCATTCGACGACGCTTTCCGGTGCCGGCAACCGGCGGATTTCCGACAATGTGAACCAGCCCGCATCCGCCGCGTCGTCGGCCGCCGTCACCGCCGGGTCCGCATCCGTTTCCACGGTAAAGACGGAGAGGAAATAGTGGCTCGTCAGCGCACCCTCGGGGTCGCGCGACGGCAGGTCATAGGTCGCAAACAGCTGCGGTTTACGCGCGACGATACCGGTTTCCTCCTGAAGTTCGCGCAGCGCCGTCTCGGCTGGCGTTTCACCCTCTTCGCCGCGCCCGCCCGGAAAGGCGAACATGTCTTTCGACGGAGGATTTATACGGCGCACGAGCAGAAGCCGATCTCCATTGCGGACGATGGCAGAGGAGGCGGGGCGGGGCTTGATACGAAGGGTCATGAATGGTTTCGCTTGTTTCAGCCGTCTTGGGCCTGTCTATATTGGTCCGGGAATACCGATGGTATATTCGGGAATCGGATCGATTGTGCACGCAGAAGACGGTGGAATGAAGGTCTATCTTATTTATGCCCTGGCGGCTGGTGCGGAAATCGCCGGTTGCTTTTCCTTCTGGGCCTGGCTGAAGCTTGGCAAGACAGGCTGGATATTGCTTCCAGGCATGCTGGCGCTCGCCGCTTTCGCCTGGGCTTTGACGCTGGTGCCGACCGAGACCGCGGGCAGGGCCTATGCCGCCTATGGCGGGATTTACATTGCCGCATCGCTTCTCTGGCTCTGGGGCGTTGAGGGGCAAGTACCGGATAGATGGGATATCGCTGGCGGTGCCGTCTGCCTCGCGGGCACGGCTATCATTTTATTCGGTCCCCGGGCCTGAGGAGCAGACAATGTGCGGACGTTTCGTGCTCAAAGCGACACCGGAAGAGATTGCCGATTATCTTGACCTGATCGGCCTTGAAGATTTTCCTGCCCGTTTCAACATCGCGCCCACACAGCCGATCCTGATCGTGCTGGAGGGTGAACGGCAGCAGCGCGGCAGTAACCTGCCCAACCGTCGGGCCATGCTGGTGCGCTGGGGTTTTCTGCCCGGCTGGGTCAAGGACCCGAAGGATTTTCCCCTGCTCATCAATGCGCGTTCGGAAACGGCCGTCGGCAAGGCATCCTTTCGAGCTGCCATGCGCCATCGCCGCGTGCTGGTGCCTGCCACCGGCTTTTACGAATGGCGCCGCCCGCCGAAGGAGGAGGGCGGCAAGCCGCAGCCCTATTTCATCCGCCCGAAGAACGGCGGCATCGTCGCCTTTGCCGGCCTCATGGAGACGTGGTCTTCCGCTGACGGGTCCGAGGTCGATACCGGCGCCATCCTAACCACCGCTGCCAACGCCGCGATCGGCCGCATTCACGACCGTATGCCGGTGGTAATCGCGCCGGAGGATTTCAGCCGCTGGCTGGATTGCAAGACGCAGGAGCCGCGCGAGGTGGCCGACCTGATGCGCCCGGTTCAGGATGATTTTTTCGAGATGATCCCGGTATCGGACAAGGTCAACAGGGTCGCCAATGTCGGCGCTGACCTTATCGAGCCGGTGCCGGAAAGCGCGCCGCTCGCGAAAATGAGGCTACCTAAGGATGACGGCCAGATGTCATTGTTCTGATGTGGTTGCTGGCATTCGAGGCTGGTCATCGCGGATCGACCCGGTCACTCCACAGTTGACCATCCTGCGCCCGTCTTACCCGTTCCGCCCGATTTTCTGCAGGCCTTCCTGGATCATGATGTCGGAATAGACGCGGTTGCGGCCGTTCGCCTTGGCGAGGTAGAGCAGCTGGTCTGCGGCATTGAGCTGATTGTCGAAGGGTTCGCCCTTTTCGATTTCCACGACGCCGAGCGAAATCGTCAGCGCCAGGCTGCTGCCGCTCAGCTGGCGGCCGTTCTTTTCGACGGCGCCGCGCAGCTCCTCGCAGAATTGATAGGCGGCATGCGCATTGAGCCCACGCAGGAACACGGCGAATTCCTCGCCGCCAAGGCGCGCGGGAATGTGGCGCTGCTCATGGCACATGTCGTGCAGCAGTTCGGCAAGCTTCTTCAGCGCCCTGTCGCCGGCATCATGCCCCAGCGTGTCGTTGATCTTCTTGAAGTGGTCGATGTCGAGAATGGCAACTGCGCCGTTCTCGTCATTGTCGTTGATGACGTCCATCAGCGCCCGCGTACGCTCGAAGAAAGAGCGGCGGTTCGGCAGACCGGTCAGATGATCCCGCTCTGCCAGTTCGCGCAGCCGTTTCAGCTGTTTCAGCGTTTCGATATTGTTGTCGATGCGGCACTGCAATTCTTCCGGCACGAAGGGGCGGTAGACGAAATCCGATGCTCCGGCCTTGAGGAAGCTTGCCGAAAGCAGCCGGTCCGTGGAGGACGAGATGCCGATGACCCGCAGGTCTTCCGAGGAACGGCTGTCGCGGATGCGGCGCGTCAGCTCGTAGCCGTCCATGTCAGGCATATGGTAATCGGTGATGACAAGCTGAATCGATGGGTCCTGCGACAGGATTTCCAGCGCCTGCTTGCCCGAATGGGCTTCGCTGACCCTGAAATTCTGCCGTTCGAGGATTTCCACGAGGCCGGAACGCGCCGTCCGCACGTCATCCACTACCAGCACGGAAAACAGTCTGTTGGTCAAAATCCGGTCGACCGTTTTCACCACGGCATCAACGGTGCGATGGCCATCCTTGACGATGTAGTCGATGATCTTCTTTTCGGCGTAGCGCTTGCGCGCCTCCTCATCCACCGTGGCGGTGAAGACGATCGCCGGCACCTTGTGGTCGGCAAGAAGTGCGAGAATTTCACCCTTCGGCGCATCGGGCAGATTGAGACCGGTGAGTGCCAGCGTGAAATCATGGGCGCGCAGCAGAATATCGGCCTGCGCCATGCTGTCACAATGGATCACTTCGGCTGGCGTTTCCTCCGAAAGCCGCGACTTCAGCAGCATGGAAAGAGCAACGGAATCTTCAATCAGAAGGATTTTATCCTGCATGCCGTATGAAGCCCCCCATGGCCCGTCTTCGTTGGTTTTCCCGCAACATCCGAATTGGTCCGATACCGCCTGTCAACGGCATCGAAAATCGGCCTTGTTCGCTGTAGCAGGAAGAATCGCTAAAGTAGAAATTTTTTTGATGCTCAGTAGTCGATGCGAGACTATCCGTACAGTCGTCCCGTGGAAGTCGAATACTTTACTTCGTTTTGGTTGCAGCTTCGTTACAGATCGGGAAGTTTTATAAAACAGGCCGGTTACGCGGTTCTCGATGGGGGCCGTACAAACGGAGACGGCGCTAATATTAGCGCCGCACATTTATCCGGATGTTTTTTCGGATTGACCGTTACATCGCAAAGTCTGCGAGGCCTTGGATGCTATGCTTTTAAGAAAAGCGAATGTTTTCAAGCGGTTTTGGCGGCGGGCTTGCGCTTCAGCATCAGGGCTGCGGCCGCAACGGCCTTCAGTCCGAGCGGTCGGTAGTGGCTGTTGAGGTCGGGCTTCGCCTGCGGCTGTGCCTTCGTCTCGTTCGTCATTTCTCTTTCTCCACAATTCACGTCAATCGCCGTTTCGATACGTGTGAGCTACTTCTCTCGTGGGTAATCTTGACGGATTCGAGGCGAAAGAAAGCGAAGCCCGCTTTTCGGGCTGCGACATTTTGTGTCACATCAAACGACGGTTCGTGGGAGAAAAATAATACCTGCGGTTTCAAATACCGCGATCAAGGCCGTTGCCGCCATTGGCATCGTCATGCGCGTCCTCCTCAATCGTCAGCGTGCCATAACGGCGGTGCCAGAGGCGGGCGCTGATGGGGATGAACACGAGATAGGCAGCAACGGTCAGAACCAGTACCTCCCAGGTGAAGCTCATCAGCATTGCCACGTAAAGCACGACGACGAGGATCATCGGCAGCACCAGATCGCGGCGAATGCGGCTGGTACCTGACTTCCCCGACCAGACCGGCAGGCGGCTGATGAGAAGATAACCGATCAACACGGTGTAGGCGGCGGCGATATAGGCGAAGGGCTTGCCTGGCTCGACACCAAGGAAGCCGAGATAAACAGGCAGGAGCACCAGCATGGCGCCCATCGGCGCCGGAACGCCCACGAAAAATTCGTTCTGCCACGGCGCCTTCACCGGGCGCTCGATCATGACGTTGAAGCGCGCCAGACGAAGGCCTGCGGCAATCACGTAGATGAGGGCGGCGATCCAGCCGATCGAACGCGCCTGATCGAGCATATAGATATAGACGACGAGGGCAGGGGCGACGCCGAAATTGACGATGTCGGCCAGACTATCCATCTGTTCGCCGAATTTGGATGTCGCCTTCATCATCCGGGCGATGCGCCCGTCGATGCCGTCGAGGAAGGCGGCAAGCAGCACCATGCCCACGGCCAGCTCGAACCGGCCTTCAATGGCAAGGCGCACGCCGCTCAGGCCCGCGCAGATGGCCAGAACGGTGATGAGGTTGGGTATCACGAGGCGAAAGGGAATTTCCCTCAGGCGCGGCCCACGGCCGCTGTCGTTGCGGCCCTCATGTTTTCCGTTCTGTTGCGGCTCCGAGATCGGCGTTTCCATGGCGCATGCCCTTCCTGTTTTCGTCAGCCGCGACGGCTAAGGACCGGACCCTTGGCGGAGCCGAACTCGGCCAGAACCGTTTCGCCGGCAATTGCCGTCTGGCCCACCGAAACGCGCGGCTGAAAACCTTCGGGAAGGAAGATATCGAGGCGCGAACCGAAACGGATAAGACCGAAACGCTCGCCGGCATCAACTGGTTCATTCGGCTTGACCCAGCAGACGATACGGCGGGCGACCATGCCGGCAATCTGCACCACGCCAACCTTGCCATGCGCTGTCTCGATGACGAGGCCGTTGCGCTCATTGTCTTCGGAGGCCTTGTCCACTTCCGCATTGAGGAAGAGGCCGGGGCGGTAGGCGACATTGACGATGCGGCCGCGCACGGGCGCGCGGTTCACATGGCAGTTGAACACGTTCATGAACACCGAAATGCGCACCATCGGCTCCTTGCCGAGTTCCAGCTCCAGCGGCGGAACGACGGTCTGGATGGCGGACACCTTGCCATCGGCAGGGCTGATGATCAGGTCGTCATCCTGCGGCGTCACGCGCTCGGGGTCGCGGAAGAAGTAGGCGCACCAGGCCGTCAGCACCAGACCGACCCAGAACAGCGGTTCGGATATCCAGCCGAGCACCAGCGATGCGACGAAGAAGGCGGCCACGAAGACGTAGCCTTCCTTGTGGATCGGTACGATGGTGTTGCGAATGGTGTCGAACAGATTCATAAGTTTCCTTGCTCCGGTTTCCGCCTGCCGCGTCTGCATATGGTCGTGATACGACATCATCCATACGGGCATGCGACAAAGTTCGCTTAGCTGGTTACAGCCAAACTCCCCGCCCGGCAATGGTCCGGTTGGTGTGCCGCCCTGTTGTCAGGGGTTTATGCCCGTCAATGCGCGGGTTCGCCGCGGTCAACAACGCCAAGATCGTCGGTTTCGCGAACATGGCGCAGCATTTCCTCTGCGCGAATGGCTTCGCGCTGGCGGCTCCACATCGAGGCATAAAGCCCGTTCTGTGCCATCAGCGAGGCGTGGGTTCCGCGCTCGGCGATCAAACCTTCCTTCAGCACGATGATTTCATCAGCGTTGATGACGGTGGAGAGGCGATGGGCGATGACCAGCGTCGTGCGGTTTTTCGAAACGATATCAAGCGCGCTCTGGATTTCCTGTTCCGTGTGGGTGTCCAGCGCAGAGGTTGCTTCATCGAGAATGAGGATCGGCGGCGCTTTCAGAATGGTTCGGGCAATCGCCACGCGCTGCTTTTCGCCGCCGGAAAGTTTCAAGCCCCGTTCGCCAACCATGGTGGCGTAACCCTCCGGCAGCTTGCCGATGAAAGCGCTGATCTGGGCCGCATCCGCCGCTGCCGTGACCTCCTCGGTCGTTGCCGAAGGGCGTCCGTAACGGATGTTGTAGGCGAGCGTATCGTTGAACAGCACGGTATCCTGCGGCACCATGCCGATCATCGAGCGCAGGCTCTTTTGCGTCACGTCGCGAATGTCCTGCCCGTCGATGGTGACGGCGCCTTCCTGAATATCGTAGAAACGATAAAGCAACCGCGAGATCGTCGATTTTCCGGCACCCGAAGGACCGACGATCGCCACCGTCTTGCCCGCAGGCACATCGAAGGAAATGCCCTTCAGGATCGGTCTTTCCGGATCGTAGGCGAAATGCACGTCGCGGAAGGAAATGGCACCCGGTCCGGCCACAAGCGGCTTCGCATCCGCCCTGTCGGTAACCTCGGCCTCGACCTCGAGAAGTTCGAACATCTGTTCGATGTCGGTCAATCCCTGGCGAATTTCACGATAGACGAAACCGATAAAGTTCAGCGGTACCGAAAGCTGCAGCAGGAGCGCGTTGATGAACACGAAATCGCCGATGGTCTGCTCGCCGCGTTGCACGGCCATCGCCGACATCACCATCATGACAGTGGAGCCGATGCCGAAGATCACGCCCTGGCCGAAGTTCAGCCAGCCGAGCGACGTCCAGATCGAGATCGCCGATTTTTCGTAACGCTCCATGGCGACGTCAAAGCGCTTCGCCTCCATCTCCTCATTGCCGAAATATTTGACGGTTTCGAAGTTCAACAGTGAATCGATCGCCTTGGTGTTGGCGTCGGTATCGCTGTCGTTCATGGCGCGGCGAATGGAGATGCGCCAGTTGCTGGCCCGCACGGTGAACCAGATATAGGCCCAGACGGTGACAACCGTGACCAGCACATAGGAAAAGCCGTAGGAGGTCCAGAAAATGATCGCCGTCAGCAGGAATTCGATGAAGGTCGGGGCGGTGTTGAGAATGGTGAAGCGGACAATGGTTTCGATGCCCTTGGTCCCACGCTCGATAACCCGTGAAAGCCCGCCGGTCTTGCGCTCCAGATGGAAGCGCAGGGAAAGCCGGTGCATGTGCACGAAGGTTCGGTAGGCGAGCTGGCGCACGGCATGCTGGCCGACGCTGGCAAACAGCGAATCGCGCAGCTGGTTGAGCCCGACCTGTATCAGCCGCGTCAGATTATAGGCGATGACAAGCGCGACAGCACCGAGCAGGAAGGCCGGAACCAGCCCGACCATGTCCAGCTTGCCGTTCAGCGCATCCGTTGCCCATTTGAAGAAATAGGGAACGAGGATCAGCACCAGCTTGGCGACAACGAGAAACGCCGTCGCCCAGATCACCCGCATTTTCAGGTCAAGGCGGCCTTCCGGCCACATATAGGGCCAGAGGTTGATGAGGGTCTGCGTGGGATTGCTGGAATCCGCCGAAATGGTTTTTTTCTTGGTGGCCATCATTTGCTCCGGGCACTGCCGGAAGCCGACAGCAGGGCGGCGGCTCTGGAAAGCCGCCGTGCTTGTCACAGGTAGGGTTGTTGCGGGGTCACCGCAATGTCTTGAACGATCAGGAACCGCTCTTCAGACGCTTGCGATGAAGTTCTTCCGCATTCGGCAGGGCCTTCTCCGGCACACCGAAAATCTGGCCGGGCTCGATCAGGTCAGGATTTTTGATCTGATCCTCGTTGGCGAGGTAGATCGTGGTGTAACGCACGCCCTGTCCGTAAACGCGGCGGGAAATCTGCCACAGCGTATCGCCGCGGCGGATGATGACGCTGTTCTGGCTTTCGGCAAGCGGCGGCTGCTCGAAGGTCTGCGGACCGGCGGGCGCCTGCGGTGCAGGTGCGGGCTGCGCGATGATGTGGAGGTCGGCAAGGCGGCTTGCCAGCGTGGCGATGCCCTTGCCGATCCCGGCAACGTCGTTCGGCCATGCCTCTACCGATGTCAGCAGCTGACGTGCCTTGGCGGCGATATCGCCGGCAAAGGCGGTAAAGGACGGCTCGGTGCCTGCGGCAGTGCGGAACTCGGAGAGCGACTTGAGGCCGATCACCACGGCGGAGCGGCCGGCAATGGCCTGGTCGAGCGCCGGTGTGGCCTGATCCTTATAGAGATTGGACAGAATGCCGAAGGCCTTGGCGACATCCGTGCGCAGCTTTTCGAAGGCAGCGCGGTCGCTTGCCGTGCTCTGGTTTTCAGCGGGCGCGGTCGTCGTGGCGGCGGATGGCGTTGCGGACGGTGCCTGCATGGCGACGGTTGCCTGGTCGGTCTGCGGGCGCTCGAATGGAACGCGCACGCGCACCTTCACCGTGCCGTCGGCATTCAGCTCTTCGACAGTGATGATATGGCTGCCGACGGAAAGATCGACATTGCCCTCGATGACGAAATGGCCGGAGGCCTCCGTGGTGCTTTTGCCGATTTCCTTGTCGTCGACCAGCGCGCGCACGCTCGAAGCGGCAGGCGCGGAACCCGCAACGAAAATCTTCGAGCCTTCGAATTCGACGGCGGTTACCTGAACGGTCGAAGTCAGAGGAGCTGCGGCAGCGGACGGAGCCGGGGTACCAGCGGCAGGCGCGGGCGTCGTGGTGGCGGCAGCTGTTGCCGACTGACCCGGTTGCGCGGCTTGCGGAGGCTGGAGTGCTGAAGGTGCCGCCTCCGGCATTGCCAGCACGCGGCTTGCTTCACCGGGCTTGGACACCATTGCCAGGAGTTCGCCCGCCTTGCCGTTGGGCACGGAGACGGTTGCGACTTCTTCGGATTGTGTTGCCTTGCCGCTGGCGTCGGTCGAGCGCAGCACCAGCTCATGGTCGCCCGGTGGTAGCGGATTGTCAAAAACGGCGGCGAAATCGCCCGATCCGTCGATGGTCGTCTGCGCGATCACCTTGCCGTTGCTGAGAATTTCCAGTTTAGAGCCGGGCTGTGCCTTGCCTGCGACCACAGCCGAACCATCGGGCTCGACGCGAAGCACGTCAAAGGTCGGTGCGCCCGATGTGGACTGCGCTGCATCGGCGGCAGGAGCGGCGGGTTGGGTCTGCTGTGCAGCGCCATCGTCGGTGCCGGTGAAGACGCCCGCCAGACGGCGGACCTGTGCTGCCGCCGCCGCTGCACTATCCGGCAGACCGCGCAGGAAAGCGGTGGTGCGTTCGGCCGCAGTGCGCGCCGTGGTGATGAGGCGCGACGTCGTTTCATCGAGCGTCTCGGGAATTTCGATATTGGTCAGTTCCTTGAGCGATGCCTCGACCTTCTTGCGTGCTGCCGCAAAGTCGGCGTCGGACGGAACCTTGCTATCGGCGAAAAGCGTGGTCAGATCCTTGATCGACTGGGTTGCGGAAGCCGCGAGGCGCCCGACCTTGTCGGCGATATTGGCGGTCTCCTGAGCGGCGTCGGACAGGATGTCGCCCGCCTTGTCGCTGCCCATTTCAACGCTGTTCTTCACTGCGTTGCCCGCTTCGTTGATGGCATCGCCGATGGGTTTGCCGTCATTGGAAATTCTCGGCAGGACGAAAAAGATCATGAGCAGGGACGCGATGCCCAGCACGATCAGTGCCAGCAAACCGGCTTTATTGTTTTTCATCCTGGAATCTCCGGGTATTGTAAGCTTTTTACACGAGTTCAGATTGCTAGCGTCTTACCTTGCCCCAGACAAGCGGCGTGGCCGTAAAAGGCCATATTTGCAAGGGATTTCCCAAATTTTCTTGACGTGTCGCATCCGGCATAGTTCCTTCCCATCATGACGGACAAAAATACAGCGATTCGATCCATCTGCGTTTATTGCGGCTCCCAGCCCGGACGTGACCCGGCTCACATGGAAGCAGGCCGCGCGCTTGGGAAATCCATTGCCGAAAACGGCATTCGCCTGGTCTATGGCGGTGGCACCAAGGGCATCATGGGCGCGGTCGCCAGCGGCGTTCTTTCCAACGGCGGCGAAGTAACGGGTATCATACCGGAATTTCTGGTCGATATGGAGGCTACACGCCATTCTCTCGGACAATTGAACGAGCTTATCGTCACCAAGGACATGCATGAGCGCAAACATATGATGTTTGAGCGCTCGGATGCTTTCGTAACGCTGCCGGGGGGCGTCGGCACGCTGGAAGAGATCGTCGAAATCATGACCTGGGCGCAGCTCGGTCGTCACGCCAAGCCGATTGTCTTCGCCAATATCAACGGCTTCTGGAACCCGATGCTGGAACTTGTGCAGCATATGCGCGATCAGGGTTTCATCCATCGCGCCCATCTTCTGAACCCGCTGGTCATCGATGAGGTCAAGGACATCGTGCCCGCCATCATCGACCGGGCGCTTGCGCAGCAGAACCCGGAAGGCGACCCTTCGGTAATTTCCCGTCTCTAGGCATCGAATAAATGTTAACGGGCTGCCACGCGGTTCGTTACAATTTTAAGTGTATATTAATAGAGATTTGACTGCGGCATCGCCCCGCCCGCTGTTTTCATGGCTCCGCGCCCGATCCTGTGCCAGCGTCTACAAGGCGTAGGCTGAGCGCGGAATTTGATTTTCGCCGCCATGATAGCGGGGCTCATTGGGGAATGATTGCTTTTTTGGTGCGGCTGAAAAGCCGGACGCATTTTATTATTCAGAGAAGTCCGTTTCAGGGCAGGGATGCGATCCTCGGTTCCGCTGCCCGCCGCCGGGTGGACGCGAAAAAGCGGCTCGGAATATTGATCGCCGTCTTTGCCGTTATCTATGGCGTCGTTGCGGCGCGACTGGTCCAATACGGCCTTGCCGAACCCATTGCGACCGCATGGATCAATACCGGCGCTACAGCAGTCGCCTCCCGTCCCGATATCCTCGACCGCAACGGCACGCTGCTCGCGACCGATCTCAACATGGTGTCGCTTTATGCGGATCCGCGCCGGGTCGTGGACGCGGATGAGGTTGTCGAGAAGCTCGCAACCGTCATCCCCAATCTCGACTGGCGCGAGACGCACCGCAGATTGCGCTCGGACACCGGCTTTCAATGGCTGCGGCGCCAGCTGACGCCGCGCCAGCAGGCCGATATTCTCAACCTCGGCATCCCCGGCATCGGTTTCCGGCCGGAGAAACGGCGCTTTTATCCGGGTGGCCCCGCAGCCTCGCATATCATCGGCCACGTCAATGTCGACAATCAGGGCCTTGCGGGGATGGAACGTTATCTCGACCAGCAGGGCCTGGCCGACTTGCGCGCGACCGGCCTTGCCAGCGGTGCACCGCTGGAGCCGGTGAGATTGTCGATCGATCTGCGGGTGCAGAACATCGTGCGTGAGGTCGTGCTCAAGGCGAAAACCGCCTATCAGGCGGAGGCTGCCGGTTCAGTGATACTGGATGTGGAGACGGGCGAGGTGCTGGCCATGGCGTCGGTGCCGGATTACGACCCGAACGAGCCTTCCCGCACCCTTGCCGATGGCAGCATCGACAGGGAGTATGAAAAGGGCTGGTTCAACCGCATGAGCAATGCGACCTTCGAGATGGGATCCACCTTCAAGAGCTTCACACTTGCCATGGGACTGGATGCAGGTGCCATAACGCTCAACTCGGTAGTTGACGCGTCGCGACCCATCCGCATGGGCGGCTTCACCATCAAGGATTTCAAGGGCCGGAACCGCCCGCTGTCGATCCCGGAAGTGTTTCAATATTCATCGAATATCGGCACGGCGGCTGTTGCCGACAAGGTCGGGGTCGAAGGCCACCAGCAGTTCCTGACGAAACTGGGGCTTCTTTCCAGAATGGATACGGAAATGCCTGGCGTTGCCACGCCCACCCAGCCGAGAACATGGAAGAAGATCAATTCCGTCACCATTTCCTTCGGCCATGGCGTTGCCACGACGCCTTTGCAGACGGCGGTGGCAGCAGCTGCGCTAATCAATGGCGGCAGCCTTATTTCGCCGACCTTCCTGCCGCGTTCCCGAGAGGATGCGGCAGTGCTTTCCCGCACCGTCATCAACGGAAAGACGAGCGCCGATATGCGTTACCTTTTCAACTGGAACGGCATCAAAGGGTCGGGCAGGGGTGCGCAGGTGGAAGGATTTCACGTTGGCGGCAAGACCGGAACCGCCGACAAGGTCATCAATGGCCGTTATGCCAAGGATATCAATTTCAACGCCTTCGTTGCCGGTTTTCCGATGCACAAGCCAAAATATGTCGTGCTGACGATGATCGACGCCCCCAGGACCGGCGTGAACGGAGGACGCACGGCTGCCTCGACGGCCGCACCCATGACCCGCGAAATCATCACCCAGACGGCTGGACTTCTCGGCGTCAAACCGCGCTTCGGTTATGACGCGACACCGCAGTTGCTGGTCGATTATTGAAGACCCACATTCCCGTTACAGATAGGGGAATGTGGAGAGGCGGCATGACGCGGAAGGTTATCGCTTCAGCCGCATCAGGCTCGATGCGGTGTAGATCGCCAGCGCCACCCAGATCATTGCAAAGGCCGCCATCCGCACCATGTCGAACGGTTCCTTGAAGATGAAGATGGCGATGAGGAAGATCATCGTCGGAGCGATATATTGCATGATGCCGATGGTCGACAGCCGCAGAAGCTTTGCACCATTGCCGTAAAGAATAAGCGGAACGGCGGTGACGATGCCGCTGGCCGCAAGCAGCCAGGTATCTGTCGCATTGCCGGCCATGAAATGCGCCTGTCCGCTAATGGCAAGCCAGGCCAGCACCAGCACGGCCGGAACGGAAAGAAGCATGACTTCAAGCAGGAAGCCCTGTGTGGCGCCGATTGGCAGCGTCTTGCGGAAGAAGGCGTAAAAACCCCAGGACACGGTGAGCGCAATGGAAACCCATGGCAGGCTGCCCGCATGCCAGGTGAGGATCGCAACGGCCAGCCCCACGAGGCCGATGGCGGCGATCTGCGCCGGATAAAGCTTTTCCTTGAGCAGTACCGCGCCGAGGAAGATGCTGAACAGCGGATTGATAAAATAGCCAAGCGCGGCATCGAGTGCGCGGCCCGCGCCGATCGCCCAGATATAGATGCCCCAGTTGATGCTGATGAGCGCGGCCGTGAGGCTTGCCATGGCAAGCATTTTAGGGGTTTTCAGCGCAGTGCGGATTTCCGCCGTGCGACCGAGAGCGATAAGGACGGCAGCGCCGATAGGCACCGACCAGATGACGCGGTGCACGATGACCTCTATCGGCGAAATATGCGCAACCGCCTTCATGTAGATGGGAAGGAATCCCCACAGCAGATATGCGGAGAGCGCGAAAGCAAAACCGCGTGCGCTATCGCCGCCCTCTTGGGCCGGAAGCGTTTTATCGAGTGCCATGGGAGTACCGCCAATTATTAGGGATGGCCCTTCATAACGGATCGGCCTAGCGCGGGCCAATTCATTTCCGTGAAGCGTCCATGAGAAAAACTGCATGAATAAAAGGCGATTTGCTCTTGAAACAGGCGACTTTGCGACCAAACGGATGATCCACGCACAAAAATCTGCGTGAATCGTTATCTCATCAGGCCGCTTCAAGCATCTGAAAGGCCTGCCTATTTACCCCCGAAACGATCGGTTGCGCGGATCAGCTGGTCAAGAATACCGGGTTCGCTCAGCGCATGCCCGGCTGCCTCGACAATATGGAAATCCGCCTTCGGCCAGGCCTTGGCAAGCTGCCAGGCATATTTCAGCGGGCAGGGCATATCGTAACGCCCGTGCACGATGACGCCCGGAATATTGCGAAGCTTGCCGGCATCGCGCAGCAATTGCCCTTCCTCCAGCCAGCCGCCATTGACGAAGAAGTGGTTCTCGATGCGTGCGAAGGCGATGGCGTATTTATCCTCGCCGAAATCCTCGACGCGCGCCGGATCGGTAACAAGGGCGATGGTCGCGCCTTCCCACTGGCTCCATGCTCGCGCGCATTCGAGTTTCTTGGCTTCGTCCGTACCGGTGAGATAGCGATTATAGGCCTGCATCATCTCGCCGCGCTCGGCTTCAGGAATTGGCGCTACGAAGTTTTCCCAGCGATCGGGATACATTTCAGAAACGCCGAACTGGTAATACCAGTCCAGTTCCGGCCTGGTGACCGTGTAGATGCCGCGCAGCACCAGTTCGCTCACGCGTTCGGGATGAGTCTCGGCATAGGCGAGTGCCAGCGTCGAGCCCCAGGAGCCGCCGAAAACCAGCCATTTTTCAAAGCCGCACAGCGCACGGAGCCTTTCAATGTCGGCAACCAGATGCCAGGTGGTGTTGGCTTCCAGTTCCGCATGCGGCGTGGAGCGACCGCAGCCGCGCTGATCGAACAGGATGACGTCGTAAAGTGCCGGGTCGAAAACGCGGCGATGCGTGGGGTTTACCCCGCCGCCCGGACCGCCATGCAGGAAAACCGCCGGTTTCGCACCGCGTGTACCAACCCGCTCCCAATAGATCGTGTGCCCATCGCCGACATCGAGCATGCCGCTCTCGAAGGGTTCGATCTCGGGGTAAAAGCTGCGCAATTCTTCGGTCATGTCTTACTTTCCTTCGGGTGGCCATTCGGCCGTGTCACGATCCGGGTGTTGCCGGTTGTTGACCGGTAGCCGGTTTTCATCCGGCGCAGCTTCCGGCTCGACCGGCAAACCGTCAAGGTCACCGAACCAATGCATTTTGCTGTCGAGATTTGATTGCGCCTCGGGCTTTATCAGCTCCGGCTCGTCCAGCGAACCAAGCGTGATGTTGATGAAATCGGCGTCCGGCATGTCATAGAAAAGTGGCGTGCCGCACCGTCCGCAAAAACCGCGCCGCACGTGATCGGACGACTGAAACCACGAAGCCTCGCCACGGGTCATTTCAAACTTCGCGCGGGTACTTGCTGCAAGCGGCATGAAATAGTTGCCCGATGCCTTCTGGCACATGCGGCAATGACACAGATGCGGATAGCGTAACCCGCCATCGATCCGGTAACGCACGGCGCCACACTGGCATCCGCCGCTGAAGCTTTCTGAACCGTTCATGCGCGGTCGTCTTCCGGCGGCCAGACCTTGGTGTCGTGGTCCGGGTGTTGGAAGGAGGTGATATCAGCCTCATCGACGCTCTGCTCGATCGCAGGTTTTGAAAACAGCTTCTCGATCCAGGGCATGCGCTTGTGGATATTGACCTGCACCTGCGGTTCGATCCGCTCCGGATGATCGAAAGCGCCAATCGCGATCTCTACGCCGCCAGGATAATGATAGGTCAGCGGCGTGCCGCATTTGTTGCAGAAGCCCCGATGGATTTTCGCAGATGAACGGAATAGGGAAGGCTGGCCGCGCGTCCATGTCAGATGCGCCTGATCGGCGGTGACGAGTGCACCGAAGAAATTGCCGAAATGCTTCTGGCACATGCGACAGTGGCAAATGGAGGGGCGACCGATCTTGCCCGCATGAAACCGCACGGCGCCGCACTGGCAGCCGCCGGAAAAGCCTGTTTCGCTCATCGTTTATTCTCCGGGGGCCAGCTCTCGGTGTCGTGGTCGGGGTGCTGGTAGGAAACGAGGTTGGTCAGATAGTCGACCGAGGTCAGATCGTCTTCCGTTGGGACGGCGGGTAGCGTGTGGATGCTGTCGACGAAATCGATCTTGCGTTCCACGCCCCACTGAATGGTGGGCGGCAAGGCGGCAGGATCGTCGAAAGCACCGGCCGCAACCGCAATGCCATCCGGCGCCTCATAGGTCAGCGGCGTGCCGCATTCGGCGCAGAAGCCGCGCTTGACGACGCTGGAGGACTGAAAACGTTTCGGCTCCCCCCGCGTCCATTCGAAATTGACGCCGCGCACGGAAACCAGCGGCGCGTAATAGGCCCCAAAAGCCTTCTGGCACATGCGGCAATGACAGATGGAACTGTCCTTGAGATCGCCGGTCGCGCGGAAGCGGATCGCGCCGCACTGGCATCCGCCGGTGTAGGTGGTCATGGTTGGCTCTCCTTCACCGTTCGGATAATGTGGAGACAGACATTGTC